>CAZPVX010000004.1:5697-12797 GCA_964590135.1 uncultured Anaerolineae bacterium | reverse complement strand
GCGGGTGAATGGCAGGTTCGGTCATGGGATCACGCATCGCTTGCGATAACAAAAAATGGCCGGCAGATGAGCCGGCCACTTGTCAGTGTAATGCATTTGTCAGGCTGCGGCGGCTTCTGCCGGCTGTGGTTGCATATCCATGATCTCGGCATCGATCTCGATCTTGATGTCCTTGCTGACGAGCCAGCCGCCCGTCTCAAGCGCCACGTTCCAGTTCAGCCCCCAATCTTCGCGATTGATCTTGCCAGTGGCGATGAAGCCGGCGCTCCAGACTCCCCATGGCGACTTGGCCTTGCCGAGGAACTCCACATCCAACACCACTGGCTTGCTCACATCCCTGATGGTGAGGTTGCCATAGAGCTTGGCGGTGTTGTCGTCGATGCGTTGCACACGCGTACTCTTGAATTCGATCTGAGCGTGCTTCTCCACATCGAGGAAATCGGGCGACTTGAGGTGGTTGTCGCGCTTCTCGTCTTTCGTGTTGATGCTGGCCGCGTCGATCTTCACATCCACGATCGTCTTCTCCGGCGCGGCTTCGTTGTAATCGATCGTGCCGCTCACCTTCTCGAAGGCGCCATGCACGTTGCTGATCATCATGTGGCGCACCTGAAATTTAACGTTGCTGTGCGCGCTATCCAATACCCATGCCATTTTGTTTTCTCCTTGGTTTCACAATATGATCTTGAAATCGGACTCGTGTCCACTTATAATGCAAGTCTATCGGACACGTGTCCGCTTGTCAAGGGTTTGTGCAAACATTCAGAAGGGAATCAGGGACGCGCCGGCATCGAAAGGAAATACAAACGGAGCCGATGCGCGTATTGCAGATTACACTTGGCAGGATTGACGCGACGACGGGCTGCATCACGCAGTGGAGCAGTGAGCGGGAGACGCAATGAGCAAGCGCAACCTTGAGACCTTGAATTTGATCGCTGAAGCGCCGCAGCGCACAGAGCGCTGCGATGCTGCAGAGAACCGCCGGCGCATCCTCAGCACCGCTGAGAAATTGTTTGCCAAGCATGGCGTGGCCGAAGTGAACATGGCCGACATCGCGAAGGCTGCGCAGGTGGGGCAGGGCACGCTGTATCGCCGCTTCGCCAACAAGGGCGAACTATGCCTCGCGCTGCTGGATGCGCAGATGGCCGATTTTCAGAATGCGTCGCTCGGCACGCTGCGCGAGATGTCCAGCCGCAACGAGCCAAAGCTGGAACAGTTGTGTTGGTTCCTCGATGCGGTGGTGCGCTTCAACGCGCGTCATGCGCCGCTGCTGTGCACCGCGCAGCGCGAGATCACCCTTCCAGAGAGTCCAGTCGGCTCGCCCTTCACATGGCAGCGTGTGACGGTGGCCGGCTTGTTGAATGGGGCAGCGCGCGGGCATGAAATCGAAGCCGGCCTCGACGTGCAGGTGATGGCGGATGTGTTGCTCGCGCCGGCGCACCCGCATGTGTTCAACTTCCTGCACAACGTCAACAAATATTCACTCAATCGCATCAGCGCCGGCATGCAGCGCTTTGTGCGCGGCCTCGCGCGATAAGGAAACCCGACGCTGCAGACGCCAGGTTTCTTTCATCATTGCAATCGCCACACATCCAACGCTTTCACTACCGCATCGCCGAATAGGTCGATGCCGTCGCTCTCTTCGCTTGGGAAGATCTGCACGCTCAGCACGACGCGCCCTTCGTCTGCAAACACTTCGACCGATTGCGCATCAACCAGCATGCGCAGCGAAAGCGCATCGTCTTTGAGCGGCAGTTCGACCGCGTGCCGCTCGGTGAAGTGCGGCGAAAAACTCACATCGCCGCTTGCACTGCGGTCGACGAACAGCATGCCGACCTGGGGATCGTAGCCAACCGTCGTCCGCTCTGCCGCGCCCACACGCACATGCAGCCCGAAGGGAGATGCGCTCTTTGCCGCGAATGTCACTGCGATGTCGAGCGCAGTTCCCTTCACATCGATCGTTGCCTGCGATGCAGCTACGTTTGCCAGCGTGGCATGCGCTGCGCGCGCCGCCTTGATCTCCTGCACGGGCTGCTGTGTCAGATGGATGCCGTCGTCAAAGGTGCGCAGCGCCAACTCGCGCGGCGCACTCATCATGCCGCGCCAGGGTGAGGTGGGCAACTTGCCGGCATAAGACCAGTGCGTCATCCACCCCAGCCAAACATGCCGGCCTGCTGGCGCGTCATTCCACGACTGCGCGGCGTAGAAGTCCAACGCATAGTCGATCGGGCGAATGCGCGTCGGTGGATCATCGCAAATGAACTGTTCGCCGTCGAACTGGCCGATGAAAATCTGTGCGCCGGCATGGTTGTTGATCATGGCCGAGTGATCGACCTTCAGCACCCATTTGATCTGGTTGGGATCGCCATCGACGCTGAGCGCAAACAGATCGGGGCATTCCCAGATGCTGCTGATTGCGCCGGCAGGCCCAAAATCGCTCAGATGCTGCCACGCGCGCAGATCAGTCGAGCCGTAGAAGCGCACCTGATGCGCATCTGGAATCGCGCAGGCCATGATCCAGCGCTGTGTTGGCTCATGCCAGAAAAGCTTGGGGTCGCGAAAATCCTTTGCGCCGATGCGGATGAGCGGATTGTGTGTGTCGTTCACCCAGGTGCGGCCGGCATCGACGCTATAGGCGAGCCGCTGGTCTTCTTCACCTTCGCGGTGGCCGGTGTAGGCGGCAATCAATGCCGGCGCATCTGGGTTGCCGCGTTTGCTGGTGTTCAGCCAATCGACGGCTGCGCTGCCGGAGAAAATCATCACGCCGGCGGCTTCGTCTTCATACAGGGCGATCGGCAAGTGCTTCCAGTGCAGCAGATCCTTGCTGACCGCATGGCCCCAGTGCATGTGCCCCCACACGTCGGCGTAGGGATTGTATTGATAAAACAGGTGCCATTCACCCTGGAAATACACCAGGCCGTTGGGGTCGTTGATCCAGTTCTTTTCGGGGGTGAAGTGATAGAGAGGGCGCAGCATGATTGTGGATATTGTCTGCGAAATGGCGATCGATGCTTGACGCGGCGCATCGCCACATGTCATGTTCTGAGTTGCCTGACAAAATCGTATGCGGCCTGCGCGGGGTCTGGCGCATCGCCGGCGGCGCGGATCAGCGCGCTGGCGACAATCACGCCGTCAGCAAACTGGCCGACCTCGCGCACCTGCTCGCGATTGCTGATGCCGAAGCCAACGACGACCGGTTTGCCTGCCGCGCAAGATTTCACGTGCTCGACATATTCGCGCAGGCCGGCGGCCAGCGCGGCGCGCGCGCCGGTGACGCCGGTGACTGAAACCACATAGATGAAGCCAGTCGCATGAAATGCGGCCAGCTTGATCCGTTCATCGGTGCTGGTTGGCGCGGCGAACTGCACCAGCGCCATGCCACGCGCCTCGCATTCACGCTTCAGGCCTGCGCTTTCCTCGGGCGGCAAATCCGGCACGATCAGGCCGTCGATCTTCGCGCCATGCCAATCCTCGACGTAGCGCGCTTCTCCGTGCGCCAGTATCGGGTTGGCATATCCCATCGCAAACATCGGCGCAGTCACGCCAGCGGCGCGCAGTCGCGCGGCAAGCGCAACGCAGCGGTTCACGGTGATGCCATGCTCAAGCGCGATTTGATTTGCGTGTTGGATGACTGGGCCATCAGCAAGCGGGTCGCTGAATGGCACGCCCAACTCAACCATGTCGGCGCCGGCGCTGACAATCGCCTCGATCACGCGCAGTGATGTTTCGGCGTTTGGGTAGCCGAGCGACCAATATGGCATGAGCGCCGGCCGGCCTTCGGCCTTTGCCTTTGCGAATGCGGCGCTGATTTCAGAAAGACCCATTTTGAGAAGAGAATGAAAAAGTGAGCAGGCGAGTGCGATTCGTCTCCCTTTCTCGCTTGCTTCAGTCGATTTTGCCGCTCACGCCGCGATAGCGGCCATTCAGGTAGAGCAGCGGCGTATGTTCATCATGCTGCACGCCGGCGGCGACCACCAGTCCGATGAAAATGGTGTGGTCGCCAGTGTCGAGCGCGCGGCTGACAGTGCAATCGAGATAGGCCAGCGCGTCATTCAGCACTGGCGCGCCAGTTGCCTCGGCGCGATGCGGCAAATCCTTGAAGCGTTCCACGTCGGGCATGCGGCCGGCGAAGCGGTCGCTGATGGTCTTCATGTCCTCGGTGAGGAAGTTCACGCAGAAGTTGCCGGCCTGCTCGATCAGCGGATGCGTGCGCGTGTTTTTGTTGATGCACACGAACACTTCAGGCGGGTTGGCGCTGAGCGACGAGAATGCCGTTGCGGTCAGGCCATAGATCGTATCGCCGGCCTTCGTGGTGATGATCGTCACCGTGCTGGCCCAGCGTCGCATTACATGTTTGAATTCATCGGGTGTAACCATTTGAGTTCCGAGTGCTGAGTTTCAAGTGCTGAGGGGATGATGATACTCGCAACTCCACGCGCTTTCCTCACTCCGGCCATCCGCCCAGGCGCACACGCTCGACGTGATAGCCGGCGTCGCTGAGCCGCTGTATCACCATTTGTCCCTGCGCCTCATCGCGCACTTCCAGCACAATCTCGATGCCGGTGCGCGTGAGCGGTGCCAGCCACACCGCGCGGCGATGGATCACGTCGAGAATGTTTGCGCCGCATGCCGCCACCTGATTCACCAATGCAGCCAGTTGCCCCGGCCGGTCTGTCACGGTCAGTTTTAATACGATGATGCGACCTTCCTGCACCATCACCTGCTCGATCACCCGCGCCAGCATGTTCGCGTCGATGTTGCCGCCACACAGCACAGTGCAGACCACATCGTCTTGATCCAGCGCGATCTTCTGGCTGAGCAAGGCGGCCACGCCGGCTGCGCCGGCGCCTTCCACCACCAGCCGCGCCGAGTTTGCGCAGTGTGCAATGCCGCGCGCAATTTCGTCATCGGTCACCACGACCACATCATCCACCAGCTCGCGGATGTAGCGCAACGTGATCTCGCCCGGCCGCTTCACCGCGATGCCGTCGGCGATGGTGTTGGCCGAGGATGCTGTGACGACCTGGCCGGCGGCCAGCGATGGCTTGATCGATGAGCAGCCGGCGCTCTGCACGCCAACGATTTTCACGGTTGGCTTCAACGCCTTCATGGCAATCGCGATGCCGCTGATCAACCCGCCGCCGCCGATCGGCACGACCATCGTGGTCAATTCCGGCAGCGCGGCCAGGATCTCCAGCCCGATGGTGCCCTGGCCGGCGATGACCAGCGGGTCGTCGAAGGCATGCACATAGGTCATGCCGCGCTCTGCCATCAACTCATGCGCCTTTGCGCTGGCATCGTCGTAGCTTGCGCCGTGCAGCACCACCTCTGCGCCATAGCTGCGCGTGTTCACCACCTTTGTCAGCGGCGCAAATTCTGGCATGACGATGGTCGCCGGCACGCCGTACAAGCTCGCTGCCAGCGCCACCCCTTGCGCGTGGTTGCCGGCGCTTGCCGCAATCACACCGCGCTTGCGCTCCACATCGCTCATGTGATTGATCTTGTTGTACGCGCCGCGAATCTTGAATGAGCCGGCGCGCTGAAGCGATTCTGCCTTGAGTGCGACCCGCGCACCCAGCAGTTGCGACAAGCGCAATTCGGGAAGCAACGGCGTGACAACCAACTCATTCTTCAGCACCTGCTGGGCTTCGTAGATATCAGCGAGGGTAACGGTGGGTAGGGTGGTCATGGCGATTTTGGACGTGCAAATTCAGCTTATGCCTGTTGCTTGCTTCCTGACTTTCAAGGCTCCGCCGCGAGCGCGATTGTCACATCGGCCACGTTGGTGCCGGTGGGGCCAGTCACGATCAGGTCGTTGAGCGTCTGGAAGAAATGATAACTGTCATTGCGCAGAAGAAAGTCACCCGGATCGAGGCCGGCGACTTGCGCGCGCTGGATCGTGTCGCCGAAGGCGAATGCGCCGGCGGCGTCAGTCGGGCCATCAGTGCCGTCGGTGCCAAGCGCAGCCACCGCATATGCAGTCACATTCGGTTGAATGTCGCCGCGATTGAGCGCCATCGCCGCCGCCAATGCCAATTCCTGGTTGCGTCCACCCTTGCCATTGCCGTGCAGCGTCACGGTTGTCTCGCCCCCATAAACCAGGCAGCGAACGCTCGTTTTACTCTGCCCGTCAGCCAGCGCGGAAGGCGTCAGCAGATCGTGCGCGATGCGCGCGCCGGCATCTTTTGCTTCGCCGCGCAATTCAGTGGTCACCACATGCGCTGTGAAGCCCAACTCGCGCGCCGCGCCGGCCACCGCGTTGCAGCTTTGCGTATTGTTGCCCACCAGCACGTTGTGCGCGCGCGGGTCGTTCGTCAGGCCGCTGGCGATCACGGGCAGCGGGTCGCCGATCACATCGCTCAAGATCAGGCTGACCACGGTCGCCGGCTGCGCCATACGCACCAGTCCGCCGGCTTTCAGGCGATCCAGCCGCGAGCGAACGGCGTTCATCTCGTGGATGTCTGCGCCGCTGCGCAACAGCGCGGCGTTGACGGCGCGCAGCGTGTTGAGCGAGATGCCCTCCTGCGGCGCGACCAGCAGCGCCGACGCGCCGCCACTCACGCAGGTGATCACCAGCGTGCGCTCGGTGCAACCTTGCAGCGCCTCACAGAATGCCTCGCCAGCGCGCCGGCTGTTTTCGTCGGGAATGGGGTGGCCGGCCTCGATGATGAGAGGGTTGAGAGGCTGAAGCTGCGATGAAGTGAGGGCATGCCCATACTTCGTCACCACGACTGCGCGCGTGATACGGGAACCAAACAGCGTGATGACCTGCTCAGCCATTGACATGGCTGCCTTGCCGGCAGCCAGCACGCGCACCTCATCGAATTGCGCAAGGTCGTATTGCCGGTGGTCAATGTGCAACATTTCGCCGGCGATGCGCGCATGCCGGCGAATCGCCTCCCGCGGATCAGCGGCGCGCAGGGCTGCGGCGATCAGCTTGTCCAGCGCGCGGCGAAGTGGTTGATCCGACATGCCGGCATTGTAGAGGGTTGGCAGTAGATTTGTGCCGGCGTTACGATCAAATTGCCCTCACTTCTGGCGCGCCGTGTTTGGTAGCGAGATGCCAAAAGTGCTGCCCTGGCCTGAAACACTTTCTACGAAGA
>CAZPVX010000004.1:0-5687 GCA_964590135.1 uncultured Anaerolineae bacterium | reverse complement strand
TGCGCCTGCGCGATGCTCTTCACGATGGCGAGGCCGAGTCCGCTGCCCTCGGCTTGAGGATTGCTGCCACGATAGAAACGTTCAAACACGCGCGCCTTGTCCTCGTCGCTGATGCCGATACCGGTGTCTTGCACGATGAAACGCGTTGCATCTGCGTCCGATTGCACGCTCACATCCACCTGCCCGCCGGCCGGCGTGAACTTCAATGCATTGTTGATCAGGTTCGACAGCGCAATTTCCATGCGCGCGCGGTCGCATGGCACGATCACCGGCAGGAGCGGTTTGTGCAGCGTGAGCGCGACGCCCTTCTGCTCAGCCTTCACCTTGAAGGGCGCGCCGGCCGCGTCGATCAGATCGCCAGCGCCCTGTGGCGCAATGTTGAGGTTGGCGATGCCGGCGTCCAGCCGCGACAGATCCAGCAGATTGTGCGTGATCCACTCCAGCCGGTTCAATTGCGCTTCGTTCTGCGCCAGAAATTCCGCGCGCGTTGCCGGGTCGTCGCCCATCGGCCCTTGCAGCAACTCATTCGACAGCTTGAGCGACGTGATAGGGGTGCGCAGCTCGTGCGATGCATCGGCGATGAACCGGCGCAGCGCATCGCGCTCATCCGAAAGCGCCTTGAAACTGGTGTCGAGTTTCTCGGCCATATCGTTGAACTGCGCGGAGAGCTGATCGATTTCATCGCGGGTGCGCTTGTTTCGCATGGGCGCGCGGATGTTGAAGTCGCCTTGGCTCATTTGCGCAGATGCGCCGGCCAGCGCGCTGAGCGGCGCAGTGAGGCCCCGGCTGACCCACAGGCCGGCGAGTAGCGCCACACCCAGCGCGATGAGTGCGGCGAAGAGCAGCGCGCCCTGCGCTGTGCCAAGCGCTGCATCGCTGAAGGGCGTCTCGCCGCTCATCTCCACGACGCCGGCTGGCGCGTTGCCGACGATGATGGTTTGCCGCGCATGCGCGGCGGTTGCTGGCAAGGGTGTTTCGGCCACCGATTCCGGCTGCGCGTTTGCTGGCACTTGCTCGAAGTCGAGTTGATTGCCATATGCGCCGGCGTTGCGCCGCACGACATACATGCGCGCATCGGGCAGCAGCGCGCGCAGCCATGGCGCAAGGTCGGGATCGTTCAGGCTGAAGATGCCCTCGGAGGTCATGATGACCAGCACGCCGGCACTGCGCTGCGCCTTGTCGTCGCTGGCCTGGCGCTGCGTGGGCGTGATCCATAGCAGGCGCTGCGCTGCGCCGCGCGGACCGGAATCGACCAGGATCGCGCCGGCGCTGTCGAGGATGCGCACCTGTGCGTTGCCCATGAACGCAGCGGTGTCGGCCAACTGCTGCAGCGCGCCGCGGCTCGCGCCTTGCTGAAAGATCAACGCGGCTTGTTTGGCAACTGCGCCGGCGTTGGCGTTCATCAGCTCAACCTCGCGCTGGCGCAGATTGTTGCGGATGAGCGCGAGCGCGAGCGCGCCAACAGCAAACACTGTCAGCACGGCCAACAGCGCATAGCTCAGCGCCAATCGCCAGCGAAGGGAGATGAATCGCATATTTTTTAACATTGCCACTGAGTATCCGGAATTTTCACATCGTCATGCCGGCGCAGGCCGAGGATCCCCGCAGAGGGCGGGCATCCAGAGCCGGCGCGTGTCTGGATTCCCGCGCAAGCGGGAATGACGGACAAAAACCTCAGGTAATCAGACGTTGCCGCTGATTACCCGGGGTTTTCATTTCGTCATGCTCGTGCAGGTCGAAGATCCCCGCAGAGGGCGGGCATCCAGAGCTGGCGCACGCTTGGATTCCCGCGCAAGCGGGAATGACGAATAAAACCTCAGGCAATCGGACACTGCCAATATAGCCCAACAGACCGCCGGGGGAGCGGTCTGTTGAGCCTCTGGATGGGAGGGTTGGGAGAACCCGTCAATAAGCTGAGTCTGTGCCGTTTACGACTGCGTGTTGTTCTGCTGTGGTGCTTGCTGCGGCGCTTGGAACGGGAAGCCACCGAAGAAATCGAAAGGCATCTGCATGCTGCCCTGCTGGCCTGGCAGGATGTTGTCGAACTTCATCGCCGCGCCAATCGCGATGCCCAGGTAGCCGGCGCCTGGCTTGTCGGAGTTTTCACCCAATGTCACGGTGATTTCCTGCGCCTTGCCATCCCGCGTCACGCTCAGCGTCATCTTGTCACCGGGCTTGGCAGCCTGCACCAGTTTCACCAGTTGGTCCGGCGTGCTGATGGCTGTGCCATTGGCCGCGCTGATCACATCGCCAGCCTTCAAGCCGGCCTTGTCGGCGGGGCTGTCCTTCGTCACTTCACCAACGACCACCTGCAGCATGCCGTGTGGTATCTGGAACGGCGCGCCTGGCTGGTTCTGGCCGCGCGGCGCGCGCCTGTGTGGCTGGTTGGGCTGGTTTTGCTGGTTCGGCATCATGTTGCCAAAGGCGCTCAGATCGAGGTTGTAGCCAACGCCGAGATACGCAACACCCTTGTTGTCGGGGTTTTCGCCCAGCGTCACCTTGATGTCCTGCGTCTTGTCGCCGCGCTTGATGTTCAGCGTCGCCTCGTCGCCGGGCTTCAGCGCTTTGATCGCGTCGGCGAGGGTGGTCTGGCTGTTGAACGCCTTGCCATTCAATGAGACGATGACATCGTCCTTCAGCACGCCGGCCTTTGCGGCCGGGCTATCGGTCACCACTTCGGTCACCTTGAACTGCAACTGCATGTTGAAGGGCATCTGCCGGCCTGGCTGCGCGGGCTGCGCGGGCTGGTCTGGTTGGCTCGGTTGATCCGGCTGATTTGGCACAGAGGGCATGGTGGGCGTTGATGGAACCTCTTCGGCCACGCCCTCTGTCACGATCCCGAGGTATGGATGACCTTCGGAATCACCCAGCTTCACCTTGGCGGTCTGCTCTTTGTCGCCGCGCAAAAAGGTGAGGGTGACTTCATCGCCGGCCTTTTGTGCCTTGAGGGCATCCCGCAAGCCGGCCAGATCGTTGATCTCAATGTCGTTGAATTTGGTCAAAATATCGCCGCGTCGAAGGCCGGCCTGGCCGGCCGGGCCGTCAGCGACTATGCGCAGAATAATCAGGCCGCGGTCTTCCTGCGCCTGCCACACTGCCGGCGTTGCGGCGCGCGCCACCTGCGTCATCGCCGCGCCACTTGCTGCAATCGAAAGCGCTGCAACCGCGCTCATCAATTTCACTGTGCGTCGAGTCATTTCTTCTCTCCTTGACTGTTGGCGTTTTGCCTGGGCGTGATTGTGGCAGGTGAAACTGAAGAATTGCCAGAAAGTTTGGTTAAGGTTCCGCAACAATCCGATTCCCAACTCCAAGAGGGATGGAGCGGCGGCCTTGCGCCTTTGCGAGCAGGAAGGGCTATGGCTCGAACTTGTAGCCGACACCGCGCACGGTGATGAGGTGACGCGGCTCGGCGGGGTTCTCCTCGAGCTTTTCGCGCACATGCCGCACATGCACGTCCACCGTGCGGTCGTCGCCAATCTCGCCGTCATAGCCCCACACGGCCTCAATGAGCTGGTTGCGGGTGAAGGGCCGGCGCGGATGGGTGACGAGGTGGCGTAACAGCTTGTATTCGATCGGCGTCAGCGGCACCAGCCGGCCATCGCGCTCCACCGTCATGCGTGTGGTGTTGACGGTGATGTTGCCGAAGCAGAGGTCGTCGGCGCTGGAGACAGCCAGTTCGCCATAGGCGCGACGCAGGGCGGCGCGGATGCGCGACATCAACTCGCGCAAGCTGAACGGCTTGACGATGTAATCGTCCGCACCCAGTTCGAGGCCGACGACTTTGTCCAGCTCTTCATCGCGGGCGGTGACCATGAGGATGGGCTGGCGCTTGCCCTCGGCGCGCAGCCGGCGGCACACGTCGAAGCCGGTGGTGTCGGGCAGGCGCACGTCGAGCAGCACAAGGTGAATTGGCAACGTGCGCGCCGCCTCAAGTGCTGCCTTGCCGGTTTCGGCCAGCGTCACATCGAAGCCCTCTTGCTTCAGGCCAAATTCGAGGCCGCGCGAGATGGCGCGGTCGTCCTCCACCACAAGGATGCGACGATAGTCGGGCATTGCACCGCGAATAATAGCCCCGATCCCTGAGAACAGAATAATGCCTGCGTGAAAGCCGGCCTCACGGGACCGTTGTTGATTGGCGCTTTCTGCCGTGAAAAGCAACCATTGCATCAACCTGGGTATTTGCCATTTGTGATCAGCAATTTCACAATAGCCTTGCTGCAGCCGTGATGGCGCGCCGGCCGGCGCGCAGAATGTGAATCTGTAATGCGACTATCGAGACTTGATGCCGTCAATTCTGGACAAGGAAAACTTGGAACTGTCATCCTGACCGCAGGGAAGGAACTCTACCGAACTGTGCTTTTGATTTCATTCACTGATTACCTGAAGTTTTCAGGATTTCACATCGTCATGCCCGCGCAGGTCGAAGATCCTCGCAGAGGGCCGGCATCCAGAGCCGACACACGCCTGGATTCCCGTTTGCGTGGGAATGACGGACAAAAACCTCAGGGAAGCAGTTTCATTCAGTAGAGTTTCTGCGTCCATTTTCAGCCAAATTCGATGCGTTATAACCGTCTTTGACCCGAAAATGGACGCAGAATGACAGGGCTTTTCTTATCCAGAATTGACGTTTGATAAACAATTGTGTCTGGGATGAGGTGCGAATTGCCACGAACGAAGAAAGACGCCACTGTGAAGAAAAACACCGCGGCAAATCTGGGCTTTGAGGCCAAGCTCTGGGCCGCCGCTGACGCCTTGCGCAACAATATGGACGCGGCCGAGTACAAGCACGTCGTGCTCGGGCTGATATTCCTGAAATACATCTCCGATGCGTTCGAGGCCAAGCACAGCGAGCTTGAAGCCCAGACGGCGCAAGGCGCCGACCCGGAAGACCCGGACGAATATCGCGCTGCCAGCATCTTCTGGGTTCCCAGGGAGGCGCGCTGGGCATTTCTGAAGGCCAACGCGCCGCAGCCCACCATCGGTGCGCTGGTGGACGATGCGATGACCGCGATCGAGCGCGACAACCCCTCGCTCAAGGGTGTGTTGCCGAAGGACTTCGCCCGGCCCGCGCTCGACAAGCAGCGGCTCGGGCAGATCATTAACCTCGTCAGCGACATCGCGCTGGGCGACGCCGCCGAGCGCGCCAGGGACACACTCGGCCGGGTGTACGAGTATTTCCTCTCGCGTTTCGCCAGCGCGGAGGGCAAGAGCGGCGGGCAGTTCTACACGCCCTCGCACGTGGTGCGCGTGTTGGTCGAGATGCTCGCGCCCTACAAGGGCCGCATCTACGACCCGTGCTGCGGCTCGGGCGGCATGTTCGTGCAGAGCGAACAGTTCATTGAGGCGCACGCCGGTAGGATCGGCGACATCTCCATTTACGGACAGGAGTCGAACTACACCACCTGGCGCCTGGCCAAGATGAACCTTGCGATCCGCGGCATCGACGCGCAGATTGCGCACGGCGACACCTTCCACGCCGACAAGCACCCCGACCTCAAGGCTGACTATGTGCTGGCCAACCCGCCGTTCAACGACAGCGACTGGCGCGGCGAACTGCTGAAGGACGACAAGCGCTGGGTCTATGGCGCGCCGCCGGCGGGCAACGCCAACTTCGCCTGGGTGCAGCATTTCCTGTATCACCTGGCCCCGGGCGGCACGGCCGGGTTTGTGCTGGCCAACGGCTCGAT
>CAZPVX010000003.1:182023-182440 GCA_964590135.1 uncultured Anaerolineae bacterium | reverse complement strand
ATGACGCGCATGCCGGCGGTGCAGGAAGCCGTGAAACGCGAGTTTGGCAAGGAGCCAAACCGCAGCGTCAATCCTGATGAGGTGGTGGCAGTCGGCGCGGCGGTCCAGGCCGGCGTGCTGGGCGGTGAAGTGCGCGACGTGCTGCTGCTCGATGTGACACCGCTCACGCTCAGCATCGAAACGTTGGGCGGTGTGGCAACCCCGTTGATCGAACGCAATACGACCATCCCCACCAAGAAGAGCCAGATCTTCAGCACGGCCAGCGACAGCCAGACCAGTGTGGAGATCAACATCGTGCAGGGCGAGCGCCCGATGGCCGGCGACAACAAGTCGCTCGGCAAGTTCATCCTGGATGGCATCCCGCCGGCGCCGCGCGGCATCCCGCAGGTTGAAGTGTCGTTCGACATTGACGCCAAC
>CAZPVX010000003.1:144170-182013 GCA_964590135.1 uncultured Anaerolineae bacterium | reverse complement strand
ACCGCCGCCGACAAGGCTACGGGCAAGACGGCGCATATCACCATTCAGGCATCATCCGGCCTGGCAAAGGATGAGATTGATCGCATGGTGAAGGAAGGTCAGGCGCACGCCGCCGAAGACAAGTTGCGCCGTGAGCGGGTGGAGGCGCACAACGATGGCGATAACTCCGCCTATCAGGCCGAGAAGTTCATCCGCGAGAACGGCGACAAAATCCCTGCTGAGAAGAAGAGCGAACTGGAAGGCAAGATCACTGCGGTGCGCCAGGCCATCGCCGGCGAAGACGTGAGCGTGATGCGCAGCGCCACTGAGGATCTGAAGAACACCTTCAGTCAGATCGGCGCGGCGATGTATCAGAATCCTGGCGAGGCCGGCAGCGCGGCTGCGGATAGCGCGACCGCCGGCGCAAACGGCGCAGGCAATAACGACGCCGGCGGCAGCTCGCCCGATGACGTAGTCGAAGGCGAGTTCCGCGAGACGAAGTAATCCCAAAGGTTAAGCGACGATTAGTAAATTGATGACTGAGCGCTGGCAACGCCAGTTGCCAATTACTATTTGTCGATCACTCCATGGCAACAACGAAACGCGACTACTACGAAGTGCTGGGCGTGGCGAAAGGCGCGAACGCGGACGACATCAAGAAGGCGTTCCGCAAGATGGCGCGCCAGCTTCATCCCGATGTGAACAAGGCGCCAGATGCCGAGGCCAAGTTCAAAGAGGTCAACGAAGCCTACGAGGTGTTGAGCGATGACCAGAAGCGCGCCGCGTATGACCGCTATGGCCATGCGGCGACGCAGGGCGGCTTTGCCGGCGCGGATGGCTTTGGCGGCGCCGGCTTCAACGACATCAACGACATCTTCAGCGAGTTCTTCGGTGGTTTCGCGCGTGCCAATACACAGCAGCGGCGCGGCCCGCGGCGCGGGGCCGACATGCGCCATGACCTGAAGCTTGATTTTCTCGAAGCCGTGTTCGGTGTGGAGAAGGAAATCGAGATTGTGCGTAATGAGACCTGCGCGCGCTGCACTGGCAGCGGCAGCGAACCCGGCACCAGCCCCACCCGCTGCCGCACCTGCAACGGCACCGGCGAAGTGCGCCGCGTGCAGCAGAGCATTCTCGGCTCCTTCGTCAACGTTACGACCTGCCCCACTTGCAACGGCAGCGGCGAGGTCATCACTGTGCCTTGCAAGCAGTGCGGCGGTCGCAAGCAGACGCGCGTCACCCGCACGCTCTCAGTCAACATCCCCGCCGGCGTAGACACCGGCACACAGATCCGGCTGACTGGCGAGGGCGAACCAGGCGTGAATGGCGGGCCGGCGGGCAGTTTGTATGTCGTGATCAATGTCACGCCACACCCATATTTCCGCCGCAAAGACGAGGACATCATCGTTGAGCTTTCGGTGAACGTGGCGCAGGCCGCGTTGGGCGATGAGATCGAAGTGCCGACGGTCGATGGTCGGGAGAAGCTGACCATCCCCGCCGGCACGCAAAGCGGCAGCGTGTTCCGCTTGAAGAGCAAGGGCGTGCCACACGTGCGTCGCAGCACACGCGGCGATCAGCTCGTGCTGGTGAATGTGCAGGTGCCCCAGAATTTGAACGCCGATCAAAAACGCCTGTTCGCGGAGTTGGCCAAGACATTGGGCAAGGATGTGGTGCCACAGCACGAAAAAGGCTTCTTCGACAAACTAAAAGATGCATTTGGAGTCTAAAAAACAGAAGCCTGGATCCAAGCGCCAAGAACCAGCCGTCAGGAGAACGCTATCCTGGCTCCTGATTCTTGGCTCTTTTATCTTGCAAGCCTGCGCAGCGCTGCCGACGCCGCGTGAAGCTGAAAGCGCCATCCCATCGCCGGTGGCTTTTGTGACGCCGGCGCCCCTGCCCGAAGCCAGCCCCACACCAACCCTGGTGCCTTTGCCCACCCCCACCTTGGCACAACCCACGCCGCAGCCCGTGCTGAAACCGCAGGAAAGCACAGCCACCATCGGTCTGTGGAGCGATCGCGTAGAGAGCGCCGATTTCCCTGGCTTCCTCGATCTGGCGCTGGGCGCCGGTGCGCATGCATACAAGCAGCAGCGCAACCAGTTGCTCATCACGCTCAGCGAGGAACAGGTGTATGTCGCGCCGGCTGGCCAGCTCGATGACCTGAAGGAAGACAAGGCCAGTTGGCTCTTGTTCGACAGCCGCAAGCGCGTGGTGATGAGCAGCGCCGACAACACCGCGCCGCTGCTGAACATCCGCGATGCCGACGTGCGCAACCAGCTCGCCGAGAATGTCGCCAGGGTGATCTCAGACACGCAGACACAAGGCGCAATTCTGAACAACGTCGGCGTCGATCTTATCCGCCGGACCAACTCGCCGATCTATACCGGCACAAAGGTCTTCACCGACGACCAGCGCCGCGATGCCGTCGAAGGGCTGCTGCGCGCCATTCGCGCGCGCGTGCCAGACAAGTTGCTGCTCGTTGGCGGCTATCTATGGACAGATGGCACCGCCTACAATGAGGATGCGCAGAACGCTCGCGATCTTTCGGCGATCGTCGACGGCGTGCATATCGAGGAGTTCCTGCGCTCGCCGATCAGCAAAACGACCGAATTTCGCAGTGAAGCTGCCTGGAAGCGCGACATCGATTACCTCAGCACCATTTCACAGGACGATCGCGTGGTGCTGATCACGACGCGATTAAGCGCGAGTGACACGCCAAGCGACACGATTCGCCAATGGATCAGCTACTCCGTTGCGTCGTATCTGCTGGGCAAGAACGGCAAGCACACCTATTTCCAGTTTGACGCCGGCGACCCCGCCTTCAGCGCCGATTCGATTCTCGCCGCCCCCATCGGCGCGCCGAGCGACGCCTACACCAAACTCGACAGCGGCATCTATCAGCGCGCATTCACGAATGGCATCGTGCTGGTGAACCCAACGGCCGAGGAGAAAAAGTGGAAGGTCGACAAGCCCTACAAGACGATGTCGGGCAACCAGGTCGACAGTGAGATCACGCTCGGCGCGCGCTCAGGCATCATTTTGCTAAATCCATGAGCCAGCCGATATATCACATCGCCGCTGTGTTCGTTGAGGACGACGAAGGCCGGCTGGTGTTGCAACTGCGTGACGACAAGCAGGGCATTGCCTATCCCGGATATTGGGGGACATGGGGCGGGCGCGTGGAAGACGGTGAAAGCCCGCTCGAAGCAGCCGTGCGCGAAGTATTTGAGGAGTTGACATTGAACGCGCCGATGGAAGCGCTGCGCTTCTTTACATCGACTGAGTTGGAATCGCCAACGCGCATCTGGCATGTGTTTTTCTGGCGCGCCGGCGCGCTGACAGAGAGCGCAATCGTCAACGAAGGGCAGCGACTGGGGCAATTCCATTTGCGCGAAGTTGCCGCCGGCACACTCGAAGGCCGGCCAGTGCATCCGGTCATTCTGCGCCTGCTAGACGATTTTTGCGCCTGGCGCGAGCAATGCCGCGCTGCCTGATGCCGTTTGCAGGTTGCGTATTGCCGATTACTGATTACCATCTGCGCCGTGATTCCCTTCAACCAATATGCCCGGCACGATGACACCCGCCTGTTCGAATGGGTGAACGGCGAGATCGAATTGCTGCCGGACCTGTCGCCGGCGCAATTGCAGATGCGAGACCGTTTGCTCGCGCTGCTCGGTGAATATGTTGAAGAGAGCAGTCTCGGCCTGGTCATCCCGGCGCCTTTCGCGATGCGCATGCCCGAGGAGATGCGGCGCGGCCGTGAGCCGGATTTGCTCTATGTGCCGCACGAGTTCGTCGAAACGGTGCAGGAAGACTACGTGAACAGCCACGGCGTCGCGCTGGCCGTCGAAATCAGCGACGCGCGCAACCGCAGCCTCGATCGCATCACGAAGTTTCAGGAATACCAGACTGCCGGCATCCCCGAATACTGGATCATCGACGTCGACCGCCACGAAGCGACGTTCTATCAACTGACACACGAAGGCTACGTTGCCATGCCGCTGAGCGACGCCGGCGAATACGCTTCACGCTCACTGCGCGGTTTTCGCTTCAAGCCGGCCGCGATTTGGTGATGCGAGTAGACTACGCACTCGCGGCCCGCGCCGCAAAACACACATTTCATTAGCATCATGCCTGCCGTCACGCCCAAGCCGCTCAGCGGCTTCCCCGAATTGTTACCCGCCGAACAGATCGTCTTCAATCGCTGCGTCGCCATCATCCGCGACACCTTCGAGCGCTACGGCTTCTCGCCGATCGAGACGCCGGCGGTCGAGCGCAAGGACGTGCTGACATCGAAGGGCGGCAATGAGAAAGAGATTTACGCGCTGGCGCGCCTGAGCGCCGGCCCGGGCGAGAGCGCCGACACCGATCTCGCACTGCACTTCGACCTGACCGTGCCGCTGGCGCGCTATGTGGCGATGCACAAAGACAAGCTGGTCTTCCCGTTTCGCCGCTATCAGATTCAAAAGGTGTGGCGCGGCGAGCGACCGCAGGCCGGCCGCTATCGCGAGTTGTATCAGGCCGACATCGACGTGATCGGGCGCGGCTCGGTCAGCCTGCTTGCCGATGCCGAGATTCCGAGCATCATCTACCAGATTTTTCGGCAGATGGAGATCGGGCCGTTCCAGATTCGCATCAACAATCGCCGCATGATGCAGGGTTTTCTCGAAGCGCTCGCCCTGCGGCCCGAGCAGATCACTGAGACACTGCACGCCATCGACGATCTCGAAAAGATTGGCCGCGAGAAAGTGCAGGCGGCGCTGTTGACCAAGGCGCTCTTGAGCGAGGCGCAAGCCGGCGTGGTGCTGGATTTCATCGCGTCGAGCAACGAGAAAACCACCGATGCGGTGTTGCAGTTTTTGCGCGAGATGATTGATGCGCTGGCGGAGTCGCCGGCGGGTGGCGAGAAATACGCGCAGGGCGTGAGCGGGCTTGCGACGGTGGTCGAAGCGGTGCGCAGCCTCGGCGTGCCGGATGAGTTCTTCAAGGTCGACCTCACCATCATTCGCGGGCTGGACTACTACACCGGCACCGTGTATGAGACCAAGCTGCTCTCGCAGCCCGATCTCGGCAGCATCTGCAGCGGCGGGCGCTACGATGATCTCGCATCGTTCTTCACGAATGAGAAACTGCCCGGCGTCGGCATTTCGATCGGGTTGAGCCGGCTGGTGATGCGATTGATCGAAAAGGGCGTGCTGAAGGCGGATGCCGCGACGCCGGCGCAGGTGCTGGTGACGACGATGCAAGCCGAGCGCATGCAGGACTACCTGAAGCTGGCTGCCGAATTGCGCGAAGCCGGCATCGCGACCGAGATTTACTACGAGAAGAAAGGTCTCAGCGATCAGTTGAAATATGCCAACCGCAAGAGCATCGCATTCGCCGCGATCGCCGGCGGTGATGAATTCGCTGCAAACACCGTTCTCATTCGCAACATGGCCAACGGCACGCAAACTGCCATCCCGCGATCCGACCTCACCACATGGCTGACACAACAGGAATCTCTCACAAGTGCGCGAAGCCGCACAGAGCAGATCTCTTAGCGCCTTGGCGATGTGCGGGAGATAAAAAATGATGAAGGCTGTTGGCGTCCTCGATCATCCCAAATTGCCGGAAACGCGCGTGGTGGCGGCGGAGATTGCCGATACGCTTGGCGACTGGGGCGTGCAAGCCTACCGCGCCAAGACGTGGGATACGCCGGCGCTGCGCAGCTTTATTGACAAAGTCGATCTGATCGTGGTGCTGGGCGGTGATGGCAGCACGCTGCGCGCGGCGCGCGTGGCTGCGCCTCACAACGTGCCGGTCACCTCGGTCAACATGGGCCGGCTCGGCTTCCTCAGTGAGATGACGCCAAACAACTGGCGCGAGGCGCTGCTGCGCATGTTGCAGGGAGAGCACTGGCTCGAAGAGCGCATCATGATACGCGCCGAAGCTCATCGCAATGGCGACAATCTGGGCCAGCATGATGCCTTGAATGATGTGGTGGTCGGGCGTGGCACCCTGGCGCGCATCGTGCGGCTGGAGACGCGCGTAGATGGCAGCCCACTCACCACCTACGCTTGTGACGGCCTGATCGTCGCGACGCCGACCGGCAGCACGGCCTACGCGCTGGCCGCCGGCGGCCCCATCCTGCCGCCGACATTGAAAAATTTTGTGCTGGTGCCCATTGCGCCGCACCTGAGTCTGGATAAACCGGTGGTGCTGTCGCAAGGCTCGACCGTCGAGGTGATTGTGCATACCGACCACCAGGCAATCCTGACTGCTGACGGGCAGAATGAAATCGTGCTGAAGGATGGCGATCGTGTGAGCGTGCATGCCAGCCCCTACACTGCGCGGTTTGCGCGCGTGCAGCCGCCGGCGTATTTCTATCGCACGCTGATGGCGCGCTTGAAAGGCGAAGAGAGCGAATGAATCTTTTGAATCTTTTTTGCAGGTCGGGTTTGGTTGACAATTTACGACAAACCATCCGCAATTCGACCCGCGCAACTCAAAACTGAACAATTGTCATGACTGCTTTGATTGACTACCTCAACCAACAACTGCCGGCGATGACGACGCTGCTCACCGCCATCTGCAAAGCCGAATCGTTCACCGCCGACAAAGCCGGTGTCGATGAGGTCGGCAAGATCATCCAGGCTGAATTGAAGGCGCGTGG
This sequence comes from uncultured Anaerolineae bacterium, assembly GCA_964590135.1. Lineage (GTDB taxonomy): Bacteria > Chloroflexota > Anaerolineae > J036 > Brachytrichaceae > JBDHWI01. The sequence goes on along the minus strand of CAZPVX010000003.1, from coordinate 175,385 downwards.
CGCAGATGTCACGGTGTTTTCACAGCCCGTGACTGGCGACCACGTGCTGGGCGTGTGGAACAAAGGCGCCGGCGCGCCCATCACTATGATCCTGCACATGGATACGGTGCATCCGCGCGGCTCGTTTGCGGCGCGCTACAAGATCGAGAACGGCCGGCTCTACGCGCCGGGTGTGTTCGACATGAAAGCCAGCCATGTGATTTCGCTCTATGCGATCCAGTCATTGCAGGCCCTGGGCGAATTCCCTAATCGCGAAATTCGCGTGCTGTTCACCAGCGACGAAGAGACCGGCAGCCACACTTCGCGCGAACTGATTGAGGCGCAGGCGCGTGGCGCGGCGCTGGTGATGTGCGTGGAGCCGGCGCTGACCGACGGCAGGCTAAAGTCCTCGCGGCGCGGTGTGGGTGATTTCACGGTGGTGACGCATGGGCTTGCATCGCACGCCGGCGGCGGGCACGAGCGCGGCATCAACGCCATCCAGGAGATGGCGCATCATATTCTGAAGATTCAATCGCTCACCGACTACCCGCGCGGCATCGCCACGACAGTGGCCGAGATCAACGGTGGCGTCGCGCGCAACGTCATCCCTGATCGCTGCGAGATTCACATCGACACGCGCGCCAACAAACAGGCCGATGCCGACTGGCTCACCGAGCAGATTCACTCACTCAAGCCGGTGCTGCCGGGCGCGCGGGTGGAAGTGCGCGGCAAGTTCGAACGCCCGCCGATGGAATGCAATGACGAGCGACTGCGCATCTTCGAGCGCATGAAGGAGATCGTGTCGCCGGTGATGGCGCTGACGCACGGACCGAGCGGCGCCGGCAGCGACGCCTCTTTCACCTGCACTATTGCCCCGACGATGGATGGACTCGGCGCAGTGGGCGACGGCTTGCACGCCATCGATGAATACATCGTGTTGTCATCACTCGTCGAACGCGCAGCGATGAACGCGCTGATCTTGAAGGAGTGGTAGCGTTCGACTACACTTCGCGCACATTGACCACGAAGTTCGCCCGTGGTTCGCACGTAAAACCGCCACACATCACAACACCCATGAAAATCGTCACCGACAGCGCCGCCGACATGCCCGTCGAAGAGACCGCAGCACTCAACGTCACTGCCGCACCGCTCCTCATTCAGTTTCCCGACCGTGAAGTGAATTCGAGCGATATCAGCGCGGATGACTTCTATAACCGGCTTGAGGCAATGCGGCCGGCCATCCCCACCACCGCGCAGCCGTCACCGGCGCTGTTCACAGACATCTATCGCAAACTCGCGCAGGCCGGCGACGCCGACATCCTGTCGATCCATGTGTCATCGGGCTTGAGCGGCACGCTAAACAGCGCGCGGCTTGGCGCAGAGGCAGCCGCGCCAGAAGCGCGGGTTGAACTGTGGGACAGCATGACGCTCTCCGGCGGCGAACGCTTTCAGGTGATGGCAGCTGCGTTCGGCGTGAAAGCCGGCTGGTCGCTCGACCAGATCAAGCGGCGCATGGCCGAGATCCGCAACCAGAACGAGATCATCTACACGCTGGAGACGCTGGAATATCTGGCGCGCGGCGGGCGCATCGGACGCGTGCAGGCAGCCGCCGGCGCCATCCTCGGCATCAAGCCAATCATCCGTGTCGATCACGCCGACGGCAAATACACCAATGTAGGCCGCAATCGCACTGTGAATGGCGCGCTCGATTTCATCGCAAATCATCTGCGCAGCATGTACGGCGACCCGCCGCTGTGGGTCACCGTGCTGCATGGTCGCTGGGCAGAGCGGGCCGAGGCGCTGAAACAACTGACGATGAGCAAGTTGAAGGTGGCAAAGATGGAAGTGATGCGCATCTCGCCGGTGCTGGGCGTGCATACCGGGCCCGGCATCGTCGGCATCGCTGCTGTGCCGATGAACCTGCTGGCCGATCTGACCACTGCTTAAGGTAGATTCCCAAAGTCAAAACCGTCGCTACGGCAATCCCACCTTCTATCAGGAAGGGAAATGGCGATCCCGCCGGCGCTACTTTCCGCGTTCCAAAAACGCCACCTGCGCCGGCGTCAGGCGTTTGTCGTGCGCGCTGAGCGTGTCCTGCAGTTGCGCCAGTGTGCGGCAACCGATGATGGGGAACACGGCGAACGATTGCGAGAGCAGGTAAGCCAGCACGACTTCGCTGATGGCAAGGCCGGTTTCCTGCGCCACCGACTGCGCACGCCTGGCGCGCTGCATATTTTCTTCGCCGCCATACATGCGAAACTGTGATGCATTCATCGCACTCACTGCGCCACGTGCCACCTTCTGAAAGAAACCGTTGGCCTGCGATGAATAAGGCACGCATGCGAGTTGCGTTTCGAGATGCAATGCATGCATCGCGTCGTCCATCACCACGCAGGTTTGATCGGCAAGCGCCGCTTGTGGCACCTGCGCCAGGCTCCACATCGGCTGGTTCGCAACGAAGCCCTGCACACCATGCCTGGCTGCATACGCATTCGCCGCACGGATGCGATCGACTCGCCAGTTCGAGCAGGCAAAATACCGGATTTTGCCGGCGCGCACCTGTGCATTCAGCGTTTCGATGATTTTCTCCACCGGCGTTGCGGGATCATCACGGTGCAACCAATACAGGTCAATCACGCCGGCGCGCAGGTTTTTCAAGCTCGCATTCACATCCTGCTCGATCTCTTTGCGCGTCATGCGCGGCTTGGTCATCGATTGCAGGCGGGGATGCGCACCTTTGGTCGCGATGACGAGGCGTTCGCGGTCACCACGTTGCGCCAGCCACGCGCCAATGAGCTTCTCGCTGCGGCTCTTCTCACCTGGCACCCAGTCGTTGTAGACCTCGGCGGTGTCGATGAATGTGCCGCCGGCGGCGACAAACGCATCGAGCAAGGCGAAGGCATCTTCACGCGGGATGCGCGCGCCAAAATCAGCGGTGCCGAGGCACAGCACCGATGGCGCGAGCGTGGAATTGGGAAGAGATTGCGTCTTCATGGCTGAATTTGATCTTGATGAAGTCCATCACAAGCGAGCAATCAGCGCAAAGCTTGTTCCAGATCTGCGATGAGGTCATCGGCATGTTCGAGACCGATGCTGACGCGCAAGAGGTTCGCCGGCGTCGGCGTGCCAGGGCCTTCTATCGATGCGCGATGCTCAATCAGGCTTTCCACGCCGCCCAAGCTGGTGGCACGCGTGAACACCTTCACCTTCGCCGCTACTGCCAATGCTTCCGCTGCACCGCCCTTCACCTGCACCGACAACATGCCGCCAAACCCCGCTCGCATCTGCCTTGCAGCGATGCCGTGATTCGGATGCGTCGGAAGCCCAGGGTAGTTTACGCGCTCAATCTTTGGGTGCTGATCGAGAAATGCGACAACATTCGCTGCATTCTCACAATGTGCCCGCACGCGATAGGGCAACGTGGGGATGCTGCGCAGAAGCAGCCAGCAATCAAATGGCGCCGGCACCGCCCCGCCCAGTGTCTGATACTGGCGTATGCGCTGCATGAACTCAGGTTGATCGCGGGTGATGACGGCGCCGCCCAGCACATCACTGTGGCCGCCGATGTATTTCGTCGTCGAGTGCATCACGATATCAGCGCCATGCAGGAAAGGTTGTTGCAGCAATGGCGTGGCCCATGTGTTGTCGACAGCGAGCAACGCGCCGGCGTCGTGCGCGATCATCGCAGCGCGCGCGACATCGGTGATCTTCAAGCTGGGGTTCGATGGCGTCTCAACCCAGATCAGCTTTGTATTTGGCCGAATGGCGCGCGCAAAATTCTCGGCATCAACAGGATCAACGAAATCCATCTCCACGCCCCAGCGCGCATAGACAGTCTTGAGCAGATTGCGCGTGCCGAAGTAGGTGTCGTCGCCGGCGATGACGTGATCGCCTGGCGCAAGCGCCTGCAATACTGCCGACGTAGCCGCCATGCCCGACGCAAACGCGGCAGCCTCATCGCCGCCCTCCAGCGTGCACAGCGCGCGCTCAAGCGCGTGGCGATTTGGGTTATCAATACGCGTGTAGACATTCGGGCGCGACAGGCCGCCGTCGGCATCTCGCTCAAAGGTCGTTGCCAGCGTGATCGACGGCGTGACTGCGCCGGTGGCCGGCTCGATCTCGCGGCCAGCGTGAACTGCCAGCGTCTCAATTTTCATCATCGTGCATCACTCCGCGCTCTGCGATTCGCCACCAGCGTCACGGCGGCAAACGACAACGCGGTCAAAATCGTCGTGACCAGCACGACCCACAGCATGATCTGAGGGCCAGCGCTCTCGAACAGCATCCCGGTGAACAGCGGCAGCGTCATGCCGCCGATGCTGCTGCCGGTGAGGAAGATACTCGTCATCTTGCCGGTGATCTTCATGCGCGTCTCGGCGTACGAGATCATGGTTGGGAACATCGTCGCCATCCCGACGCCAATGCCAATCGTGCCGGCCCACAGCACCCATGTCGCGCCATGCCCAAACAGCATCAATATGACAAAGCCGGCACACAGGATGAGATCTGCCCACAGGATGGTGCTGGGTTTGACGCGCGAGCCGATGGGAATGGAGAGCAGCCGGCCAGCGGTGAGCGCACCCCAGAATGCCGACGTCAACATGGCCGCTGCTGCCGCATTGCCATAGCCAATCGCCACTGCATAGCTCGCAATCCAGCCGCCATAGGCGATCTCCATGCCGACATACAAAAAGAAATACACAGCGATCAAGAGAACAAGCGGCCAGTGCGTCGCCGGCCGGCTCTCCGCACCAGCAACCTCAACAACAGGATGCGCAGGGCTGGGCACACGCAGATGCCACACCAGCATCGGTAGCACCAACAACCCAATCGCCCAGAATGCCCAGTTCACATCGCCAGTGAGCGTGATACTTTGCGCAATGATGATAGGCGCAATAAACGCGCCAACGCCGAAGAAGAAATGCAGTGCATTCATGAACGGCGTGACATTGCCGGGGATCGTCCACACCACCAGCGTGTTGCCGCCGACGTCAATCGCGCCTTCCGCCAGGCTCAACACAAACATCACCAGCACCAGCGGCCATAGCTGCGTGATGAGCGGCGTGGCGATGAACATGCTGGCCAGCAACGCGCACGCCACGGCGATGATCGGATGGCCTTTGATGCGGTCGTAGGCGCGGCCACTGGCAAGCGAGCCAATCATGTAGCCCAACGAGCGCGCAGTGAAGACGATACTGATGGCGGCAAGTGTGACGCCAGTGTGCGCCGCCAGGTTTGCAAGCGACGGGCCAACCGAGCCGGTGCTGAGACCGAGCGCGATGAAAACCATGAAATAGCCGGCGAGTTGCAAGCGGCTGACACCAGTGATCTTGTTTGAATCGAATGCAGGAGCAGTCGTTGTAGCCATGGGTAATCTTCACTCAAGCGGATTTCTGCGCCACGTCACGAGGTTGGTTGAACAGCCGATTGATGGACAAAAACAGCATGAGCGCAGCGATGCCGATTCCGAAGATGATCATCGCGAGCGAGTGCGGACCGACGGGTTCGAACATCTGGCCGATCAGCCACGGGAAGAACATGCTGCCGAGGTTGGCGGTGGCAAACAGCATGCCGTTGATCTTGCCGGTGACGTTCATGTGGCTGCCGGCGAAGGTGAGCATGGTCGGGAAGACCGACGCGATTGACAGCCCGATGCCAGCGACACTGATCCACATCAGCGCCGGCGCGCTGCGGCCAAACAGCACCAATGCTGCCGCGCTGATGATCAGACCGAATAGATCGACGAGCAGCACGCGCTGCGCCGACACCCGCACCGCGATGGGAATGGAGATCAGCCGGCCAAAGCTGTATGCGCCCCAGTAAACCGAGGTTAGCGCCGCTGCCGTCGTCGCCTTGTCCAACCCCAGCGCCACACCATAGCTGAATGTCCAGGCCGACATGCCCACTTCTGCGCCAACGGCGACGAAGAAGAACAGCGCGACCAACGCAACCAGCGACCAGCGCACATTGCCGGCCACCCCCTGCTTCGCGGTGGCGCGGCGTGGCGGGCTGGGCATGCGCAACAGCCAGACCACCATTGGCAGCAGCAACGCAGCCACGACAAAGTAACCAAGCTTGATATCGCCGCTGGCGCCAAATGTGACCGCCGCGATGATGGGTGCGATAAATGCACCGACACCAAACATGAGGTGCAGCGCATTCATGTAGGGGCCGACGCGACTGCCGTGCAGCCACACGATCAGCGTGTTTGTGCTAACATCGATGAAGTTTTGCGCGATGCCCAGGAAGAAGAAGACGGCCACCATCACCGAGAGCGCGTCGAGGTTGGGGATAAGCACCATGAACAATGCCATGAGGCCAAAACCAGCGGCGACGATGGGATGACCCTTGACGCGGTCGAGCAGGCGACCGGCGACCAGCGAGCCGGCCAGGCGGCCAATGGAGTTGGCGACGAAGATCACGCTGATGGCGCCAAGCGTGCTGCCGGTATTGGCTGCGAGGCCGCCAAGTGTCGGCCCGAACATGGCCGACACAAAGCCAAGCCCGATGAAGGCAGCATAGTATGAGAACGTTTGCGTCAGATGAAGGGTGCGTTTGCCAGAGGCCGGCGCTGTGGTGGGTGAGACAGAATCCATCACGATAAGGCTATGTTAGCCGCTGCATGGCAGTCTGTCACATCGCGCTTCTCCGCCGACGCGCTCACACGCCCCACTCAAATTCATAGTCGCCAATGTAAACTGTGTCGCCTTGCTGGATGCCCATGCGTTCCAATTGCGGACCGATGCCGCTGCGCTCCAGGGTGCGCTGGAAACGCAGCACCGAATCGTCCAAATCCCAGCGTGTCATCAACACTTTGCGCTCCAGCATATCGGAGAAAATGCGATAACCCCCACCCTCGCGCTTGATCTCGAACTGCGGCTGATCCGGCTCCATCACCAACGCCGGCTCAGGGGTGATCTCGGTTTCGGGCAATGGCGGCAGCAGATCCAGCACACGCACTGCGCGGTTGATCAGGTCACGCACATGCGCGCCATTCGCCGAGGAGATGGGCAGCGCCGGCAGCGGCGGTTTGGCGAAGGCGTCTTGCGCAATCAGCGCATCCAACTCATCTTCCGTCACATCGGTGGCATCGCGTAATTGCCCTTCCGTCACATACAGATCGAAGGCTGCGCGCGCATCTGGCAGATCCATCTTCGTCATCGCAATGATCTGCGGCTTCTCAGCCAGGCCATGCCCAAACGCCTTCAACTCGGCGTTGATGGTGTAATAGTCCTTGAGCGGGTCGTCGCTCATGCCATCAAGCAAGTGAATCAGCACGCGCGTGCGCTCGATGTGGCGCAAAAATTCATGGCCGAGGCCGACGCCCTCGCTCGCGCCTTCAATCAGACCGGGGATATCGGCAATCACCACTGCGCGATCGGCTGCGATCTGCGCGACGCCAAGGTTGGGGCGCAGCGTGGTGAAGGGATAATCGGCAATCTTCGGCTTCGCAGCGGTCAACACCGAAAGCAGCGTGCTTTTGCCGGCGTTGGGCAGCCCCACCAGACCGATGTCGGCGATCAGCTTCAGCTCCAGCCGCAACGTGCGTGATTCACCGGGCGCGCCATTTTCTGCGTGGCGCGGGGCCTGGTGGGTGGCTGTGGCGAACATGGCATTGCCGCGCCCGCCACGCCCGCCTTTCGCCGCCACAAATTGCTGCTCGTGCTGAACAAGGTCGGCCAGCACCGCGTTCGTGTCGAGATCCCGCACAATGGTGCCAGGCGGCACTTCAACATAGCGCGGTTTGCCACCGCGGCCGGTCTTATCCTGACTGCCGCCATTCCTGCCGTCCTCGGCCACAAACTTGCGCTTGTGCTGAAAGTGCGAAAGCGTATTGAGGTGTTTGTTGACGACGAGAATTACATTCCCACCGCGACCGCCATTGCCGCCATCCGGCCCGCCCATCGGCACATAGGCCTCGCGGCGAAAACTGCTGAGGCCGTCGCCGCCTTTGCCGGCGCGCACGTGAATGGTAGCTTGATCGTAAAACATGGGAGCGTCATTGTAACGGCTGCGCAATCGACGCCAGCGAGAAAACTTCACTGCGCTTGCACCACAACCACTCTGGAAAGCGATCAATGCGGAACCCAATAAATAGTCAGAAATCGCCAGATACAGAATACAAAAGAGATGGTTGCGGACACGCGTTAACGATATAGCCCACCGTGACATTGCCTTTGCACGAGGTGTGTGTGCGTCAATGTTCGTAAGATCACATCATCATGCATCCACCCAACACAGCAATACCTTTTTTCACTGCAAAGCATCGCGCCGCAAGCGGCATCCGCGCCGGCCTGTCTGTCATGCTGATGCTGATGATTGCCAGCGCAGCACAACCAGCAAGCGTGCAGGCATCTGCTCCAAACACACCTCTAGTGCTGGCGCCGGCATACAGCCTGCCGTGCACGCCACCGAACACCACCTTTGTCGATGATGACTGGACCGGCACAGCGATCGACGCCGATCCTGATGGCGCAGGGCCAGCAACCCAATTTGGTTGTGACTCCTTTGCCACCGTGCAAGGCGGCATTCAAGGTGTGATCACCGGCGGCAATGTTAGTGTGGCTTCGGGCAACTATCTTGAATCACAAGTCAACATCACGAAATCGGTCACCGTGACAGGTGCGGGGCCGGCAACAACGATCATCAACGGGCAAAACCTGCCGCCGGCCAGCACTGGCTTGGTGCACATTGAACCGCTGGCTGGCGATGCCGGCACAGTGGTCTTCTCGGGCTTCACCGTCATCAGCCCAGGGTTGAGCGGCTCGCGTGTAGGCATGCTGATCAAACCACTCAACACATCTGCCGTGGTGACCGTCACCAACAACATCATCGCCGGCGGTAACAACAACGACTACGGCATCTACCTCTACCGCAATCGTGGCGCAGTCATCTTCACCGGCAACGTAATCACCAACACCGGCTATAACGGTGTGCTGATCGAGCAGCCAATCGGCGCGACTGAGATCAGCAGCAACACCATCAACGTCGCCGGCTCCAGCACATCCTATTTCCAGATGACATATGGATCGCAAGACGTGACCACGACCCAACGCGTTGCCTATAACACAATCAACAGCGCGTTTGCATCGGCAATCGCCTTCAATCCAAGCCCAACGTTTGTAGGCGCTGGCTCACGCTACGGTAAATACACGCAAGTCGAGATTGTTGGCAACAACATCACAAATCTCGGCGCGGGCAGGACTGGCATTGCCCTGCTGAACGACACGTCCGACGTCACCGGTGCCGCCGGCGCAGTTGAAAACCCAATCGTAATGAGCAACACGATCACCAGCGCAAATGCCACTTCAAGCAATGGCATCTATCTGCGCGGCCTGGTGACGAACGCCAACATTCGCGGCAACGACATCCGCAATCTGGCGCGCAGCCTCTACAGCACTGTCGCCAACACCCACTACGCCACCAGCACCACCGCCAATTTCAACAACTTCGTCAACAACAGCCTCGGCGTGGTGTGGAATATCACATCAACCGTCAATGCGGAAAACAACTGGTGGGGTTGCAACAGCGGCCCTGGCGCAACTGGCTGCGATGCAATCACTGGAACCTTTCCATCTGCAGTGACCCATGCGCCGTGGATCATTCTAAACGCCACGATGGCGCCAAACCCCATCGCGCCATTTGGCACCACGACCATCACGGCCGACATGACGCAAAACTCCACGCCGGCGCCGGCTGGCGGCACAACGCCAGACACGACTGTGATCTTTACTGCAACTGAAGGCGTCGTCCCCTCGCCCGGAACGATTGTCGCCGGCACAGCCAGCGCAATGCTGACGTCCACTTCTGGCAACACCGGCATTGCCTGCGTCACGGTCGACAATCAAACGCTCTGCTCCACCGTTGTCATTACAGCTGCGGTTGGGCTGACCAAGCAAGCCAGCGCGGCCGCTGTCTCGCCGGGCGACGCAATCACCTATACATTGACCTTCAGCAACGCCGGCCCGGGCACTGCCAACGATGTGATCATCAACGACGGTGTGCCAGCGGACATCACCATCACCGGAGTGTTCAGCAGCGGCGCAGCTATCACTCAGACTAACGGCAGTCCCAACTTCGCGTGGTCATTGGGCAATCTAGCTGCTGGGAGCAATGGCGTGATCACTCTGACAGGCATCGTGAGCAACAATCAATCACTGATTGGCACAACCCTCACGAACACCGCCAGCATCACCGCCAGCAACGACACAGATGCAAGCAACAACGACGCCGCAGCCGCGGTGCAAATCGTTGCGCCACCGAATATGCCGCCAGTAGCCGACGCCGGCGCGCCACAAACGGTCTATGTCAATTCGCCGGTTACGCTCAACGGCGGCGGCTCATCCGATCCTGAGGGTCAGCCGCTCACGTTTGGCTGGTTGCAAATTAGCGGCACGCCGGTTGCGCTAAGTGACGCTGGCGCAATGGCGCCAACGTTTACTGCACCGAGCGCGGCGAGCGTGCTGGTGTTGCAATTGATCGTTACAGATAGCATCAACCAAGCTAGTGCGCCAGCAATCGTCACTATCACGGTGGAAGCCGAACCGGTCACTCCCATCCCGCCCGGCAGCGCAGCCATCACGCTCACCACCGGCATTGCCCGGCTGCAGCCTACCAGTGACTTCACCGCCACAATAGGCAGCGGTGATGAGCCAATCACCTTCACCTGGGATTTTGGCGATGGCAGCCCATTGGCACATGGCCCAGTGGCCTCGCATGTATATGCGCCGGGCACCTACACAGCAACACTGACCGCAACGAACAGCGCCGGCACAGCGACCAGCACCATCCGCGTGTTTGTGCCTTACCGGCTGCTGCTATCAATCATAGCGCGGGATAGCACAAGTCCCATGCAACTGGAACAGCGATAGCGGCATCCCTTCACGCAGCAAAAAACCCTGCCAGATCACAAATCTGTGAGGTTTTTTTGCGCCAGGTGGAATGCCGGCTTCCGCAAGCATGTGCTTGAGCAATGCGATGCGTTGTTGCAGATCGCGCTCCGTATCGCTGTCGCCAAGCGCGCCATCGCCGGCCAGGCGCCTTGCCCATCACTCTTTGAATCACATCGATATTCTATGCAACGCCCTGCGCTGTTGTGTTTGAACATGATCCGCGTTGCGCCACATTCATCTCATGCCATGTTTGTTACTCGCTGAGCGAAATGCGCCGCTCAATGCGCCGGTCTGGGATGAACCACATGAGCGCAGTAATCACATACAGCGCGATGGCAAGCAACGGCAGAAAGAACGCGAGCACGACGCCGACAGTGTAGAACGCCAGCGACAACAGTCCTTTCGCATCGCGACCCACTGCCGCAACAAGCACGGAGTCTTTGCCATCCGCTGCGATGATGGCGCGTGTCAGGATGAAATATGCCAGACCGCACATCCAGCACACAACACCATACAGCGCCACGGGCCACGCGGTCAATTGGTGCTTGCCTAGCCATGCTGTGGCGAAGGGGATGAGCGACATCCAGAACAACAGGTGCAGATTGGCCCACAACACACGACCGGTGATATGGGCGCCGGCGTGCAGAAGATGATGATGGTTGTTCCAGTAGATGCCGACAAAGGTGAAGCTCAGCACATAGCTGAGAAACACCGGCAGCAATGGCAGCAAATCGGCAAGCGCGGTGTCTTCCGGCGCCCGTAATTCCAGCACCATGATCGTGATGATGATGGCGATCACTCCATCGCTAAAGGCTTCCAGTCTCCCCTTGCTCATGGGTCAGAAGTATGCAATTTTTGTGCTGGATTCGTCAATGAGAGATCTGTCATGGCACAATGCCGGCCACCATGCGGAATGAGTATCACGAACGGCTTGGCGCTTTCATCGCGGAGCATCGCATCGTCTGCGACCACTTGATCTTCGAACAGTCGACGCATTCGGTGGCTGAAGCGGCGCACGCCGCTGGCGTCACGCCCAGGGATTTCATCAAGAGCGTTTGCATGACCACAAAGGACGGTCGCATCGTCGTCGCCATCGTGAAAGGGGAAGATCGTGCCGACCGCAGCGCGGTGCAGCGCTTGCTCAGACTGACAAAGTTGAGCATCGCCTCGCCAGATGCAATGCTGACGCAGACCGGCTACCCCGCCGGCGGCACCCCACCCTTCGGCTTTGACGCGATTTTTTTGATGGACGAGCGCGTGTTCGAAATGGCGATCGTGTATGGCGGCGGCGGCAGCGATCGCGCGCTCATTCGCATCACGCCGGCGGAGATGCAACGCGCGAATGGCGCGCAATTTGCCACCATTCGCATAATAACGCCCGATTTGCCGGCATGAATCCAGACAAGACTATCCGCCCAATCGCGCCCTGCGCAACAACTGCGCATTGAGCGCGACGATGATCGTGCTGAGCGACATGAATAGCGCGCCCACTGCCGGGTCAAGCGTGATGCCCTTCGGCGCGAGCACGCCCATCGCCAGCGGAATTGCGATGATGTTGTAGCCGGCGGCCCACAACAGGTTCTGCTGCATCTTGCGATAGGTCGCGCGACTGAGCAGGATGATCTTCACGACGTCGAGCGGGTTTGAGCGCACCAGCACGATACCCGCGCTCTCGATTGCCGCGTCGGTGCCGGCGCCAATTGCAATGCCCACATCAGCAGTGACCAGCGCCGGCGCGTCATTCACCCCATCACCCACCATCGCCACCTTGTTCCCACTGCGCTGCAGATCGCGCACCTTGTCGGCCTTGTGTTCCGGGAGCACCTGCGCGAAATGCGTGTCGATGCCCAGTTCCCTTGCCACTGCCTGCGCCACTGCTTCGCTATCGCCAGTCAGCATCGCCACCTTCGCGCCCAGCCCATGCAGTTGTTGCACCGCTGCCCGGCTCTCTTCGCGAATCACATCGGCGACGGCAAACAGCGCAACCACGCCGCCGCGATTCGCCAGATAGATCACCGACTGGCCGGCATCCTCCGCGCGCTGCCGCGCTGCATGCAGCGCAGGCGGCACAGACCAGTTCTCCTGCTCCAGCAAACGCGGCCCGCCGGCGTAGTACGGCACGCCATCGACTGTTGCCGTCACGCCGAGCCCGGGCAAACTGGTGAAGTTGGACACATCGGCCGGCGCAACTCCCTGCGCCACTGCGTATTTGCGAACGGCTGCAGCGATAACGTGCTCGCTGTCTCCCTCAATCCCGGCGGCGATGCGCAGCGCCTCGTGTTGATCCAGGCCGGCGGTTGCCACCGCCACCACACCCTGCTCACCCTTGGTCAATGTGCCAGTCTTGTCGAAGACGACGACATCGATATCCTTGGCTTCTTCGAGCGCAGCCCGCTGCCGCACCAGCACGCCGTTGCGCGCTGAGAGGGTTGTTGAGATGGCCACGACCAACGGCACAGCCAAACCCAGTGCATGGGGGCAGGCGATCACCAGCACCGTCACTGTGTTGCGAACAGCGGCGAACAGCTGGCCAGTGATGATGAGCCAACCAAAAAAGGTGATCGCGCCGGCGGCGATGGCGATGATCGTAAGGTAGAACGCCGCGCGCTGCGCAAGTGTCTGGGCGTGCGACTGGCTCTTCTGCGCATCCTCGACCAATCGCATGATGCCCGCCAGCGCCGTCTGCGCCCCAACCTGCTGAACCTCGATGCGCAATGCGCCGGCGCTGTTCACCGTACCGGCAATCACCCGCTCATGCAGGCGCTTGTGCACCGGCTTGCTCTCACCAGTAATCATCGACTCGTCCACGCTGCTCTCACCATCAACCACGATGCCATCAACGGGCACGCTTGCGCCTGGCCGAACCAACACCAGATCGCCGGCGCGCAGTTGGTCAAGCATCACCACTTCAATCCCGCCATCCGGCAAGATGCGCTCAGCCGTGTCGGGCAGCAACTTCGCCAACTCGTGCAGCGCGCCCTGCGCCTGCCCCACGCTGCGCAATTCAATCCAGTGACCGAGCAGCATCACCGTGATCAATGTGGCCAACTCCCAGAAGAAATCCATGGGCTCGCCCATTGCATCCGCCGGCGGGAAGAAAAACACGGCCATGCTATAGAAGAACGCAGTGATGATCGCGATTGAGATCAACGTCATCATGCCCGGCTGCCGCAATTGCAATTCCTGGCGCGCCATGCCGAGGAAAGGCAACCCGCCATAGAAGAAGATGATGGCGCTGAAGAGAGGCGCGATGAACTGGCTGCCCGGAAACGCCGGCATGGTGAACCCAAGCCAACGCTGCACCATCGGTGAATACAGCACCACAATGATCGTGAACGGCAGGCAAACCCAGAAGCGTTTGCGCATCATTTCCGCGTGGCCTTCGTGCATGACGCCATGTCCGCCGTGTGCGCCGTGCGCGGCGTGATCCGCCTCTGCCTTGCGCGCTGGCTGCATCGGTTGCATCATCCCATCTCTCTCAGTCAGCGCGTGCGCCCCGTGACGCATGGACGAATCCGCAGCAGGCGGCATGCGTCGTGATTCAGGTTCAGCTGGTTTAGCGTGCCCTGCATGATTGTCATTTGCATGATCATGCTGGTGTGCCATCTCGTGCCTCCAAACAAAAAAGGAGACTGGCGATCAGCCGCATCTCCTGGTGCAATGGGCGGGTGTTGTCGGCGCGCTTCAGGTCAGTCTCAGGCTTGTGGCATTTCATGCTGCGTCAGCCCACGGACTCTCGATGGCGCGCTTGAAGGATGCGACAAATGCATCCGCCGCAGCCCCATCCAGGATACGATGGTCGAAGGTGAGGCTGACAAACGCGCAGGGGCGAATGGCAATCGCATCGCTGTCGCCATTCGTCATCACTTTTACGCGCTTCTCAATCGCGCCCAGCCCCAAGATCGCGCACTGAGGCTGATGGATGATGGGTGTGGCAGCCAAGCTGCCGGTCGCGCCATGATTGGTAATGGTGAATGTGCCGGCTTGCATGTCTGCCGGCACAAGCTGTTTCATCCGCGCTTTGGCTGCCAATTCGCCAATGCGCCGCGCGATGCCCTTCAAACTCAACTCGTCGGCTCGGTGGATCACTGGCACCAGCAAGCCCTCTTCCAGAGCAACTGCAATGCCGATGTTGAATTCGTGCATCAATGCGATGCCGGCTTCGCGCCACTGGCTGTTGACCACAGGGTGCACCTTCAGCGCGGCAGTGGCGGCCTGAATGGCATATGCCAGTGGCGTGAGTGCAATGCCCTCACCTGCAAACTTCTGCTTGTGCGCCGCACGATGCGCCATCACACGCGCAAAATCCACCTCCCAGATCGTCGTGACATGGGGGCTGGCGTGCACGCTGGAGACCATATGCTCTGCGATGCGCCGGCGCATCGCCGTCAGTGGCTGCAATGTGAAGGCAGCATCGGCCATCGCATCGGCCTTCTCTGCCGGCAAGGACGCCGGCGCCGCGTCACGCTGCGCAAGGAATTGCAGCACATCCTGCTTGGTCACGCGCCCGCCCTCGCCGCTGCCGGCAATCTGGCTTAGGTCGAGGCCATGCTCGGCAACCATGCGGCTGACAACCGGACTGATGCGTTGTCTTTGATTTTCGCCGCCAGATTTGCGACTGTCGATCGCAGACAGCCCCGCCGAATTGTCCAGCCCTGCTTCCGGGGTTGGGTGCCCGGCGCGCGGCTCTTCGCGCTCCTCAACGCTGAGGCTGCCCACCGTCGCGCCAATCTTCGCGTGCGCCCCTTCGTGCAAGGCGATCTCAGCCAATGTGCCGTCAGCCTCCGCACAAATCTCGGTGGTGATTTTGTCGGTCTCCACCTCCAACAGAGGCTCGCCCTTCTTCACGGGGTCGCCGGCGCGCTTCAGCCAGCGCGCAATCGTCACTTCGCTCACGCCCTCGCCCAGCGCCGGCAGTGTAATGGCATTGCTCATAGCCGGATCTGCGCCTCCATCTTCGCGCGAATCTTCGCCACATCTGGCACCACGCCGGCCATCAGGCTGCTGCTGAATGGCACCGGCACGAGCGGCGATCCCAGCCGCGCCACCGGCGCATCCAGATCAAAGAACGCCTCATCCGCAATCACGGCTGCAATTTCCGCGCCAAAGCCGCCGAAGGTCGCGTCTTCATGCACGATCAAACACTTGCCGGTCTTGCGAATCGACGCCAGCACCATGTCTTTGTCCCAGGGCGAAAGCGTGCGAAGGTCGATCAGATCAATCGCTGCCTCGATCTGTTTGGCCGCCTCTTCACACAACTCCACCATCGCGCCCCAGGTGACGACGGTGAGTTGATCTCCGCTCAGGATCAGCTTTCCCTTGCCGAAGGGCAGCATGAATGTGTCACCAGGGTAAGGCCGGCGCGACCATGGCGAGTCGTAGCAAAAGCGATGTTCGAAGAAAATCACCGGATCGTTGCCACGCATGGCCGTGCGCAACAGCCCGGCGGCGTCTTCTGCATTCGACGGCACAGCCACACGCCAGCCGGTCATGTGGGTATAGCTCACCTCGCTCGTCACGCTGTGCCATGGATCACCGACCTTGCGATAGCCGCCACTGGTGCGCATCACCAACGGCGCAGCGAAGTGATTCGAGCTGCGCCAGCGCATGCCACCGCAGTTGTTGATTGACTCGTAGCACGCATCCGTGTATTTGCGATACTGAATTTCCGGCAACGGCATGAGGCCGGCAAGCGCCATGCCCACCGCGCGCCCCATGATCGCCTCTTCGTTCAAGCTGGTGTCGAACACGCGCTCATCGCCATACCGCTGCATCAGACCTTGCGTCACAGCATGCACGCCGCCCTTCACAGCAACGTCCTGGCCAAACAGCAGCAGACGCGGGTTGATCGACAGCTCGACATCGAGTGTGCGACGAATGGCTTCCACCATCGTCAGCCGGCGCTGCTCAGTCGGCCGCGGCGTCTCATCGCCACGCGGCATCGTGATGCCCTCAGCGAGCATTCCGCCATGCAGTTGCACCTGCGGCGGCTCGAAATACGCGAAGCGCGTTGCCTCCGCCGGCGACACCTCCGCATGCGTCGATGCTTCAGCATAGGCTGCGCGGATCTCGGCCTTCACTGCTGCCTCCAGCGCATCCCATTCATGCTGCGTCATCACCTGCCCGATGCAAAAATGCTTCAGCTTGGGCAATGGATCGCGCAGTTGTTCGGCAGCCTTCTCTTCGTCGGTCTTGTAAGCGGCTGTATCCACGCCGCTATGCGCGCACAAGCGCGGCATGGTCGTGTGCAAGAGCGCCACGCCCTCTCTTTGGCGCACATGCGATACCGCCGTTCGCAACAAACGCGCCACCTCCGCCGGCTCCGTGCCATCGCCCTCCCAAATCGTCAGATTGCGAAAGCTGGCGAGATTCGTTGCGATGTTGCCGCCGGGTGTTTGCCGCCAGCTCTTGGTGGAGATGGCGTAGCCGTTGTCCTCGATCACGATCAACAGCGGCAGGCAAAGCGTGGTTGCAGCGTTCAGCATCGCCCAGAAGCCGGCAGAAGCCGTCGCTCCATCGCCGCCATAAACCACCGCGATGCTGGCGGCCTTTTCGCTCTCGCCCAGTTCATTCACGCGAAACTGAATGGCCTGCGCCGTGCCGGCAGCCACACAGAATTGCGAGCCAATATCGGCAGCATTGGCGGGGATGATGGCGCGCTTGCGGCGCGGCAGGTTGAACACCGCGGGCAAGTCGCGCCCCTCAGTCAGACTGCCGCTCAGCGCCATTGTGTTGAGCAAAGCTTCGGTTGCCGTCATGCCGCTGCCCAGCATGAAGGGCCGGCAGCGATAATACACATGCGCCCAATCGAAGGGCTGCGTGAGCATCTGGCTGAGGATGGCCTGACCAAGCTCGTGGCCGCCCGAGGAGAATTGATATTTGGCCTTGCCCTGCGGCACAAGCTCGCTCAATTCAAATTCGTCGAGCGCGCGAGAGAGCAACGCAACATGCGCCACTTCGCGCCAATCAATGCCGCCGGCGACGCCAGACCCATCGCGCGCGCGGCGCTCGTCAATCGCAGTCACCATTCATCTGCTCCATCTGCCTGCGCCGAGCGTCATGGCCGACGCAGGATTCAGTTTGTCGTTCAGTTGATCGATGTGACACCGATCAGCCCACTGTGTGTTGCTGTTCATTATTCATTGTTGGCTGAAAAAGGCAATGACTTTTCTTTCTCCGCTTTGTAGGACGGGCAGCGAATGTGGCTCGTCCCTCGCTGCGCAGCGGCGTGCCAACGCATTGCGACCACCATACAATATGCATGAGTGAATCACTGTGGCTGGCAAATACTTTGAAGCATTGACGCCCGGCTTGCGCATCAAACATCGCGCCGGGCGCACAATCACCGAGGCGGACAACGTGCTGTTCAGCGCGCTGACGATGAACACGCAACCGCTGCATCTGGACGAGCATTTTGCCGCCGGAACCCAGTTTGGCCGGCGCATCGTGAACGGGCTGTTCACGCTCGGCCTCGCAGTTGGCCTCACCGTCTCCGAGTTGACTGAAGGCACGATCATCGCCAACCTTGGCTATGACCATGTGCGCCACCCGCAACCAGTGTTTCATGGCGACACGCTTTACATGGAGACTGAGGTGATCGAGGCGCGCGAATCGGCGTCGCGGCCCAACGCCGGCGTCGTGCGCTTCAAGCACACCGGTCGCAACCAAGACGGCGCGGTGGTCATCGAGTTTGAGCGCACCACACTGGTGCTGAAAATGCCGGCGGAATAAAACATGCCTCGACGATCCTTGTTGTTTGCCCCGGGTGATGATTTGCGCAAATTGGGCAAAGCCGCGCAGAGCAGCGCCGACGCCGTGATCCTTGAGCTTGAAGACGGCGTTGCACTCGACCGTAAGGCCATTGCGCGCCAGACGGTGCGCGAAGCCGCAACTGCGCTCGATTTCGGCCGGCGCGAGAAACTGATCCGCGTCAACGACGTCGCCACGCCTTTCTTCGAAGCTGATGTGCGCGAAACCATCGGCACACGGCCCGATGGCTTCGTGCTGCCAAAGGTGGAATCGGCCGGCGACGTGCGGCGCATCTGCCATTTGATCGACGCGGCAGAACGCGAGCGCGGCTGGCCAGCCGGCGGCATCGGCCTGATCATCCTGATCGAGACGCCGCGCGGCATTTTGAATCTGCGCGAAATCTGCGAGGCTGACGCGCGCCTGCGGGCGATCATTTTTGGCGCCGAGGATTACGCCAGCTTCATTGGCGCGAGACGCACGCGCGAGGCGAGCGAGGTGTTGTTCGCGCGCAGCGCGGTCGTGAATGCGTGCGGCGCGTTCAATCTGCAGCCCATCGACATGGTGTTCATCGACTTCAACGACGACGCCGGCCTGGAGCAGGAATGCCTGCATGGCCGACAACTCGGCTTTGCCGGCAAGCAGGTGATCCACCCCAAACAGATCGAGATCGTCAACCGCTGCTTCACACCGAGCGCCGAAGAAATCACCTGGGCGCGGCGGGTGGTGGACGCCTTTCGCGCCAGCCAGCACGCGGGGCGCGGCGCATTCGCGCTGGACGGCAAGATGATCGATCTGCCGGTAGTGCGACAGGCAGAGCGCATCCTCGCGCAAGTTGACGAGACGTAAGTTCATGCTTCACGCATCCAAATCGATCAGCACCTGACCGCGCTCAACAGGTTGGCCAACCTCACAGCCCACGCTTTTCACCACGCCATCGCGCGGGGCAGCCAGACGCAATTCCATCTTCATTGCCTCCAGCACCACCAGCGCATCGCCGCGCTTCACCACATCGCCGGCACGCGCCAACACCTGCCGCACCATCGCCGGCATCGGTGCTTCGATGCGATCGCTCGCAGGGCGGGCGCGGACTGATGCAGACGCTGGCTTCGCGCGCGGGGCAGCCAGCACAGCAGTTCGTTGTGTCGCATTCCCCTCCCCAACCCGGAAGCGATTGAGTTGCAGCCAGGGATTGCTGGTTACAGGTTGTGCCGGCGCAGACACCGCATCATCCATGCTGCGCGGCTGCCACGCAGCAAAATACTCCGGCAGGAAATCGGTCGTCGTCTCGCCCCGCGCAAATGCAGGATGCGCAATCACCTCGCGCAGAAATGCGATATTCGTCGTGACGCCTTCAATCTGGAACTGCGACAGCGCCGCCTTTATTTTCGCAATTGCCTCGGCGCGCGTCGCGCCATGCGTTATCACTTTCGCCAGCAGCGAGTCGTAGTGCATGGAGACTGCGTCGCCGGCGCTGTAGCCGGCATCCACGCGCGCGCCAAGCGGCTCAATCCACTTCGTGATGCGGCCAACTGATGGGATGAAGCCATTGGCTGCATCCTCGGCGCAGATGCGACATTCGATGGCGTGTCCACTCGGCGCATCCGGCAGCGGCGCAGCGATCACGTTATTCAGCGGCTGGCCGGCGGCGATGCGAATCTGCGCCTGCACCAGGTCAACGCCCACGACCAACTCCGTCACTGGGTGCTCGACCTGCAGGCGCGTGTTCATCTCCAGAAAGTAAATCGCGCCGGCGCCATCAACAATGAACTCGATCGTGCCGACGTTCACGTAGCCGGCCGCGCACGCCAGCTGCACTGCCGCATCGCACAGACGGTTGCGCAGATTCGCATCGACAAACGGCGAAGGTGATTCCTCAATGATCTTCTGATGCCGGCGCTGGATCGAACATTCACGCTCGAAGAGATGCGCGACCTGGCCCTGCATGTCGGCGATGACCTGCACTTCAACATGGCGCGGCTGCTGGATCAGCCTTTCAACATACACGCGACCATCACCGAAAGCCGAGCGCGCCTCGCGTTGCGCCGACTCGATCATTGACATGAGGTCATCTTCGCGCTGCACGGGTCGCATGCCGCGGCCACCTCCGCCGGTGGCCGCCTTGATCAGCAGCGGATAGCCGATCTCATTGGCCTTTGCCAGCAGCATCTCATCCGTCTCCCGATCCGAGAGGGGGAAGCCTGGCACAGTCGTGATGCCCTCGCGCGCAGCCAACGCGCGCGCTGCAGTTTTGTCGCCCATCAGTTGAATGGCCGTTGGTGGCGGACCGATGAAGGTCATGCCGGCGTTGCCCACTGCCTGCGCAAACGCAGCATTTTCAGCGAGGAAGCCGTAACCCGGGTGTATTGCATCGGCTCCGGCCTGCCTGGCCGCGCCGATGATGCGGTCGATGTTGAGGTAGGACTCACGCACCGGCGCTGCGCCAAGGTGAATCGCATCATCAGCCAGACGCGTGTGCAAAGCGCGCGCGTCTGCATCAGAATACACCGCGATGCTGCGAATGCCCATCTCGCGGCAAGCGCGCACGATGCGACAGGCGATCTCACCGCGATTTGCGATCAGGATGGCGTTGAACAATTTCTGCGTCATCGTGATGTCACTCACATACGAAAGACGCCGAACCGAGTAGGCTGCGCCGGCGCATTGGCACAGGCAGCAAGCGCCAATGCCAGCACCTGGCGCGTCTCGGCAGGATCGATGACGCCGTCGTCCCACAAGCGCGCCGTCGAATAATACGGGCTGCCCTCGCGCTCATATTTTTCAAGGATGGGTTTCATAAACTCGACCTGCTCAATTTCAGACAGCGCCGGCTTGCCCTGCCGCGCAAGCTGTTCCTGCTTCACCGTCAGCAACACATTCGCGGCCTGCTCGCCACCCATCACGCCAATACGGGCATTCGGCCACATCCACAGAAAGCGCGGCGCATACGCGCGACCGCACATGGCGTAATTGCCGGCGCCAAACGACCCGCCGATGACAACCGTCAACTTCGGCACCTTCGCATTTGCAACCGCATGCACCATCTTCGCGCCGTCCTTGGCTATGCCGGCGCTTTCGTATTCCTGACCCACCATGAAGCCGGTGATGTTTTGCAGAAAGACAAGCGGCACGTCGCGCGCGCAGCACAGCTCGACAAAGTGCGCCCCTTTCAGGGCGCTCTCGCTGAACAAGATGCCGTTGTTGGCAACGACGCCGGCCAGCATGCCATGGATGCGTGCAAAACCGCACACCAACGTCGTGCCATAGCGCGCCTTGAATTCCTGGAAGCGGCTGGCATCGACGATGCGCGCAATCACCTCGCGCACGTCATAGCCCACCTTGAACGAGGCCGGTGCCACTCCATACAGTTCCGACGCCTCATAGAGCGGATCCAGAATAGCATGCGCGTCTTGCGTCAAGCCCGCCGACGCATTGCCCAATGTCGCGACGATGTCGCGCACGATGGTGAGAGCATGCGCATCGTCCTCAGCAAAGTGATCGGCCACGCCGGAGCGGCGCGTATGCACATCGGCCCCGCCGAGGGCCTCAGCTGACACACTGACGCCGGTGGCCGCCTTCACCAATGGCGGCCCGCCAAGAAAGATCGTGCCGGTCCCCTTGACGATGACCGCCTCATCGCTCATCGCCGGCACATACGCGCCGCCGGCGGTGCAATTGCCCATCACCGCTGCAATCTGCGGGATGCCCTGTGCGCTCATCGTCGCCTGATTGAAGAAGATGCGGCCAAAATCGTCGGCATCAGGAAACACCTCGGCCTGCAGCGGCAGGAACGCGCCGCCTGAATCGACGAGATAGATGCACGGCAGGCGATTCTCCAGCGCGATCTGCTGCGCGCGCAGGTGCTTCTTCACCGTGATGGGGTAATACGTGCCGCCCTTCACTGTGGCGTCGTTGGCGACGACCATGCACAGCCGGCCCTGCACCGGGCCGATGCCCGTGATGATGCCGGCAGCCGGCGCTTCATCCTCATACATGCCATCCGCTGCCAGGGGCGAAAGTTCGAGGAAAGGCGCATCCTGGTCGAGCAGTTGGTCGATGCGTTCACGCGCGAACAACTTGCCTTGTTCGGCGTGTCGCCGCCGCGCCGATTCGCTGCCGCCCTGTTTCGCCAGACGCAAGCGGTCACGCAGCGCCTGTGCCAGTGCGCGGTTGTGCTGCATATTGGCCGCAAAATCCGAACTGCCCACATCGATAAGGGATGAGAGGGTTTCCATGCCTGATTTCGATTCCTGGAAATGCAAATCCGAGCGCCGCCGGCGCCTTCCATCCTGTCCTGGCCTGTCAGCCAAAGACTACAGACGCGCGCCGGAAAATCCGATACAATTCGACCACATTTAACGTTAACGTCAAGGTAAACAATGTCTACCACACAACGCGCCGGCGCAAACGGGCGGGAGAAAGATGCATTTTCGATTGGCGAACTGGCGGATGAGTTGAACGTCACGACGCGCACAATCCGCTATTACGAGGAGCGCGGGTTGATCTCGCCGGCGCGCACTGAGGGCCGGCAGCGCGCATACACGCGACGCGACCGCGGCCATCTCAAACTCATCCTGAAGCACCGCAATGCCGGCTTCAGCATCGAGGAGATGAAGGAATTGCTGGGCATCTATGACGCGCAGCCAAATCGCGCCGGCGCGCGCCGGCAGATGCAGCGCTTTCGCGATCTGGTGCAGGCGCGGCTGGACGAGGTCGATGGGCGGATCGAAACTTTGCGGGCCCTGCGCCGCGAGTTGAGCAAGCGACTGGATTACGCCGAGCGCGAGCTGAAGGCAATGCGCTGACATCACTTTTTGCCGGCGCGCAGGTGTATGGAGTGTCACATGGGCGAAATCAACCGACCGGTTCGCGTGCTGCTGGCGAAGATCGGATTGGATGGGCATGATCGCGGTGTTAAGGTGATCGCGCGGATTTTGCGCGACGCCGGCATGGAAGTGATCTACACCGGCCTGCACCGCACCGCCGGCGAGGTGGCTGAAGCTGCCGTGCAGGAGGACGTCGACATGATTGGCGTGAGCCTGCTCAGTGGCGCACACATGACCGCCTTCCCAAAATTGATCGCTGCGCTGCACGAGCAAGGCGCCGGCGACATCGCCATCGTCGGCGGCGGTGTCATCCCCAATAGTGACATCCCCAAACTGAAGGCGATGGGCGTCGCAGAGATTTTCCTGCAAGACACGCCGCCGGCAGCCATCGTCGAGCGCATCTCCAGCATCGCCGCGCAGCGCAAGCTGAAGGAGGGAGGAGCATGAGCGCAATCGAGCACACCGATCGGAATCTCGACGATATGGCGGCGCAACTGCGCGAGTGGGAGCAGTGCGAACTCGCAGACTTCCTGCGCCGCGCGCCAGAACGCAGGTCGCATTACCAGACGGAATCGGGTATTCCGTTGAAGCGGCTCTACACGCCGCTCGATGTTGCCGGCACGCCGAATGAGGCAATCGGCCTGCCGGGCCAATATCCCTTCACGCGCGGCCCCTACCCCAGCCTGTATCGCGGCAAGTTGTGGACGATGCGCATGTTCAGCGGCTTCGGCACGGCTGAGGACACCAACCAGCGCTTCAAGCTGCTGGTGCAGCAAGGGCAGACCGGCCTCAGCACGGCCTTCGACATGCCGACGCTGATGGGCTACGACTCCGATCATCCGCTGGCAGAGGGCGAGGTCGGCGTTGAGGGCGTGGCCATCGACACGCTGGCCGACATGGAGGCGCTGTTCGACGGCATCGACCTTGAGCAGATCAGCGTGTCGATGACAATCAACCCGACGGCGTGGGCGATGTTCGCGATGTATGTAGCACTGTGCCAAAAGCGCGGCTACGACTTGCGCAAGTGCGCCGGCACAATTCAGGCCGACATTCTGAAAGAGTATCAGGCGCAGAAGGAATGGATCTTTCCGATCCAGCCGGCGGTGCGCCTGGTGCGCGACACGATCATGTGGTCGACGCAGCACATGCCACGCTACAACCCGATCAGCCTGAGCGGCTACCACATCAGTGAAGCCGGCGCGAATGCTGTGCAGGAAGCAGCCTTTGTCATGGCCAACACGATCGCGTATGTCGAAGAGATCGTGCGCGCCGGCATGGATGTGGATGCGTTCGCCCCGCGCCTGTCATTCTTCTTCACCGCCCAGGCAGATTTCTTCGAGGAGGTTGCAAAGTTTCGCGCGTTGCGCCGCGTATATGCAACGCTGATGCGCGAACGATTTGGTGCGCAACGCGCGGAATCGATGCGATTGCGGTTTCATGCCCAGACGGCTGCCATCACCTTGACGCGCAACCAGCCAACACTCAACCTCATCCGCACCGCGCTGCAAGCATTGACGGCAGTGCTGGGTGGCGCGCAAAGCCTGCACACCAACAGCTTCGATGAATCCTATGCCATTCCCACAGAGACGGCCGCAACTCTGGCGCTGCGCACACAGCAGATCATCGCTGAAGAGACAAACATCGATGCAGTGATCGACCCGCTTGGCGGATCTTATTACGTGGAGGCGCTGACAAACGAGATGGAGCACCGCATCCTCGACCTGATCCGGCAGATCGACGAGATGGGCGGCATGATTCGCGCCACCGAGATCGGCTGGGTGCAACGCGCCATTGCCGACACCGCTTACAGCGTGGCGTTGCGCAAGGCGAATGGCGAGAAGATCAGCGTCGGCGTGAACAAGTATGTCGACGCAGATGAAGCGCCCAACTTCGAGATTCACACACCTGACCCGCAAACACATGCGCGCCAGCTTGAGCGGTTGAAGCGGGTGAAGGCACAGCGCGATGAGTCGCGCGTGCAAGCGCTGCTGGCACAATTGAAACAGGTCGCCGGCGACGATCGCGCAAACGTGATGCCGGTGACGATCGAGTTGGCGCGCGCCTACGCCACCATCGGTGAAATGGCGGATGCGCTCAAGGCGGTATGGGGGATATATCGAGAGCCGGTATGAATGAAGCGTTGATCCTCTCCGCTGCGCGCACACCAATCGGCAAATTGATGGGCGCGCTTGCCAACGTGCCAGCGCCCAAACTTGGCGCGGTCGCCATCGAGGCGGCCGTCTGTCGCGCCGGCATTGACATCGGCATCATCGACGATGTGCTGATGGGCGAAGTCATCACCGCCGGCGTAGGCCAGGCGCCAGCTCGCCAGGCAGCGCTGTTCGCCGGCCTGCCGCGCAGCGTGCCAGCGACAACGATCAACAAAGTGTGCGGCAGCGGTTTGCGCGCAGTGATGCTGGCAGCGCAGGCCATACGCGCCGGAGACGCAAGGGTGATCGTCGCCGGCGGCATGGAGAGCATGAGCAACGCGCCGCATCTGGCAAATCTGCGCGATGGCACGCGCTTTGGCGATATACCCTTGCGCGACGCCAATTTTCACGATGGCTTGCTCGACCCATTTGAGCATTGGGCCATGGGTGATGCGGCCGAGTTCACCGCGAATGAGTGGAGCATCACACGCGAGGCGATGGATCGATTCGCGTTGACAAGCCATCAAAGAGCAGTCGCAGCGATGGACGCCGGCAGATTCGATGCCGAGATCACGCCAGTGCAGGTGAACGGTCGCGCTGTTGATCGCGATGAAGCGCCGCGTCGCGACACATCACTGGATGCACTGGCAAGGCTGAAGCCAGCGTTCAAGCCTGACGGCAAGGTGACCGCCGGCAACGCCCCCGGGCTGAACGATGGCGCGGCGGCCCTGGTGGTGGCATCACAGGAAGCTGCTATGCAACTGGGCAAGCGCCCGCTCGCCAGAATCGTCGGATACACACAGGCGGCAGTGGAGCCGCACCAGATTTTCATCGCGCCGGCGCAAGCCATCTCGCGCTTGCTCCAGCGCGTTGGCTGGTCATTGCGCGAGGTCGATTTGATCGAGTTGAACGAGGCATTTGCAGCGCAGGTGCTGGCCGACGGCAGCGCGCTGGCACAAGACGGCTGGGATTGGAGCAGAGTCAACGTGAATGGCGGCGCGATCGCACTTGGTCATCCGATTGGCGCGAGCGGCGCGCGCATCCTGGTGACGCTGATTCACGCGCTGCGTGAGCGCAGGTTGCAACGCGGCATCGCGGCGCTGTGTCTCGGCGGCGGTGAGGCCGTGGCGATGGCGATTGAATGCGCATGATGGACATCAAAAGGATTGTTGTCGTGGGTGCAGGGCAAATGGGCGCCGGCATCGCTCAGGTGGCGGCAGCGCATGGCTTCGCCGTGACGCTAAGCGACGTGAGCGAGGCGCAACTCGACCGTGCCAGAAACGTCATCAATGACTCTACAACTCGGTTGCAGGCAAAGGGCCGACTGAGCGAGACGCAGATCACCGGCATCCATCGCATTGAACAGGCGACATCGCTTGATGCAGTCAAGCAGTGCGACCTGGTCATCGAGGCTGTGAGCGAGGATCCGCTGCTCAAACAGCAACTATTCGGGCAATTGGATGCCCTCGCCCCGCTCCACGCGCTGCTCTCCAGCAACACCTCATCCATCTCGATCACGCAATTGGGTGAAGCAACGAAGCGCGCGACGCAAGTGATTGGGATGCATTTCTTCAACCCTGTGCCGATCATGCAGCCGGTGGAAGTGGTGCGCGGCGAGCACACATCGGATGGAACGGTCGCTTGTATTGTGCAACTGGCGCAGGCGCTGGGCAAGACGCCGGTGGTGGTGAAGGATTCGCCGGGCTTCATCTCCAACCGTGTGCTATGCCCGATGCTCAACGAGGCAATCTATGCGCTTCAGGAAGGCGTCGCAACACGCGAGGGCATCGACGCCATCATGAAGCTGGGGATGAATCATCCGATGGGGCCGCTGGCATTGGCCGATTTAATCGGTCTGGACACCCTGCTCGCCATCCTCGAAGTATTGCATCACGGCTTCGATGATGACAAGTATGCGCCGGCGCCGTTGTTGCGCAGCATGGTGGCTGAGGGCAAACTAGGTCGCAAGGCCGGCCGCGGCTTTTATGAGTATTGACGCAGTGGCAAGCGCGATAGCTTGCTTTGCAAAGGAGAAGCATGACAAACGACACGAATCAACTGGTGGCAGAGGTGGCATTGGCAACAGGCGCGAGCCGCGAAGAAGCCGCTGCGCTGGCTGAAGTGACGCAGGCTGATGCGGCCGCAAACGCCCTGTTTGCGCAGCAATATCAAACTGAAAACAGCCCGGTGCATCGAACAGTTTGGGATGACGTTTGTCCTGTCGGCCTTTTCGACGCACCACTGCCGGCGGCTCTGCAGGGTGAAATGCGCGAGTTGCATGATCGCGCGCTCGCCATCATCCATCGCCACCAGGCAAACGGCACCTACACCAACACCGACGGTCTCTATGCCGGCAAACTGTCCGACGAGGTGGTCAACGAACTTGGCGCAATCGGCTATTACGGCATGTTGATCCCGCGTGAATATGGCGGCATGGGTTTGAGTTTCCCAGCCTTCGCGCTCGAAGAGATGCGCATGTCCATCGTTGCGCCATCTGTGGCCATGCAGAACAGCGTGCACGAAGCCATCGGCGCGGTTGGGCCGCTCATCACCTTTGGCAATGCCGAGCAACGCGAGTGGCTGCGCCGGCTCGCCACCGGCAACCCGCAGAGTTGCTTCGCACTCACGGAATCACAAGGCGGCTCGGATCTGAAGAACATGCTCACGCGCGGCGTGATCGAAGGCGATGAAATCGTCATCACCGGCCAGAAGTGGTTCATCACCAACGTGTATCCAAAAGGTCTGATGTGCCTGGTATTGATGCTTGAGGGGCCAGGCATGAAGCCCAGCCCGCAAGTGGTGCTGGTCGAATTGCCGGAAGCGGAAGATGAGCATTACTTCCTGACGCGATACAAGCTCTCTGCGCTAAAGGAATTGCGCAACTATGGCGTGAACTTCAATGGCTATCGCGTGCCGCTGCGCAATTGGATTCATCCCAGGCAGGCGCCAAACGGCCTGACGATCGCCTATCACCTGCTCAATCGCGGGCGTGTGAGCGTGTGCGCGGTGACGGGCGGCCGGCTGCGCGCCATGCTCGCGCATATGCGGTTGTGGGGCCGCACCCGCATCAGCATGGGCAAGCCAATCAACCTGCGCGATCTGCCGCTTGAGGACTACGCGCGGATGGCCGGCCTCATCGTATGCGCCGACGCCTTCCGCAATTGGACGTCCTGGCTGCTCGATCAGGGTTACCGCGGCGAGTTGGAATGCGGCGCTGCAAAGGTGACCGTCACGCGCCTGCTGGGCGAGGCGATCGATCGCATCTACCCGCAGTTCTGGGGCGGACGCGCGCTGGATGCAGAGCACCCATATTCGAAGCACGCCTTCGAGATGAAGGCGGCCGAGATCTACGAGGGGCACAACTACATGCTCGCGCTGGCATGGTTCGCCGCACTGACCAAACAGCATAGCCAGCAGTTCATGATGCCGATCTTCAAGCGCCTGCAGGAACTCGGCATGCGAGATTTCAACCCGGCCAACCCATCGCACCTGTGGAAAATGCGCGATGTGCTGAAGCCATATGGCACATGGCTCGCCTCGCAC
Organism: uncultured Anaerolineae bacterium; assembly: GCA_964590135.1. Taxonomy (GTDB): domain Bacteria; phylum Chloroflexota; class Anaerolineae; order J036; family Brachytrichaceae; genus JBDHWI01. Next base: position 146,249 of record CAZPVX010000003.1, on the reverse strand, counting down.
GCAGTGGGCCGGCGCGATCACGACCCATTGCCCAACGATATGCACTGGCAACTGCGCCGGCGCGCGGATTCTGCCATCCACGGCTTGCAAGACATGGCGCTGGCGATGGATGGCGCGATGCGCGAATACCGCGAGGACCTGATCAATCGGCAGGGCGTCGTGCGCGATCTGGTCTATGAGGCGCACGAATACATCGCCATGCTGATCACGGCGCTGCATGCGCACCGGCTGGGTGACCGCGCATCGCAGCTTGCTGCCATCACCTTCTGCGACGAGCAGGTGCGCCGGCTGCGTGGCGGGCGGCGCACACGCCGGCAGCACGAGCGGTTGCTGGAACTGGGGCAGATGGTGCGTGATGGTCAGTTCACGCAACTCGCCGGCGTGCCTGAGGGCGAAGTGAACATGATGTGGTGAAAAGCAGGCGGCACGCCTGAAATTCAGGCGTGCCGCCTGCCGCCGCTTGAGCGTCAGCAGAGAAGTCTATTGCAGCTTCACTACCGTGATCAGAGGGTCGCGCTGCTCCTCCGGCACGGTTAGCCTTACCCCGCCGGTGCCGGCCGCCAGCTTCACCGGCGTGCCATCCAGCAGCGTCGCCTTCAACGATTCCACGTTCACGCTGCCGGTAATATCCTTCAACGTCACCGCGTCGCTGGTGTATTGCAGCAGGTGGATGTAGTGCGAGTCACCGCGCCGCGTGCTGACTGCCTCACTCGACGCCTCAAACACGCCGGCATCCGCGGTCGCTCCCGGCCGCATCCGTCCCGACAGGAATGCGCCTTTGCGCGTGCCGTAGACTGCCTCGCCATGCCTGGCCAGCCACTGCCCCATCCCGCGCAGGCGCTGCGCGTGCACCGGCAGAATCTCACCGAGCGCAGTCGGGCCGACGTTGAGCAGATAGTTGCCGCCCAGCGACGCGCTGCGCACCAGCTTGTTCAGCAGCGTGCGGGTGCTCTTGTGATTGTCGTCACCACTGTGATAGCCCCAATGATCGTTGATCGTCATGCACACTTCAATCGGCATGTCGAAAATGCGCGTCTCATTGAAGCCGGCGCTGTTCTCACCCGGCAGATCCTGCTCGAAGCCCTGCACGTCCTCGCCCGGCAATGGCTGTTCATGGCGGTTGTTGTGGATCACCGCATCCGGCTGCAAGGTGTGGATCATGTCGTAGAGCTTGTCATATTCAAACGAGCCGCCCGGCTTGAAATACTGATCCTTCTCGCTGAACGGATGATGCGGCCAGTCGCCATCGAACCACACGCACATGATCTCGCCAAAGTTCGTGCAAAGCTCGCGCACCTGCCCATGCAGGAAGGCGATGTAGTCGCTCCACGCCAGTCCGCTCTCCTGGCGAAAGCGATAGGCCGGGTGGTGCCAGTCCAGCAATGACGAGTAGAAGCCCAACTTCATGTCGCTGCGCCTGGCAACCGCATTGGCCAGTTCGGCGAGCGGGTCGCGCTTGAATGGCGTGTTGGTCACCTTGTAGTCGCTCAGCGCCGTGTCATACATGCTGAAACCGTCGTGGTGCCGGCTGGTGATGACGATATATTTCTGGCCGGCGTCGGCAGCGATGCTGACCCACTCATCGGCGTTGTATTTCACCGGGTTGAATTGCGGAACGAGCTTCTCGTATTCTGGCACCGGTATGCGCTCGATATGCATGATCCACTCCTGGCGGGCGAGGATCGAATAAAGCCCCCAGTGGATGAACATGCCGAAGCGAACGTCCTGGAACCAGGTGAGGCCCTTTGTGGAGACTGGTTTGGCTGTCATGGTGCATGGATTGTGCTGAAGGTGAGGGAATATGGCAAATTGCAGGATGCAGGGTTTGCCACTATTTTTATCCGACATAGTTTCAAAATCCACAAGAGGAGACTCATGTCCACACAGTCTGCGATACCACCGTATGCCGGAATAGATCAGTATGATCGCGCCGGCCTGTCAGTCGGAGAATGCGCTCGCCGGCTCGGTCGCTTCGGTTTTTTCAGCCAGCAGTTGATGCGCGTGCAAGCAGCCAAAATGTCCTCCATTGCAAACTGGGACGTCAAGGCGATGCTTGGCCGGCAACTCTGGGAATGCGCG
>CAZPVX010000003.1:109763-144160 GCA_964590135.1 uncultured Anaerolineae bacterium | reverse complement strand
CTGCACTGGGGCTGGTGGCGAGATCGCGTCCGCGAGATGCGCGGCCACGATCACCTGATCAACCAGCATGCCGATGACAAGCTGGGTGATTTCTTCAATGAGATGCTATGGTCTCAGGGCGACGCAGAGTTTGCTGTGGCGCTGTATGCAGTGGCGTTGCCGGCCTACATAGCCGCCCTGAGACGATATGTAGATCAAACAAACCCCCTGGTGGATCAACCGACGGTTCGGCTGATTCAGCATGTGCAACTCGATCTCGAAGCGCACCGCGCGTTCGGTCAGCAGGTGCTTGATACATGGCCGCTCACTGAGGCAACCACAGCCTGGCGCGATCATTTGCAGGCCTATCTGGATGCCGCCGGCGATGTGGATGGCGTGTCACCCACTTCGCCCTCCTACAATCTGCCGCGAACACGCAGCGAAGGTGAATGGCAAATGCCGCGCGAATTTGCCCGCGATGCGCGATTTCACACAACCATTCCCAAGACCAACCCGTACGATGAGTTTGATGTTGAAGGAGCATTGCACAGCAAAATGTGGGTGCGCTCCCAGGAAATGACTGCGGCAGAACTGTGCGCCTCCGTTCTCTTTGAATGGGATGAACTCCCCTACGAAGGCTGCCTTGATCTGGCGCGTCATTGCTGGGATGAAGTTCGCCACAGCCTGTTTGGCCAGGTTGCGCTGGAGACAGAGGGCATCCCCCTTGAGTCATTGCCCAACTGGGTGGGCTATGCCGGCCATACCATGCCCTTTACACCGCAGAAACGCTATTCCCACCTGGCCATCGCGACTGAGGCCAATGCCATGGGATACCCCGGCGGCAAGCGCGGTGAATGGGAATGGTGCCGCGACAAAGCGCAGCATCCACTGATGACTACATTTCAGGACTTCGACTGGGCAGATGAAGTCAATCACGTGGGTTTTGGCCGAAGGTGGCTGACCCAATTTTTCTTTGAGGGTGATCGCAACAAAGCCCAGGCGGTTGCAGATGAGACAACGCGCGACCGCATCGCGTTTTATCAGCAATATGAGCAGGGCGGAAATGGTTCAAACGCCAAAGGATCAACCATCAACACGCCTGGAAAGGATGGCTACTAGCCACAAGGAACAACGTCATGCATGCATACCAACATCTCGGCGCATTTAGCGACCTTGTCGACGCCGCACGCGCACAGCGTGCATTGTGGCCGGTTGCTGCGCCCGGCCTGGAAACGCAACAGCGCTTTCGTGAGTCGCTTGGGTTTTGCAACAGGCCAGAGGCAGCTCACGATATTCGCATCGATGCCGAATGGCAGCAGGACGGCATTGCCGGCCAGGCGCTGTCGTGGTCTGTGGGTTATGGGCCCAGAACAGAGGCATGGGTGCTGAAACCAGCCGGCGCCTCCGCGCCACTGCCCGGCATTCTGGCATTGCACGATCATGGCGGCTTCAAGTTCTACGGCAAGGAGAAGATTGCCGACGGCCCTCAGGGCGAAGCACGCGGCACACACAATTTTCGCCAGGAAAGCTACGGCGACCGCGCCTATGCCAATGCATTGGCCCGCGAAGGTTACGTCGTGCTCGTGCATGACACCTTTCTTTGGGGCAGCCGGCGCTTCCCGATTGAGGTGATGCGACTTGCCGTGGGCACTCAACCCGACGACACCGCTGAATCGGACTTCCCACCAGAGATTGCGACCTACAACCGCATTGCCGGCCGGCATGAGCATACCGTGTCCAAATATTGCAACCTCCTTGGCACGAACATCGCCGGCGTGGTGTGCTTCGAGGATCGCGTCGCCACCAACGTGCTGGCATCGCGCAAGGACGTCCTGCCGGATCGCATCGGATGTATCGGTCTGTCTGGCGGTGGCAACCGCACCGCCATGCTGCTTGCCACACACGAAGCGATCAAGGCTGCTGTAATCGTCGGACTCATGTCGACCTACGAGGAGCTGCTCGACAAGGACATGTCACATACATGGATGCTTTTTCCATTCAACTGGTCACAGCATGGCGATTGGCCCGATGTGGCCGCCTGCCGCGCCCCCATGCCGTTGCTGGTGCAATATGACACGGAGGATGAGTTATTCACCCCCAAGGGCATGCGCGATGCCCACGAGCGCATCGCAATGCACTATCGCCAGATTGGCCGGCCCGATGCCTATGCCGGCGTCTTTTACCCCGGCCCGCACAAATTTGACCTTCAGATGCAAGAGGATGCTTTCCGCTGGCTTGGCGAAAAATTGTAATTTGCATATCTGCAAGATGCAGCTACTCTTTTCCCCGCGAATTGTCCACTCACATCACGAAGGAGGTCCAGCGCAACTGACAGAGAAATTCCAAAGATGAATCGCACACTTGCCCGGTGTCTGATGAGAATAAGTTATCCACCTGAATACCAAGGAGGGTGATCAAAATGTCAAATTCAAGATTGACACGTCGTAAGTTGCTCCGAGCCGCCATGATCGGCGGCACTGGCTTGATTGCGGCTGCCTGCGCAGCGCCGGCGCCGCGCCCCCAAGCCCCTGGCGCTGCAACCTCAGCGCCCGAACAACCCGCTGCAACGGCGGCTCCTGAGGCAACGGCCGCGCCGGCTGCCGAGGGTGTGTCCGGCAAGGAAGCGCCGGCATTGGCCGAACTGGTTCAACAGGGGAAGTTGCCGCCACTCGAAAAACGCTTGCCCAGTGACCCAATGGTCTTGACGCCCATCGAAGAGGTGGGAACCTATGGCGGCAAGATGGCATGGGTGATCCAGGGGCCGCAATACGGATCATACGAGTATCAGTTTTTGTATGAAGCGCCCTATCGCTGGAGCGCAGATGCCACAAAAGTGGAGCCGAATCTTGCCCTGCAGCACGAATATGCGTCTGACGGCATGAGCATGACGCTGAAATTCCGTGAGGGCGTGAAGTGGTCCGACGGGGAGCCATTCACTGCGGACGACATCGATTTCTGGTGGAATGATCTGGTGATGAACAAGGAGGCCGGCTACACACAGCCCTACTGGACCATCACCAAAGAGCAGCCCATGAAACTGGAAAAGGTGGATGACTACACCATCAAGGTGTCATTCGCCGCGCCACATTGGCTGTTTCACCGATTGATGGCCAGCACCGGCGACTACATGCGCATGTACGCGCCAAAGCACTACCTCAAGCAATTTCACCCAAAATACAACTCTGAGGTCAAGGATTTCAAGCTGTTGAACGAGAAGTTCACGGCTGAGAACAATCTTTACACCAATATCGATCTCCCCGTATTGACGGCCTGGCACACGGTGGAGTACGTGCCTGGTCAACGCATGGCAGCCGAGCGGAACCCCTACTACTGGAAGGTGGACTCCGAGGGCAAGCAACTTCCCTACATCGACCGCATTGAAATTACGCAGGTGGAAGACCCGCGCGTCGTTCCACTCAAGATCACGGGCGGCGAGATCGACTTCATGGCGCGTGGCATTCCACTCGACAGCTTTACCACGCTCAAGACGGCTGAATCGACCGGCAACTACCGGCTGATCCAGTGGAAAGTGGGTGCAGGAGCAGATCCGGCCATCGTGCCAAACTGGGACAACCCGAACGAGGAGATGCGCAAGATCATCCGCACGCGCGATTTCCGGCTGGCGCTGTCACATGCCATCGACCGAAAGACCATCAACGATGTGGTGTATTTCGGCCTGGGCGCAGTCAGCCAGGCGGTGACAAGCCCGTATTCGCCATGGGGGCGCACCAGCGATGAAGGCAAGAAATTGATGGAGGAATGGCGCACACTTGCCACCGAATACGATGTCGACAAGGCCAACAAGCTTCTCGATGGCATCGGACTGGACAAGAAGGACGGTGATGGCTACCGGCTGTTGCCGAGCGGCAAACGACTGTCTTGGGTCATCATCACCGGCAGCACACCAGATAGTCGCGCGGTCGATGTGCTTGAGTTGGTCGCCGAGAGTTGGAAGAAGATCGGCATTGAGGCCAAGATCAACAGCATGGACTGGTCGAGCGGGTTCTGGCCTAAGTTCTCAACCGGCGAATACGACATCGCCGGCTGGGATGCCTGGACCGGCTACGACATCCCGACCATTCCCGACACGCTCTTCCCGATTGGCAGCGCATACTGGGGCACCCCGCTCACTGCACAATGGTTCAACACGCGCGGCGAAAAGGGCATCAAACCTGATGAGGGCGACCCGATGGATCGCATGATTCAGATGTACAACAAGATGCTTGCTGAGAATACAGATGAGGGTCAGAACAAGTATGTCCTTGAAGCGGTCAAGGTCCACGTCACAGAAGGGCCTTTCTTCCTGGGCGCTGTCAACGATATCCCCAATCTGGTTGTAGCCCGTCCCAACCTGAAGAACATCCCGGACTTCGCCTTCACTGGGTCATGGGCCCAAGGCGCGCCTGGATGCACCAACCCGCCGACGTACTTCTACAAGACCTAGTGAAGTGGCGCAATCGCGGACAACCCATCTCTCCGACGGTTGTGACACCTGTGTGAGGAGGCGTGGCATGTTGCCATGCCACACCTCCTCCTTCTGACGAACAGAAATTCCGTCACAGCGATGGCCAACTTTATTATCAGGCGATTCGTTCACGCCATCTTTCTGCTCTTCTTGATATCGATCGTCGTGTTCGTGGTGATTGATCTGCCGCCAGGCGATTACCTCACATCACGCGCAGCAGAGTTGGAGCGGCAGGGCAGCCGGAACGCGGAATTACAGTTGCGCGGTTTGCGCGAGCGCTATGGGCTGGATCAACCCGTTTTCACGCGCTACTGGCTGTGGATCAGCAAATTTGTGCAAGGCGATTTTGGAGAGTCATTTGAGTATCAGCGTCCCGTGAGCGACCTGATCGGTGACGCGCTCCTTCTCACGGTCGTCTTGTCTGTTTTAACGCTGATTTTCTCGTGGGTCATTGCAATACCCATCGGGGTGTATTCGGCCACCCACAAGTATTCCTTTCTTGACCAGGTGTTCACCAGCATCAGCTTCATCGGCCTGGCAACACCGGGATTCCTGCTTGCACTGATCATGATGGTGGTTTCCGTCTACGTCTTTGGCACGCCAATTGGCGGGTTGTTCAGCAGCGGCATGGAAAAGGAGCCGTGGGGCATCCCAAAAATTGTCGATCTGTTGAAACACATCTGGATTCCTGTGATACTGGTGGGGCTTTCGGGAACAGCAGAGCTGATTCGCATCATGCGAGGCAATTTGCTCGACATTCTCAATCAGCAATATGTGCAATCAGCGCGCGCGCGAGGCTTGCAAGAGCGCATCGTCACCTGGAAACATGGCGTGCGCATGGCCATCAACCCGCTTGTCAGCCTCATCGGCTTGCAATTGCCGTCCATTCTGTCTGGCTCCATCATCATCTCAATCGTTCTGAGTCTTCCCACCACAGGACCGTTGCTCTATCGATCGCTGCGTGTGCAAGATATGTACTTCGCCGGCAGTTTTCTCATGTTGCTCAGCATCATGCTGCTCGTCGGAAATTTTCTCGCCGATATCGCGCTTGCGTGGGTGGATCCGCGGATCACCTACCAGTAGGTCGCAACCCGTCAAAGCCAAAAGATTTTTTACATGGTGAACGAAGTGCCAACTGAGCTACCTCAGTCAATCCCACCCGCAAACGAGGAGACAGCAGGATCGCCGCCGGCTTCCGAGCCGGTCGCATCAGGCAAGGATTGGGTCAGCCTCAGCCAACGACAGTTGATTTGGCGGCGCTTCCGCCGCAGTCGCATCGCCCTGCTCGGCGGAATCGTTCTGGCTGTTTTCTATTTCTCCGCCTTGTTTGCTGAATTCCTCTCTCCCTACAGCATCGACACCCGTTTTACCGATCAAATATATGCTCCGCCAAACCTTCCACGTTTTGTCGACGTCGACGGGAATTTTCACCTGCGGCCGTTCATCTATAAGATGATCCAAAAAATCGACCGGCAAACTCTGGAGATCAGCTTCACGCCGGACACCTCACAGCGTTATCCGATCAGGTTTTTTGTGCAGGGCGATCCATACAAGATGTGGGGCTTATTCCCGAGTGACCTCCACTTTTTCGGCACGGGTGATCCAGAGGTTCCCATCTTCTTGATGGGATCAGACCGGCAAGGGCGTGATATGACCACGCGCGTGCTGTATGGCTCTCGCGTTTCTCTGACAGTTGGGTTGATCGGCGTTGCCATCGGCATCATCCTGGGATCTGTCCTGGGGGTTGTATCGGGATACTTTGGCGGATTGGTGGATGATGCCGTGCAACGGTTCGCAGAGTTGCTGCTTGTCATCCCTCAAATTCCATTATGGATGGCGCTTGCGGCGATTCTGCCAGTGGATTGGTCAGCGATTCAGGTGTATTTTGGGGTTACGATCATCCTTTCTCTGCTGACGTGGGGCGGATTGGCGCGACAGATTCGCGGGAAGACGCTGGCGCTTCGCGAAGAGGGCTATGTGCTGGCGGCACGCGCCGCCGGCGGCAATGACCGATGGATCATCATGCGGCACCTGCTGCCAGCCAATGCCAGCCACATCATTGTGATCGCCACCCTCGCCATTCCCTACATGATTCTGGCTGAAACTGCCCTGAGTTTCCTCGGCCTGGGTATTCGCGCCCCCATGACCAGTTGGGGTGTCTTGCTTGAGGAGGCGCAAAACGTCAAGGTGTTGATCTTCTACCCCTGGCTCGTATTGCCTGCCGTGCTGGTCATCCTTGCCGTGCTGGGTTTCAACTTCGTCGGCGACGGCTTGCGCGACGCCGTCGATCCCTATTCCCGCTGATTCCATTTTCAACATGACGACTGATCACACTTCGGCAAGCCCCTCAACCATTGTGGATGGTGGCAACACCATCGTGCAAGTGCGGGAGCTGGCTGTGCAGTTCAACACCATGCAAGGCGCGGTGCCGGCGGTGAACGGCGTGAGTTTTGATGTGCCGGCCGGCAAAACCCTCGGCATCGTCGGAGAAAGCGGCTGCGGGAAGAGCGTCACGGCGCAGAGCATTCTGCGATTGCTCCCCAGCCCGCCGGCGCGCATTTTGAACGGTGAAATCCTGTTCCGACGGCGAAATGGCGATGTGATCGATCTGGCGAAGCTGCAACCGAAGAGCCCAGAGATGCGCAGCATCCGCGGCAATGAGATCGCCATGATCTTCCAGGAGCCAATGACCTCGCTCACGCCGGCCTACACGGTGGGTGAACACATCATGGAGGCTGTCAAACTGCATCAGGGCGTCGAAAAGCGCGAGGCAAAAAAACGCGCGATTGAAATGCTCGATCGTGTCGGCATGCCGCAACCAAGCCGCACCGTGGATGCTTATCCACACCAATTGAGCGGGGGCATGTTGCAACGCGCCATGATCGCCATCGCCCTCTCCTGCCGGCCCACGCTGCTGATTGCCGATGAACCCACCACCGCGTTGGATGTCACCACCGGCGCCCAGATCCTCGATTTGATGGAGCGGCTGCAGGCCGAGTTGGGCATGTCGATCATTCACATCTCACACAATCTTGGTGTGATCGCAGAGGTTGCCAATGAGGTGGCTGTGATGTATCTGGGGCGCATCGTCGAGCAAGCCACGGTCGAGGAGCTGTTTGGCAACCCGAAACATCCCTATACGCAAGGGTTGCTGAAATCTTTGCCGCTTGTGGGCGTCAAGCGCCGGCTCGAGCCAATACGGGGAGTTGTGCCAGAGCCGAATGCAATTCCGCCGGGCTGCGCCTTTGGGCCGCGCTGCCCAAAGTTCATGCCCGGCAAGTGCGATGTGAGCATCCCTCCTGCTTTTCAGGTGGGACCAGCGCATACAACGCGTTGTTTTTTGTATGAGGAATCCAGTGCAGGGAAATAGGTCTATGTCGAGTCATGCAACCGCCCATGTCCCACTGATGATCGTGCAGAACCTCAGCAAATACTTCCCGATTCGAAGGGGTCTGCTCAAGAGGACGGTGGGCTACGTGCGAGCAGTCGATAACGTGAGCTTCACCATCTTGTCGGGTGAAACGCTGGCATTGGTGGGCGAAAGCGGCTGCGGCAAAACGACCACCGGGCGCTGCATCATCCGCTTGATCGAACCGACCGACGGACAAATCACCTATCGCGACGACGATGGCAACGTCATTCCACTCCGGCAACTGAAAGGGCAGCAGCTCAAGGATTTTCGCCGGCAAGCGCAGATCATCTTCCAGGATCCTTATTCCTCACTCGATCCCCGCATGAGTGTCGCCAACATCGTTGGCGAGCCGCTTGCAATCCATCAAACGGAGAGTGGAAGCGCGCTTTCAGATCGCGTGGCTCAGCTCTTGAAGTCCGTAGGGTTGCAAGGCGATCACCTGCGGCGTTACCCCCACAGCTTCAGCGGCGGCCAGCGGCAGCGCATCGGTATTGCGCGATCGTTGGCGCTCAAGCCCAGGTTGATCGTATGTGATGAGCCGGTGTCAGCCTTGGACGTTTCGATCCAGGCGCAAGTCATCAACCTGCTTGAAGATTTGCAGGCGGAACACGGGTTGGCATATCTGTTCATCTCCCATGATTTGGGCGTGGTGTACCAGATCAGCGACCGTGTTGCCGTCATGTATGTCGGCCGCATCGTTGAACTCGCCAAGACCGAAGACCTGTTCAAGCACCCGCTTCACCCTTACACAGAGGCGCTGCTGTCAGCGCTCCCGGTGCCGGATCCGCGAAAACATCGCAGCCGTATCGTGCTGGAGGGGGAAGTGGCGAATCCGGCAAACCCGCCCGCCGGCTGCCCCTTTCATCCGCGCTGCCGCTATGCGAAAGACATCTGCAAGCGCGAAGCTCCACCGCTGCGAAGCGTGGAGCCAGAGCATTTTGTGAGCTGCCATTTTGCCGAGGAATTGCATTTGCGCGGGCGATGATGAAAGATCATGCGCCGGCGCGGTGGATGAAAAGAGACATTCTGCGATCCCTACAAACAAATTACTGACATGCACATTACCGACATGATCGTCACCCCGATCGCAATCAGCGATCCACCGTTGCTGAACGCCGGCGGCTTGCACGCGCCCTACGCCCTGCGCGTCATCGTCGAGATTGTCAGCGACGACAACATCTATGGTCTTGGCGAATTACCTGGCGGCGCCGACGTGGTGGCCGACCTCGAAGCCATCAAGCCACTGGTGATCGGCAGCAACCCGTTTGAGATGAACGCGCTGCAACAACGGCTGGAACAGCACTTTGGCGGGCGCGCCAGCGGCGACAAGGCCGCCATGCGCACAACCATCTTCAGCCGGCGCGCCTCGCGCGCATTTGCCGCAGTCGAAGTCGCATGCCTCGACCTGGTTGGCAAGGCCATCGGCCAGCCGGTGTGCAACCTGCTCGGCGGCAAGGTGCGCGACCGCGTGCCATTCTCTGCCTACCTGTTCTACAAATACGAGGGCGCCGGCGGCGCGCTCGGCTTCAAACTCGATCCGCAGGCGACGGGCTGGCCGGCAGCACGGCAGGCAGCCGCGCTCGATCCTGCCGGCATCGTCGCGCAGGCGCAGGCCATGTGCGACGAATTCGGCTTCAAATCGATCAAGCTGAAGGGCGGCGTATTCGAGCCGCAGATCGAGGTCGACTCGATCCTGGCGCTGCGCGAGGCGTTTGGGCCAGCGGTGCCGCTGCGGCTGGACCCGAATGCGATCTGGTCGGTCGACACATCGATCCAGTTTGGCAAGCAGTTGGAGGGCGCGTTGGAATACTACGAAGACCCGACGCGCGGTCAGGCCGGCATGGCTGAAGTGGCAAAGGCGGTCAACATCCCGCTCGCCACCAACATGTGCACCGTGTCCTTCGATGACATTCCAAACGCGGTGCGCGTCGGCAGTGAGCAGATCATCCTGAGCGATCATCATTTCTGGGGCGGCCTGCGCGCATCAGTGGAGTTGGCGCGCATCTGCCGCGTGTTCGGGCGCGGGCTGTCGATGCACAGCAACAGTCACATCGGCATCTCGCTGCGGGCGATGGCGCATCTGGCCGCAGCTGTGCCGAATCTCACCTACGCCTGCGACACACACTACCCCTGGCAGAGCGAGGAAGTGCTGACAGGCGGCCGGCTTACTTTTGAGGATGGCTCACTCGTCATCGGCAACGCGCCTGGGCTGGGCATTGAACTTGATCGCGCAGCGCTTGCCCGGCTGCACAAGAACTACGTGGCATGCGGGCTGACCCGGCGCGATGACGAAATCGAGATGCAGAAAGTGCAGCCCGGGTGGAAATTTGCCGAGACGCGCTGGTAATCCGGGGCGGGCCTTCCCAGCCTGATAAGTGCAGAGTTGCAATCGACATCCGACAAAAATGACGTGATGTGATTCAACATGCCGGCGCATCGCCGCGCAAGTTGCCTCGCCGATTTTCAGAGAAAAGGGGAGAACGACATGAAAGTAGTGATCTTCTGCGGAGGGATGGGCCTGCGCATGCGCGAACTCTCGCGCGATCTGCCGAAGCCAATGCTGACGGTTGGCGACAAGCCAATCCTGTGGCATCTCATGAACTATTACGCCCACCACGGCCATCGCGAATTCGTCCTGTGCCTCGGCTACCAGGGGCAGGCGATCAAGCAATATTTTCTCAAGAAGCAGGAGGACGTCAGCGAGAATGACTTCGTCCTCAGCAACGGCAGCATCCAGCATCTTCCCAACGAGATGAACGAGTGGTCGATCACGTTTGTCGACACGGGCCTGCATACCAGCATCGGGCAACGGCTGAAAAAGGTCCAGCATCTGTTGCAGGATGAACCCATGTTCATGGCAACCTACGGCGACAACCTGACGGATGCGCCGATCAATGAGATGGCAGACGTCTTCTCCCAGCAACCAAACCGGACAGCCATGTTCCTCTGCGTGCATCCAAGCCAGAGCTTTCATCTGGTTCGCATGACCGGCGCCGGCAGTGACACACAAGTGGTGGGATTTGAAAGCAGCACGACATCAGACTTGTGGATCAACGGAGGGTTCTTCGTCTTTCGCCCCGACATCTTCAACAATTTGTCGCATGGCGAGGATATTGTGCCTGACGCGCTCAACCGGCTTGCTGCGCAGGGCCAGCTCAGCGCATGGCGTCACGAGGGCTTCTGGGCAGCCATGGACACCCCAAAGGAGATGTTCACGCTGGATTCCATCTACAGCACCGGACACGCACCCTGGGTGAAGTGGCCGCACGCCGGTGCGTCGGAGCAGCCGCAACCATGATGCCACTGGGCGCGCTTCAACCCAGACGCGTGCTGGCCATCGGCGCGCATGCCGACGACATCGAAATTGGCTGCGGCGGCACTTTGTTAACCCTGCTCGATGGCAGCGTCGAGATCGATTTGATGTGGGTGGTGCTGACCGGCGGCGAGCAGCGCCAGATAGAGGCGCGCAACAGCGCGCGCGCCTACCTCGATTCGCCGGCCCTGCAGGTGCTTACGCCAGGCTTCGAAGACGGCTATCTGCCGCACACCGGCCGCGAGGTCAAGCGCTTCTTCGAATCGCTCAAGGTCTTTCAACCCGATCTGATTTTTACCCATGCGCGGCACGACCTGCATCAGGATCATCGTTTCACCAATGAGCTGACCTGGAACACTTTCCGCGATCATGCAATTTTGGAATACGAGATTCCAAAATATGACGGCGACCTTGCCCAACCCAACTACTTCGTGCGCTTGCGCGATGACCATGCACAGCAAAAAGTGAAACTGCTCCAAACGCATTTCGCCACACAAAGGAGCAAGCATTGGTTCAACGAAACGCTGTTCTATGGGTTGATGCGGTTGCGCGGCATGGAGTGCCACCACGATGGGTTTGCCGAGGCGTTCTACGCCCGCAAGATCGTCACGTGATGCAAACGGGACCGTCGGCCGGCGACGCCGGCGCTTCCCCTAGCCTGCATCCAGCGCATCGATCCGCCGAGTCGACTGGCGCACAACCAGTTCCACCGGCATATCGATATGCACAGATTCGGTGAGCTGACCTTCCATCGCCTGCATGAGCATCTCTGCGCCACAGCGGCCTGATTCAAACAACGACTGGCGCACAGTGGAAAGGCCAAGATACGCGGCAATCTCCAGGTCGTCGTAGCCGATGACGGACACGTCCTCCGGCACGCGCAGGCCGGCGTCGCGCGCAGCCTCCATCACGCCGATTGCCTGCGTATCACTTGCCGCGAACACCGCCGTCGGCCGCGCCGGCAATGCGAACAGCTCCGTGGCGCAGCGGCGCGCCTCTTCGCGGCTGTGGCGACCCTGCTTTACATAGTCCTGGCAGAGTGGGATGCCGGCGTCACCGAGCGCGCGCTGGTAGCCGCGATAGCGATACAGGCTGGCAGCCGTCTTGCTGAATACGTCATCCAGCACATCGGAAAGATACGCGATGCGCCGATGACCAAGGTCAATCAGATGTTGCGTAGCAAGCCGGCCGCCCAGCACGCTGTTCTCCATCACCGATGGCAATTCAGCGTGATGCGTGTCGACCAGTACCACCGGCACGCCGGCGGCCTTGAACGATTGCACCTCCTGATCGGTCGGCGTTAGCGTCACGATGATGACGCCGTCGGCGCGATCGGGGCGCGGAACCTCTGCGAAATACTTGTTGCGCTTGGCGATCGTCTCCACGTTCATCACGATCATGTCATACAGGCTGTCGGCAAGCACGCTGTCGATGCCGCGCAGGCGCTCAACGAAAGATGGCCGCGTGAAGAAAGGAACGATGACAGCGATGGTAAAGGTTTTGCCCAACGAAAGCCGGCGTGCCGTGGGGTTTGGCACATAGTTCAACTCCGTCACCGCCGCCATGACGCGCTGGCGCGTGGGATCGCTGACCAGGCCGCTGTTGTTCAGGACGCGGCTGACAGTGGCAACGCCGACGCCGGCGCGCCTGGCAACATCTCGGATGGTGACTGGCATCTTTCGAGGACCTGCTCAAGCGATTTTAGTATAGAGTCGGCAAAAGGCACGCCGCCAAACCACCTCGATCAGTTTGCATCTTCATTTCACACCATTTCAATCGAGGATTGCCGGCGTTGAATAATCATTTGCATGCGCTCAGAATCTCATGCTAGAATCTTTGCTCACGGCGACGTGGCCAAGTGGTAAGGCGAGGCTCTGCAAAAGCCTTATGCGTGGGTTCAATTCCCACCGTCGCCTCAAAAAATCGGACTTCGATTGAAGTCTGATTTTTTTATTGCGCGAACACCGGCAGCACCTGCTCGGCGAACAACTGCATGCCGCTGTCGTCCGGCGCATCCACAAACCACAGCATGAAATGCGTGATGCCCTCGCCGGCGTAATCGCGAATCTGCGCAGCCACTTCATCCGGCGTGCCAACCAGCCAGGTGTCGTGAATCATCGCCGGCAATCGATCGGTTTCGCCGGATGCAAAGCGCGCAAGGTCAGGATCGGCCGGCTCATCCGCCAGCGCAAGCATGGCGCGGAGTTTCTCGCGCAGAGCGGCGCGCGTGGGCGCAACGAGGATCTGAATCTCAAGCGTCTTCTCAATCTCGTCATAGTCACGGCCAACGTTGCTGCAGGCTGCGCGCAGCAACCCCAGACGCCGGCGCAACTCCGTCAGGCCGACCGGCACACTGTTCCAGCCCTGCGCATAGCGCGCCGTCGCCTCCAGGATCATCGGATGCGCTTCCCCGAGCCAGATCGGCGGATGCGGTCGCTGCGCCGGTTTTGGCTCCAGCACGGCATCCCTTATCGCGTAATAGCGCCCGCTGAATGTCGCCGGCACATCGCTCGACCACAGCTTCATCGCAATCTCCACGCCCTCGTTCATCTGCGCGATGCGCTCCTCGATGGTGTCGTTTTCATGCAGGCCATATGCGAGAAACTCGCGCGGCTGATTGCCGTAATCGACGAAATGGATGTAGCGACCGCCACTGATCTGATCGAGCGTAGCTACTGCCTTCGCAGTGAACGCAGGGTGGCGAAAGGCATTGTTGTAGTGGATGACGCCGAGCTTGATGCGCTGTGTCATGCCGGCGATCGCGCACAATGTCGTCCAACCCTCCAGGATCGCCTCGTCCTTGCCAAGCATGAGGTGATCGGCCACCCAGATGGAGTGAAAGCCCAAATTCTCAGCCAGCTTGCCGAGCCGCATAGTGGTGGCAGCGTCGAGTTGTGCATATGCCGGCGTGCGAAACAGCCGAACACCCGGCCAGGCAAAGATGGGCAGGCAATAGCCAAACTTAATCATTGAACCTGATGCTCCAGCAGCTCGCCATCCAGAACATGCCTGACGTTACGCCACAGCACCTGCGAGTCGCGAATGTGCGTCCACACACTTTGCCACGCATCGTGGGGCGTGATGGTGACATGCGATGAGAGATCATCGTGCAATTGATGAATGGGATCATCTGCCGGCAACGGCTCCTCATAGAACACATCCAGCCCTGCCCCGCCCAGCCGGCGCTCAAAAAGCGCCTCGACCAGCGCCGGCTGATCGACCAATTTGCCGCGCGCGGTATTTACAAAGAACGCCGACGGCTTCATCGAATCGATCTCCTTTTTGCCGATGATCTTGTGCGTCTTGTCGTTCAAAGCCAGATGCACACTCAGAATATCGGCCTGCTTGAAGATCCCCTCCCACGACACATATTCCACGCCGTAGCTCTGCTCATGTTCGGGAAAGCGCATGATGTCCCAGAAAATCACGCGCATGTCAAACGCCTTTGCAATGCGCGCCATGGGCCGCGCAATTTCGCCAAAGCCGAGCAGCCCCAGCGTGCAATCCCGCGCCAATTGCAGGCCAGGCGGGAAGATGCCCCAGTGATCGAGGTATGCGCGCGATTGCATGACCGGCCGCGTCTGCGGCAGTCTTTTAAGGTGATTTAAGATCAGCGCCCAGCTGTGCTCGGCGACGGCAAAATAGTTCACCATCGGTGTGACGGCAAGCGGGACCCCCAGCGCGCCAACAGCATCCATCGGAATGCCGCGATAGTCGAGGCCAAGGTGCTGCACCAGTCTCAAGTGTTTGCCCTTGCGCAAGATGGCGCCCGGCACCTGCACCTTGTGCGCGATGAGGAAGTCGGCGTCCGCAATCACACCATCGAGTTCATCGGCGCTCTTCACAGATGTCACGCGCACCTCATGCGGCGCGAGCAATTCAGCGATGGTTTTGATCCGCGCGCGCCCGTGCGGGTCTTCATGCAGAAATTGCCTGTGCATGCTTTCAGGATATTCATCCCAGCCCCGCATGCCCCACGTGACATTGCCCACCGCATCCCATACGACGACGTTGTAAATCCTTGACATACTGTGTTACCCATTCACCGCAGCCCAGGCGCGTTCGAAAGTTCGCTTGCCATTGGCGATTACGGTTTCGCTGCTCTCGTCACTCTGGCGAATCTCCATCGAAAGGATCGGCGTGCTGCCCAGTCTCGCCCTTGCGTTATCCCAGAAGTTCACCCCATTCAACTGTGCAAGAAAGTCAATCACCTCTGGAAGGTCGTTGCAGCCAAGCGGGTGTCCGAAGCGCGGGTGAAAGTCGCCTTGCAGCGGACTGTCGGGGTGCGCGATGACGCAATTGCCGATGTGCGCGTGGATGAGGTGCCGGCCGGCAGTCTTTAGCGCGTGCGCCGGCGTCTCGCCAAGCAACGGCAAATGACTCAGGTCAATCGTCAGACCGAAATTGCCGCGATCGACTGCGTCAGCCAGCGCGGCGGCTTCGGATGTCGGCCCAATCAAGCGCCGCTTCTCAATGTCGCGGTCAAAATTTTCCAGCGTGATGAACAGCCGGCGCCGCTTCGCCTTCGCATCGGCATAGTCGCAGAGCGCGCGCAGGTCCTCGACCAACCGCGCGGTCGCCGCCTCGCGACCCGCCTCGCCCAGATCCTTTGGCCCGGCCACCATCGCCATCGGCGCGTTGAACTCAATTGCCTCATCGAGCAGCGTCATGAGTTTGTCCATCGCCGCCCTGCGTCTGCCGGCGTCCTCATCTGCGATGCCCAAACCCTCGATGATGATCGGCAGGATGGGCAGATACACCACCTGCAACTGCGATTGCGCCAGCAGGTCGCGCGCCCTGGCACGTATTGCAGAGTCTTTTGGCGGCGCAATCTCCACTGCGCCAAAGGCTGTGTCGTTCACGACTTGTTGCAGGGTCTCAAGGATGGGGCCTTCGCCGGCGCGGCACGCCAGAAAAGCCAGCCCATGCACGATGCCGAAGTCACATTTGTTTTGCCAGGAATACATGCCAAATCCTTTCGCGCGCGTGTGGAACATGCACGCGCGCATGTTCAAACCAACTCGTCTTGATAACCATGCACCTTGCATGACAGCAGATCTTCATCCTGGATGGCGCAGCCGGCGAGTTCGCTTTCGAGGAAGCCGTACACCAGCGCGAGCGAGCGCAAGCCCTGCTCACCAGTCACCTCCGGCTCGCGCTTGTGAATCACCGCGTCCACAAAGTCATCGTATTCAATTGCCAGCAAATTCGCATCGATATCAGCAAAGGGCAGGTTGTAGTGGCTCAATCGCTCACCGCCGAACAGCGCCGCCGTCGTGGGGTGCAGATGGAAGTCTGGCACCATCGCCAGCTGCTCCGCCTCACTCACTGCAGCATCCCGGCCGGCGCTGCGCGCTGTGAGGCGAATGGGGTTGCCGGTGCGATCGCCGGGCAGCACCATTGAGCCGCCTGTGCCATATACGGCGCGTTGAAAATAGCTCTCACCGCGGCCAGCCATGTTGAGCAGCCAGTTTGCAATCGCGCCGCTCTTGAACCTGGCAGCGCCGGCCGACAAGTCTTCTGCATCCGCCGGATATCGCTTGCCGTCGCTGCCCACACGCTGCTTGTCCACCACCGCGTTGTAGCCCTGCACCGACTCGATCTGGCCGAGCAGATACTCGAGGATGTCGGTGTAATGCACGCCCATATCGACCACGATGCCACAGCGCCTCTTCAAGTGCCGCCAGGGGGTGATCACCACATTCTCGCCGCTGCCACTGGATGCCTGCACGGCAAGGAATGGCGCGCCAATCGCGCCGGCGTCGAGCAGCGCCTTAGCCAGCCGATTCATCGGGTCGCGGCGGTAGTTCTCAGCGACTGCCAGCGCGACACCGGCTGCGCGCGCGGCATCAACCAGCCGCCTGCCCTCGCGCGTGGTCAGCGCGATCGGCTTCTCCACCATCACCGGCACGCCGGCGTGGATCGCCTCGATGCCCAGATCGACATGCGCCTCCGGCATGGTCGTGACGCTGATGCCGCCCAACTCGATGGCGGCGTTCATCTCGGCGAATGTCGTAAAGACCTGCGGGCGATGTCCGAGCAACTCCTGCGCAAGGTCGGCAGCGCGGTCGGCACTGTCGGGGAGAAGATCACACACGCCGGCGAGTTGAAATTGCATCAAGCCGGCAGCATGCAGTTTGCCCATACCCTTGATGTGCCGCTGCCCCATCACGCCGCAGCCAAACAGTCCTAGTGGGAATTTCATGATGTTAAATCTGGCAACCCAGGTGTTGAAGATATCGTGCATTGGCGATAGCGCTGTCGATCGGCGAAGTCCTGCTCACACTATGCTCGACCACCAGCCAGCCGGCGAAGCCCCGGTCATCGAGCAGCTTCAGACATGCCGGAAAGTCGATGCCGAGTGTGCCCTGCCCCATCTCGATGAATTCGCCTCGCGCCCAATCTTTCAGATGCACATAGCCCAACCGCGCGTAATACTTGTTCAAGTGCGCGATGGGGTCTTCACCGACCAGTGCGATGTGTGACACATCAAGGCAGAGCGTGAGTGATTCGGTCTCATTCATCAGAGCATCGATCTCGCCTTCGTTCTCAACAGTGCAGCGCGCATGCGGGTGGTAGGCCACCTTCACACCCAGATCGGCTGCGTGCATCGCAAGCGCCTCGCACATCTGCGCCAACTCGCTGATCTCGGCAGCCGCCGGCGGGTGAGCGCGCGGCCTCCCCGCGCCGACCAAGCCATAAGCCTCAGCACCGAGCGCCGCCGCAAATTCGATACGCCGCTTGTGGACGTGAAGCTGCCGCGCGCTCGCCGGCAGGTCCACTAATCCAAACGACGTGGCTACTTTGAGCCCCTCAAGCAAGCCCCGCAGATAGTCTGGCGTGCCGAGCCAATCGAGTGAATGGTCAAACAACTCAACAGCATGCCAGCCGGCGCTGCGGATGTCTTCGAAGGCAGCACGCAGATCACACGTGTTGCCCCAGTTGATCGTGCTGTATGCAAAACGCAACATGATGCTTTAGGGAAAGTGATTTGTGATTTCAGTCAAAACTTGATGAGAGCGAATGTCATCCGCCTTGCGCCATCTTTCGCTTCGCCGCCAATTCAAGCAGCAACGTGTCGCGCGCGCGAAGCACGTCGCCGGCGCTCTTTGTGGACCAGTCGTAGAACCCTTTGCCTGTCTTCACGCCCAGGTCACCACGCTGCACCCGCTCTGTCAGCACGGCGTTCGGCCCTTTCTGCACGTCCAGGTCGGCCAGCAGGTAGCTATGCAGATAGCGCGTCAGATCGAGGCCGACCAGATCCATGTGTTCGAAGATGCCCAGCACCGGCGTCCGCGCGCCGAAACTGGTTTTCAGCGCATCATCCACTTCATCCGGCGTGGCAATGCCCTGCTCTACGATGGCCAGCGCTTCGCGCCACAGGGCATGTTGCAGGCGGTTGGCGACAAAGCCGAGCGCTTCCTTGCGGCACAGCACCGGCGTATGACCAGTCGTTTTCAAGAAAGCGATCACCGTGTCGGTGATTCCCTGTGCCGTCTTCTCACCCGGCGCCACCTCCACCAGCGGCAGCAAGTGAGGGGGGTTCCAGTAATGGCCAACAATGGCGCGTTCAGGCTGCTGCATCTTCGCGGCGATGTCGGTGCAGCGCAGGCCGCTCGTTGTGCTCATGATGATCGCGTTGGGCCGGCACACCCGCTCCAAATCGGCAAAGAGCTGTTGCTTGAGAGGCAGATCCTCGGTCACGCCCTCGATGATGAGGTCAGCCTCGGCGGCGCCGGCCAACCCGTCGTTGCGATAACTGATGCGACTGAGCAACGGTGCAATCTCCTCCTGCCTGATCAGGCCATACGGCAGCATGGCATCAAGGTTGGCCTGCACTTTAACCTGCGCCTTGTCAAGCGAAGCGATAGAGCGAGCGATGACGACAGCGCTATAGCCGGCCTGTGCGCATGCCTGCGCGATGCCCGGCCCCATCTGGCCGGCGCCAATGACGACGATACGACGAATGTTCGATAGATTACTCATGAGTTCCCCAAAGGTTCTCGACTTGCGCGATATGAGCGCGCGTTTATCATAGCCGATGGCGAGTGTAGGTATTTGAACTTATCTGTCAAATCCACCACTCGCAATGCATTCAACAGACAGAGGATGGTCAAAGAAAAGTCGGGGTGTCTATGAACAAAAATGGTTTGACTGGTTTGGCAGAAAAGACAGAGGGCTCAGTTGGCGCAGTGCGCGGCAAAGGCACCACCGGCATTTTGCTCTCGTTGAAGCGTGGCTTGCGCATCATGGAGGCCATCGCCGGCAGCACCGGCGCAGCCACCGCAAAATGGCTGAGCAAAGAGACCCACATCAAGATTGGCACGTGCTATCACATTTTGCGCACGCTAGAGGACGACGGCTACGTAGTGCGGTTGCCAGGCAGCTGCTATGGCCTCGGCAGCCGCATCGCCTTCTTGCACGACAGCTTCCGCACCCATCTCGCGCCACAGCAAGGGCTGCTCGACGTATTGGCAAAATTAAACGAAGAGACCGGCGAAACATCCTATATCTCCGGCTGGTATGGCGACAACATCGTGCTGCAACGCAACATCGAAGGCTCGCATTCAGTGCATGTGCGCTCACTGGAGATCGGCTACGCCGGCTTTGCTCATGCGCGCGCCTCCGGCAAGGCCATCCTGGCCTTCCTGTCTGAAGATCGCGTGCGCTCGTATCTGTCCATCCATCGCATGCAGCGCCGCACCGCCAACACCATCACCGACGCCGACACGTTCATCGATCACTTGCGCGAGATCAGCGCGCGCGGCTACGCGATGGATCGCGAAGAGTTTGCTGACGGTGTGAGTTGCGTATCCGCGCCGATCTTCGATCGCAGCGGGTTTCCGATCGGCGCATATACCCTTTCGCTGCCCAGCGGCCGGTTTGTCAAGCGCCTGCCAGAATTGATCGAGGCAGTGAAGCGCGCCGGCTTGCAGGCATCTGTTGCTCTCGGTTACATGGGGAGGTATCCACCTGCCTCCTTGTCGTTTAACGAATAAATTTTTCAAATAAACAAAAAACGATTCAATTAGTTTGACAATGCGACGTGGCTCTCTATGATCCATACACGTCACAACAACAAGGAGGGACAAAGCGTTTCTGTCGCACCAACAAAATCACCAGACACACTCCCAGTTCAATCATGATTGCACACATCGCGAATCTCGTTCACGCTTGAAAGTAATAGGAGGTTTTTCCATGCCAACCCAAACGAAGAGCGCGCGAAAAAAGACGACGATTGCAACCTTGGCCGCGATAGCGATTGTGGCTACCGCCTGCGCTGCACCACCCATTCCCGCCGCGCCGGCAGCCACCACAGCGCCAGTGGCCGCCGGCGAAGCTACTGCCGCCCCAGTTGCCAGTGCCACAAGCGAGATCACCGTTTATACCCTTCCAGGCGCGCCAGCAAAGGTGCTTGACTTGATGAAGGCACAGTTTGAGAAGATACAACCCAATGTCAAGGTCACCATCAACACGCATGGCAGTGGTGACTTTGCCGAAGCAATGTACGCCAAAGGTGCCGCAAACAACCTTGAAGATATCATCTTCAACGCCGACTTGTTTGTGCCACCATTCGTGGACGCCGATCTGCTCACAGACATGGAACCCTTGGCCAAGAGCGACAAGAACTTCAATCTTGACGACATCTATCCTAGCATTCTTGGCCTCGGCAAGGTCGGCTTCCGCCCCGGCATCTTCATGATCCCATCCGGTCTCGACACGGTGCAGATGTACTACAACAAGACAATGTGGGAAAAAGCCGGCGCACCGCTACCCACCGAGAACATGACATGGGATGATTTCATCGCTGCCTGCAAGACAGTGATGTCCAAGAACCCCGACACCTACTGCTTCGACCATGGCGCCGGTAACTGGTGGGCCTACTTTGTGCCGTGGATTGAGGGCTATGGCGGTCGCGTGCTGAGTGAAGACGGCAAGAAGAGCCAGTTCAGCACCGCGGAAGCGCGCGCCGGCCTCACCGCCTACGGCGAATTGTGGACCAAGCACAAGGTGGCTGTGCCTCCCGGCAGCAACATCACCGATTGCTTCGTAGTGGAGAAGTGCGCTGCTTTCTTCCATATCCCCGCGTTCATCAACGACTTCCGCGCCAAGATCGGTGATAAGTTCGAGTGGGATGTGCAGTTTGCGCCGGCACATCCAAAGAAGCACGTCACTGGCATGGGCACCTATGGCTTTTCCATCAGCAAGAATGCCAAGGATCCTCAGATGGCGTGGGAGTTCCTCAAGTTGATGGCCATGCCTGAGACACAACTCGAACTATTCAAGCAACGTTTGACTGCACCATTGCTCAAGTCGATGGCGACAGATCCGGCAGTGGCAAACCCTGACGATGGCAAACCGCCAAAGAATATGGCAGCCTTCGTCAACGGCGGCAACATCGGCATCTTCCCACAGAACTATCCTGTGAAATGCGGAGGTCTTTACAGCGGCCAGGTCAATAGCGCCATCAATGCCATGCTTGAATCGATCATTCGCGGCGCAAAGAGTGTCGATCAAGCCACAACCGAGGCCGACGCCGAGATTCAGGCCTGTCTGGATAAGAGCGGCTAGTCATTCCCCATACGTCCAGAGAAACTTATCGTTTGCCCAATGTGCGACGCGCCAGTGCCAAGAGCCCACCACAGGTGCGTCGCACATCCTTATAGCGCATTGGAGGATGAATGACATCACAACCGCTGGTAGTTAAGAATAAAAAACAACGGCGCTCGAAAACGTATTGGCGAGATGCAATCGAAGGTTATTTGTTTATTGCGCCAGTGGTGCTCGGACTGCTGATCTGGACACTGCTGCCAATGGTAGCTTCACTCCTGATCAGCTTCACCGAATATCCGTTGCTCAAGGCGCCGCAATGGATCGGCGTGCAGAACTACGTGGACATGGTGCGCATTCCCAGCTTGCGCGTATTGCATTCGCTGGTCGTGACGTTGACCTACGGCATCATCGCGCTGCCACTTACGCTGACTGCAGCGCTGGGCGCAGCGCTCCTGCTCAATCAAAAGCTGCCATTGCAGCGCTTCTTTCGCACCACGTTTTACATGCCGACCATCGTGCCGGCGCTCGCCACCGCCTTCGTATGGGGCTGGATGTTGAACCCGACCTATGGCCTGATCAATGCCACGCTGAAGGCGCTTGGCCTGCCGCCAGGAACCTTCCTCACCGACCCCAGCACTGCACTGCCAACGCTCATCGCGTTGAGCCTGTGGGGCGTGGGGCCGACGATGGTAGTGTTCCTCGCCGGCCTGCAAGCCATCCCCGAATCGCTGTATGAGGCCGGCAAGATCGACGGGGCAAACGGCGCGCAACTTTTCTGGAATATCACCCTGCCCCAACTCTCGCCGACTATCTTCTTCAACCTCGTCACTGGCTTGATTGCGACTTTCCAGTATTTTCTGCCGGCGTATGTGCTTACGCAGGGCGGCCCGCTGTTCTCTACATTCTTTTACAACCTGAACCTGTATGAAAAAGCGTTCAAGTGGACAGCAATGGGGCTCGCCAGCGCCATGGCCTGGGTGATGTTTGCGATCATCCTCGCGCTGACACTCATTCTTTTCAAGGGTTCGGACGCGCTGGTGTATTACGAGGTGAAGAAATGAGCAACGCCTCCACCACTATGCCCTCTTTGCAAACGGCCTCAAAGCGCGGGCGAAGCTCTGCGCGCGATGCGCTGCGCACGCTCCTCCTGTTGGGGGTCATGCTCCTCATCTCAGCCATCTTCCTGCTGCCGTTGATCTGGATGGTTTCCACTTCGCTGAAAACCAATGCCGAAGCCTACACGTGGCCGCCAATCCTGATCCCCAGCACATTGCACTGGCAAAACTATCCGGACGCGTGGAATTACGAGAACACCCAATTTTCACGCTGGACGCTGAACACCCTCTTCATTACGGTCGCGGTGATGGCCGGCGTGCTGCTCTCTTCGACGATGTGTGCATACGGCTTTGCGCGCATCCGCTTCCCTGGCCGCAATTTCTGGTTCATCTTCACCATCGCCACAATCATGCTGCCGCCGCAGGTGACGTTGATCCCGCTCTACATCGCATTCTTCCGCATCGGCTGGCTCGACACGTTCAACCCACTGATCATCCCAGCATGGTTTGGCGGCGGCGCGCTGAACATCTTTCTGTTGCGGCAATTCTTCATGGGCATCCCTGCCGAATTGGAAGACGCGGCCTACATAGACGGCGCGAGCCGGCTGCAAATTCTTTTGCGCATCTTCGTGCCATTGTCAATGCCGGGCATCCTCACCGTCGCCATCTTCACCTTTCAAGGCGTGTGGAACGACTTCTACGGTCCGCTGATCTATCTGCGCAGCCTGGAGAAGTTCACCCTGGCGCTGGGCATCAACCAGTTCAACGGGCTATACGGCCAGACGCAGATGCAATACATGATGGCGGTGTCGTTCCTGATGACGATCCCGATGATCGTCGTGTTCTTCGTTGCTCAGCGTTACTTCATCCGTGGCATCGTGCTGACCGGCGTCAATCGCTAGCGTGAAAAATGCGCGGCGCGCTATAGTTGCCGTGGAATGAATACCATGCGCAACGCAAACAGAATCTCCATCATCGCGCTGGTGATGTGCGCCATGCTGGCGGCGTGCAGCGCCGCACCGGCCCCCGAACCCACCAGCGAGCCTGAATCGGCCAATGCGCTTCTGGCTGATGCCACCGGCGAGATCACCGTCTTCACCATCGACGGACCGCCGGCGGAAGCTGTGAACGCAATGCGGGCCGCTTTCATCCAGCGCTACCCCAACGTCACAGTCAAAGTCAACACGCTGGATGTGCGACTGACGCCCTCGGCCATCGATCCGCAGGATGCCGGCCAGTTCGCCTTTGGCCTGATCGCCCGCCAGAAAGAGGAGAAGCTCGAAGATGTCTTCTTCAACGCTGACTTGTTCGTGCCGCAGTTGGCCGACGCCGGCGTGGCGATGGATGTGGAACCGCTGGCAAAAACCGACCGGGTCAATGTGCTGGCAGACATCTATCCGAACGTGTTGAATCTGGGCAAACTGCCCAACCAGCCTGGCGTGTTCATGGTGCCGATGGGACTTGAGACAGTGCAGATGTATTACAACAAAACACTGTTCGAGCAGGCAAATGCCCCCTTGCCCACCGCGACGATGACCTGGGATGACTTGCTGGCTGCCTGCGAACGCATCGCCGAGGACAAACCTGACACATATTGTTTCGATTTTGAGAATGGCACGTGGTGGCCGTATTTCCTCACCTTCATCGCCGGCTATGGCGGCAGCCCGCTCAGCGACGATGGCAAGACCAGCACGCTCAGTTCGCCGGCATCGCGCCAGGGACTTGCCGCCTACGCCAATTTGTGGAAGCAGCCAAATGTCGCATTGCCGGCCGCAAAGCGCGCCCGCGACAACTGCTTCATCACCCAGCGCTGCGCAACGATGTTCCAGATTTCGGCATTTATCCCGACCATCCGTCAGCTGGTCGAAAATCGCTTCGAGTGGGATGTGCAGCGCGTGCCGGCGCATCCGCGCGGCCAATACGCCGGCCTCACCTCGCTGGGCTTCTCCGTCAACAAAAACACGAAGAACCCTCAACTGGCATGGGAGTTCGTGAAACTGCTCGCAGACCCCGACGTGCAATTCGACCTGTTCAAACGCCGGCAAACCATCCCGATGCTGCAATCGCTCAGCGCGCGCCCCGAAGTGGCGAATCCGGTGAGCAATCTGCCGCCGACGAACATGCAGGCGTTTGTTGGCGCCGGCTCAATGGGCATCGTGCCGCCGGCATATCCGATCAAGTGCGGCAGCTACTACGGCGGCATCGTGCTGGAGTCGATGACAAAGCTGATCAAGACCATCATCGCCGACCCATCGACGGTCGATGTCGCCACCGAAAAGGCCGATGCAGAGATACAGATCTGTCTGCAAGAGTGAGGAGATTGCAATTCATCATGCCTGCCGTTGAGTCGCTGGATGTTTTTCGCGTGGTGGTGCCTTTGCCCGAACCGCTCTTCGTCTGGGGCAAGGTGATCACGCAGCGCGAGTTCGTATTTGCGCGAGCGGCATGCGGCGATTACATTGGCACTGGCTATGGGCTTGGCCGCGTCGCCGGCATCGCCGAAACCATCGAACGCCACCTCAAGCCGCTGGTGATCGGCGCCTCAGCGCATGACAGCCGCAGCATCTGGCACAGGGCGCGCGCGCAGGTGCGCATGATCGGTGAAGCCGGCGCATACGCTCGCGCGCTCTCCATCGTCGATGTCGCGCTGTGGGATTTGCGCGCCAGGCTGATGGGTGTGCCGCTGTGGCAACTGCTTGGCGGCAGCCGGCGCGACCTGCCCTGCATCGCCATCGCCGGCTACTACCAGCCCGATGATCCGCTCGGCAAAGTGCGGCGCGACGCCGAGGCGCTGACCAACGCCGGCTACACCATGTTCAAGATGCCGGTGGGCGAGGACATCGCGCTCGATGCAAAGCGCGTGGGGCTGCTGCGCCAAATCGCCGGCAAAGACGCGTTGATCGGCGTGGATGCATCAGGCTCGTTCAACTCGATCCAGGCGGCCCTGGCTGCATGGCGCGCGCTGGCGCCGTTCAACGTTGCCTTTCTCGAAGACCCCTTTCCCATTCAACACTGGCCGCTCGCGATGGCGCTGGCGCAACGACATGAACTGCCGGTGGCTTTTGGCGAATCGCTGTCATCGCCGGCAGATTTGCAGCAGATCGGCGCGCATGATGGCGTCGACATCGTGCGCGTTGACGTCACCTTTCAACTTGGGCTGACCGGCGTGCTGCAAGGCATGGCGCCTACTCTCGAGAACGACAAACCCATCTTTCCGCATTACTTCCCCGATCTGCACGCGCCGCTGGCAGCCGCGTTTGGCATGCAGTGGATCGAAGAGTCGCCGGATGAGGCCGACACAGTCGGCTTTCGCGTGCTGCGCGCCACGCAGCCACACATTGTCAATGGCATGTGGCAGTTGCGCGATCACGCTGGTTTCGGCATCGATTGGGATGAAGGCGCATTGGCGAAATATCGCGTGCCGTGAAAGCCTCACCAGAATCAGAGGCTTGCGAACTTTGCCTTTGTTCCGCGCACGAGGATGAGCATGGGCGTGCCGGCATCGCCCCACGCCTTGCTCACATCACCCAGGATGTCGAACGCAGTTCCAAACGCCCTTGGCTGGGCAGCCTCAAACACGCCGGCCTTGTCGAACAAAATCACGCAGCCGTTATTGGCCGGCAGCCACGACAGATCGCCCAGGCTCTCCTCGAAGGCGTCCCAGTTCTTCGCCGAATAGCTCGGAAATTCGAGCGCCTCGCCGATTGCCGCGATAAAGCCGGCCTTGTCATCGATCACCCTGCCATCGACATGCGCAAAATGCATCCCTGCCTTCTCAGCAGCGTGCCGCACTGATTCAATGGATGTGCGTGAGGACAATTTGTAGATACCGGACGGCGCATCGCCGGCGAGCAGGGTTTCAATCTTGCTACTCATGGTTCGTAAACTCGCACAAAAGAATCGTAGTGATCGTCGGTGTAGTAAAGCTCGCCCTGCCTGCCGGCGATGATGCGGCGCGCGCCGCGATCGCGCGAGCCAGGCGTGATGACGGTGTATTCGCTGTAGTAGCCGCGCGGCTTTTGTGGCAACAAGCCCTCACGATTTTGGAAGGTGATCCCATCTCGCTCAAACGGGAACGGCCCGCCCTTCTCGATCAAGGCGATGGTCTGCCGCGCCTCTTTCGGCAACTGATAGGTGTAGACCGTCCTCAGACCATCAATGCGCGCCGGCTTTGGGCGCGGCGTGGGCGTGGCTTTCCGGCTGGATGGGGTTGCCGTCGGCACAGCTCTTTTGCCGGGTGTCTTTGTGGCGGCAGCGACAGGCGCCTTCGTGCTGGCCGCAACCGCCGGCGCTGTGCCACAGCCAGCCAGCAGCACAAGCGCCATGACCGCCAGCACAACGGGCAACCAAAGCTCCACTCGCCCGAACGACTTGATGCGTGCTTCCATGTTGGGTGTAGTGTAAATTCGTTTTTTATTTCCGCCGATCTACAATCCTCTCATGTCCATCGACGAGCCCTATCTTGAATTGGACGACATCCTGAATCAGATGGGTGTCGCCGGCGAGCGGCTGAGCGAGATCAGCGCAAGCGAGGGTGCAGCCGGCAACATCTCAGTCTACATCGGCTGGCCGGTCGAAGTGCGCCGGCGCTTTCCCAACGTCGAAACGATGCAACTGCCCGATCGGGTTCCAGCGCTCGCCGGCAAGACCTTCATCGTCAGCGGCTCTGGCCGGCGGCTGCGCGAGATCGTGCAGGACCCGGCCGCCAATCTTGCCGCCGTGATCGTGAGTGCCGACGGCGCAAGCGCGAAGCTCTGCACCTCTCCGCGCCGGCTGTTTGCGCGCGTGACAAGCGAGTTCAACTCGCACCTGGCCGTGCATTGCGATCAAGTCCTGCGCACCAGCACGAACTATCTTGCGCTGATTCATGCGCAGCCAATGCACCTGACATACCTCAGCCACATTGCGAGATACCGTGACGCGGTTTTCATGAATCAGCATCTGCTGCGCTGGCAGCCAGAGTTGATTGTCAACTTCCCAGAGGGTGTCGGCGTGCTGCCATTTCTGCTGCCCGGGTCGTCAGAACTCATGCAAGCCAACGTCGAAGGCTTGCGCGAGCATCAGGTCGTCGTGTGGAGCAAACACGGCTTGATGGCGCGCTCCGATCTCTCAGTAAAGCGCGCCTGCGACCGCATCGAATATCTTGAAACCGCTGCGCGCTACGAGCTGATGAACTTGTCAAACGGCGAGATTGCGGACGGCCTGTCGGCTGAGGAGATCAAGCGCATCGCCGTTGCATTCAACGTGAAGCAGAGCATCTTTTGATGTTTGCGCCGGATTTCTGCATGCACAGCGCATGCCCGGGCATTGTGGGCGTTGACTTGCATCGAGCCTCTCACTGAGAGAGACAGGCATTGCGCTATGCGCCGCGCTTGAGCCTCAGATACTGCCGTGCTACCCGCAGGTCTTCCAGCGCCTCGGTTGAATCGCACATCGGCGGCATCTCACCTTTGATGGCGCGAACGAAGTTGATGGCTTGCTGGCGCATGGCATGCACCCAGGGCAGTTGTGGCATGCTGGTCTGCGGTGTCGCCCCATTGCCAGGGTCTTTGAAAATCTCCACCTGCCCGGGTCGATTGAGTGCCACCGGCGCCGGCAACGACAATTTCACATAGCCTTTATCGAATGACACCAGCGCCACCTCCTGCCAATCGATCGTGGTGTGATATGGCGCCATCTCCAGCACGCATGTCACGCCGCTGTCGCTCTCGCCCACCATCAGCACGTCGCTTTTATCGACAAACGTGACGTGATATGGCTCGCCAAGCAGGTGGCGCATCAGATTGACCTGGTGGATGTAATAGTTCACGAAGCGCACGTAATCTTCGTGTGCCGGCTTGTCCATATCATGCGGCGGGGGATCGAATTCAAGCTGCGGCGCAGGGTCGCCGGCGTTGATGATCTCGTTGAAGCCGGCGGCGATCCAATCGCCGGGCGGCATGATGATGCGCACATAGCGCAGCCGGCCCAACTCGCCGCTCTGCTTCAATGCGTCGATCTCGCGCCTGGCATGCATGGTGGCGGGATCGCTGCGCTTGTGGTAACCGACCATGTGCCAGGTCTTGTTGTCTCGCGCTGATTGCACGATCCTCTCACCGACTTCAATGCTCGCAGCGAGCGGCTTCTCGGTCAGCACAGGGATGCCGGCTTTCAACACCTCTGGCACGATCACGCCATGGCGCCAGAATAGTTGCGGGCACACGATGCCATCAAGTCGCTCTTGTGCGAGCATCTCGTTGTGGTCGAGATAGACACGCGGAATGGCATAGCGCTGCGCCACCAGCCGCGCAGTCTGCGCGCGCAACTCCGCGATGGCGACCACCTCGCATTCGTTGATCGTTGCATAGTTGCGCAGATGCGCCGCCTGCCCCATGTTGCCAACACCGACGAAACCGATGCGAACCCTGCTTGTAATCGTCATGATGCCTGAGATTTGTAGATGCAATTGCAAAATCGACAAATTCGCCGCGCTGGTTGCCAAGTGCGGTGGGCTGCGATACATTGACGCCGGCATGGCAAAGCGTTACCAGATCGGCGCATATTACTTTCCCAACTATCACGCCGACCCGCGCAACGAAACACGCTACGGCAAAGGCTGGACGGAATGGGAATTGTTGAAGCGCGCGTCACCGCGTTTCCCACATCACCAGCAACCCAAAGTGCCGGCGTGGGGCTACGAGGACGAGAGCGACCCCGCCGTGTTTGCCCGCAAGATCGACGCCGCAGCCGACCACGGCCTCGCACAATTCATCTTCGACTGGTATTGGCACGAAGAGGGCATGTTCCTGAACCGCGCGCTGGACGAGGGCTATCTGCAGGCAGCGAACCGCGAGCGCCTGCAGTTTTCACTGATGTGGGCAAATCACGATTGGGTCGAGCTGTTCCCGCAGCGACGCGTGCTGCGAGACCGCGCAGTGTTGCTCAATCGCGGCGCGGTTTCACCACAGGTGTTCGAACAAATCACCGATCACATCATCGCGCGCTACTTCAGCCAGCCAACCTACTGGAAGATCGACGGCCGGCCATATTTCTCGATCTACGAGTTATTCCGGCTGGTCGAGAGCTTCGGCAGCATCGATGAGACGCGCAAGGCGCTGCAACGCTTTCGTGAAAAGGTGAAAAGCGCCGGCCACCCCGATCTGCATCTCAATGCCGTCGTGTGGGGCATCCAATTGCTGCCCGGCGAGCGCAACGTGAGCCACCCGCGCGAAATGCTGCACGCGCTCGGCTTCGACAGCACCACCACCTATGCCTGGATCCATCATGTGCGCCTCGACCAATTCCCCTTCACGCCCTACGAGCACGTGATGGAGAAGAGCGCAGCTTACTGGCACAAGCCTGAAGCGGAATTCGGCTTGCCCTACTTCCCAAACGTGTCGATGGGATGGGACAGCACGCCGCGCACCGCGCAGAGCGACGTGCACGACGAAGGCGCATATCCCTTCACCGCCGTGATCAGCGACAACACGCCGGCGGCCTTCCGCACAGCGCTGGAAAGCGTGAAAAATTTTCTCGATGTGCGCAACCAGGCCACCTTCAACATCAACGCGTGGAACGAATGGACTGAAGGCAGCTACCTCGAACCCGACACTGTAAGCGGCATGGCATTTCTCGAAGCCATCCGCGATGTATTCGGCTGAAGCACAAAGAGGGGGAGAAATTCAGTCATCACCCAGCTTGAAAGTATCCGGGCTACTCGTGTAAACCGTTGTTGTTTTCACTCAGAGGTTCACAAGCATGACACACACCACCCAGGCAAAGATCGGCATTTTCGGCATCGGCCTCGCGGCATATTGGCCGCAGTTCGAAGGCTTGAAGGAAAAACTCGAAGGCTATCAGCGTGAGGTC
Organism: uncultured Anaerolineae bacterium; assembly: GCA_964590135.1. Taxonomy (GTDB): domain Bacteria; phylum Chloroflexota; class Anaerolineae; order J036; family Brachytrichaceae; genus JBDHWI01. The sequence goes on along the minus strand of CAZPVX010000003.1, from coordinate 113,534 downwards.
GAAGCGCAGTTGCGCGGCTTTGGCGGCGAGGTGGTGTCCGCCGGCCTCGTCGATGACGCGCCAAAAGCTGTGGCCGCCGGGGACCTGTTTACGCGCGAAAACGTCGACCTGATCGTGTGCTACGTCGGCACGTATGCCACCTCCTCACAGGTGCTGCCGGCGGTGCAGCGCGCCAAGCGCCCTGTGCTGATTCTGAATTTGCAGCCAGTCGCGCAGCTCGACTACGAAAACATCGACACCGGCGGCTGGCTCGAAGCGTGCTGCGCATGCTGCGTGCCGGAAATCAGCAACGCCTTTGCGCGCTGTCGCATCTCGTTCAACGTGGTATCAGGCATGTTGCGCAACGATGAGCGCGCATGGAGGCAAATCCGCGAATGGGTGCATGCGGCGACAGTCACGCGCGCGCTCAGCTACAGCCGCATCGGTTTTCTCGGCCATACCTATCCGGGCATGCTCGATATGTATTCCGACAACACCATGATGCACGCGCAACTCGGGGCGCACATCGAGGTGCTGGAGATGGACGACCTGCAAATGCGCGTGAATCGGGTGACTGAGGCTGAGGTCAAAGCGAAGGAAGACGAGGTTCGCAACACGTTTGAATTTGCGGAGCAGGGTCGCGACAAAATCAGCATGCCGGTGCTGCCAGATGCGCTGGCGTGGTCAGCGCGCGTGGCGTGCGGGCTGGATGCGATGGTGCGCGACTTCAACCTGAACGGGCTGACGTATTACTATCGCGGTCTCGATGGCAACGAGTTCGAGACGCTCGGCGCGTCGCTGATCGTCGGCAACTCATTGCTCACCGCGCGCGGCGTGCCGTGCGCCGGCGAGGGCGACCTGAAGACGTGTATGGGTATGTTCATCCTGGATCGACTGGGCGCCGGCGGCAGCTATACCGAGTTCTACGCGATGGACTTCAAGGACAATTTCGTATTAATGGGCCATGACGGCCCGATGCACATCGCGATTGCCGAGGGCAGGCCGGTGCTGCGCGGCCTCGGCCTCTTTCACGGCAAGCGCGGCTATGGCCTGTCAGTCGAGGCGAAGGTGAAGTATGGGCCGATCACGATCCTCGGCACGACGCAGACCGCGGATGGCCGGCTGAAGTTTCTGGTCGCTGAGGGCGAGTCGATCCCCGGGCCGACGATGCGGATCGGCAACACCAACTCGCGCTTGAGATTTGCTCTGGGGCCGGCGGAGTTCATGGATGCGTGGTGCGCGCAGGGGCCGACGCATCATGTCGCGCTCGGCATCGGTCATGTGCGCGGCAAACTGGAAAAGGTCGCGCGCCTGCTCGGCATAGAACTGGTGACGCTGTAGAGCGGCCCACAGGCTGAAATGATCAAACCTCTCCAGCCCGTTTGATCACACTTCCAGCGGCACGCCATAGCGCTTCGCCATCGCGACGACATTCTTCTGCGCTTGCAGCGTCTCTTCATCAGGCAGATGCTCGATGATGAAGAATCCGTCCGGCACAAGCGCGTTGAAGTCCTTCATGAAGATTTCGTAATTCATCGTGCCGGCGCCGGGCACCACCTCCTTGATGTGCAGCACGAGTTCGTCACCCAGCGCGCAATCCTTCGCATGCGCGGCGATGGTGAACGGGCCCATCAATTCTTTGAGTTGCTGCAGGATGCGGCGTGTGTCATGCACATCTTTCACCGAGCCAGTGAAGTTGACCGGGTCATAGTTGAACTTCAGCGCCGGCGAGCTGACAGCATCCACCAGATCACGGATGCGCTGCGGCGTGTCGAGGCACGACAGCACATGCCCTTCCACCGCAATGAACACGCCTTCCCGCTCGGCCACCTTGCACACCTGCTGCAAACTATCGACCACGTTGTCGAAGGTGCGTTGGGTGTGATTTTCCGGGTGCGCAAACCAGTGACCGTTCGGATTATGGCCGCCTGGCCGCACATACACGCTCGGCGCCTGCATGGCCGCGCCAATGCGCGTGAGCGCAATCATGCCGGCGACGCCCTGCGCGCGCAGGCCGGCGTCGTAATTGCACAGCGTCTCATACCAGCCATTCAACTGCGCGATTTCGAGGCCGCCGTCCCTGAAAGCCTGCCCCACCCGCTTCACGTCCGCCGACTCAGCCTCCAGCGGTCTGTTGATGAATAATGACGCGCCGACAAAACCGTGGCCACGCACGCGCGCTGCATCCGCCGCCGTGGTCATGCGCCAATCGCCAGGCAAAAACGCCGGCAGCGGCTCATCCAATCTGGGCAAGCGCCCTGCAACACCAAGTTTCATGGAAGCCTCTGGAATTTTGAAATCATGAATTTTGGTTTTTGAATGGCAGTGCGCAGCGCTACCGGGTGGTGATCATGCCGCGCACGTAATCAGCGTCATCGCTCGCGAGCCAGGCAAGAACGCGGCCCACACCGGCCGGCACGCCGAGGTCCAGCCCCTGCTGGTCGCCGCCGCCAAACTTCGCCATCTGCTCATCGATGACCGTGCGCTTCATCGCCGTGTCGATATTGCCCGGCATCACCACATTGACACGAACGACGCCGGCGAGCTTGTTCGCCAGTGTGATGCCGAGCGTGTTCACACCGCCTTTGCTCGCGCCATAGGCATAGGACGAACTGCCGTTCACCGCCGCGCCGGACGACACCAGCACGATCACAGGCTTGCTGCCCCGCTTCAACAGCGGCACGCCATACTTTGCCGAGAGCAGGCTGCCAACCAGGTTCACATCGATCACGTTCTTGAACATGGCGACGTCGAAGTTCTCGATATCGATGAAGGCGCCCTTCAGCACGCCGGCGGTTTGAATCAGCGCATCAAGTTTGCCATGCGTCTCGCCGACAGCCTTGAACAACGCCGCAACAGATGATTCGCTGGTCACATCGACCTGGCGGAACGTCGCGTCGGTTTGCTGCGCCGTCTCCGCGCCGGCGGTTTCATTGAAATCTGCGAACTCGACGGTCGCGCCGGCAGCCTTGCAGATCTCGACGGTTGCCTTGCCGATGCCAGTTGCGCCGCCAACGATGAGGATGGTTTTGCCTTGCAGGTTCATGGTGATGATTCTTAAAAGAGATGAGCTTGTCCCACATCAGACAAGCTACATATGACACAGCGCACAGCAATCGTCAATCGCACAAAAACTCCGGCGCGCATCACTCCGCCATCTCACTCAGGAACTTTTCTCTGTTCGCGCTGCGCGCCACCTTGCCGCTGCTGGTTTTGATCAGCCAGCGTGAATCGACCAGCACCACCTGTCTGACAGCCACATCGGAGTTGCGCGTGACGTGCATGCGCACCGCCTCAGCCACACTCTCGCGCGCGTCTTCGTCGTCGCTCTCCGCCTCGGCCACAACGACGACATCCTCGGTGCCGGCGCTTTCATTGAACACGCCGAACGCAGCCACACGGCCAGCGCGCACGCCAGCCACCTCGCCGGCCAGATACTCCAAATCTTGCGGATATACGTTTTTGCCGCCGACGATGATCAAGTCTTTCTTGCGGCCAGTTACGAATAGTTCGCCGCGCAGCACATAGCCCAGGTCGCCGGTGAGATACCAACCATCGTGGAAGGCCTGAGCGGTGGCATCAAGGCGATGGTAGTAACTGCTCAGCATGCAATCGCTCTTCAGCGCAATCTCACCTATTGTGTTCTCCGGCAGGTCGGCATGATTTGCGTCGAGGATGCGCAGTTGCACATTCGACAACGGCCTGCCCGAAGACACCTGGCCGGCGTTGCCGATGCCTCCGCCCTCATTCCACGCGATGGGCTGGCCGATGGCGCTTTGCGTCACAGCAAAT
>CAZPVX010000003.1:98281-109695 GCA_964590135.1 uncultured Anaerolineae bacterium | reverse complement strand
CATCGCATAGCATGTCGCCAGCGCGCGCTCCTGCAGACCCCAGCGTTGGAATTTGTTGAGGAAGGCTGTGTGGCTGCTGTGATACACCGGCTCGGAACAATTGATAACAGCGCGCCATGATGACAGATCGACGCCCTCCATATCGCGCTCGCGGATGCGCGTGGCGCAGAAGTTATAGGCAAAGTTGGGCAGCCAGGTCAGCGTGCCTTTGTATTTCGATGTGAGTTGCATCAACCGCGCCGGCGCGCGCACCCAATCGAACGGCGACATCAGCACCAGCGGCGTCCGCAGCAGCACCGGCAACAAGAACGACGCGATCAGGCCCATGTCGTGATAGAGCGGCAGCCAGCTCACGATCACATCGCTGTCAGACAGCTCAATCGCCGGCGCATAGGCGTTCAGTTGATTGAATACCGCGCGATGCGAGAGCGCCACGCCCTTTTGCAAACCCGTGCTGCCGGATGAGTGCTGCAACAACGCGATGTCATCTTCGCTGCAGGTCGAACCACCGAGCGCAGCGAAATCCGGTTCGACGGGTTCCACGCCATCTACAACGATGCAGCGCGTTTCGTCCGCCCGTTGCGCCAAGTGAATGGCCTGCTCCACTTCGCCCTGGAACGCGGAGTAGGTGACGATGGCGCGCGGTCTGGTCAGCCCTATCAGCGCAGCGAGGTCTTTGCGATAGCGGTCGGGCAGCAATTTCTCGGTAAGCGGCGGCAGAATCGACGGCACCGCGCCATGCAGCACCGCGCCCCAGAAGCCGTGAATCAACGCCTCGCCGTGCTGCTGGATGAGGACAACGACGTCGCCGTGTTGAATGCCTTGTGCCGCCAACACGCGCGCAAAGCCGGCGGCTCCGCGCAGCAGATCGCGATAGGTGATTGCTGCATCTTCCTGCCTGCTTTGCACCAGGTGAATGGCTGTGCGCTCCGGCGCCTGCACAAAACACGCGCGCAGGGCATCAAAAAAAGTGGGCATGGAAAGCTACTGGCGCGATCGAATCAGCGCGACGAGTTGATCGAGCGTGTCGAACATCTCGGCATTCAATTCGCTGTCATCGATCCGCACATTGAACTTTTCCTCAACGAACAGTCCCAGATCAACCAGATGGAACGAGTCGATCAAGCCACTGGAGATGAGTTTCTCATCCGGCTTGATGACGCGCTTTGGGTTCTTCAGAATCGTCGTCGAGATATACGTCGCAATGGGATCTGCAATTTCGCTGCTCATTGGAACATCCTTTGTATTTCTAGCGCAATGCCATCGGCCAGCATGGCTGAACCCCTGGGTGTGACATGCACGGCGCTATTGGTGAACTCGCGCTCTGGCACCGCATCCCACACATCCAGAAATGGCCGGCTCGATTGTGCCATGTGATCGGTCAACATGCGCCGATATTGGTCATACGCCCAGCGCGGATAGAAGAAGTTGTAGCGAACATCGCTGTTTTTGCCGGCGCTGATGAGGATCGGCTCGTTCACGACCAGCACCGGCACGTCGCCGGCGATGGCCAGGCCGGCGTCCAGCACATCAAACGCCAGATCGCCTTTGTTCAACGTCGGCGGTTTCATCTCATGGAATTGCTCGTCCGCCTCAAGGTCGCGCTGCGCCGGCTCAAATTCCTCGGGAATGTATTGGTCGATGCTGGTTGCGCCCCACAGTGCGCCGAACACCTGCAGACGAAACCAATCCGCCAGCGCGCGGCGCTGCCCGATGATCGTTCGCTGGAGAAGGGTCGGATCGACAAATGCCGGATCATGCGGGTCGGCGCGCAGGTTGTATCGCATGATCAGGCTGCGAATCGCCGGCGCGTTGTTCTGCACGATGGGATGCGACAACTGCTTCGCCGACGGAAATGATTCCAGCGTTACCGGCCACACAATCATGTCGGGTTGATACTGCATCGCATGATCGAGCATAAGCGCGTCCTTCATCAGCGACATGATCGGATAACCGAGGTTGTAAAAGCGCAGCTTGCGGCCATCCGGCGCGCGCATCTGCTTCGCGTTCAGCTTGCCGGCCAGCGTGTCTTCGTTGTCGAGGAACCAGCCCCAGGTCGAAGAGTCGCCGATCAAGAGCACGCGGTATTCATCCGCCGGCTTCATCCGCGCCACCACGTGCGATGCAAACATCGCATTCAGATCGAACAGGCTGAGGTTGTAGGCGCGCGCTGGGTCGTCGCCATATGGCAGGCGCAATCTCCCAGGGAAGACAACGTTGTAGAGCGATAGGTTGCCGAGCGCCGGCACGGGGTTGGCCAGCGCGAAAGCGACATTCAGCGCCACAAACAGCCCCGCGACCCGCAGCAGCATGCCGACGACAGTGCGACGATCTCGGATCATTCAACCATCCTAACCGATGCCAAACAGCTTTTGAAAAACTGTCAACGCGAGCGCGGTCGTTGGCAGCGCAAACCACACCCACCCCAGCGCCACAAAATTAAACGTGATGATGATGCCGGCGATATTCACTGTGCGCTGCAAGCCGGCACGCTCCGGCGGGATGGCGAGCCTGCTCTTCGCAAAGTCGCTCCAGCGATTGTGAATGAACAGGCCCGCGCCGTGCCACAGACCCCAGATCACGAAATTCGGCGTGATGCCGTGCCACAAGCCGATCACCAGCATTGTCGTGATCTGCGAAACGAAAATGATCGCAACCATCGACACATTCCTCTGGCGCAGCGCGCGTGTGAGTGGGTTGAAGTAATACGCGCGAATCCACTGCGTGAGCGAAATGTGCCAACTGTTCCAGAACTGCGTCAGGTTCGGTTTGAGGTAGGGATTGCGAAAGTTCTCTGGCAATTTGATGCCGAAGAAACGCGCCACGCCGAGCGCAATATCGGTGTAGCCGGCGAAGTCGAAGAAGATGCGCAGCGTGAAGGCATACAACAGCAGCCATGTCCAGCCACCGGGGAAGACTTGTCGCGCGCTCACTTCATTCAACGCGATCAGCGCCAGCGCGTCGGCAATCACAAATTTTTTGAAAGCGCCAATGGCGATGCGCCGCGCGCCTTCAGTTGCGTCTGCAAGGTTGAAGACGAACGGCGCGCGCAGATCCTTCACAAAGCGATCAGCACGGTCAATCGGGCCGGAGATGAGCGCGGGGAAGAACACGACGAAGGTGATGAACTCGCGCAGCGTCATCGCCGGCAACTTGCCGGCAGCGTGGTCGCGCAGCGAGCCGATCAAGCGAAATGCAATGTAGGAAAAGCCAAGCCAGCGGATGTCGAAAGCTGCCGCGCTTGCGACGGATTGCGATTGCAAAGCGCGCAGGCCGGCACTCAGACTGCGCGTGAGCGGTTCCCATTTCAAGATCACCAGCAACGCAATCAGCAACACCACAAGGATGACCGTGCGCGCCGGCTTCGGGCCGATGCTGTGCAACGATGCCAATGCCAGCATCACAACCACCCCAAGCGCCAGCACCACCGTCAGAATGTCCGGCGGGCGCGAACGCGTGAAGATGGTGCTGAGCAGGTCGATGTAACGCAGCGCGGCGACCATCAGCACGATGCCGGCAACGATCGCTGCATCGACCAGCGTGTCGCGCTTGAGCGGCCACTCTCCACCGGCGCCGGCCCACACGATCAGCGTGATGCCGAGCGTGGCAAACGGCAGCCAGAAGTCAAGCTGGCGAATCGGCGTGGCCGGCTGCACCAGAAACACCGCCAGCACGCTCACGATGAACAGCGCACTGTTGCGCAAATGCGCTTGGGAGAGCGCAAGCCGGCGTGGCGCGGACAAAGGGATCTCGTTCGTCATCAAAATCCCTGATAGATCCATTGCGGCGCGCTATCGGCGCTGGCGATCAGCAACGCAATGACGAGCAGGCATAGCAGCAGCGCGACAAGATTTTCGCGCGAGAAAATTTTCTTGAGCATGACTCAGCGCGCCGATTGTATCGAATCACGCCAGCGCAACAGCGATGGCCTTGTAATCGCGCAGTTCGTGGTATTTGCGCGCGACGATGCCGGCGATGATCACCGTTGCCACACCGCCGCTGACTACCGCGAACGACACCCCAAACATCGCAGCGACTAGGCCGGCTTCCAACTCGCCCAACTGCGGTCCGCCTTGAAAGAAGATTTGATTGACGCCAACCATGCGCCCGCGCATTTCGTCGGGGGTGTTCATCTGGCGAATGACGTTGCGAATGACGGTGGACACTGTGTCGGCAGCGCCAGTCAGCGCAAAGAAGAGATAGGACAGGACGAATGACGTGCTGAAGCCGAACAGCGCAGTCGCGAGGCCGTAGACCACCACACTGATGAGCAGCACTGCGCCCTGGTGATGGATCTCCTTGCGCAGCGAAATGATGATGCCGGCAACCGCCGAGCCGACGGCCTGCGCAGTGGAGAGCACGCCGAAGCCGGCCGCATCGAGATGCAGCAACTCGCTGGCAATGATCGGCAGCATGGTGCGCGCCGAAGAGAAGAACGTGGCGAAAAAATCGAGCAGCATCGTGCTGGTGATCATCCGGTTGCTAAACACAAACACGAAACCATCCCGAATTGCGCCCAGATCGACTCTCGGCACTTTGTTGGTGATGGAATCACGGTGACGCATCGCCGCCAGCGCAAACAGCGCAGCGATGAAGCTGGCGCCGTTGATCGCGTAGATCCAACCGATGTCGATGTGACCAATCAGAATGCCGGCCAGCGCCGGCCCGAAGATCTGCGAGAACTGCAAGCTCAGACTGTTCAGGCTGACTGCATTGGTGAAGTGCGCCTTCGGCACGAGATTTGGCACGAGCGCCTGACGCGCCGGGTTGCCGAGCGCTGCCGCCGCAGCGCCCAGCGCGGTGAGCAGATAGATGACAATCACGTCAGCGCGGCCAGTAAGCGCCATCGCAGCCAGCAGCAAGGATGCCACCATCGACGCGAGCAATGACCAGAGCATCACCGCTCGCCGGTCGAACGAGTCAGCCAGCGCGCCGCCCACAAGCGCAAATACAAAGATGGGCAGCACGCGCGCCAGACCGAGCAGGCCAAGGCCAAGCGCATCGGCGGCAAGATGGACGTTATTGCCAAACAGATTGAAGATGACGTCTTGCGCCCGCAGCAGATCAAACACCTGCCAGTTCACCGCCGTAAATTGCATCTGCGAGCCGGTGAACGATACAAGCAAACCCAGCCACAGCAGGCGGAAGTCGCGGTGCTGCAAGGCAACCCAGCGATTGAGCATAGTATTTTCAGGCAGCAGATCAGCTTCCAGCCGGCGTCTGACTCTCGTGCTGCGCCTTCCACGCTTCGTATTCCTGCCAGCCCTCTTCGCTCAGCGGGTAATACTTCCAGATCGAGCCACCTTCGGCCAGTTTGATGCGACTGAACACTTCCCATGCTTCGTGGCTGAGCGTGTGGTCGAGGATGATCTGCGCCATCTGCTGCGGCACACACACCACGCCGTCGTCGTCGGCGATGATGATGTCGCCGGGCAGCACCAGCACCGCATCCAGCGCGACGGGCACGTCGTAGGCATAGGGCATGTAGGCGGCTTGCGAGGCGTAATTTGGCGTGAAGCCCTTCGTCCACATGCCGATGTCGATCTTTTGGATGTTTGGCCAATCGCGCACGCAGCCATCCACCACCATGCCGATGCCGCCGCGCCCTTTGAAATACGTCGAGAGCATTTCGCCGACGCAACCGGTGTACATGTTGCCCCAGGCCTGAATGCACAGCACGTCGCCTGGCGTCACGCTGTCGAACACGCTCCACAACGCGCTGGCACGCTCGCCTTTCTCTTGCGTTGCGCCGCCGCTGTAGACATCCTCGCGCTGCGGCATGAATTGCAGCGTGACCGCCGGCCCCACGATCTTGCGACCCGGCGTGCGCGGCAAGGTGCTGGCGATGAAGGTCTGGCGAATGCCCATCTTGTGCATCATCGCGCTGGCTGTCGCAGTGCTGACTGCATACAGCTTCTCAATGATGCCTTTGTCAGGCCGCTCGAACGCCGGCCCCTGAATCGGAAGCGAAATGCTCTTGGGTGCAATCAATTTCACATCTATTGTTTCTGCCATGATGATCCCTCCAGTAATGCGGTCGCCTGGCTGTAGCCGGGCGCGTTCACATTGCGCGTCATCGAGATTGTCATGTCGATCTCGCTGCCGGCAGGTAAAACGATCTTGAATTGCGTTGCGGATATCGCCTGCATCTGCCGTGCTGTCTCCAGCGCCGGCGCAGCATAGGCGGTCTGGCTGCCCGGAAATTCACTGACGCGCGCCGAGAATGCAACATGATCGAATCGGTGCTCTGCAAACGAGCCGGCTTGCAGCACCACTTCGCGCGCCTGCGTGGTGCTGATGTTGATGAGTTGCAGCCGGATCTCATCGGCGCTTGCGCGCATCACCAAAGCCGCCACATCGCGCGGCAAACCAGGCCGGCTGTTCGCGCCATCGAAGTAGCGCAGCGGCGCAATCAGCAGGCCGCCGTTGTAAATCGGCTGCGGCGCGCCAAGCGTAAGTTGCACCAGCGCCTCAGTCGTGACTGGGTTCAACTGCTGCCAGTGATGGATGTTCACCTGCGTCAGGTCGGCATGATCCTGCTCGATGAGCGCCACACGCCGGCGCACCTGCGACAGGCTGGCCTGCAGGATGGCTTCGGGGTAGGCGGTGTTCTCACCGCACAAAAAGCGCAGCCAGGGCTGCTCGTGACCGCTATCCTCCTTGTTGTGGTGGGGAATCACGCGCGACCAATCGTATTTCTCCGCAAGTCGAATCCGCTCGATGCGCTGCCAGTCGTCTCCGGCGCGCGTGAGATTCCACAGCGCCGTCGGAAAGATGGGCGACATGGGCTGCCAGTCGAACCAGCCGGCATCGCCATGGCGATACGGCACGACAAACACATCACTTGCGCCATCGATCTGGTCGGCAAAATGGTGCGCCAGGCTGCCGGCGGCAGCCTTCGCCGGCACGTATTTTCCAAGCGACCACACCTTGTCCATCACCTGACGCGGCAGGTCGAGATAGCGTGCGTCGCCGCTCGCCAGCCATGCGCCAGCCGCCGCGACAATCGTGGCCATGCCAATGTTGTAGTAGCCATGCGGCCACTGCCAGCCATACAGCCCGCCATACCATTTGCCGCCGAGATACTCGCCGACGAGGCCGTTCAGACCGGCGTTATCAGGAATGAGTCCGCCGTTCTCCGCTGCGCGCCGGAGCCACACACCCACATAGTCCTCGATCCAGCGACGGTATTTCGCGTCGCCAGTCAGCACGAACGCATTTGCGACCAGGGAGATCACGCCCAGGTTGGCAGCCACATCGCCTTTGCCATAGCGCGCATGCAGCGCCTCACCCATGCGCGCCGCGTGTGTATCCACCCGCAAGTCGTCGAGCGCGCCCAGTCCTTCGACATCATCGAATGGAAGGCCGTAGGGCGTCATCCATGGCGACCAGCGCCACAAGTGTTGCTGACCATCATCAAAGAAGCCCCAGCGCGGGCCGCCGGCGCCGTTGTGCGGCGCGCGGATGAGCATGCGCGCTGGATCGTAATTGCCGAAGCGCGGATCGACGTACAGATCGGCAAACCGTTTTGCGCGATCGATGTTCTTCTTGTTTGCTGGATTGGCCAGGCACAGAAAGTAGAAATAGGTGTAATGCTCGCTCTGGTGAAACTGATCGTAGCCGAGTTCGTATTCATCGCGCACCGTGCCGAGCGACTCCATCTGTCTGGTGATCGCATCCCACTCGCGCTGGCTCTGCTCAAGAAACCAATCGTCGCCGCCGAGCAGATACAGCAATGGCCAGTTGACGAAGGCCTCGTAAAAGTCATCGACCCCGTCGCGGCCATTGCTCCAGGCATCGCGCCAGATCAACGAGCCATCATCTCGCGTGTATTTGTGAAGGTAAATCTCTGCAGCGGCACGCATCTCGTCGAATAGCCGGCGCTGCAGCACGGCCCACGCCGGCACATTCATGCTCGGCACACTTGCCTGAATCACATGCATGATCTTGTCTTTTTGATGGGATGAACAGAATGAATCGCGCTATTCGCTGGCAGCCGGCCGGATCATGGGACGCACAAGGATGTTGGCAAACGCCCCACCAACCGCGCGGCCTTGCTTCCAGGCGAAGTTCAAACGATAGCTCAGCCGCGCCATTGCGCAATGCCAGCGCCAGCGGCGCCTCCATGCCCTGATGCATGATGATAACGATCGTTCGAAAACCCATCTCGCAGAAGGCGCGCAGGGTGCTCTTGCTGTAGCGCCCAAATGATACGCAATCCACGTCGATGGTGCCTTCTTCCGGCCCGCTGACAGCATAGCCAGTGGGTCCATACTCGATCGATGGGGCAATCACGCAATCGACGCGCTGCGCAATGCGTCGGCATACTTACTCGACGATCAGCGTGTCGTGACCAAGCGCCATGTGCGGGCCGTGCACTTCGATGCAGCCGGCCGGCACAAGCAAGGGCCATCCACATGCAACCGCATGCTTGAGTTGGTCAGGGCGCAGATGTTTCAGATGCATTTTTCACCTGCTGGAACACAGATGCGAACACTGCCTCCAATGTCATATTGATGAGCAGACAGGGCCGGCGAGCTGACGAAGATCCATCACCGGCCCTCTCCGCCCCATGAAGAGCTAAGCAATCGGTCAGGCTATTTGCTCTTTGCCCACTCGGTCAACTGCCGCTGCGCCTCCTCAATCAACTTCTGCAAGCCGGCTTCGTCCAGCCGCTTCAGATACTCAGGCAGCGCAGTGGCTGGATCGACCATGCCGGAACCCAGTGGCTCCTGGTATTCCTTTGCCGCAGCAGCAACGTTCGCCAACTCAGTTTTCACCGGCTCCGGATTAAAGTTGAAGCCAAGTGCTGCTGATGGTGGTGAATCGTTGTTCAACTTATATGTTGCATCCCACGCTTTGATTTCGGCCTGCTTCGGGTCGATGTAGTAGGCATTGAACTGGTTGCCAAATTCCCAATCGGTATTTGGGTTGTAGTCAGCATTGTTCGGACCAGGTTTGATGACCAGATTAGCCTTGTCGGCCCAGTCCCAATGCTTGCCCTCGACGCCCTTGGCAATCGTGTTGTAGATCTCCACATCGGTGTTGAACAGTTCCAGCACCTGCATGGCGCGATCGGGGTTCTTCGACGTGCGACAGATGCCGTTCATCGTCGCAGTTGTGCCGGCAGTGGTGAGGAATGGCTTTGTCACAGACTGCGAGACGACTTGCTGGCCAAAGCGCTGACTGGATTCGATATCGCCACCGGGCTTGACGACACCAGGGAATGAAGCGGCGAACTTGCCGGCTCTCCACATCGCATCCAAGTCAGCCTGCTCAATCTTGTCTTTCGGCGCATAGCCAGCCTGATACCACTTGCGAGCAAGTTCGACCGAAGCCTTGAATTCTGGAGTGGCTGCTGAATTGAAGACTTTCAATTCCTTGTCATCGAACTTGATTGCAATCGGCACTTCCTGGCTGACAATCGGGTCAAAGCCGGCAGTTTCAAACGTCCAGTTGTCGGTGCCGTTGAGTGGTGTCACGCTAGGCTCGCCATCCTTCACCGCTTGCAAGAACGGCTCCAGTTCTTCATATTTGGTGATCTTGGTGATATCGAGCTTGTATTTCTCGGCCAGGTCCTGGCGCACGGTAAAGCCGAACGGCTTGACGAAGATCTGCTGGTTGATCACCCCATAGATCTTGCCGCCTACGCGCGCGGCATCCCACGTGGTCGCCGGCATGCTTTTCCACAGGCCAGGCGCATTCTTCTCAAACAGATCGTCCAATGGGGTCAGGTTGCCGTTGGCAATGTTCTGGATGTAGTTGTTGATCCATGGCGCAGTGAAGACGATGTCGCACTCTTCGCCGGCGGCAAAAGCCAGCCTCATCTTTTCATCGAAAGCGCCCCAGTCAATTGGATTCAACTTGAGCGTAACGCCGATCTTGGGGGTGATGAGCGCGTTGAGCGCCTCTTCCACCATTCCGACATCCTTGAACACGGTGCCAGGATAGGTATATTTGATCGTCACATTGGCCGGCGGGGCCGGCGGCTCAGTGGCCGCTGGGACGGACGTGGCGGCAGAAGCCCCTGCATCTGATGGGGCTTGTGTTGCCACCGATGCAGGTGCTGGGGCCGGCGCGCAGGCTGCCATCAGCATGGCCAACGCAACTGCAAGAGGCGCGACTTTGTAGGATGCTTTCATTACTCTTGACTCCTTGTTTTTCTCCTTCATCACTTTCAGAAATACGCTTTTGCATCAATGATGCTTTGTCTGTCTATGCGTGTCCCTGCATGTAAACCTCCTTGCTTCATCACTCACCCTTGATGCCACCAAGGGTGATGCCGCGAATGAAGTAGCGCTGCAAGAATACGAAGGCAATTGCCACCGGCCCCATTGCCACAACCGCCATCGCCATGCGAATGGTTTGCAGCGGCACCTGCACGCTGCCCAACATGGCTGACGCACTTTGATTGTTGCTTAGAAATTCGGCGTTGCGCAGAATGGCATAGAGCAGGTACTGCAACGGATACAGCGTCGGCTCGTTGATGTAGAGCAGTGCCAGCCACCAGTCATTCCAGAACATCAAGATCAGAAATAGCCCGATGGTGGCGATCGCCGGCACCGACAACGGGATGACGATGCGCGCGTAAATCTGCCATTCACTCGCGCCATCAATCTTGGCTGATTCGATGAATTCCTTCGGCAGTGTCTGGAAGTACGTGCGCAATAGAAATACAAACCACGGCACCACGAGATACGGCGCAATCAACACAACCAGCGTATCGCGCAGCTTCAAGTATTGCGTGATAAGGATGTATGTGGGCACCAGGCCGCCGTTGAACAGCATGGTAAAAAAGACAAAGAATGCCAACGGCCGGCGCCACTTGAAATCCTGTCGCGCGAGTGCATAGGCAAACAGCGACATGATGAGCAAACCCAGCATGGTGCCGGCAATCGTGATGAAAATCGTTACGCCATATGAGCGCACAATCTGTGTTGGATTCAGCAAGAGGTAACGATAGGCATCAGTGCTGAATTTTGCCGGCCACAATCCGTAGCCGCTTTGGGTCAACGCCAATTCATCAGTGAACGATGCTGAGATCACCACCAGCAACGGAATGAGGAAGATGATCGTGATAACGACCAGCACCACGTGCAGTCCAATCTGGCTGATATTTCTTGAGAGCCAGGCGCGCCGGCGAACAGGTCGTGCAATCTGTGTCATTTCAATTCCTCAAAATAGCGCGCGATCCGGACTGATGCGCTTGACCATCCAGTTCGACAGCACCACCAACACAAACCCAACGAAAGACTGATACAAGCCAGTTGCAGCAGCCATGCCGACGTCGGCATTTACACGCAACGCGCGGAAAACATAGGTGTCAATCACATCCGTCGTTGAATACAGCAGGCTGTTGTCGCGCGTGGTGTAGTAGATCAGCCCAAAGTCGGCATAGAAGATGCGGCCGATGG
>CAZPVX010000003.1:81295-98271 GCA_964590135.1 uncultured Anaerolineae bacterium | reverse complement strand
CGGGAGCGTGATATAGCGAATCTGGTGCCACTTGTTCGCGCCGTCGAGTTGCGCCGCTTCGTAGTATTCCTGATTGATGCCCAACATGCCGGCGAGGTAGATCACGCTGCCATAGCCCACGCCTTTCCAGATATTGGTCGCAGTCAGAATCGTCGGCCAGTATTGCGGTGAGCTGTACCACGCCACCTCTTGCATGCCCAGCGAATGGAGCGTGTTGTTCAGCAGGCCATTGTCAGAATTCAACAGTGCATACGAAAAGTAGCCGACGATGACCCACGAAATGAAGTATGGGAAGAACACGACGGTCTGATAGGTGCGCGCCGCCAGTTTGAAACGCACTTCATTCAACAGCAACGCCAACCCAACAGCTGCGATGGTGCCAGTGACGATGAAGAGCGTATTCAGGAACAGTGTGTTGAAGGTGATACGGCTCATCGCCGGCGACTTGAACAGAAAATCCAGATTCTTCAGCCCCACCCACGCGCTATTGAAAATGCCATCTACTGCGCGATAGTTTTCGAAGGCGATGATGATCCCAAACATTGGGATGTAACTGAAGACAATCAGCAACAGTATGCCCGGCGCGGCCATCAGCAGAAATGGAGCATTCTTGCGCAAAGATGTGATGAGACGATTGCCGGCGCGCGCATCGCCATCTGCATTCATCCCTGTGCGTGTAACAGTCGGGGCCATCATTTCCTCCCTGGTGATCTTTGCTCAGGGTGCTGCCTGCCACAGTTCATGACGAGGGCAATCCTCGCCGGCGCTATGCACTGTCCAGCGCTATCCAATCCCATATCGATGCAATGCATATCAGCAACTCCTGTTTCAGCTTCGGTGACATGGAAATCAATCAGCGTAAATCCTGCCGCTCAAGAATCTGCGACGCTGCCATCCTCATGCGTGGCGTGGTAGTAGCGCATCGCCATGCCGCCGGCTTTCGCAATCGAAAAGTCCGGCGGCCGCTTCATGCATTCCGCCTCGTCAACTTCAACCCCCAAACCAGGCTTCACCGGCGGCAGAATGTGCCCCTTCACCACTGCCAGCGGCTCCTTCAGCAGCGCCTGCGCCTCCGGCGCGGTGTCGGGATCGATCATCTCCTGGATCACGAAGTTCGGAGAGGCAAGGTCGATATGCACGGCGGCGGCGGTGGCAAGCGGGCCATAGGGATTATGCGGAGCGAGGCCGGCGTAATACGTCTCGGCCATGGTCGCGATCTTGCGCGTCTCGCTGATGCCGCCGCAATGACACGGATCGGGCTGCAGCAGGCTTGCCGCCTCGCACTCCAGAATTTCGCGAAAGCCCCAGCGCAGAAACAAGCGCTCACCTGTTGCAATCGGCGTGGTCAGCGCGCGCGCCACCTGCGCCATGGCCTTGGGGTTCTCGGCCTGCACCGGCTCCTCAAGGAAGAACGGGTTGTATGGCTCGAAGCGCTTGCCATATTGGATCGCCATCTGCGGAGTGAGCCGGCCATGCATGTCGAGCAGCACATCCACCTCGTCGCCGACCGACTCGCGCACCGCGCGCAAGCCGGCCTCTGCGCGCTTCAACTTCTCCGGCCCATCCAGCATGTTTGTGATCGGCACTGGCACCGTCTTGATCGCCGTCCAACCTTTTTCCTTTTTCTCCAGCGCGCTTTCGGCCATCGCCTCTGGTGTATCGCCGCCAAAGTGGGTGTAGCAGCGCACCGCGTCTCGCACACGCCCGCCCAGCAATTCATACACCGGCACGCCAAGATCCTTGCCCTTGATGTCCCACAGCGCCTGATCGATGCCGCTGATGGCGGTGAGGCCGATCACACCCATGCGCCAGAAACCACTGCGATACAGAATCTGCCAGCAATGCTCGACGCGGCGCGGGTCCTGGCCGGCGATCATCGGCTCCATATCCTGGATGCAGCCCAGCACCGCGCGAGGCTTGCCCTCCAGCGTGGCCTCGCCCCAGCCAACCAGACCGGGTTGATCGGTTTCGACCTTGATGAAAACGATGATGCGATGGCCGCCATCGGCCATGATGGGAGTGATGCGCGTAATCTTCATATGTGCAATCTTTGCTGCAGGGGCAGTGATGGCCCACATGCGCATGACCAGATTACACATCTTTGCCAGAATGAAAAATCGCGTTTTTTGCGCAATGCACGGAAAAGGCCGAACACGCCCACCAGGAGCGTGTTCGTTCTAGATGACGGCTTATCGGCCAGCGGAGTTTTAGTGCAAATCCAGCTTGTCGATGGAGATCTTGTAGGTTACGCGCACTTCGCCGGCGCGGCGATATGGATACGAATCGACGTCCAGATATTTCTTCGCCAGCTTGTCGATGACGGCATCGGCGCCCACTTCGGTCTCCTCGACCACCTTGCCGCGCGCCTGCAGGTAGCGATATGAGTTGTCGGCATCCATGATCTCAACGGCCACCGGCGAACCCACTTGCATGTTGCGAGCTTTCACGCGGCCACGCGCCGAGTTGATGATGATGTATCGGCCGTCGTAGTCCACCCAGACCGGCGTCACCTGCGGGCTGCCATCCGGCATGATCGTCGCCAGATGTGCAAAGGACTTCTTGTTCAAAATATCGATATGGCTGTCAGGAATTTTCTTCATGGCTCATGTTCGCGAAATGATTTTAATGTTCTTGCCCTCCAGGCCATCATTGCGCGCGCTCTTGCTCAAGTCAAACTCAAAGATAATGTCGCGGTTTGGAATCTCGCCTGGGTCGACGCGATCGAGAAAATAGGTGTCGTGAAAATAGGCAGTGCGATAGGGTGAATCCTTGCGGCGCGTATCGGTGATCCACAGATCACGGTCGATATGATCCATGAAGCGCATAAAGCCGTAGCCTTCCTCACGATGGTAATAGCACACGCCGCGCACGCGCGAATTCAACTCACCCCACGCCGGCCCGCCGCGCTGCGCGCTCTTGATCGGCAGCAGGTTCGGCACCAGATAACCGGATGTGAATACATCCACCTCGCGGCGCAACTCCGATGAGATATTCTCAAAGGCGACCAGTTCAACGCGACAGCCGCGATTTTGCAACGCGCGCACCACCTGTACAAAATCGCCATCGCCAGTCAGCATCAACACGCGATCAAGCTTCTCGGATTGCAGCAACATGTCCACCGCCATATCAAGGTCAGAGTTGGCCTTGGTGACTGTGTTGCCAAAATCGTCGGTGTAGCGCTTGACGTATTTTTGGATGACTTTGTAGCCAAAATCGCGCAGCGAAGAATGAAAATTACGCTGACCCTCGTAATACGCCGGCTCCGTCTCCGCGCGCTCCGGGTCAAAGGCCACATAGGCGTTCAGGCGAATAGCTTCTGCGTCGTCATGGCATGCAAATTCGCGTAGCACATCAAATTGCATCCCGTATCCCCCGTTCATTGCTATGTTTGCGACATCCACAAAGATGCCGACACTGGTTCTTCCGTTGGGCATATTTCGCAGGATTATAGCGAGCGGCCATTGAAAAAGCCCCTGCTTTTAGCAGGGACTTTTGGAAATATCAAGTCAAATATTATTGCGGGTGGGTTTGGCCCGCTGCGCGTCCGCCGGCGGCGGCTCGGTGCTAAACACCTGATCCCACATGCTTGTTGTCACCCCAAAGCGCATGTCCGGCGTCTTGTAGTGATGCTCCATGTGATGGCGCTTGAGGAACTTCATCAACGAGCCTTTGATCCGCGAATGATGCGTGGCGTAATGCACCATGTCATAGGCGACATAGCCGAGAATGGTGCCGCCAAACATCGCCGGCAACACATAGGGCACGCCGAGAATCACGTCCAACACCAGCCAGAACAGCGCATAGAAGAAGATCGCCATCGGGATGCTGACCGCCGGCGGCATCACCAGGCGCGTCTTGATGTGCGGCTGATAATGATGGATGCCGTGGAACAGGAAGATGATCTGCCATTGCGTGTTGTTGCGCGGCTCGAAGTGAAAGACGAAGCGATGGAGGATGTACTCCATGAACGTCCACAGCAGCAGCACGCCAAAGACAAAGGCGAAGATAAACCACGCCGGCGAGACGCCCGCCGGCCAGTTGATGACGCCAGCGATGATGAAGAACGCCACCACCGGCAACCAGACAAGGCATACTGCCAGCGGCGTCACATGCGTGAAGAACTCCAGAAAGTCAGATTTGAACAACCGGACTGGCTTCTGGTCATAGATGATTTTGTCGTGCGGGATGGTCGAAACATCCACCGCCATTAGATTGTCTAGCAGCTTCATGCAGCCTCCTGAAACGAAAATGCTGATGGGTCGATTCTAACGCGGCAACATGCTTCATCTTGTGACAAAAGTCACCATAAGTTGGCGCTGAGACTCACTTCACAGCCAAGATCTCAGCCTTCATTCTCGCGCGCCTTTGCCAGCAAAAAATCAATGAGTGGTTTGAGGTTCGCCGGCGTCGATTGATCGCCCACCACGATCGTGCGGCGCTTGCCCTTCTCCCGAATCGTAAGCTTGTATTCGAAGCGATCCGGCATCGGGCTGCGCGATTTGATCTGTTTCGGCTGCTCAAACAGCTTCGCCTCGTCAATCAGCTTGCGCGCCTGCTCGGCTTCCTCTTCGGGCAAGTCATCGGGGTCGAGCTTGCTGGAGAGCGTGACGCCGGCGAACCCGCCGCTGCGCACGAATGTGATCTTCGTCATGTCATATGTGCAGGGGCGAACATTGGCCGCCCCTGCAATGGAATGCACGAATCAAATCACGCCGACGGTTTTCCACGCGCTTTGCACCGCTTTCAGTTCATTGCTGTTTGCGCCATACAACTCGCCGGCAACCGCGATGATAAGCGTCGCCGCCTGCTTGAAGTTGCTGCGCTGGCGCAGACGATCGCGCAAGGCAACATACCAGATGCGGCCGGCCTTTTCCCACGCATTCCCGCCAATCGCCACCGCCGCAAGATAGAACGCGTGATTGGGAATGCCCGAGTTGATGTGAACGCCGCCGTTGTCCTGCCGGCCTCGATACAAATCCTTCATGTGCGCTGGCTGCGGATCCTTGCCCAGCCTCGGATCATCATAGGCGGTGCCAGGCGCTTTCATCGAGCGGATGCCGACGCCGTTGATGCCTTTCGCAAACAACCCCTCTCCGATGATCCAGTCGGCTTTGTTCGCGCTCTGCTTGCGCTTCCACTGCTTCACCAGCGAGCCAAACACATCTGAGAAATGCTCGTTCAGCGCGCCGGGCTGATTCATGTATTCCAGGCCAGCCTCGTATTGCGTCACGCCATGCGTCAACTCATGGCCGATCACATCGAGTGATTTGGTGAAGCGCTGAAAGATCACACCATCGCCGTCGCCATACACCATCTGTTGGCCATCCCAGAAGGCGTTGTCGTAGTTCTTATCGTAGTGAACAGTTGAGTCGAGCTGCAGGCCGGCGTCATTGATGGAGTTGCGGTTGTAGATGCGCTTGAAGAAATCATAGACCGTGCCCGAACCCGAATAGGCCTCGTTCACCGCGATGTCCTTGCTGGCTTTGCCACCTTCCGCGCGCACCAGTTTGCCGGGCAACTGGGTGCCATTCTTTGCATCATAGATCGTGCGGCGCTTTGTGCCTGTGTTGAGCGCGCGCGCTGCCGGCAACAGGCTGACCAGTTCGCGCCGGCCATGCAACTGCGCCGAGCGCACCAGCGTTTCCAGCGCCGCCTCACGCGCCTCACCCTGCCCGCGCATCGCCAGTTCCTTCAGGATGTAAGGCGGGATGAAGAAGCAAATCGACTCGCCATGATTCGAACCGTTGCACATGATGGAGCCTCCTGTGTGTGGCACGCGCATTCGCGTGCGAATCACAAGCATTAAATCACGTTTCCGTCCGTTTTAGAATGCCGGCGTGCATCGCACCCGCACCCCTGAATTCGTGTTGATCCTGTGCGCGCTGGCCTTCGGTTGGATCGGCGCCATCTCGATGTGGCTGCAGCGCAGCGATGCCGGCGCGTTGCTTGCGCTGGCAGTGTTGTCGGCTTGCGCCATCATCGCGCATGTCTGGTTGAACCGTGCCGCGCCGGCGCGCGATCCGTTCCTGCTGCCGCCCGTGGTGCTGCTCACATCATTCGGTCTGCTCTCCATCAGCCGCGTCGCGCCGAATTTTCTGGTTCGGCAGACGTTATCGCTCCTCATCGCGATGGTTGCCATGCTCATCGTCGCATCTGGTCATGATCAGTTGCGCTGGCTCAGGCGTTTCAAATACACCTGGCTGATTGCGGCATTTGCGCTGTTGTTCGCCACGCTGCTGTTTGGCGTAAATCCCGCCGGCATCGGCGCGCGGCTATGGCTTGGCATCGCCGGCGCATTCTTTCAGCCCTCCGAAATTCTGCGCTTATTCCTCATCGCCTTTCTCGCCGCCTACTTCGCAGAGCGATCAGATCTGAGCGCGCTGGCGCCAAAATCGGATGTCAGCATTCCGAAGTCCAGAATCGCCAATCTTTCGTCACTCATCCCCACCATCGCAATGTGGCTGGTTGCCTTTGCGCTGCTGGTCACGCAACAGGACCTGGGCGCGGCGCTGCTGCTGCTGGTGACGTTCATGTTCATGCTGTATCTCGCCACCGGCAGCGCGCGGTTGCCAACCTTTCTGCTCGGTTTGCTGCTCATCGCCGGCGGCGTCGGCTATCTCTTCTCGTCGCGCGTGGCGCAGCGCATCGACATCTGGCTCAACCCTTTCACCGACCCGCAGGGCAGCTCATTTCAAGTGGTGCAGTCATTGATTGCAGTGGCCAATGGCGGCTTGTTCGGGCAAGGCATCAATCAGGGCCGGCCAGATTACGTGCCGGCAGTGCATACCGACTTCCCGTTCGTCATGGTGAGCGAGGAATTTGGCCTGCTTGGCGCGATGGCATTGCTCGGCGCATTTGCCGCCTTGTGTCTGCGGGCGTGGCGTGTGGCAATGCGTTCGCACACGCCATATCGCCTGCTGCTCGCCGGCGGCATCGCTGCAGCGCTTTCATTTCAAGTCTTCGTCATCATCGGCGGCAACCTCGCGCTGGTGCCGCTCACCGGCGTCACGCTGCCCTTCGTCAGCTATGGCGGCAGTTCCCTGCTGGTGAGCTACATCGCCGCCGGCTTGCTCTTGCGCATCTCGGCAGACGAGTCCGCGGCGCGCAACAACGTCGTGCTGAAGCGCACCGCGCGCTCCGCCGGCCATGCCATGCAGATCAGCGTCATGCTGCTTATCGCCATTGCCATCACCGCTGGCTTCTGGAGCATCGTGCAAGCGCAACCGCTGGCAATGCGAGGCGACAATCCACGATTGATCGATGTCGAATCGGCAATCCAGCGCGGCAGCATCCTTGACCGCAATGGCGTGACGCTGGCAGCAAGTGAATTTGTCACCGTGACAAACAACGTGCCGCGATTCACGCGCGTGTATTCGCAAACCAGCACAGCTCCGGCTGTGGGCTATTACAGCCAGCGCTACGGCACCGGCGGCATGGAAGCCTTCGCCGATGCGGCCTTGCGCGGGGCATACTCCCGCACCGATGCCCTGCTGCATCGCCGGCGCATTGGCCGGCCCATCACACTCACGCTCGACAGTGAGATCCAAACGCGCCTCTTCAACGCTATCAGCGCAACCAGCGCGACCACTGTGACGCGAGGCGCGGCAGTGGTGATGAACTGGCGCACCGGCGAGGTGCTGGCACTGGTCAGCGCGCCGAGCTTCGATGCAAACCAGCTCGACAAACAATGGGATACGCTGCGCACAAATGCAGACGCGCCGCTGCTCAACCGCGCCACCCAGGGCTTGTATCAACCGGGCGGCTTGTTGCAGTGGCTGATCAAAGCGCATGAAGCCGGCGCAAAGCATTCACAGACGCGATCAGAGCTATCCTGGCTTGAGGCAATTGGCGCACTAGACCTCAATCAGCCTGTGCCGTTCGAATTGAAGAATGAGTCCGTGCCATTGCCGGCGAGCGCAACCTTCAGCGAAACCATCGGCCAGGGGCAGCTGCGCGTGACGCCACTGCGCATCGCGACGACCGTTGCATCGCTGGAAGCGAACCAACTCATCACACCAACGCTCCTGCCATCGCATGCCAACCATCCAGCCGTTGCGGGCGCGCAAGCTGAAACATTCATCACCTTCGCGCCGTTTGGCGTTCAACACGTGGGCTGGCTGGTGCAGGTGCGGGGTGACCTCGTGATCGTGATCGCGCTGGAGCAACGCGCGCCAGACGAGCCGGCGTTGCGCCGCGTGGCGATGGCGCTTGAGCGATAGGTTTTTGGCCTGTTATAGTCACAGGCCGTTGATTGTGACCGACCATCCGATTTCTTTGCGCACAGATCGCCGGCGCATCATCGCGGCTTGTGCGGCACTCGTGCTGCTCGGCCTCGCGCTTGGCTGGTTGATGCGCGACATCCGCTTCGATGATCCGTTCATCACGTATCGCTTCTCATTGAATTTGGCGCGCGGCAATGGCTTCGTCTTCAACGCCGGCGTTGCCGACAATGCGCTTATCACCACCGCCCCACTCTACGCGCTCCTACTTGCCCTTCCGGCCGCGCTCGGCATCGACATTCCCGCTGCAAGTTATTGGATCGGCGTGATCGCTTTGGTCGTCACCGCGTGTGCGCTGTTTGCGTTGGGGCTGCGCAAGGGCAAGGCGCCGGCCGGCTTCATCGCCGGCGCGCTGCTCATCGTTTTCCCATTGATCTGGCTGACGCTGGGTTTCGAGACGCCGCTTTTCATCGCGGTCGCGCTGCTGGCGTTTCTGGCCGTTGATGCGAGGCGCGATGCATTTGCCGGCGTGCTGTGCGGTATTGCCATCGGATTGCGTGGTGATGGATTCATTGTCGCGGCGCTTGTAGCCGCATTCACTCTTGCAAGAGCGTGGGATGGAGAGATCACAAACTGGCGGCGGGTTGCATCCCAGTTGCGCGCGCCCCTGCGATTCGGGTTGATTGCGCTGGCAGTGTATGCGCCGCTGGCGATCTGGCTCACGCTGCAATTTGGCTCGCCTCTGCCCACCACCCTGCAAACGAAATCGGCGCAGGCTGCCAGCGGCCTGACCGGCTTTTACCCCAACACCAGCTATCCCGAAGGCGCGCTGATCCTGATTCGCGCCTACCTCGAACAAACGCCTGCGTTTGTGCTTGTGCTGCTTGCCATCGCGTTTGGCATCGCGCGTATCGTGATGATGAGTGTGCGGCTGGCGCGTTTACATGGATTGCGCTGGATCGCACAGATGCCATTCATGCTGCCGATCGCGTGGGCGTTGTCACACTTCGCCGGCTATACACTTATCCGCGTCGCACCCTACGTCTGGTATTACGCGCCCATGCTGGCCGGCCTCGCCTGCCTCGCTGCGCTGGGCATCGATGGAACGGTCGAGATCGTTACACGCCTGATCGGGCCGGCGCGCAAGCCTTTCAAAAGTGCCTATGCGATATCGATCGTGATCATCGTCGCGTTGCCCCTGCTCATCGGCGTCGCGCGCATCATCGACGTGCTGCATGGCGCGACCCCACCCGAGCCATCAGCCATCACCAGCAAGGTGCTGCCTGAAACCAAGGTCGTGATCTACGAGCAGGTGGGCAAGTGGCTGAACGCAAACACGCCGGCCACCGCCACACTTGGCATCACCGAACTCGGCGTGATGGGGTTTCACGCCGACCGCATCACACACGATTTCCTCGGTCTGACGCAGCCGCAATTCCTGGCGTCAATCCGGCAGGGCGATTTCATGCGCGGTCTCATTCGCGAGCAACCCGATTACCTGGCACTGACAAACCTCAACTCGCTCTACGATGCCAACCCGCAGGAAGACGCTTGGTTTCGACAGATCTACACGCCGGCGCATTCATTCGAAGATGCGCGCTTCTGGGGTTCGCCAGTCACCGTGTGGCAGCGTGTGACGCAGCCGATCACGCCGGCGATCCTGCTTGATGCCGGCGTGCACGATCTGGGTGATGGCTGGCAGGTGACCGGCATCGCTGCAAGCTCGCGCATCGTCACACCTGGCGTGCCGCTCATGCTCAGCATTCGCTTGAAGGCCGGCGACGCAAGGGGCAACCGCGAACTACGCGTGCAGCCAATCGTGGTGCAGCGCGGCGATGGCCTGCCGGTGCGCTCGCGCATCATTCGCACGAATCAGTTCCATACAGGCGAAGAGGCGTGGGTTGACTTCCCCATTCTGCCGCCGGCGAATGCGCGCAAGGGCGCCTACGACATCAGCGTGAAGTGGCTCGATGGCAATCTCGAAGTGATCGCCGGCCGCGTGAAAGTGCCGCTCGGCATTGCGGCAGATCCAAATGCCGAAGTGATCGCACTGAGCAGCGGCTTCGGCGTGGAGCGACTGGGCAATGTGGTGAGCGCATGCGCCGGCGCGGCGACACCTATCACGATTCTGTGGCGCGGCGGCGAATTGACCAACAACCATGGTGAGCGCATCAATGCGGATCTGAACGCGTTCATCCACATTCGGGATGCAAATGGCAATACAGTCGCCCAACACGACGCGCAGCCTCACAACGGCGCGTATCCAACATCGGTATGGTCGATGAGCGAAGTGATCCCCGACGAGCACAAGGTCGATTTGCCGGCAACCCTGCCTGCCGGCGCATATGACATCGTTGTCGGGCTATATGATCCGCCGAGCGGCGCGCGCCTGCCTGTTGCGGATTCACCTTTTCGCACCGCTGACGGCGCAGTGAAAATTGGCACGCTGGACGTGAAGGCATGCCAGTGAGCCTGGGGATGCATCAGCGCAGCATGCCGCAATCGCCTCGCCGGCGACTTCTTGATGCTGTCACTCAGTCGCCTCTTTTCTTGTGACGCGCGGTTGCTTCATGTAGACTCACTGCAATCATGGCATCAGCCCGCGAAGACATCCTGAAGAGGCTGCGTGACGCCACGGCAGCGAGCAAGCCTTTCATGCACGACACCACGCCGGCGATGATCCCGGCGACAAAACTGGAAGATCACGAGGATCTCACCCAGCGCTTCACCGCCGAGGTCGAGCGCGTGAAGGGTGTTGTGCATGCAGCGGCAAACGATGCTGATGCGATGCGCATCCTGCGCGATTTGCTCGCCGCCAGAGGCGTGCAGCGGGTCACAATGTGGGATCAAAATCACATCGACCTGCCTGGCATCGAGCCGGCGCTGCGCGAGATGGGCATCTCGCGCATTCAAGGCAGCGACAAAGACGTGGCAACGGCGGACGCCGGCATCACCGGCGCAGATTGGGCTATCGCCGCCACTGGTACGCTCGTCGTCAGTAGTGGCGAGGGCAAACCGCGCATGGCCTCGCTGTTGCCGCCGCTACACATCGCCATCCTCACAACAGACAAGCTCATCCCGCGGTTGGAGGACTACATCGCCGCGCAGCGCGCCGATCGTCTCGGCATTTTTCGTCGCAGCAGTTCCATCACGCTCATCACCGGTTGCAGCCGCACCAGCGATATCGAGATGCACGCCGTCTTTGGCGTGCATGGCCCGCTGGAGTTGCACGTGATCTTGATCGACAACCTCGCCGACAGCTAGCCTCACAAGCGAAGCAAAAGAAGGCCTTCAAAACGGTTCCTCACTTCACTTGGAAACGAAGCTGCACTTCCCTGCCGCATTGATCGAGGCAATGCGCACAGCGCAGCACATTGCGGTGCTGACCGGCGCCGGCATGAGCGCCGAGAGCGGCGTGCCAACCTTTCGTGACGCACAGACCGGGCTGTGGGCGCATTTCAAGCCGGAGGAACTTGCCACGCCTGAAGCGTTTTTGCGCAACCCGAAGCTGGTATGGGATTGGTATGCGTGGCGGCGCGAGCTGGTGGAAGGCGTAAAGCCGCACGCCGGCCACTTCGCGCTTGCGCAACTGGAGCAGCGTGTGCCACAGTTCACACTCATCACGCAGAACGTCGATGGGTTGCATCAAGTCGCCGGCAGCCACAACGTGCTGGAGCTGCATGGCAATATCCGCCGTGTGAAGTGCTTTGATTGTGGGCGACTCTCTCCTCTTCCACAGACGCAGGCGTTGGAAGTGAAGGAAGTTCCACATTGCACCCACTGCAATGGTCTGCTGCGACCCGACGTGGTGTGGTTTGGCGAATTGTTACCCGCGACCGAATTTCAGCTTGCGCACGATGCCGCCGGCGCATGCGATGTATTCCTGTCGATCGGCACTTCGGGGCTGGTGCAGCCGGCGGCGTCACTGCCGCGCCTCGCACAGCGCAATTTCGCCACCGTCGTTTACCTCAATCTCGATGTGAAAACCGAAACTTCGGCCAATGTGTTTCGCATACATGGCAAAGCCGGCGAAATGCTGCCGTCGCTGGTGGCCGCCTTGCGCGCCGCTTGAACGCGCACGGGACGCTGGATGCTCAAGCGCCTTTCAGCTTGCATATCTGATCTGGCAATAGCGACAACAAATCCCCTGCCAGCATGCCGGCATCGCCATGCGCGCCGCGCCAGGCCTCGCCGGCGCAGCCATGCAAGTACGCGCCGCAGACTGCCGCATCGAATGGCTGCACACCCTGCGCCATCAACCCAGCGATGCAGCCGGCCAGCACATCGCCGGTGCCGGCGGTTGCCATGGCTGGATTCGAAAATGGCAGCACCACGCCGCGTGGCGCCGGCGCTGCGATCACGGTGTATGCGCCCTTCAGCACCACGATGTGATTCCAGGCAGCCGCGAATTTCAGCGCAACGCCGATGCGGTCGGCCTGCACATCGGCAATCGACAGGCCGGTGAGTCGGGCCATCTCACCGGCGTGCGGCGTCAACACGGTCAGCGCCGGCAATCGCGCATGCCAGTTCTCCATGCGACTGAGATGGTTCAATGCGTCCGCATCGCACAACAGCCCTTTCAACAGAGCGCGCTGGATGACGCCTGGCGCAAGGAAGGCATCGATGAACGCTGCTGCATCTTCCGATGGCCCCATGCCCGGTCCCAGCGCAATGGCAGCGCCATCTTTCACACCTTCCAGCCACCGCAACACGCGCGGCAATGCCGCGGCGTTGTGCGCGCTTTGCGATTCGGGCAGAGGCACAAACGTGGCCTCGGCGCACAGCATGGCCGCCATGTGCTGGATGGCCAGTGGCACGGCCAGCGCCACTAGCCCAGCCCCAACCCGATAGGCTGCGCGCGCAGTGAGCGTCGGCGCGCCAAAGTAGTCGCTGCACCCACCGATGATCAACGCTTTGCCATGCGAGCCTTTGTTGCTATCGAGCCGGCGAGGGGGAAGCAGCGCGCGTGCAAGCACGTCATGGGCAAGTTGGAGATTGCTCCCCAACACCTTATCTTCCAGGCTCAGAGCCTCAACGCCGATCGAAACGACCTCCAGCTCGCCGCACGCCTCAGCGGCAGGAAAACAAAAATGTCCGCGCTTGGGCGCATGAAAGGTGATCGTAAGCTGCGCCGGCACGGCAGCCTCATCCAGCCCACCGGTGTCGTAGTTCATGCCCGTTGGCCCATCCAGCGCCACTACACTTGCGCCGCCCGCCTTCACCGCGTGCAGCACATCACGCAGCGCGCCTTCGATGGGGCGTGAAACACCGGTGCCGAGCAGGGCGTCGACGATGATGGTTGCCTGCGACAGCAGCGTCGCAATGTCATCGATGCTGTGCATCGGCACGCCGGCGCGCATCGCAGCAATGAATACGACATCTTCCTCGTTGCGCGGCTTGAGCAGGACGCAATCAACCTGCATGCCGGCCCTGCGCAATGCGGTTGCGCATACCAGGCCGTCGCCGCCATTGTTGCCCGGCCCCACCAGCACCAGCGCGCGCTGGCCGGCTTCTGGCCGCAACTTTTCGAGAATGACACGCGCAGCATTCTGGCCGGCATTTTGCATCATCTGCGCATAGCTCAGGCCGGCGGCGTCCGCCAGCCGCTCGATCTCGCGCATCTCGGCTACGGTGAGAATTTCCATCTTTTTCATGGTGGCAATGTGAATCATTCGCTTTACATTGAGCGATGCACACATGAAATGTTTGCTCGTGTCACTCGCGCTGTCACTGACAGCCTGCTCGGCTGCGCCCGCCTTCATGCCCGTGCCCCGGCTGATCACTCCGCGCATCGACGACAACGGCCCATGCGCCGGCTCGGTCATTCAATTGAAGCACGCACAACTATATTCCGACCTGAACAATGCCTGGTCGTTGATCGCCGAGGCAACCAACATGCGCGTGGACAATTTCGAGATCGTGATGGTGTGCATCACGGCGAATCTGAAGGATGGTTCGCAGGTGAGCGAGCAGCAATTCACCGGCGCCGGCCTGCGCAGCTACGAGACATTGCCTTTCCGGCTCTTACTCAGGAACAATCTCGACCAGGCCGAGCGCGTCACCATCGCTGCGCAACCCTTCCCTAGCGCCTCGACGTGGCCGGCGCCAGCCAGCGCAGCGACCAGCCGGCGCGATTTTGTCTATAGCATTGCACAAATCGACGGCAACGTGCATTCACCGCAGCGCATTGCAGGCTGGCTGCGCAACAACGAGCCGCAACCAATGGCAAATGTGCATCTCATCATCGGCTTGTATGACAGCACTGGCGCGCTGGTGGGCGTGGCAAACGGAATCGCCGCCGACATTGCGCCGATTGCGCCGGGCGGTGTCGTATCGTTCACCGCGACGACGAACATGCTGCTCGCGCCCATCGCCCAGGCAAGCGTGTTGATCGAAGGCGAGCCGGCGCAGGAAACGATCGGGAAGCCATAGCCCGCCCATGATCGCCCTGCGCCAGGACCGGTCACACATCAACTCAGCAGCGCTTTCGCCTCTTCGATGACGTGATCGACCGTGAAGCCGAAGCCTTTGTAAACATCCTTGAAGGGCGCGCTCGCGCCGAAACGATTTTCGATGGTGACGAAGCGAACGAGCGGGCCGGTGTATTTGTGCCAGCCTTGCGAGACGCCGGCCTCCACCACCACCTTCGGCAAATCCATCGGTAGCACGGCAGCCTTGTAGTCATCATCTTGCTGGTCGAACAATTCCCAGGATGGCATCGACACCACGCGCGCGCCAATGCCCTGCTCACCCAGCGCCTTGGCTGCATCCAACGCCAGGCTCACTTCACTGCCGCTGGCAACCAGCGCGAGTTGCGGGTTGTCCACCTCGTGGATGATATAAGCGCCTTTTTCGAAGCCGGCCTGCTTCGGCAGGATCGGCAATGCCTGGCGTGAAAGGATCAACGCCACTGGTCCGTGCGTGTGTTCGACTGCGACCTTCCACGCAGCGGCGGTTTCATTCGCATCTGCTGGCCGCAGTGTGAGCAGGTGCGGCATCGCGCGCAGGCTCGCCAATTGCTCAATCGGTTGGTGCGTCGGACCGTCTTCGCCAAGGCCAATGCTGTCATGGGTGAAGACGAAGATCGTGTGACACTCGCTCAGCGCAGCCAGACGAATTGCCGGCCGCATATAGTCGCTGAAGCAGAAGAACGTGCCGCCGTAGGGGATCACCGCGCCGTGCAGGGCCAGGCCGTTCATGGCGCCGGCCATCGCATGCTCGCGGATGCCGTAATGCACGTAACGTCCGCCAAAGGCGCCCTTTTCAATGGATGCGGCGCCCTTCGGCAGCGTGTTGTTGCTGGGCGTCAGGTCGGCCGAGCCGCCGAGCAGCGCCGGAACCTTGTCGATGATTGCGTTGATCACTGCGCCACTCGCGCTGCGCGTGGCCATCGGCTTGTCAGCCGGGTTGAACTCGGGCAGCGCGGCGCTCCAGCCCGCGGGCAGGCGCGCGTTGATCGCATCGTCGAGCGCTTGCGCGCCGGCGGCATCAGCTTGTTGCAACTGGGCAAACAGCTTGTGCCAAGCAGCCTCAACACCAGCGCCCTTCGCGCCAATCTCACGCCATGCTGCCAGCACTTCGGCCGGCACTTCAAACGTCTGCTCCGGGTCGAAACCCAGCGCGATCTTGGCCGCTTTGATCTCATCCCAGCCCGGCGCGTCGCTGTGCGCCTTGTTCGTGCCTTGCCGCGTCGGCATGCTCTTGCCGATGATGCTCTTGCATGAAATCAAGGTTGGCCGATCAGTCACGGCTTGCGCTTCACGGATGGCCGCCTCCACCTCGGCCATATTGTGCGCATCGACGGTGATGGTGTGCCAGCCGTACGCCTGAAAGCGTTGCGGCACATTGTCGCTGTAGGAGAGCGAAGTCGGGCCGTCGATGGTGATGCTGTTATCGTCGTAGAGCCAGATCAGCTTGCCGAGGCCGAGATGGCCGGCGAGTGACGCGGCCTCATGGCTGATGCCTTCTTCCAAGTCGCCATCGCTGACGATGGCATAGGTGAAATGATCGACAACATCGGCGCCGGCGCGGTTATGCCTTGCGGCCAGCCATGCCTCTGCCAGCGCCATGCCCACGCTGTTGGCCGTGCCGCTGCCAAGCGGGCCAGTGGTCACCTCGATGCCTGGCGTCAGCATATTTTCAGGGTGGCCGGGCGTCTTGCTCTGCCATTGGCGAAAACGCTTGATCTCGTCCAGCGACACACTTTCATAGCCGGTGAGAAAAAGCAGCGCATACAGCAGCATGGAGCCGTGGCCGGCGGACAGAATGAAGCGGTCACGATTGAACCAATGCGGATTCTTCGGATTGAACCGCATGAATTTGCTGAAAAGCACGTAGGTCACATCGGCCATGCCCAGCGGCAGGCCCGGATGGCCGGAGTTTGCGGTTTGCACTGCGTCAAGCGTCAGGGTGCGGATCACATTCGCGCAACGTTGATCGAGAGGGGTGTAGTTGCTCATGCTAAAACGTATTCACTTGCCAGTGGCCAGGCACGCGCCTGGCGCGTTCAAGTGATTATAGTCATCGGTGGTTTGCGCCATACCCTTGCACAACGCCGGCGGGCGTAGTGCCAGCGTCCTGCAAGTGTTGAGCGATGTTGGTTACACTAGCGCCATGTCCAAGCACATCGCGTCGCTCATGGCCGGTTTCATTCTGCTCACCGGCATCCTGCTTCCACAGCGATCAATCGCCAACGCCGATGTCATTCCGCCGAACTCTCCAAAGATCAGTATTTCGCTCACGCCATTCATCAGCGGC
>CAZPVX010000003.1:0-81285 GCA_964590135.1 uncultured Anaerolineae bacterium | reverse complement strand
ATCAGCGGCCTCTCGCAACCTGTATTTGTCACGCACGCCGGCGACGACCGCCTGTTCGTGGTCGAGCAAGCCGGCATCATCAAGATCGTAAAGAATGGCGCAGTGCTGCCCACGCCGTTTCTGAACATCACCAGTCAGGTGCAATGCTGCGGCGAAGAGGGGCTGCTCGGCCTCGCATTCGAGCCGAATTACCAGACGAC
Source organism: uncultured Anaerolineae bacterium (assembly GCA_964590135.1). Lineage (GTDB taxonomy): Bacteria > Chloroflexota > Anaerolineae > J036 > Brachytrichaceae > JBDHWI01. The sequence continues at coordinate 81,085 of CAZPVX010000003.1, read as the reverse complement.
TGGGCGCTTCTACGTGTATCACACCGTGAAGCGCGGCGGCTTCACCGACAATGTGATTGCGCGCTACAGCGTGAGCAGCAATCCTGATGTAGCCGATGCCGCCAGCCGCGTCGAAGTGCTTTACATCCCGCATCATTCGGGCAACGACGACAACAGCAATCACAACGGCGGCTGGATCGGCTTTGGGCCAGATGGCCTGCTCTACGCCGGCGTGGGCGATGGCGGCAGCAGCGGGGATCCGTTCTGCGCCGCAGAGAACAACAACGCGCTGCTCGGCAAAATTTTGCGCCTCGATGTGACAGGCCAGATGACCTACACACTGCCCGCCGGCCAAGCCAGCCCGGTGCTGCACGTTGGCCTGCGCAATCCGTGGCGCGCGTCATTTGATCGGCAAACCGGCGAACTCTACATCGCCGACGTTGGGCAGAACGCGCGCGAAGAGGTGAATATGATCTCCAGCAGCGTCACCTCGACGGTGAACTTTGGCTGGAGCCAGCGCGAAGGCGCCATCGCGTATCCGCGCTCGCCGGCCTGCCCGATCAACCCCACCCCACGCACTGAGCCAATTCTGGATTATGGACACAGCGTCGGCCAATCCATCACCGGCGGCTATGTGTATCGTGGCGGCGCATACCCCTGGCTGAGCGGCGTGTATTTCTTCGGTGATTACGGCTCGAGGCTCATGTTTGCAGCCTGGCGACCAGATGGCAACACAAGCTTCAGCTATGCCGAAGTGAAAGACACCGGCTTTCGGATCTCATCATTTGGCGAGGATCTGCAGGGCGAGTTGTATGTGGTGAACTATGCAGGCAGCCTGTACAAGCTCAGCTCAGTCTTCCGGGGGGAGAGCGTGTTCGTGCCGAATGTGATCAAGTGACGCAGAGCGGGTCGTGGCGCTCCGAACCCGCTCTCCAACATCACTCCGCCGGCACTCGGCGCAATGCCACCTTCGCCACGCGCAGCTTGTCCATCTCCTCCACCCGCAACACCAGTTGCTGGTCGGCGAGCGTCACTTCGTCGCCGGCCTTTGGAATGCGGCCAAGCCGGCCCATGATGTAGCCGCCAATCGTGTCGTAGTTTTCATCGACCAGTTGCAGATTGAACGCATCGTTCACATCGCCGATGGACGTGAGACCGTTGATGATGGCGCTGCCATTCGGAGTGTGCTGAATGCCGGGCAATCCCGGGGATGCCGCATCCTGCACCTCGCCGATGATGCGCTCCACGAGATCGTTCAGCGTGACGAGGCCGGCGGTGCCGCCATATTCATCCAGCACCACTGCAAGATATTCGCGCCGCGCCCGCAGTTGGCCGAGCAACTCATCTGCGCGCTGCGTGTCCGGCACAAAGAACGGCTCGCGCATGAGCTGACGGATGGATGGCGTGCGCGTCGGCGAGAGCAGCGCGCGCATCAAGTCCTTGATGTGCAAGATGCCGGCGATGTGATCGATGTCCCCTTCAAACACCGGCACACGGCTGTAGGCATGCGTGCTGAAGACATGCGCCACATCGTGCAATGACGCCTCGATGTCCACACACGTCATCTCGGTGCGCGGCACCATCACCTCGCGCACAGTCGTGTCGCCAAAGGTGAACACCGCATCCAGCATATCGCCCTGCTCACTCTCAATCACGCCGCCGCGCTCGCTCTCATCCACCAACATGCGCAACTCTTCGAGCGAATGCACGCGATCGCCATCGGCATTCTGCTCGAAGCCAAGCAGCCGCAGCACAAAGCGCGATGAATTTTTCAGCAGCCAGACGAAAGGGCGAAAGGCGCCGGCGATGGTGTTCATGGTCGGCACGACGATCAAAGCCACCCGCTCGGCATGTCGAATGGTGATCGAGCGTGGCACCAATTCCGCCAGCACAATCTGGAAGTATGAGGCAATGAGCAAGCCAAACAGCGTGCCGAGGATGACCGAGAGTGAACTGAGCCCGGGCAGGCCGGCGACAGCATCACCGATCAAGCGGCTGAAGATGCCGCTAAACGCCGGCTCACTCACCACGCCGATGGCGAGCGAAGTGAAGGTGATGCCGACCTGCGTTGCCGCAAAGAAGCGATCGGGATCAGCCATCACCTTCAACACAATCTTCGCCGCGCTGTTGCCCCGTTCAGCCAGTTCGGAGATGCGCGTGCGCCTCGACACCGCGAGGCTATATTCCGAAAAGACGAAGAACGCCGTGATTGCAATCAACCCGAACAGGCTGACAATGCCGATGAGTAGATCGCTGCCCATCTATAATTTCTCTTCACGATATTCTATTGGCAATTGGCAAGCGGTCATTTGCAGCCCTCGCAATGCTGTGCGCCCTTCACGCAAAAGGCCGGCCCCAAAACATTTTGCATGATCCATCGAAAAGGCATCTACCAGACCCTCGACGCCGGCGGCAATGTCATTGCCGACGAGCGCTGGCAGGCCATCACCCACCCCGACGGCTCGCGCCAGATCGACAACGAGACGGTGCGCGTCGGCCCATTCACCGAGCCGCGCAGCGATTCCATGACGATGCTGCTGGATCAGGATCTGCGCCTGGTCGAGTTCACCATCCACGGCCTGCTCGGCGCGCGCGAGAGTCGCATCTGCGTGCTGGGTGAGGCGCGCGACGCGGCGACCCTCTGCTGGCGCTTCAAAGACGAAATTCATGAGCAGCGTATCGCGTGGCGTGAGGACATCGAGATCGGCTGGACGACGCCGCTGCTGATCATGGCGACGGTGTGGCGCAGCAAGCTCGCTGCCGGCGAGCAGCGCACACTCCGCTGCTATTTTCTCGATGAGATTTCTTTCAAGCCGACGCCGGTGCAACAGGTCTACGTCCGCCACGCCGACGAACTGCACAACACGCGCTTTGGACAAATGCAATTGCAGCACTATTCACTCGACGCCGGCGGCGGCAGGCGCATCTCGCATTTCTGGTGCGACGAAGAAGGTGTGCTATACGACTTCAAGGCGCCCGACAACAGCGGCTTCGTGTTGACAGCGGCGAATGTTTAGCCCGCATTCTCTTCACGGTCGACGATGCAGATTTTGCGCAAGTGCAAAAATCCATTCCACCTGTACAATCACTGCGCTCTTAATTTCACAAATATGACGCTCAACGACCTCACTACCGTTTTGCCCTTTCTCATCATGGCGATCGGCGGCATCGCAGTGCTACTGATCGATCTGGCGATTCCGGCTGACAAGAAGCAGAACGCTGCTTGGCTGGCTGTGCTGATCACCTTGCTGGCCGGCATTTCAGCGATCGCGCTGTGGGCCAACCCGCCAGCCAACAGCTTCTATGACATGGTGCGCGGCGATGGGTTCGCCTATTTCATCGACGCCCTGCTCGCCGGCATCGGCGTGGTGACGCTGCTGCTCACACTGCGCTACAACGAAGCGCGCGGCATCCTGCGCGGCGAGTTCTATGCGCTCATGTTGTTCTCGCTTGCTGGCATGATGCTGATGGGTCACGCCATGAACCTGATCGTGGTGTTCGTCGCGGTCGAATTGCTTTCGATCCCGCTGTATGTATTGTGTGGCATCGCGCGGCCGCAATTGGACAGCGAAGAGTCGGCCATGAAATATTTCCTGATGGGCGCATTCGCCTCGGGCTTTCTGGTCTACGGCATCGCGCTGGTGTATGGCGCCACCGGCACGGTTTCAATCGCCGAAGTGCAAAGCATTCTCAGCGCAACAACGAGCAACTACGACCCCACGCTGCTCTTCGCCGGCGCTGCGCTCATCCTCGTCGGCCTCGGTTTCAAGGTGGCCGCCGCGCCGTTCCATATGTGGACGCCGGATGTGTATGAAGGCGCGCCAACGACCGTGACGGCCTTCATGGCGACCGCCACGAAGGTGGCCGGCTTCGCTGCGCTGCTGCGCGTATTCATGTTTGGCTTTGCCCCGCTGGTGGTGCAATGGCAACCAATCATGGCGCTGATCGCCGCGCTGACCATGATCCTGGGCAATGTGACCGCGCTGCTGCAAAACAACATCAAGCGCATGCTGGCGTATTCGAGCATCGCGCATGCTGGTTACGTGCTGGTGGGCATGTCGGCAGGCAATGAGGCCGGCGCAACCTCTGTGCTGTTCTATCTGGCGTCCTACGCCTTCACCACGCTGGCTGCCTTTGCTGTGATTGCAGCGGTGGGCAGCGGCAAGGAGGAAGATCAGTCGATTGACGCGTATGCCGGCCTGAGCCGGCGCAAGCCGCTGCTGGCGCTGGTGATGGCGATTGCGATGTTCTCGCTGATCGGCATCCCGCCGACCGCCGGCTTCTTCGGCAAGTACTTCCTCATCGGTGCAGCCATTAGCGCCAACCTGACCTGGCTGGCGGTGGTGATGATGCTGACAAGCGTGGTGTCGGCATTCTTCTATCTGCGCGTCGTGGTGACGATGTACATGCGCGAGCCGCAAACCGAAGGCGAGGCCATTGCCAGCAATATGCCGCGCGCGCTGGCTGCCGCCATCAGCACGGCTGCCGTGCTGATCTTTGGGTTGCTCAGCACGCCATTGCTGAACATGATCACCGCCGGCCTGCAAACCGCCGTGCGATAGCTTCCCATCGCAAACACACAAAGCCCGCCTCTTCAGGCGGGCTTTTTTGCTGCACAAGTCCAGCGCGTGGTGAACTTCCAGCTTCAAAGCCAGGCCGGCAGCTGCAACAACGTAGAATTTCGGCGAGCCATGAAACATGAAAGACGGCCTCGATGCGTGCCGGCCTTTTACTTTGACGCAAACTGGCGAACAGCGCTTGACAAAGGTGAAAGTCAAGTCCTACACTCCACCCCAGTCGCATACAAGACACACGCTTGTTAGGTGAGGCTCCTGCCCAAAAACAAGCTGCCGCCCGGAAATGTCGAAAGACACCAATGGGTAAAACAGGCAAGGTCGGATTAAGGCTTTGCACGCAGCAGCTGATTCTGATCCCGCCACTCGACGGAATCTACGTTGGGCAGTGCCAAAGCTCTACGAGGGGCGTGCTGCAAACATGCACATCGGATGCTTAGTTGCATCGACATGTCATGCCAACAGCCAGCAGCGCCACTCGCTGCTGGCTTTTTTGTCTTGCGCTGTGGCATGAACAGCAAGTGTGATGGTGTTGGCAAAGGAGCATGAGCATGGAGTTGCGAACTTTTCCCGTGCGCGAGTCATTGCGCCGGCTGCCATTCGGGCTGGTCGATCTCGCCTTGATTGTGGGCATCATCAGCCTGATCGCAGTGATGGTCGTCGTTGGAGGCGGCGCATTTGCGCCATTCCAGCCGCCCGACGTGATGCCGGCCATCAGCCTGGATCCGCGCTTCCTTCCCTACTACCTCGTGCGATCAACACTGCGCATGTTCATCGGGCTGGCCGTTTCGCTGGCGTTCACCTTCATCGTTGGCGGGCTTGCCGCGCGCTATCGCTTTGCAGAGCGCATCATTATCCCGGCGCTCGATGTGCTGCAATCCGTGCCGGTGCTGGGATTCCTCTCGGTCACTGTCACGTTCTTCATCGCGCTCTTCCCCGGCAGCCTGCTGGGGCTGGAGGCCGCAGCTATCTTCGCCATCTTCACCGGTCAGGTGTGGAACATGACGTTTTCGTTTTATTACTCGCTGCGCACGCTGCCCAATGAACTAAACGAAGTGTCGTTGCTCTATCGCATGACGCCGATGAAGCGCTTCTGGGGCGTGGCTGTGCCGTTCTCGATGATCGGGCTGGTGTGGAACACAGTAATGAGCTTTGGCGGCGGCTGGTTCTTCGTCAGTGTTTCCGAAGCGATCACTGTGCTGAATCACCAATACACGCTGCCAGGCATCGGCTCATATGTCGCGGAGGCCATCAGCAAGCAAGACGTGCGCGCGCTGGTTCTGGCTGTCATCGCAATGGCTGTGATGATTCTGCTGACTGACCAGCTGGTGTGGCGGCCGCTCATCGCGTGGTCCGATCGATTCAAGATGGAGGCCAGTGCCGGCTCCGACATTCCTACATCCTGGTTTTTGAACCTGCTGCGCAGAGCGCAACTGCCAGGGCTGATCGGCACAGCCATGAAGCCAGTTTCACAGCGCTGGCAGACGTTGCAACTGCAACGATCAGCCGCGCGCGCCGCCGGCCCCGCGCAAGTGCCGCTATCGCAGCGCATGTCACCAGCGTTGCGGCGCCGGCTCGATGCCATATTCACCCTCGCGCTGGTTGCCCTATCGCTTGCAGCCGCAGCAGCGGTGCTGCAGTTCATCGTGAGTGAGCTATCCCTCGGCGAAATTCTCAACGTGTTTGGGTTGGGCGCAATCACGCTGTTGCGCGTCTTCGCCCTGTTGGTGCTGTGCTCACTGATCTACATCCCTATCGGAGTGAAGATCGGCTTCAGCCCAAAATTGGCGCGCTACGCGCAGCCGGTGGTGCAGTTCGCCTCGTCCTTCCCCGCCACATTCCTGTATCCCTTCGCCACCATCGTATTCATCGCGCTCGGTGTCAATATCGGCCTCGGCGCGATTTTGCTCATGGCCTTCGGCGCGCAGTGGTACATCCTGTTCAACGTGATCGCCGGCGCGCGCTCCATCCCCACTGAGATGCGCGAGATGGCGTCCGTCACGCAGTTGCGCGGCTGGCATGTATGGCGGCGCGTCATTCTGCCCGGCATCTTCCCGGCCTGGGTCACTGGCGCGCTCACAGCATATGGCGGCGCATTCAACGCCAGCATCGTTGCCGAGTCGGTCTCGTGGGGCAACACCACCCTCACCGCGGCCGGCATCGGCGCGTACATCGAACGCGCGACAACCGCCGGTGACTGGCCGCGCATCGCGCTTGGGGTGGGCGCAATGACCATCATCGTCGTCATCATCAACCGGCTCGTTTGGCGCAGACTTTACGCGCTGGCCGAAACCCAGTATTCCCTTTAATCATGTGTTCTTGTGTGAGGTGAAAAATGGCCTATCAAGCTGACGACCGTCGCGCAGACGACCTCATGGCAGTCAATCGCATCACCAAATCGTTTGCTCTGCCTGGCAACAAGGCGGCATTCACGGTGCTGAGCGACATCAGCTTCGGCGTGCATCCAAATGAGATTGTGGCGCTGCTTGGCAAAAGCGGCAGCGGCAAAAGCACGCTGTTGCGCATCATGGCCGGTCTCATCCCGCCCAGCACCGGCGAGGTCATCTCCGGCAACAAGCCCATCAGCGGCCCAAACCCGGATGTCGCAATGGTGTTTCAGAGCTATGCGCTGCTGCCATGGCTGACCGTTCAACAGAACGTTGAGGTCGGCCTGGAGGCAACCGGCGTGCCACCCGACGAACGTCATGCGCGAGCGCTGAAAGCCATCGACCGCGTCGGCCTCGATGGCTTCGAGAACGCCTATCCGCGCGAACTTTCCGGCGGCATGAAGCAGCGCGTCGGCATCGCGCGCGCCTTCGTCATGAAACCCAGAGTGCTTTTCATGGATGAGCCATTCAGCGGGTTGGATGTGCTGACGGCGGAAAACCTGCGTGGTGAAATCGCAGATCTGTGGGAGCAGGGCAACTTCCCAGCCAGCAGCATCGTGCTGGTGACACACAATATCGAAGAGGCGGTGCTGCTCGCAGATCGCGTCATCATCCTGGGCAACAACCCGGGGCACATTCGCGGCATCATTGCCATCGATCTCAGCCGGCCGCGCAACCGCAACGGGGTGCGCTTCAAGGAACTGGTCGATCACATCTTCGCCGTGATGACCAACCCCGAGGCAGTGGTGACCGATTCTGCCGCCGCCGCCACTCCCGAGAGAGCCAAGCACAAGATCATCCTGCTGCCCAGTGCGACCGCCGGCGGCATCAGCGGCCTGCTGGAATTGATCCAGGAACGCGGCGGACGCGAGGACCTGCCGGCGCTAGCCAGTCAACTGCAGCTCGATGCGGATGATCTCACGCCGATCACCGATGCAGCCGAGTTGCTCGGATTTGCAAAAGTCAGTCGCGGCGACATCACGTTGACCAGCACCGGCAACCGCTTCGCCATCTCAGACATTCAAGCGAGCAAGCACATCTTCCGCGAGCAGGTGCTGGCAAATGTGCCAATCATGCGCACGGTCGTGGAAACGCTGAACCTGAAAAAGAACAAGTCCATGAAGGCAGATTTCTTCGTGGACATTCTGGACGAGCACTTTCCACATCAGGAAGCCATCCGACAGTTCGAAGTCATCATCGATTGGGGGCGCTATGCCGAATTGTTTGAATACGATGCGCCAGAAGAGTTGCTCTACCTGCCGATGCCGGAAACAGAAGGCGCGATGGAAGAGACGCCGGTGTGAATCTCACGCTATCGGCCTGGATTCATCGTTGCCCCAGTCTTTCCAGGAGCCGTCGTAGATTGCGCTGTTGTGGAAGCCGGCCACGCGCAGAGCCAGCAAACCCATCGACGCAGAAACACCGGCATTGCAATAGGTGATGATCGGCTGCGCCTCATCGGACACGCCGAGTTCGGCCAACCGTCGGCGTAGTTCATCCGCTGGCAGCAACGTGCCATCTGCGGCGTTCAACGTGCTGCGCGGCCAGTTCAGCGCGCCCGGGATGTGGCCGGCGCGCCTGGCGCGCGAGCTTCGGCCTTCATATTCTGCCGGCGAGCGCAGATCGAATAACGCCGTCTGTGCTGTGCGGTTTGCGACATGCTCAGCGAAACGAATCCACTCGACCTGCGGACGCGGGGTGAAGGTCACCGCCGGCGCCGGCGCAATCTCCGCTGTCACTGTTCGCCCTTCTCCAACCCACTTCTGCCAGCCGCCATCCAACACGGCCACCTGCGGGTGACCGTAGTAGTTCAACGCCCACCATAGCCGCGCAGCAAAGAGGCCGCCGGCGTCGTCGTAGGCAACGACGAAGGAATCGTCCTGCACGCCGGCGCGCTGCATCGCCTCGGCAAAGCGCATCGGCGGCGCAATGTGCGCGTGGCGCGGGTCGGCGGGGTCGGTGATCTCATGCACCCAATCGACGAAGGCCGCGTGGGGGATGTGGCTTGTCAGGTAATCATCGCGATGATTGAAGTAGTGCGGCAATGGATCGGTCGGCGGGGCGACATGCCCGCGAATATCGATGATGCGCAGATGGGGATCGGACAGATGTTGGGCCAGCCAGCTGGTGGTGACAAGCGGATGTTGCGTCATAGCTGCGAAGGTTAGCACGCAAAGAAATCCCTGCCGAGTCCCTCTTAACCAGATCAAAAGTTACTTCTACAATGTTCGTCATGGCTGCAAAGAATGAAGCGATATTGGATGAGATGATCGCGCTCTCACACTGGCTTGGTGAGCCGGCGCGCGACCTGGCGATCATCGGCGAGGGCAACACCAGCGCGCGACTGGACGATGGCACCTTCTGGATCAAAGCGAGCGGCGCGCACCTTGGCACGCTGTCGCCGGCGCAGGTGGTGCAAGTGCGCCGCGATCTGATCATGGATGCATTGAACAATGATCTCGATGATGAGCAAGTCAAGCAGGTGCTGATCGACGCGCGCGTCAGCGCGGATGCGCCGCGCCCATCCATCGAGACATTCTTTCATGCGCTGATGTATGCGTTGACTGATGCGAATTTCATCGGCCACACCCACCCTGTCGCCATCAACAGCGTGCTGTGCTCGCAACGCGCCGCGGACATCACCCGCCACATCATGCCGGATGTGATTGTCGTGTGCGGGTTGCATGGCGTATTTGTGCCATACATCGACGTCGGCGCAACGCTCGCAAAAGAGATCGGCAATCGCGTGCGCGCATTCATCCACCGGCACACCACGACGCCAAAAGTGATCTACCTGCAAAATCACGGCTTCATCGCGCTCGGCCAGACCGCAAAGGAAGTGCAGCACATCACGAACATGGCGGTGAAAAACGCGCGCGTGCTGGCCGCGACCTACGCGCTGGGCGGGCCGGTATATCTTGACGAATTCACGCTGAATCGCATTCACACACGGCCGGATGAAGACGTAAGGCGGCAGCAGTTCAAGTGATTAAAGAATCATCATATTGGGCGGAGACGGCGCATTGGCCGGCGCTTGCCGAGCAGGCGTGGCCGGCTTCTGTTGACGTCGCCATCATCGGTGGCGGCTACACCGGCCTGTCGGCTGCGCGCGAGTTGGTGCGGCATGGTGCGCGGGTGGCTGTGCTGGAGGCGAATGGGTTTGGCTCCGGCGCAAGCTCGCGCAATGGCGGCATGGTGCTAACCGGCATGAAGGTGGCCGCTGGCAAACTGATCAAGCAATATGGCCTGCAGGTCGCGCGCGACCTGTTTGATACATCACTGGCTGCCATCACGTTTGCAGAGCAACTCATCCGCGATGAGCAGATCGACTGTGGCTTCACGCGCTGCGGGCATGTCGAACTGGCGTGGAAGCCGGCGCACTTCGCTGCCTATGCGCGCGAAGCCGAGATGCTGCAGCGCGACCTCAACCATGCGGTGACTCTGGTCGAGCGCAAGGATCTGCGCAGCGAGATAGGCAGCGACCGGTATTTTGGGGGTCTGGTGGATGCGATCAGTGCCGGCGTGAACCCTGCGCAATATGCCGCCGGCCTCATCGCCGCTGCGCAGCGTGCCGGCGCGCAGCTGTTCGCGCAGACGCCGGCAACGTCGCTGCAACGGGAAGGTGGCGCATTCATCATCGACACACCGCGCGGCAAGCTCAAGGCGCAGCACGCCATCCTCGCCACCAACGGTTACACACAGCGGCTCGCACCGTGGCTGGCCAAGCGCATCGTTCCAATCGGCTCATACGTCATTGCGACTGAGCCGCTGCCCGCCGCGCTTGCCGCCGAGATCAACCCGCGGCGGCGCATGATGTTCGATTCGAAAAACTTTCTGTATTACTTTCGCCTGTCACAAGACAACCGCTTGATCTTCGGCGGACGCGCGGCGTTCCAGGCCGAGACACCAAGCACGGTGCGCGAAAGCGCGACGATCTTACAGCGAGGCATGGTCGAGGTGTTCCCGCAGTTGCGCGCAGCGACAGTAAGTCATGCATGGGGCGGCACGCTCGGCTTCACCTTCGACTTGTTGCCGCACGCCGGCGTCTCACCCAACGGCATTCACTTTGCGCTGGGTTGCGGCGGGCATGGCGTGGCGCTGCTGACATATCTCGGCGCTTGCGTGGCGCACCAGGTTGCCGGCGAAAAGATCGACAACCCGCTATTCGCGCTGCCCTTCCCCACCGCGCCGCTGGGCCTTTACAGCGGCAAGCCCTGGTTCCTGCCCCTCGCCGAAACATATTACCGCGCGCTTGACAAACTCACATGACCTTGCCGGAGCCCGGCAGAACACCTGCCATTGTGATCCACGACCGGGGACATCAGCAAGGTGGTTGCCGGCTCCTCGCATCAACTCACCACTTGGCTAGGTCGGCTTTGCTCACGCGGAGGATGCCGAAATGTGCGCCGGCTGATAACCTGTTGCCGAAGGTGGCAATGCACAACGCGCTGCCGGCCAAGGCCTGCCGACGCACATTCTCACTTGCGCAACCAGGAGCAACAACGACCAATGATCGACCTTTCGACCACCTACATGGGATTGCAGTTGAAGCACCCGATCGTGCCGTCTGCCAGCCCGCTCTCCAACAGCTTGGACCGCATCAAGCGCCTTGAGGACGCCGGCGCGCCGGCGGTCAACATGTATTCCCTGTTCGAGGAGCAGATCGAAGAGGAAAGCCAGATCCTCGATCACTACCTGAACTACGGCACCGAGACTTTCGCCGAGGCGCTGAACTACTTTCCCGACATGGCGCACTACAACGTTGGCCCGGATGAATACCTCAACCTCATCCACCGAGCCAAGCAAGCCGTGTCGATCCCCATCATCGGCAGCCTGAACGGCGTGAGCGACGGCGGCTGGACTGCATATGCGAAGGAAATTGAACAGGCCGGCGCAGACGCGCTGGAATTGAACATCTACTACATCGCCACCGACTTGAACGCCACCAGCGCCGAGGTGGAGCAGCGCTATATCGATGCGCTGGTGCACGTGAAGCACGCTGTGAACATCCCGGTGGCCATCAAGGTCAGCCCGTTTTTCAGCGCGATGGGCAACATGGCGCGACGGCTGTGTGAGGCCGGCGCCAACGCGCTCGTGCTGTTCAATCGCTTCTACCAGCCCGATTTCGACCTGGAAAACCTTGAGGTAGCGCCACACCTGGTGCTGAGCGACAGCGACGAGATGCGCCTGCCGTTGCGCTGGACGGCCATCCTGTACGGCCGCGTGAAGTGCAATCTGGGCATCACGACCGGCGTGCATTCGCATGAAGATGTGATCAAAGGCATCATGGCCGGCGCGCATGTCACCTTTATGGCGAGCGAATTGCTGCACCATGGCGTGGGCCGCATCGGCGAAGTAGTGTCGAGCCTGCGCGATTGGATGGAGCAGCATGAATACATCTCGGTGGCGCAGATGCGCGGCAGCATGAGCCAGCAATCGGTGACGCAGCCGGCGGCATTTGAAAGAGCCAACTACATGAAGGTGCTGCAAAACTGGCGGCCCGATCCTGGCATTGTTGCCAGCAAGTCAAGATGGTGAGAAATGAGGGCGCGATCAAGCGCCCTTTTTGTTATCTGGAGTCAATTGAATGGGAACCGCAACTGCAAACAAGACCGCACCGATCCCCAGCGCGCCGGCTGTTGCGAATCAAGGCGACCCGCGCCTGAATGACAAACGCTACAAACTGCTCGAGGCGACGATGCGCAAGCATGGCTATACCGGCCACGCGCTGATCGAATCGCTGCACACCGCACAGGAATCCTTCGGCTTCCTCGATGATCACACGCTGCTGCACGTCGCTAGATCACTGCGCCTGCCCTACAGCCGCGTGTATGGCGTCGCCACGTTCTACAACTTCTTCACACTCAAGCCCGCCGGCGATCACACCTGCGTGGTGTGCATGGGCACTGCCTGTTACATCAAAGGCGCGAACAAACTCATGGAAGCCATCGAAGGGAAATACGGCGTAAAGGCCGGCCAGACCACGCCCGACAAGAAGTTCTCGATTCTCACGGCGCGCTGCTTCGGCTCGTGCGCCATTGCGCCGGCGGTCACGCTGGATGGCGATTCGCTCGGCAAGCAAACGCCAGAGTTGTTGCTGCGACACATCGACTCGGCCATAAACAAATAGCCGGTGATGATTTGGAGAAAGCCATGAATGCAGAGGAGCTGCAAAAGACAGCATTGAAAGAGCGCCAGGCCATCAGCGCCAATGAGCGCGTCATCAACGTGTGCATCGGCACCGGCTGCGCAGCGTTGGGCAGCGAGCAGATTGCCAAAAAGTTGGAGCAGGAACTGAAGGCACAGGGCAAGACCGGCACAAAGGTGAAATGCGTGGGTTGCCCTGGCTTGTGCGCACTCGGCCCGCTGGTCGAGGTGCAGAAAACCGAGCAGCTTGAAAGCGGCGAGATCATTGCGCCGGCGGCTGCCGGCGACACAGACGACCATGCCGAGATTGGCAACGGCAAGGTCATTGCAGCGCCGCCGGCCAAGACCGAAGTGCTGTATCAGTTTGTCGCGCTTGAAGACGCGCCTGAGATTGCGAAGAGCATCGGCGATGAAAACATCAAGCGCCTGGAGTGCCCGACCGACCAGCCCTTCTTCACCCGTCAACACAAGATTGTGCTGCAAAACTGCGGCGTGATCGACCCCGACCGCATTGAGGATTACATCGCCTACGGCGGCTACCAGGGTTTGATGAAGGCTTTGAACGAGATGACGCCGCAACAGGTGCTGGATGAGATCACCAAGAGCGGTTTGCGCGGGCGCGGCGGCGCCGGCTTCCCCACCGGTTTGAAGTGGGCGACAGTCGCCAAGGCCAACCCCGACAAGTATCCGCATCACCTGCCCAACGGCATGGATGCGCGCAAGTTTGTCATCTGCAACGGCGACGAGGGCGACCCGGGCGCGTTCATGGATCGCAGCGTGCTGGAAGGCGACCCGCACCGCATCCTCGAAGGCATGGCGATTGCCGCCTATGCCGTCGGCGCCAACAAGGGTTTTGCCTATGTGCGGGCTGAGTATCCCATGGCGGTGAAGCGGTTGCGCGCTGCCATTCGCCAGGCCAATCGCGCCGGCCTGCTGGGCAACAATATCGCCGGCACTGCATTCTCATTCGACGTAGAAGTGCGGCTGGGCGCCGGCGCATTCGTGTGCGGCGAGGAGACCGCGCTGATGGCGTCGATCGAAGGCGGCCGCGGCACCCCGCGCCCGCGCCCGCCCTTCCCCGCCGAATACGGCCTGTGGGGCCGGCCCACGCTCATCAACAACGTCGAGACGCTCGCCAACATCGCGCCGATCATCCAGAATGGCGCGAACTGGTTTGCCGGCATCGGCACCGAGAAGAGCAAAGGCACCAAGGTTTTCGCGCTCTCCGGCCAGGTCGCCAACACCGGCCTGATCGAGGTGCCGATGGGTATTTCACTGCGCGAGATCGTCTACGACATCGGCGGCGGCATCCCCGAAGGCAAGTCATTCAAGGCGGTGCAGACCGGCGGCCCATCCGGCGGGTGCATCCCCGCCGAGTTCCTCGACATGTCGGTGGACTATGAATCGCTGGCAAAGGTTGGCTCGATCATGGGCAGCGGCGGCATGATCGTGATGGACGAGACCACCGACATGGTGGAAGTGGCGCGCTTCTTCATGGAGTTCTGCATGGAAGAGTCGTGCGGCAAGTGCATTCCGTGTCGCGCCGGCACCGCCCAAATGCATCACCTGCTGACCAAGATCCAGGAGGGCAAGGCCACGCAGCGCGATCTGGCGCAACTGACCGAACTGTGCGACATGGTGAAGTATGCCAGCCTGTGCGGACTCGGCCAGTCTGCGCCAAACCCGGTCATCAGCACCATGCATTACTTCAAGGGCGAATACGCAAACAAGGTCAAGGCATGATTTTCAACTTTCGATTGCCGATTGCGGATTGGTCATCTGCCTCATCCAGAATCGAAAATCGGAATGAGAAATGAGAAGGATATGTCTGTCAAAACACTCACGATCGATGGCAAGCCGGTTAGCGCGCGCGAAGAGGATTCGATCCTGCAGGCAGCGCGAGAGAACGGCATTGTCATTCCCACCCTGTGCCACCTCGACGGCGTGTCGGATGTAGGCGCGTGCCGGCTGTGCCTGGTGGAAGTGGCCGGCTCGAACAAGTTGCTGCCGGCCTGTGCGACGCGCGTGCAGGAAGGCATGGACGTGAAGACCGATAGCGCGCGATTGCAGAGCTATCGCCGGCAGATCGTCGAACTGCTCTTTGCCGAGCGCAACCACGTGTGCGCGGTGTGCGTGGCCAACGGCCATTGCGAATTGCAGGACGCCGGCATCGCCATGGGCATGACCCACGTGCGCTACGACTATATGTTCCCAAAGCTCAGCGTCGATCTTTCGCACGAACTCTTCGGCGCCGATCACAACCGCTGCATCCTTTGCACGCGCTGCGTCCGCGTGTGCGATGAACTGGAAGGCGCGCACACCCGCGATGTGCTGGGGCGCGGCGCACAGTCGCTGATCATCACCGACATGAACATGCCCTGGGGCGAATCGCCCAGTTGCACCTCATGCGGCAAGTGCGTGATGGCCTGCCCCACCGGCGCGCTGTTCAAGCAAGGATCAACAGTGGCCGAGATGACCCGCAATCGTGACAAGCTGAATTTCTTGAAGCAGGCGCGCGAGATGAAGCTGTGGGCGATGTAGGAGAGCAATGAGCAAAATCAGATTCGCTTCCATTTGGCTGGGCGGTTGTTCCGGTTGCCACATGTCGTTCCTCGATCTGGATGAATGGCTGATCGATCTCGCGGCGGCGGTCGAGGTGGTCTACAGCCCCGTCGCCGACATCAAGCAATTTCCTGAAAACGTCGATATCACGCTGGTGGAGGGCGCCATCGCCAACGAAGACCACGTCGAGATCATTCACCAGATTCGCAAGAACAGCAAAGTGGTGGTGTCGTTTGGCGATTGCGCAGTGACCGGCAACGTGACAGCCATGCGCAACCCACTGGAGAACGGCGCCGAGGTGGTGCTGGATCGCGCCTACAAAGACGCGGTGCTGCTGCGCCCACAAGTGCCGCATGAGGATGGCATCGTGCCGCCACTGGTGGATCACGTGGTGCCAGTGCATGCCGTGATTCCAGTCGATCTGTATATCCCCGGCTGCCCGCCGCCGGCGCCGCGCATTCGCGCTGTGCTGCAAGCCGTGGTCGAAGGCAAACCGCCGGAGATGATCGGGCGCGAGATGTTGAAGTTTGGATAGGAGCAAAATGACTACCCGAGTAATCATCGACCCCGTCACCCGCATTGAAGGCCACGCCAAGATCTCCCTGTATCTAAACGACGCCGGCGAGATCGATGATGCGCGCTTTCATGTTGTCGAGTTTCGCGGCTTCGAGAAGTTTTGCGAAGGTCGGCCGCTGGGTGAGATGGCCGGCATCACCGCGCGCGTGTGCGGCATCTGCCCCATCAGCCACATCCTCGCCAGCGCCAAGACCGGCGACGACATCTTCGCCGTGCAAATCCCGCCGGCCGCTGAAAAGCTGCGCCGCATGATGAACC
Organism: uncultured Anaerolineae bacterium; assembly: GCA_964590135.1. Lineage (GTDB taxonomy): Bacteria > Chloroflexota > Anaerolineae > J036 > Brachytrichaceae > JBDHWI01. The sequence continues at coordinate 64,602 of CAZPVX010000003.1, read as the reverse complement.
TCGGCCAGATCACGCAGTCGCACGCGCTGAGTTTCTTCCACCTCAGTTCGCCCGACTGGCTGCTGGGCTATGACAGCGACCCCGCCGGCCGCAACGTGTTCGGCCTGATCGCTGCGCAGCCCGAGTTGGCGCGCGCCGGCATCCGCCTGCGCCAGTTCGGCCAGGAGGTGATCGAATTGCTGGGCGGCAAAAAGATCCACCCAGCCTGGGCGGTGCCGGGCGGCGTGCGCGAGCCGCTGACCGAAGCGAACCATGCCCACATCCGCAGCCGGCTGCCCGAAGCGCTCGACACCACCCGCAAGGGCATCGCCCTCTTCAAGCAATACATCGAGGCGCATCAGGAAGAGGTTGACAACTTCGGCAGCTTCCCCACCCTGTTCCTGGGCATGGTGAGCAAGGACGGCGGGATGTGGGAGCATTACGACGGCCACCTGCGCGTGATCGACAGCGATGGCAACACGCTGGTCGATGGCTTCGACCCGCGCCGCTATGCCGAGATCATCGGCGAGGCAGTGGAGCCGTGGTCATATCTCAAGTCGCCGTATTACAAGCCCCTGGGTTACCCGCAGGGCGCGTATCGCGTCGGCCCGCTCGCGCGCTTGAACCTCTGCACCACCATCGGCACACCCGAAGCTGATGCCGAGTTGGTTGAGTTTCGCCAGCACGGCAAGAATGGCGTAGTGATCTCGTCGTTCCTGTATCACTACGCGCGCATGATCGAAATTCTGGCCTCGCTCGAGCGCATTGGGCTGCTGCTGGATGACCCTGAGATTCTTTCGACGCGGGTGCGCGCCGGCGGCGGCATCAACAAACTCGAAGGCGTGGGTGTGAGCGAAGCCCCACGCGGCACACTCTTCCATCATTACAACGTGGATGAGCGAGGCATGATCACAAAGATGAACATGATCATCGCCACCGGCCAGAACAACATCAGCATGAACCGGACGGTGAAACAGATCGCCCAGCACTGGATTCACGGCATCAAGAACGCCAGGATTTCGGAGGGCATGCTGAACCGCGTCGAGGCCGGCATCCGCGCCTATGACCCATGCCTGAGTTGCTCGACGCACGCCGCCGGCCAGATGCCGCTCAAGGTCACGCTGTATGACGCAAATGGCAATGTGCTGGACGAGGTGGGTCGTGAATAACCAAGTGCTGAGTGCTGGGTTCGGAGTTTCGAGCAGCAGACAGCGCCCGGCGATCCGATCGCGAAACTCGGAACGAGAAACTCAGCACCCAGTGCTCGTCATCGGCTACGGCAGTCTGCTGCACAGCGATGACGCAGTTGGACAAATGGTGGCCAATGCGGTGTCAGCGTGGCATCTGCCCGGCATCCTCAGTGTGGCCACCACGCAACTCACGCCGGAGTTGGCAGAGCGCATTTCACAGGCCGGCGAGGTATTCTTCGTCGATGCGGCCATCAAACCCATCAAGCCGCACAAGCCGCGCCGCAGCTTTGGGTTGATCCGGTTGCAGCCAGCGCGCGATGGCTACGAGCTGGGCCGGCACTTCGGCGACCCGCGCGCCCTGCTCGCGCTGGCGCAAATGCTCTACGGGCGCTGCCCCAAGGCATGGCTCATCACCATTCCGGGCCAGAACTTCGAGTTGGGTGAAGCACTCTCGCCGGAAACAGAGCGCGGCATGACGCAGGCGCTCGATCACATTCGCATACAAATTGGCTGCATGGAGCGTTGATCTCTCCTTCCCAAATCGCACGCTCCATGCAGCACAGGAGAAACAACATGACTCCAACGCATGGAAGCACCATCGGCCTGGAATCGCTTGATTACCACAAGCGCGCACCGAAGGGCAAACTCGGGATCGTTCCCACCAAACCTTGCTCGACGCAATATGACTTGACGCTGGCCTACAGCCCAGGTGTGGCCGAACCGTGCCTCGCCATCCAAGAGAACCCATCTGACGTCTACGAATACACTGCCAAGGGCAACCTGATCGCGGTCATCTCGAACGGCACAGCGGTGCTGGGGCTGGGCAACATCGGCGCAGCAGCCAGCAAGCCGGTGATGGAGGGCAAGGCATTGCTGTTCAAGCGCTTCGCCGATGTCGATAGCATCGACCTCGAGATGGCAACCGAAGACCCTGAAGCATTCATCGCTGCGGTCAAGCTGCTGGAGCCAGGCTTCGGCGGCATCAACCTCGAAGACATCAAATCGCCAGAATGTTTTTACATCGAAGAGCGTCTGCGCGCCGAGATGAACATCCCGGTCATGCACGATGACCAGCACGGCACAGCCATCATCTCTGGCGCGGCGCTGGTGAATGCATGCGAGCTGGCCGGCAAGAGACTGCAGGATGTGAAGATCGTGGTGAACGGCGCCGGCGCCTCGGCAGTGGCGTGCGCCCACTTCTATGTCTCGCTCGGCGCAACCCGCGCAAACATCATCATGTGCGACAGCAAAGGTGTGATCTACAAGGGCCGCACCGCCAGCATGAACAAATACAAGGAAGTCTTTGCCGTTGAGACGCCGTTGCGCACACTGCAAGAGGCGCTGGCTGGGGCAGATGTGTTCATCGGCCTGTCAGTTGCAAATGCCGTCACGCAGGACATGGTGAAGGCGATGGCGCCCAATCCGATCATCTTCGCCATGGCCAACCCCGACCCTGAAATCACCTATGAGGACGCAAAGACTGCCCGCCCCGATGCGATTGTCGCCACAGGCCGCTCGGACTACCCAAATCAGGTCAACAACGTGCTGGGCTTCCCGTTCATCTTCAGAGGCGCACTGGATGTGCGCGCCAAGCACATCAACGAGGCGATGAAAGTGGCAGCAGCGCGGGCATTGGCGGCGCTGGCACGCGAAGACGTGCCAGATGAAGTGGTGAAGGCGTATGGCAACGCACGCATCACTTTTGGCGCGGAATACCTCATCCCCAAGCCGCTGGATCCGCGCGTGTTGCTGTGGGAAGCGCCGGCGGTGGCGCAAGCGGCCATGGATAGCGGTGTGGCGCGCATCAACATCGACATCGAGGCATACCGTGAGCAACTTGAAGCGCGACAGGGCAAGAGCCGCGAGATGATGCGCATCGTTTTCAACAAGGCCGCCGCCAATCCCAAACGCATCGTGCTGGCTGAGGGCAACAACGAGAAGGTCGTGCGAGCCGCGCGGCAGTTGGTCGATGAGGGACTGGCGCATCCAGTGCTGCTGGGCGCCGAGAGTGAAGTGCGCGCAGTAGCGCACCACCTCAACCTGGACCTCGATGGCATTCACATCGTCGATCTGAAGACGTCGCCGGACCGCCGGCGCTATGCTCGCCGGCTCTACGACCTGCGCCACCGCAAAGGCGTGACGATGGTCGAAGCTGAGGAGAAGCTGACGCAACGCAACTACTTCGCGGCAACAATGGTGGAACAGGGCGATGCGGATGGCATGATCAGCGGCATGAGCCTGCATTACCCCGACGTCATGCGGCCGGCGCTTCAGGTGATCGGCACCGAGAACGGCGCCGCTGCCGGCGTCTATCTGGTCACGATCAAAGACCGCGTGCTGTTCTTCGCTGATTGCACCGTAAATATTGAACTGAACGCCGAGAAATTGGCGAATGTCGCCATCCTCACCGCGAAACTGGCGCGCCAGTTCGACGTGGAGCCGCGTGTGGCGATGCTGAGCTTCAGCAACTTCGGCAGCACGCGCCACCCGCGCGCCGATCTGGTGCGCGAAGCAGTGGGAATCGTGCGGCAGATCGAGCCGGCGCTGCGCATCGACGGCGAGCTGATGGCCGACACCGCGCTGTCCGACGAAGCGCTCAGGGCAGATTATCCATTCACGGTGCTGGGCAAAAGCGCCAACGTGCTGATCTTCCCGAACCTGGAAGCCGGCAACATCGCCTACAAGCTGATGAAATCATTGGCTGATGCCGAGGTGGTCGGGCCAATTCTTGTTGGAATGGCGCAGCCGGTGCACGTCCTGCAGCGCGGCGATAGCGTGCGCAGCATCGTGAACCTGGCAGCACTGGCGGTGGTGGAAGCGCAACGCCAGCAGGACAGCGAGATCGCCTTCAACTTCAGCATTGAGGATCGCGCGGTGATGCAGGCTTGAGTTGACAATGCGAGGGTCGGAGCGCTCAATGCCTTCCGACCCTTTTCATCTCACAGTGTCGTCTTCACAGCATCATCTCGCTCAACTCGCGGCGCGGGGTGTGCTCGGCTTCCGGTTCGGCATAGCCCATGCGGAAGAGCATCTGGACGGCGCGCCCTGCCGCCGGCAGCACGCCGGCAAGTTGCGCCTTCAATTCAGACACTTGCAACGCCTGATTCATCGGCTGCACACTGATGCCAAGATAGGTGGCAAGCAGATGCAATCGCTCGAAGATCTGGCCGGCGCGCACCTGCGCCCTGCGCGTATTTCCCTGCGTGAAAAGCGCCGCCAGCACAGGTGATTGCTGCAGCACCTCGGCATCTTTGCGCCCCAGGCGCATGCCCAGATCGATATAGCGCATCGACATCTGCACTAGCTTCGACATCAGCCACGGCGCGCCAAACACGCCCTGACCGATCCAATACGCAAGTTCTTCGCGAAAGGCTGCATCGGCAAATTGCATCGCATCAGCCTCCACCACCAGCGCATCCACCTTGCGCCTCGTCGTCATGCTGCTTGTGACAAACAGCGCCACGTCATCCTCAACCAGGTAGCCGCGCAGAAGGTCGAGAGTGGCTTGATCGACAGGCCGGCCATCATAGGGCTTGTGGTTGGTGTGCCGTGCGGGGATGCAATCGAAGAGATGCCTGTGGTGCGCCGGCGTCTGAGCGCCCTTGCCAAATCGCACCGTCGCAACGTGCGTCTCATCCTGCGGCTCAGGGAAGTAGCGCACCTGCGGCGCAAAGCCGAAATGTTCGCCGGCAATCAACAGATTCTCCAGCGCGCAGCCGGCGCTCAGATGCAATTCGCGCTGGTCGGCATCAGCCACCCGCAGCCAGCGCGAAAGGTCGAGGTGCAGGCGGACCTCATCGCTGCCGATCGGCCCTAATGCAAATTTCCACGGCTGGGTGTTGTGGGTGGAAGGCGCCAGGATGGCGAAGCGCAGCAGAAACACCAATTGCCCGGCCATGTCATCTCCGGGCAATGGCTCTGCCTTCACGGTCCAGGGGGTGACTTTTGGATTGAATACGCTCACCGCGCCTCCTCAGCGCCGGCCAGCGTCATGCCGCATGTCGTTCTTTCGCTGTCTTCTTCATTGCATCAGACAGCACGCCGTAGGCTTCGATCCATGCGGCCTTCACTTCCGGCGTGAATTCGCTGCCCATCGATTGCTCCAACGCCCAGATCAACGCCGCGCCAAAGGTGTTGTAATCACCCATGCCAACGCCATAGCCGGTATGGCGAACGCCCAGCGTCTTCACTGCATCCTGCACAGTTTGCGGCCGGTCGAGGCCGCGCACAGCAAGGCCGATCACGGTCATCAGCATGAGCGCCTGCTTCTTGATGTCACCCTTGAACAGCGGGCGAATCGTGGGGTCCATTTCAAACAGGCGCTGATAGAACAGATCGCCTGTTTGCTGGGCAATGGGTTCCACTTTTTCAAAGGTCTTTTGCACGAGGGAAATTTGCTCAGCGTTCATCCTTCACTCCTGAACCAATAGATGCGAAAACGATACCTTTTGGCGCACCTGAAGGCACTGGCTGAGGTGACGATACCGAACTGGCCTCAAGGCTAGTCGTATGAACCGCGAGAATGCGGATCGAGACGGCCGCCGAAGCGTCGCTGCGGTATAACTGCATGACGCGATGATCGATTCCATTCAGCATCCCCATGTCCATGAAACGCTCGCCTCGGCGCGCACGCGCAAATCGTCGATCACGCCTTCGCCGGCGGATTGGCGCGATCACTGGATCTACTTTCTGCTGCTGGACCGCTTCAACAACCCCAGCGCGGCCCCGCGCCAATCGCCCTGGGATGGCGCGCACAACACCTTCCAGGGCGGCACGTTCAAGGGCGTGCAGGCGCAACTGGGCTATCTGAAGGCGTTGGGAGTTGGCGCGCTGTGGCTCTCGCCGGTGTTCAAGAACTGCCAGTATGAGGCCGAGACCTATCATGGTTACGGCATCCAGAATTTCATCGCCATCGAGCCGCGTTTCGCTTCCAACCCGGTTGCCGCGCAGCGCGACCCTGCCTTTGCAGAGCGCGAATTGCGCGAACTGATCGACGCCATTCACGCGCACGGGATGTATGTCATCCTCGATATCGTGCTGAATCACGCCGGCAACGTATTTTCGTATCACACGCATGCCGGCGACGTCGCCCAAACCGCCTGGCATGATGGCGGCACGCTCCCCATCCGCTGGCACGATGCAGATGGATCGGCCCGCGCCGATTGGCCGGAAGCGCCAGCCAACCCGCCGGCGGATGCAGCGGTCTGGCCGGCAGAATTGCGCCACAATGCTTTTTTTCGCCGGCAGGGCAATGCCTTCACCCGCCCAGGCAACCTCAGTGAAGAGGCCGGCGACTTCTATTCACTCAAGGAATTTGCGACCGACTATGCGCGCTCCGACCCGCTCTATGGCATGTCGTATCCAGTGCGCGATGCGCTCATTCGCGCCTACCAATACATCATCGCAAAGTTCGACGTGGACGGCTTTCGCATCGACACGTTGAAGTTCATCGAGCCAGAATTCTCACGCACTTTCGGCAATGCCATGCGCGAATTCGCGCTGTGCATCGGCAAGAAAAATTTCTTCACCTTCGGCGAAATCTATGATGATGAGGGTAAGGTCGAGCAATTCGTCGGGCGCGATTCGAGTATCGCCGGTGACATCATCGGCGTCGATGCGGCGCTCGATTTCCCATTGTTCTTTCGCCTGCCCGGCATGGTCAAGGGCATGCGCCCGCCGAGCGACGTGATCTCGCTCTATCTGCGCCGCCAGCAACTGCAAAGCACACAGATCAGCTCGCACGGAGACGCCGGCCAATATTTCGTCACCTTCCTCGACAACCACGACCAGCCAGCGCGCTTTCACTACGTCGATCCCAACGATCCGCATCGCTATGATGCACAGATGTCGATGGGGTTGGGGCTGTTGTTCACATTGCAAGGCATCCCCTGCCTGTATTACGGCACCGAGCAGGGGCTGCACGGCGCTGGCACCGGCCCTGAATCGGTGCGCGAGGCGCTGTGGGGCAAACCGAACGCCTTCGATGCTCACCATCCCATCTATCGCGCGGTGCAGTTGCTGGCCGGAGCGCGTGAGCATCATCCCGCCCTGCGTTATGGCCGGCAATATTTCCGCCCCATCGCCGAGAACGGTCTCGACTTCGGCTATTCCTTCACGCAGTCCGGCGTGCTGGCATTTTCGCGCCTGCTGTTCGATCGGGAAGTGCTGGTGCTTGCGAATACCAACACGCAGCTTGCATTCAATGGTGAAGTCATCATCGATGCCGCATTGAACTCCCCCGGTGCGCCATTCGTGTGCATGTTTTGCAATACTGGCAGCGCGCCGGCGCAGGTGAGCGCACTGGAAAAAGCGCAGCACACCCTGCGCATCACTGACACGAATGGGCATGTCTCCTACGGGCCGGCGCGCACATTGCCGGTGCAACTTGCGCCGATGGCATTTCAGATCTGGGCCAAGGCTTCGTAACGCATGGCAAAAGCGAATATGAAGATACATCTGGTCGATGGCACCTATGAGTTGTTTCGCAGTTTCTATGGCGCACCGCCGCGCAAGGCGCCGGATGGGCGCGAGGTCGGGGCAACGCTCGGCTTGCTGAGCAGCCTGCTCGCGCTCATCACGAAGGGCGGCGCAACCCACATCGGCGTGGCATTCGACCATGTCTTCACGTCATTTCGCAATGACCTCTACGCCGGCTACAAGACCGGCGAGGGCGTCGATCCCCTGTTGCTCGCGCAGTTTCCTCTCGCCGAGCAAGCCGCTGCCGCGCTCGGCATTGTCGTCTGGCCGATGGTGGAGTTCGAGGCCGACGACGCGATTGCGACTGCAACATTGCGCTTTCAAGATGAACCGGGCGTCGAGCAGGTCGTGATCTGCTCACCCGACAAGGACCTGGCGCAATTGGTGCGGGGCAACCGCGTGGTGTGCTGGGATCGCCGGCGCGAGGTGATCTATGACGAAGCGTTGGTGATCGAGAAGTATGGCGTGCTGCCGACATCGATCCCAGATTGGCTTGCGCTGGTCGGTGACGCGGCCGACGGCTACCCAGGCATCGCCGGCTGGGGCGCCAAGTCGGCGGCAGCGGTGCTGATGAAATTCGGTCAGATCGAGGCGATTCCTGATGCACCAGCGGAGTGGGGTTTGGGCGCGCGCTCTGTCAAGTTGAACGACAGCCTGCGCGCGCACTACGACGAAGCGCTGCTGTATCGCATGCTGTCCACGCTGCGCCATGACGCACCGCTGAAAGAAAGTGCGCCTGATCTTGCATGGCACGGCGCTGCCGCCGACCTGCGCGCCTTCTGCAGCGCGCTAGGCGACACCAGGTTTGTTGAGCGCGTGCCGACCTGGATGAGTTGATCCACATCAGATCCATGCCGACGCACTTCAGGAAACCGGCACGAAGAAGCTGCCCTCTGTCACGCCCTGTGGCGCAACGCTGGCCAGTTGTGCGCCCAGCGCCTGCGCAGTGATGCGCTTTGCCAGCGCGTCCTGGAACGCCATGCTAACGCCTTGCACTTGCGCCGGCGTCTCATGCACAAATTCCAGCCGGTAGTGCGCGATGCCGGCAACGCGCAGCGCATCCAGATGCGGACTGATCTCTTGCGCCTCTGCGCCGAACACGGTGTTGCGGCAGCCCACATCTGCCATCACCGGATGCGCGCGGCCATTCACATCGCGCAGCGCCACACGGTGCTTCTCGCATGGGTGGCCGCAGTCCTTGTAGCTCGTGCCATTCGACAAAAATCGACAAAACACACAATGCTCGGTGTGAAACACCGGCAGGTGCATGTAGGCCACAACCTCGATCCTTGCCGCATCGACGCTGTGCGCCAGTGACGCAATCTGCGCCGCGTTCAAATCGTAGGTTGGCGTCAGGCGCTGCAAGCCCATGCCGAGAAAAATACCGGCGCTGATGCGATTCGCCGCGTTCAAACTGAAGTCACCATGCAACGCCGGCGCTTCTGCACGCTGCGTCAGCATGTGCAGCAGACCGCTGGAGCGCACCAAAATGTCGCAGCCGAGTCGCATCAAAAAGTTCACCACGCGCTCCTCGTTTGGCTTCAACACACGCGGGCTGGCAACCCGCGCAACGATGCCGGCGGCCTGCACGCGCTCTACCGCCGGCCGCAAGCCATACAACTCCAGGTAATCCAGCGTGATACTGGCCGGCTTCTCGCGCAGGTTGAGCACCGCGTCCAACTGCTCTGGCGTGCGCACAAGCAGATGCAATTGTGGAGCCATGTTTCCCCGCCCTTTGGAAGGGGTCGGAGATGGGAATGTAAACACCCCGCTCGCTTTCCGGCGCGGTTCCGCCACCTGCAACGCCGCCAGCTTCTCCACCGCATCGCGGCGCATCTGGTTGAGCAACGACGCCGATGCAAATGGCGCACCCTCGATCTCTGCGTGCAGATCAACGAGTTTGTAGGGTGTGTTGCCCAACCGGCCCAGTTGCTCGCACAGCGCCGCCTCATTCAGCGCTTGCTTCTGCGCGGTTCGCAGCGGCGCGTCACTCTGCACGCTCACTTGCATGGCAGGGTCGCGTTGCAACGCAGCCGTAAGGACGAGGCGCTCGCCGACGCGTGCCGTCACCAACATCACCACCGGCTGTCTGCTCACCGGTGAGGTCGCCTTGGTGTAAATGCGCGCCGCCCTGGCAATGTCAGGGTCGTCGCTGCGCCACAACCAATCGCCGGCGCGAATGCGTTTGAAGTCGATCGCGCCATTTGCAAAGCGCATTTCCAGTTTGCCGTCACGCATCACACGCACAGCGTAGACACGCCCACCCTCTTCACGCTCTTGCGGGTTGCGCCAGTCAGCGGCGTCAAACACCACACCATCGCCGGCTTTGAGCGGAGCGATGCGATGGGCCGGCGCAGGCGCAATCAAAACGCTGTCAAGATTCACCTGCGCCACGGCGCCGATGCGCACCCCGCGATGGCGCGGCGCGCGACCCTGCACCACCGCCTGGTGATTCGTGCCGGCGATGAAATGGGCACCCAGTCCGCGCGAATACACCTGCTCCAACTGCAATCTCTCAGCCGGCGAGTGGCTGAGTGGCAGTCCGACAAATGCCTCATCCACCGCCTTGCGATACGCTGCCGTAGTCAGCGCCACGTAATCCGGTTCCTTGTAGCGCCCCTCGATCTTCAAACTGGAAATGCCAATCGGTATGAGTTGCGGCAACAGCGGCAGCGCATAGAGATCGCCGGGCGAGAGCAGATAACGGGCATCGCCGAGCGGCTTGTGTTTGCCATCCACGAACATCGCATAGGGCAGGCGGCAGGCCTGTGCGCACTGGCCGCGATTGGCACTGCGCCCGCCCCATGCTTCTGAGGAAAAGCACTGGCCAGAATATGATACACACAGCGCGCCGTGCACGAACATCTCCAGTTCCAGGTTGGTCTGCGAGCGAATCTGTCGGATCTCGTTGAGGGACAATTCACGCGCCAGCACCACGCGCGACACGCCAAACTGGCGCGCCCATTCCACGCCCTCGGCGCTGGTGATGCTCATCTGCGTGCTGCCGTGCAATTCAAGGTCCGGCGCGATGCTGTGCGCGAGCTGCGCAACGCCCACGTCTTGCACGATGATGGCATCAACGCCGGCATCAGCAATCTGCCCAATCATCTTTGCCGCCTCGCGCATCTCGCTGTCAAAGACAAGCGTGTTGAAGGTGAGGTAGCCGCGCACACCCCGCGCGTGCAGCGCGCGCACCACATCGCGCAGTTCGCGCATCTCGAAGCCAACTTTGGCGCGGGCAGTGAACTGCGTGAGGCCGAAGTAGACAGCATCTGCGCCGGCCTCGACGGCGGCCTGCAATTGCGGCCAGTAGCCGGCGGGACTCATCACCTCAGGCTTGATCGGCCGGGCAACAACTGGTATCTCGCTCACGCCGCGTATTCTACAGATGGGCTGCGGCACGCTGAACTGCCGCACAAAGCGGCTGGCACTACGGCTGCCTTAGCGCTGCTGGCACAAAGACGAGGTGCTGACTGCTCGCATACAGCGGCGGCCGGCCGCCGTCCGGTGGATCAAAGATCACTTCATCCAGCGTGCCCAGGAACGGGTCGCTCAAGTGCGCTGGATCTGCGCCAATCCAGAACGAGCCGCCATTCGTGAAGAAAGACACCGCACTGCGCGGCGTGAATTGCGACACGATACTGCTGCCAACGCTGTCGCCGACGTAGTGGGTCGTGGTGTAGACATCCGGCCCGCCATCATGCTCCACCGTGAACGTATAGGGCACGCCGGTGGCAAGCCGGATTTCCGCGCTATTCGTCACGCCATTGAAGTGCGACAACAACTGTGATGATTGCGCGGCATGCAGCGGGATGTTCATGCCCAGCGCCGGCACTGTCGTGGTGTTCGGCGTGTAGATGCCGATGGGGTTGGCCGTTATTGCAAGCGAGGCGTTGCTCGAAAGTGTGCCGGCAGCTACGATGGTGAAGTAGGGATAGCTATCCACATCGGGCATGGTTGCCGGCGGCGTCAAGGCTGCCAGCTTCTGCTTGATGTTGACGTCGCAATACACATATCCGCCATTGAACACACCCCGGCCACCGACCATGGTGATCTGGCTGCCCACGCCCACAACCTTGCACGTCACCGGCACAAAATCTGTCGGCGCATACACCACGCGATACAGCATCAGGCAACCGCGCGGAGCAACGCCATCCAGCACGTCAAAGTTCATCACAAACGCCCAGCCCGGCGTGCGCGGCACGATGCGCGTCTTGGTGGCGCATTCGGCGGGGATTACGGCACCGGCGCGCGCCGGCGAGCCAGCTGCCATCATTACGCCGGCCAGCGTCAGCAAGGCAAGCCAACGAAGGGTCTTCACGCGCAAGATGTTAACCTGAAAGTGCCGGCATGACCATCATTTCTTAAGCGTTGACTCTCATCTAACTCAAAAAGCGCGTCCGTGCGCCACCCTGCAGGCAGCAGGGTGGCACTTCCAATCGTGCGCAATTCTCAGATGCAATTGCTGCATGCGCCGGCAAGTGTGATCGCTTGCGCTGCAAAAACCATACAATTGACTCCTCAAGCGCAATATGGTTAAGAGCAAAAAGAGCGTGAAGGCGGGCGATGCCTTCATGCAGGCAGTGGAGCAGGCGCTGGAAAAACTCAGTGAGCCTGAAGCGCTGGGCAACCAGTCACCGTTGGCCGCGCCTTACTTCATTGGCAATCTGGCCGGCGAGAACAGCATCGCGTCGCCGGCGCAGCGCGGGCAGACGCTCGCAGCAGCCCTGCGCGCCACCGCGCAGCAACTGGGCGCTGAGACCGTGCGCATCTTGAACGTGTCGTTCTTCGAGCGCAAGCCCACGCTAAACAACACCGGCGTTGCGCGCGTGCTGAACATGTCAGAAGCGACCTACTATCGCCATCGCGCTGCGGCCATCGAAGCGCTGGCGCATGCCTTCAACCAGCGCGTGGTGCCGCCGCTACGCGCCGAAACGCCAAAGCTGCACCGCATCATCGGCCGCACTGGGTTGATCGAGGCGTGTCTGACTGCGTTGAATGCCGGCGAGAGCGTCTCGCTGAACGGCTTGAGCGGCATCGGCAAGACCGCCGCCGGCGCGGTGATCGCGCAGCAGTGGGGCAACGAGCGCGCCTTCTGGTTCACTGTGCTGCCCGGTCTGAACGACACGCTCAGCAGCCTCGCGTTCGCCTTCAGCCACTTTCTGCGCGCGCTCGGCGCGTCGAACGCGTGGCGGCAACTCGCCGCCGACCATGGCGCCATCAACGCCGAGCGCATTTTAGGCTTGATTCGCCATGACCTGAGTGAGTTGCGCGGCCGGCGTGTGTTGGTGTGCATCGACGAGAGCGATCATCTCAAACCAGAGTTGCAGGCGCACGCGCAGGTCATCCGCTTTGTCGAATCGCTCAGCAAGATGACGCCGGCGCTCTTCATCAGCCAGCAGCCGCTGTTTGACGCGGACCAAACCTTCATGCTCAGCGGCCTTTCACAAGCCGAGATGCGCGCGTGGCTGGCACAGGAGCAACTGCAACTGGGCGACGCGCAGTGCAACGCATTGCATGAGACCACACGCGGCCGGCCACTGCTCATCAAGCTGTTCATGGCGCTGCTGCGCGATGGTGAACCGGCCGACGACGTGTTGCGCGTGCTGGCCGGCGAACGCAGCGCCGAAGCGCTCTTCGCGCGGATGTGGAAGAGGCTGAATGACGATGAGCGCGCCTTGCTGATGCAATTTGCCATCTTCCAAACGCCGGCGCCGGCAGATGCCTGGGGCAGCCAGCACCCGCGCATCATCAGGCTGGTCGGCATGGAGTTGGTGCAGTGCGATGAGCAGGACGGCCTGCAAGTCGCACCGCACATGCGCGCATTGATCGCCAATCGCATCCCGTCCGAGGTGCTGCCGGCACTGCAACTGCGCGCAGCGAGCATTCGCGAGGCGCGCGGCGAATTCACCAGCGCGACGCGGCACTATCTGCTTGCCGGCGAGCCGGCAATGGCAACCTGGCTGTGGTTTGCGCATCGCGAGACCGAGATGGACAAGGGACACGGGCCGGCGGCATTGGCGCTTTTTCGCAACGTACGACAAAGCGATCTGCCCCACCCCAGTGATCGTCGCGCGTTGGCGCTCATTCGGGCGCAATTAGCCGAGCGGGCCGGCCAGGCCGATGAGGCCGAGCGCGATTTATCGGCGCAGACATGGCCGGCGAACGACACCTTGACGCCGCTGGCGCGCGAGTTGATGGGTGACGCGCAGCAACTACAAGGCCGCATCGAGCAAGCGCTGGAGCAGTATCGCGCAGGTCAGCAGTCGATTGCCGCCATGCAATTGCGGCAGCTGGCGCGGCTGCATGTGAAGAGCAGCTATGTGTATGCGCTGCGCCTGCGAGAATTGGGGCTGGCGCGCGATGAGGCATGGATGGCGCTGAGCCAGGCGCACAACTACTGTGGGCTGGTGGAAGAGGAAGCCGGCGATTACGCAGCCGCGCTGAAGCAATATGAGGCGGCGCTGCAGGCATGCGACGCCATGCGCAACGGTAATGCGCCGCGCGCCGACACACTCTCGCATCTGGGCCACCTGCACATGCGCATGGGCAATGCTGCAAAAGCCATTGAATGCCTGCAGCAGTCGATGGCGCTTGCCCAAAAACTTGGCACGCCAGTGCAGGGGCTGTATGACGCGCTGAATCTAGCATCGGCCTATATCGTCGCCGGCCAGCACGAAGCCGCGCGCGATCTCGCACTGCAATCACTGGAGATGGCAACGGCAATGCAGCATTCGTTTCTGGTGGCAGGACTGGCCGCCGGCGCTGCCGAAGCCTGTCTGCACTTGAACGCGCTGGATCAAGCTGAGTTGCTGGCGCTGAAATCGCTGCGCGAGGAGGAAGATGTGCACCGCCCTTACGCGCTGACGACGCTGGGGCAAGTGGCACTCAGGCGGAATCAACCCGAGCCAGCACGGCGCTGGCTGCGCGAGGCAGTGACGAATGCACAACAGACCAGCGATAAATATGCCGAGGCGTATGCGTGGATTGCACTGGCCGACGCGCACCATTTGACTCAAGATGCCGAACAGGAGCGCATGGCTCTGAGGGAGGCGGCAATGTTATGCCAGCAACTTGGGCTGGTCGAATCCCCAACCATTATGACGCGGCTGCATGCCTTGGATGAGCAATCTTGAGCGTTCCGGCAGCGCGGCGCGATGTGACTTTTGTCACTCGACGTAATCTGCGAAACGTCGATACTGTGCGCATCATCATCTCGTCGTTCCCCTCCCCCGACCCCTCAAGCGGCGGGATGATGATTCTCTTCGAGATAGGCTTTCATCCGCTGCACTGCGAATGCAGGATCTCGCAACAGGCCGGCCCGATCCGCCAGCATGAACAGTTGCGCCAGATGTTGCGTTGAGCGTGCTGTCTCCTGCCCACCCAACATCTTGAAGTGGGATTGATGACCATTGAGATAGGCGAGAAAGGTGATGCCGGTCTTGTAGTAATAGGTCGGCGCCTGGAAGATATGTCGCGACAGGGCGACTGTCGGCGCAAGGATATCGTTGTAGGTTTGCACATCGCCGGCATCCAACGCAACAAAGGCCGCCGCAGCCGCCGGCGCAATCGCGTCAAAGATGCCAAGCAACGCATCGCTGTAGCCGTGCGCGTCGCCCAAAATCAATGCCGGGTAGTTGAAGTCGTCGCCAGTGTACATGCGCAGGCCTGGCGGCAAGCGCCGGCGCATCGCAACCTCGCGCCGATCATCGAGCAACGAAATCTTGATGCCATCGACCTTGCCGGCGTTCTCGCGCAACACCGCAAGGCACGTCTCGGTCGCTTCATCCAGATTGTGCGAACCCCAATAGCCGGCCAGCTTTGGGTCAAACATGTCGCCAAGCCAGTGAATGATGACTGGCTGCCGCACTTGCGAAAGCACACGCCGATAGACCTGCACGTAGTCGTCCGGCCCGCGGGCACAGGCAGCCAGCGCGCGGCTCGCCATCAGAATGACGCGCCCGCCCAGGCCTTCAACATAGCCGACCTGCTCTTCGTAGGCCGCGATGATTGCGTTGATGCTATGGTTTTGATCGGGTGCAAGGTGGTCAGTGCCGGCGCCGGATGCAACAACCGCCCCTTCAGCCTTCGCTTCGGCAACTGAGCGGCGAATCAACTCTTGCGCCAGCAGCCAGTCCAACCCCATGCCGCGCTGCGAAGTGTCCATCGCCTCAGCCACCGCGAAGCCATGCGACCATAGATGCCGGCGGTAGGCAAGTGTGGCGTTCCAGTCAATGCCCCCGCTCCCACCCTCAAACTTTCTTTCTTCGAGAGAGGGGAGTGCCACCACATGCGCCGCTGCAAAAGCGATGCGGCTGGTGAAGCGCCGGCCGGCCTTGCCAAAATCGCGCGGCTCGCCAAGCGTGTAATGGGTGATTCGCCCGTCTTCGAGTGGGAGTTGAATCGTGTGTGGCATGTATTCCTCCGCGCAGCTCAGAGCGCGTGATCGACGAGGGCATCGTATCCGTTCCAGATTTTCTTCGCCGTCCAGTCCGCCGGCGGGCCGACCCAGAAGGGGTCATGCGGAGGCAGGCCAAGCGGCAACAAACCGGCCGCGCACAGATACAGGCTGCCGGTCGAGATGTATGTTTCACCGAGGTTCAACTGATGGCCGCAGAAGCCAATTGTGAGCCAGCCATTTTCATCAAACGTGCCGCGCGCTTCAATCATGCGGCGGATGACGGCGGTCATGGCGCAGCGCACCTGCGCCGGCGTCACCGCTTCCGGCTCACTCGGCAACTGCCGCATCAACGCGATCTGCGCCAGTAGTTGCAACGCGCCAAAGCGATAAGCCAGCGAGCGGCCAATCGGCGGGAACGCGCCTTCAGGGGAGATCAATCGCTCTTGAATGGCGGCGTAGCGGCGCGCGCGGGTCATTGCCGCGCCTCGCATCTCTCGCCATGCCGGCTCCGCATCACCCACGACGCCCAGCACATCCAGCAGCATGGGTTGGATGACGAAGCTGTTGTAGTAATCCCAGTGAAAATCCGGGCCGTCGTTGTAAAGGCCATCACCGGCATACCACTGCTCGTGCTGGCGCAAGGCGTAATCGACTCTCATGCGATCCCATGCTGCGCCGCATTGCTTGAGCGCCGCTTCGATCATCGCGGCGAACAGCAGCCAGTTGTTAAAGGCCGGCAGCATGGCGCGCGTCGATTCAAGCGCGGCGACCAGGTTGCATTGCACCTGCGCCGGCAATGTTTGCCACAGCGCATGCGGCGCGCGCAGCAGCGCCTGGCTGAGGAAAGCTGCGTCAACCAAGGGCTGCCGGCCCACCCTGCCGAAGTTCATGCAGTCCGGCGAATCAGGATCGGTCGCTGCATCGATGGCCGCCCGCGCCAGCCCAGCATAGCGCGCCTGCAGCGCGGCCTCATCACCGTGCAACCCCTGCAATTCCAGCCACGGCGCAACGCCGCACAACAGCCGGCCCAGCGCTTCGAGGTGCGTGAACTGTGCGCGCTCTGCCTGATAACCCGACTGCGATTCCACTGGCATGGCTGCCCTGAGCCGCCGCGCAGCGAGGTGAGTCAGCACTGGGTCGGCGATGCGCTGCAGCACATCCAGCCAGTAGGTGCGATCAGGCGTGTCCATCCCTTGCGCTCACTTTCGCTTTGCCGCCTCAAGCGATGCATGCTGCGGGTGTGATTTGTAAAACTCATCCAGCGGGAAGCAGCCGCTGATCAGACCATTGCGCGGGCCGGTGGTGCAATCGCTGAAGGTGCGGCAGATGCGTTTGCGCTGCAACGGGGTGCCGGCGAGCGTATCGGCCACCATCTCAGGATAGGCCAGCGCCATGCGGCCAATGCCCACCGAGTCGATCCAGCCTTCGCGCACGGCTGCCTGCGCCACATTTGGCAGCCATTCTTGAAGATACGAATAGCCGGTGCCAACCATCACCAGATCGGGGCGATGGCGCTTGAGTTGCGCAGCCACATTGAGCTGGCGCGCCACGCCCAGCAGCGGATCTTCGGGCGGCTGATAACCATCTGATGGCGGAAAGAGCGCCGGCCGCTGAATATGCGGGTTGTAATACGGGCTGCCGGCGGTGAGGCACACCAGTTTGATGTCAAGGCGCGCCAGCAGATCGAGGAATTGCTTCGGCTCGGTCAAGTCGATGCCCACGCCAGTGCCGTCGCTGCCAAAAGCATACGGGTAGCGGGCAGCAAACGCCTCTGGTTCGCCAATGTGATCCGCGCCGGCGGGCTTGAAGGGAATCCAATCGAAGGCGCTGAGGCGCACGCCGATACCCACGCCCGGCGCAGCCGCGCGCACCACTTCCACGATTTCCCGCAGGAAGCGCGTGCGATTCTCGAAGCTGCCGCCATATTTGCCTGGCCGGTCATATGCAGTGAGAAATTCGTGGCCAAGATAGCCGTGACAATGCTTGAGGTCGACGAACGCAAAGCCGGCGCGTTGGGCGATGCGCGCTGCCGGCCCGAAATCCTCGATGATGCACTCCACCTCGTCATCGCTCAGCAGTGCGCGCTCCGGCGCGTTGAATTTTTTGTCGAGCAGCGGATGGCGATACAGCGTCATCGGCTCAAGGCGTTTCTTGTCATTGGGGCGCGCAAAGCGGCCCGAATGTGTCAGTTGCAGACCGATGAGCAAATCGTCAGTGTCGCCAAATCTCGTTGCATGTTCCTGCACCAGCGCCTGGCGCAATTGTGCCAGGCCGGCCAGCGTGTGTTCGCTCGCAATCAGTTGATTGGGGTTGGCGCGGCCATCGTGGCGAATGGCAACCGCCTCGCCACCCCAGATCAGCTTTGCGCCGCTCGTGCCGAAGCGCTGCCAGCGTCGCAGCGTCAGAGCAGAAGGCTGGCCATCCGGCTCGCCATCCCAGCCCTCCATCGGCAGGATGGCGAAACGGTTGCCAACGACCTTGATGCCTGCGTCCAATGATTGCGTGAGCGGCGCGCCGGCGCCGTGTTGCACATCATCATCGAACGGCAACAGCGCGCCGATCTTCGCGAGGTGCGCGCGAAAGAGATCAGGCGTTTTGAAGAAGGCAACGCGGGTGTAACTCATGGATCTGATAGCTTTATCGCTTGACACAGGGCTTCGCGGCTATGCGGTTTCGGGCAGATGAGATATACACATGAGACGCCGTCGCGTCAAATTACGCGCAGGCAAGCAGTCGAAAGCGCCACACGCGAAGATCCGGCGCACCAGGCCACAAGCGGGCATTCGCCGGCAAAACGTGGGGCATCGGCGGGCATTCGCCGGCTGCGCGCTTGCCCAGAATAAAATAAGATAATGCGCAGCCTTGCAGCTTTCCGCAAACAACCTGCACAGCGCGATGTGCTCTGCGCCGGCTGCAACGAAGATTCAAGGAAAAGAAATATGACCACACAACAAGCACGCACTTTCAAGCCCATCTGGAAAAAACTTGCCGGCGCTGCCGCGCTTTGCGCCGCGCTGATCATCAGTCAGCAGGGTCTAGTCTCGGCAGCCAGCGTCGCTGCGCCGGCTGCACAGGCCAGTTGCACCCCATCAGCGATCACCACCGGCACTGTGAACATGCGCACTGGTCCTGGCACCAACAACCCCATCATCACGGTGCTGCCGATCAACGTGTTTGTCAACATCACTGGCCGCAACAATGACCGCTCGTGGTATCAGGTGGTGTTCAACGGCCAGCAGGGTTGGGTAAGTGCGCAATTCCTGCGCGCGTCGTGCGTGCAGGGCGTGCCAGTGGTCACACCCACGCCCGTTCCGCCGGTTGTGCCGGCGCCGCCAGTGGGCAACGCGACCTTCGTCGCCAACACAACGCGCGTCAACTTCGGGCAATGCGTCACGCTCAGTTGGAATGTGCCAGCTGCCACCCAAGTGCTGCTGAGCTATGGCGCGCTGCAAACGCCGGTGAATCTTGCCGGCACGCAGCAGGTCTGCCCTACCCTCAGCACGCGCTACTACCTGCAGGTGAACAACGGTGCGAACCAGCAATTCTTCCCCATCGACGTCACCGTTGTGAACCCATACAACCCGGCCAACTTCCGCTCGAATTCCTATGTTGTGCGGCCCGGGCAATGCCCGACGCTGAGTTGGGACGTGGAGAACGTGCAGGGCGTGTGGCTGTTCGAGAACAATCGCAACCCGCAGGGCGTGGCCGGCGTGGCGTCTCGCCAGATATGCGTGAATCAGCCGATGAACTTCGCGCTGCGTGTGCTGGACAACCAGGGGCGCGAGACGCTGACGCCGCTGACGATCAACATCCTGGATGCGCAGCCGGCGAACGTGGTGTTCATTGCCACACCGAACACCGTCGGCGCAGGCCAGTGCGCGCAATTGCAGTGGATTGCCGGCAACGCTCGCTCGATCAATCTGCTCGATAGCAGCACCGGCAGCAACACCGCCGTCGGCAACGTTGGCGACATTCAGGTCTGCCCCAGCCGCACAGCCACCTATACCATCCGCGCCACTTTGTCGAATGGCGCCGTGGTGGAGCGCCAGCAAACGGTGCATGTGAGCGGTTCAATCGCAACGCCGATTCCTTAGCGCATCGATTTTGTCAAAGCAACACAGCCGCCCGTTAAACGGCGGCTGTGTCATTTTTCCTCCGAATGGATCATGTTACGACATTCGCCGACTTGAAGACAATCGCCGATTGGGCAGTCTTTTTCTGTGTATCCCGCTCATTGTGAAGCCCGCCTGCTGACTATGGCACAGCGCGAGGCTGCACCTATGCTCCTTTTCCGGCATGTGACACGCCTCGCTTCTCTGCAGGGAGATCAAACAGGACAGAAATGAAAACCTTCACTTCACTCGCCATTGACAAGCTGGATGATTTCATCTACGGCCATGCGCTGCATCCGGTCGCCACGCGCAGTGGATTGGTGATCGGCGCCGGCACGGTCTATCCGGAATTGAATTTCACGCTGCCAACCATGCAGATTCACGCTGCAACGATGCGTGAGGTGCGCGAGGAATATTCGCAGATGATCGAGGGTGTATGCCGGCGCGCCGCCGAGCTGCATGCGCCCGGGCTGGTGGTGGAATTCGAATTGCTGCCGCCGATGACACTGGAGCCGGAATGGGGCGCCGATGTCACGCGCATCCTGCGCGAGACGCTGGACAAATATCGCAAGAGCGACGGCCTTGTCGGCGCGTTGCGCGTCACGCCCAACGACATCCGCGAGCATGAGCGCCCTCCGATCCAGCGTGGTGGCCACCTGTGGCACGACATGGTGCGCAGCTTCGAGTTGAATGCGCAAGCCGGCGCCGACTTGCTCTCAATCGAAAGCACCGGCGGCAAGGAAGTGCACGATGACGCGCTGATGAACGGGGATCTGACCATGATGACATTCGCGCTCGGCGTGCTGGGCTGCCGCGACATGGCATTTTTGTGGGACATGATCGTGGACGTGGCGAACCGTAACGGCGTGGCGCCGGCCGGCGACTCAGCTTGCGGCTTCGGCAACACGGCGATGGTGCTGGCCGAAAAGCGCTACATCCCGCGCGTGTTTGCCGCCATCAACCGCGTGATGACGGTGCCGCGCGCACTGGTGGCGCATGAGCGCGGGGCAATTGGGCCTGGGAAAGATTGCGCCTACGAAAACCCCTACCTCAAAGCCATCACCGGCTTTCCCATGTCCGGCGAAGGGGCAGACGCAGCCTGCGCACATCTCTCACCAGTGGGCAACGTCGCGCGCTGCACGGTCGACTTGTGGAGCAATGAATCGGTGCAAAACATTCGCCTGCTCGGGGCGATGGCGCCGACGGTTTCCATCGAGCAATTGGTGTATTCGACGCGCCTGATGAACACAGCCAGCGCGCACGGCGCAGATTCAGCGCGCACCCTGCGCAACTGGCTGGCAGAAACGGACGTGCCGCACGACCCACAGGCCTATGTGCTGCGGCCGGATGTGGTGTTGAATCTGGCAAACAAGATCATCGCCGAAGAAACGCCCTATAGACGCACTCGCGCCGCAGCCATCGTCACGCTCGAAGCGTTGCGACAGGCGCACTGCGCAAATGAGTTCAGCCTGTCACAGCGCGAATTGCAATGGCTGGATCGATTGAGCGACGAAGCTGATGAGCTGCCCGAAGATGAGAGCGAGTTGGTGGCAAGCGTGCTGCCGCTGATTGATCCAGGCAAGGTGCGGCTGGATCAATATGAGGTTGTGCCGGCATAGTCGTGTCGGCCTGTCTCGCAAACGATCAGCCTGCCATGCCGTTCATCAGCGCGCGCGCCTGAGCCATGCTGACCGCCCGGCCGGCGATGTTCAACGCGACAGCCATCAACCCTACCAGCGCGTCCTCGCCCCCTTCCGCCACTCGTGAAGGGCAGTTGAAACGCGCCAGAATTTCCTCGCGCAAAAGACTGGATTGCAGCGCCAACCCGCCGGAGAACACGATACGCTGCCAGGCTTGCGCCGGCGACAGCCGCAGCGCGCACGTCCTGTAGTTCTCAGCCATTGCCGCGTAGGCAGCACGGAAGAGGTTGCCGGCGCTCAGGTTGTCTTCGCGGATGCGCGTGATCGCGCCTTCGCTGCCCAACGCGCCGGCGAAGAACGACAGATCGATTTGCAAATCGCTGGCCGCAGCCGCGCGCGCCAGCCGTTCGACGGTTGCCCACGCATGCTGCAGATGCATGCCTTCCTCATCAGCCAGCGCGGTCAACAAGCGCATCAGCACATTCAGCGAGCGGCCGGCGGGGAGGTGGATGAGCGTGAGCAGCCATTGGTCATCGAAGTAAGGGCGCGTTTGAAAATCGCCATACGTGATCGCCCCGGTCAGCAATGCCACCTGTGAGCCGGTGCTGATGTTGATCGACAACTCGCCGGCGCGAAGACCCGCGCCAAGCAGCGAACATTGTTGGTCGGCCACCGGCGGATACCACGGGATGGCGCGGCCGGCATGCGCGTAGTAGCCGATCACCTCATCCCGTCTGGCGATTCGCGGCAGCGTGAGGTGATCGAGGCCAAGCCGGCACAGCAGGTCGATTTGCCATTCGCCTTTTGCAATGTCACAGAAGGCCGAGGCTGCAGCATGGCCGAGATCGGTGGCGGGCGGCGCCTTGCACAGCGACGCGGCAACAAAATCGGGCAGCGCACAGAAGGCAGCGCCGGCGGGCAGGCGCCCATGCACATTCAACCAATGCAGCACCGCAAGCGGCCGGCCGGGCCACACATCGTTGCCGACTGCGCGCAGGTCGTCAGCGGACATGGTCGCCTTGAGCGCATCGAACGAAGGAGAGTCGCCGGCCAGTGCGCGCTGATCCTGCCAGGGAATGAGGTTCGTCATGGGTTGATAGGTGGCATCGAGCAGAATCGTGCCATGCATCTGGCTGGACAACAGAATGCCGCTGGCGTCTGACGCTTGTGCAAGCAGCGCGTCCAGTACTTCCCGCGCTTCACGCAAGACAATGCCAGGGTCGACTTCATAGTGCAGGCGCGGCAGATGCGAGACGGGAGTTGGAAATGGCCGGCGGATGATGTGATTGAGCGACGGCGCATCCAGATCCATCACCGCGCCTTTGATCGATGTCGTGCCGAGGTCAATGCCGATAAAGCGCATGACGCGCATGATCGCACAGCCGGCGATCTCGCCGGCTCAACCAGAAAATGGTTTCCACAATTTTTCAGAATCGGTTGAAGACTGCTGAGATTGCTGCTACATTAACAACCTCAGTTCCTGTACAGGCAACGCCAATAGATTTTGCACGAGCGGGGGAAATGTGAAGCGTGAATGACAGCATGGCGACGCCTTTAACTTGAGAGCGAATCCTATCGATCATGTCAGGCACTTTTGAAATGCGAGAAAACATGCCCGAGTTGGCAGCACGCGCCCAGCTTGATGCGAAGGTGAATGCGCCGGCGTGGCAGGCAACCTTCCCTGATGAACTGGCTGATGAAGCGATCTACATTCTGCGCGAGACCGCCGCGCAATTCGAGCGGCCGGCGATCCTGTTCTCCGGCGGCAAGGATTCCATCGTCGTCACGCGTCTGGCAGTAAAGGCATTTGCGCCGGCGCGGGTGCCATTTCCGTTGCTGCACATCGACACCGGCCACAACTTCGCTGAGACCATCGCGTTTCGCGATCACCTCGTCAAGTCGCTGGATCTGAAACTGATCGTCAGGTATGTGCAGGACTCCATCGACACCGGCCGCGTGCGCGAGGAGAGTGGCAAATACGCCTCGCGCAACATCCTGCAAACCACCACCCTGCTCGACGCGATCGAGGAGCTCAAACTCGATGCGTGCATCGGCGGCGCGCGCCGCGACGAGGAGAAGGCGCGCGCGAAGGAGCGATTGTTCTCCGTGCGCAACGAGTTTGGACAATGGGATGCCTCGCGCCAGCGGCCAGAACTTTTCGACATGCTGAATGGCCGCATCAGCCCTGGTGAGCATGTGCGCATCTTCCCCATCTCAAATTGGACCGAGTTGGATGTGTGGAATTTCATCCGTCAACAACACATCGACTTGCCATCGATCTATTTTGCGCACGAGCGCGCGGTGTTCAAGCGCGACGGCCTGCTATGGGCCGATTCGCCCTTCATTCACAAGACACCAGACGAGCAACCCTACCTCGCGCGCGTGCGCTTTCGCACCGTCGGCGACATGACTTGCACCGCCGCCGTGTTGTCGAACGCAGTCACGCTCGACACTGTGATCGATGAGATTCGCCGCGCCGAAATTTCCGAGCGCGGCGCGCGCATCGACGATAAACGCTCCGAATCTGCGATGGAAACGCGCAAGCGGGATGGCTACTTTTAGCGCCAAGTTCAGAGTGCTGAGCAATCAAGTGACGACCTGACGACCCAACATGGATATTCTTCGCATCGCCACAGCCGGCTCTGTGGATGACGGCAAAAGCACCCTCATCGGCCGGCTGCTGTATGAAACGCGCTCGGTCACGCAGGACAAGCTCGACGCCATCGACGCCGCCAGCAAGCGCCGCGGCGCAGACTTCCTCGACCTATCGTTGCTGACGGATGGTTTGATAGCCGAACGAGAGCAGGGCATCACCATCGACGTCGCGCACGTGTTCTTTCAAACAGCCACGCGCAAATACATCATCGCCGACACACCCGGCCACTTCGAATACACCCGCAACATGGTCACCGGCGCGTCGACCGCTGCCGCATCGATCATCCTGATCGATGCGCGCAATGGGCTTGTGGAACAGACGCACCGCCATTTCTTCATCGCCTCGCTGCTGCGCATCCCCACCGTCATCGTTTGCGTGAACAAGATGGATCTGGTTGATTACTCTCAGGCGCGCTTCGATGCGATCGTCGCCGAGTTCAAGGCACTGGCCGCGCAGGTGCAAATCGCCGGCCAGGCCATCGCCTTCATCCCGGCCTCATCACTGCATGGCGAAAACATTACTCGTGGCTCGACGCACATGCCCTGGTATACCGGCCCGACGCTGCTCGATGCGCTCGAGAAAATAGACGCAGTGCCACAACGCCATCTGGCGGCGCGCCTGCAGGTGCAGTCAGTCATTCGCCCGCGCATCCACAACCGCCCCGATCTGCACGACTATCGCGCGCTCGCCGGCCGCATCAGCAGCGGCGTGTTCAGCCTGGGCGATGCGGTCATCGTGTTGCCCAACCAGCGCAACAGCCGCATCACCGCCATCGAGCATTTCGGCCAGCGCGTAGAGCGCGCGCAGGCCGGCCAGTCGGTGTCATTGCATCTGGCCGATGACATCGACATCAGTCGCGGCGCGCTGGTAGCGCGAGCGGATCAGCCGCCGGCGCTGCGCAAGGAATTCGTGGCGCGCGTGTGCTGGCTGGATCATCAGGCGTTGAGCGCCGGCAGGACCATGCAATTGCAGCACGGCGTGCATCGCACCCGCGCAAAGGTGCAGGCGCTGCACAGCGTGATCGATGTAGTGACGCTGAACAGCAGCGACAACCCGCCGCAGATCAACTTGAATGAGATCGGCGATGTGTCGCTCAAGCTGGCTCAGCCGATCTACGCAGATGCGTATGAGGCAAACCCGGCAAACGGCGCGTTCATCTTGATCGATGAGCTCACGAATGTGACCGCCGGCGTTGGCTTCATCGCCACTGAAAGCTAGCCCTTCTGTCCGTAGACATAGGTGTAGCGGTCGTAGAGTTTGGCCACATCTTCCTGCGCAAGGGGGATCGGCGTGCCCAGTTGCATCGCATAGAACGACGTGCGCGCAGCATCTTCGGCCATCACCGCCGCCTTCACTGCCGCCTCCGCGCTCGCGCCAACGCTGAACAGGCCGTGGTTCTGCATGATGACGGCCTTGCTGCCGCCAATCACGCGGCACACCTCGCGGCCAATCGCCTCGCTGCCGATCAACTCGAAGCCACCGAGTGGAATCTCGCCACCGAATTCATCGGCCATACCGGTGAGGAAGCACGGGATAGGCCGGCCTACCGCCGCAAACGCAGTGGCAAATGTGCTGTGCGTATGGCACACGCCATGCACATCGGGGCGCTGTTTGTAGATGAACAGATGAGTCAACGTATCGCTGCTGAACTTGAGCTTGCCCTCAACGATGTTGGCATCCATGTCGACGATGACCATGTCTTCGGGACGCAGATCTTCGTAGCGGATGCCGCTCGGCTTGATGGCGACAAGGCCGGTTTCAGGATCGCGCGCGCTGACATTACCCATCGTCCACACCACGAGGTTGTATTTGACGAGTTCGAGGTGCAACACATAGAGTTGCTGGCGGATGGAATCAAGCATGGAGATTCTTTTCAAAGGCCATTGGCAAACAGGCATGAGGCGATTGCCAATCACTGATAGTTGAAGTGCTGCACAACCTGCAATTCATTGAAGGGCCAATAAAGCAACAGTGCGCGCCCGATGATGTTTTCCATCTTCACCGGCCCGAACACGCGTGAATCCTGGCTGAAGCTGCGATTGTCGCCCATGATGAAGTATTCGTCAGGGCCAAGCGTCCATTTGTTTACATCGCGTGTCGGCCCGCTGTTGGCATCGGGCGGCAGATATGGCTCATTCAGCGGCTCACCATTCACAAACACGCGATTGTCGCGCAACTCGATCGTATCGCCAGGCTTGCCGATCAGACGTTTGATGAGCTCAATGTCTTGCGCCGGCGAGTGCACGATGACGATATCCCCGCGATTCAGGCCAAGCAGATGCGGCGTCACCTTGTCCACCAGCAGGCGCTCTTCCTCATGGTAGTTCGGCTCCATACTCTGACCAAGAATGGAATAGTTGCCAATGGCGACGCGCGCCACTGTGAACACCAGCGCGAAGAGCGCGATAGTCTCTACGATCTCACGCAGGACGGCGCGGCCGGCGGCGCCTTTGTCGGGTGCGGATAAAAGCGCCGGCGCTTCGGCAGGCTCAGGGGGCATTTCTGCACCCGATTCAACGGTCTCACTCATTCGGCGGATTCTAACGCCATCCGCCCACCTCAATTAGCCGTTGAAAAGAGCAGGAGAAGGAAGAAGGAAGAAGGAAGAAGGAAAGAGAAGCGCACCTGACAACCTCTGCCTTCTCCTGCAAAAGGCGGCTTTGCTCTAACCTGGCTAGCCGAGCCAACCGCGCGCGACGATGTTCTGGTAGCTGCGGCGGGCACTTTCGATCTCGCCCTTCGGACATCGGTCCTGCTCGACGATATACCAGTCGACATCGTTGGCATCGCCGGCTTTGAAAATGGCGCCGAAGTCGATGACGCCATCGCCGACACATTCGAAAGTCCTGTCTGCGTCAGCAGTCATGTCCTTGATGTGGATCAGGGGCGTGCGGCCGGCGTATTTGTTCATGTAGGCAACCGGATCCTCGCCGCCCTTCTGCACCCAGAACACGTCCTCTTCCCATTTCACCAGCGAAGGATCCGCAGCTTCGAACAAGACATCGAGGCCATATTTGCCGTTGATCTTCTGAAACTCGAAGTCGTGGTTGTGATAGAAGAAAGTGATGTCGTGCTTCAGCGTTTCAGTCGCCGCTTTTTCCATCAACCGCGCGGCGCGGTGCCAGCCTTGCTCAGTGCGCCACTCTTCGCCAGCCCACGCCACACCCAGATACGACGCGCCAAGTGTGACGAAGTCGCCAAGCGTCTGTTCCATGCTCTTGCCGATGGCATCCATGCTGGTATGGCCGCCGACGGCAATCAGACCCAGATCGTCAAGCAAGGCGCGCAGATCCTTGGCGGACATGCCGCCAAAGCCAGCCAATTCCACGCCCTTGTAGCCAATGCCGGCCACCTCCTTGAGCGTGCCAACGAAATCCTTCTTCATCGATTCGCGAACGGTATAGAGTTGTAGTGCTATTTTGCGCATGATGTTTCTGGGCAATCAGTAATTCGTAGTTGGGGATTCGGCATGATCTCACATCGCCACAATACCCCCTGCCATAGACAACTACGCTTTACCAACTTGCCAATCACGGATCACCAATCACCTATCAGTAAATTACTTGCTCGCTGCCGCTGCCCGCATGGCACGCAGCTTTTTGATGGCACTGTTTGCATCGCGGCCAAAGTAATCATGCAGGCGCACATATTCGGCGTAGAGCGCATCGTAGACCGGCTTGTTGGCCGCATTCGGCACGAACATCTCATCCTTCAGATGCGCCATCTTTGCTGCGGCATCTTCGATGGTGTCATAGCCGCCGGCGGCGCTGCCCGCAGCCAGTGCGCCGAACATCGCACTGCCCAGCGCAGGCGTCTGTGATGATGCTGACACCTTGATCGGCAATCCTACGATATCGGCGTGGATCTGCATGAACAGTTTGTTCTTCTCCGGCAGGCCGCCGCATGCCACAATCTCATTCACCTGCACACCGGCGCGCTTGAACGAATCGATGATGATGCGCTTGCCAAAGGCGGTCGCCTCGATCCATGCGCGATACATCTCCGGCGCGGTCGTCGCCAGCGTCATGCCGAGAATGACCGCGCTGAGATTGGCATCCACGAGGATCGAGCGGTTGCCGTTCCACCAATCCAGCGCGAGCAGGCCGCTCTCGCCTGGCCCGAGTTGCGCAGCGTGCATCTCCAACACCTGATGAATGGACTGGCCCTTCGATTTCGCCTCGTCGAAATACTGCGGTGGCACGCAATTCTCAACGAACCACGCAAAGCCATCGCCAACGCAGCTTTGGCCGGCTTCGTAGCCGAGAAAGCCGGCGAGAATGCCGTCCGCAGTGAAGCCGCACATGCCCTCGACCATCGCCTCTTTCGTGTCGAGCAGCATGTCGCATACGCTGGTGCCCATGATCGACACCATGCTGCCGGGCTGTGTAACAGTGCAAGCCGGCACCGACACATGTGCATCGACATTTGCCACTGCCACGGCGATGCCCGCCTTCAAACCGGTCAACTCTGCCATTGCAGGCGTCAGATCGCCGGCGCGCTGGCCAATGGGATTGAGGTCGCGCTTCATCTTCTCATCGACCACGTGCTCGAAGCGCGGATCGAGCGCCCTGAAGAAGGCATTGCTTGGAAAGCCTTCGCGCTTCGACCAGATCGCCTTGTAGCCGGCAGTGCAGGTGTTGCGCGTCTCCGCGCCGGTCAGCTGCCAGACCACCCAGTCGGCAGCTTCCAGCATCCGATCTGCCGCCGCGTAAACTACCGGCGCTTCATTCAGAATTTGCAACGCCTTCGGGAAGAACCACTCCGACGAGATCTTGCCGCCATAGCGCGGCAGCCAGGTCTCACCCATCGCGGCGGCAGTTTGGTTGACAAGGTCGGCCTCGGGCTGCGCGGCGTGGTGCTTCCACAACTTCACCCAGGCGTGCGGGTTGGCGCGCCATTCGGGCAGCCGGCACAGCGGCGTGCCATCGGCCTTCGTTGGCAACATCGTGCAGGCCGTAAAGTCGATCCCGATGCCAATCACGTCGTCGGGCGAGACGCCGCTCTGCTTCAACACAGCAGGAATCGTCTCGGCAAAGACGCGGATGTAATCATCGGGGTCCTGGAGCGCCCAGTCCGGCTCCAGTTTCACATCGCTTTCGGGCAGACGGTCGTCGATGACGCCGTGTGAATACTCGCTGACAGCGTTGGCAATCTCTGCGCCATCGCTCACGCGCACCAGCACTGCGCGGCCCGACAGCGTGCCAAAGTCAACGCCAATGGTGTATTTTGAGGGCATGCCTGTTTACATTCCTGATGAGGTATGTGTTACAGGATATGCTATTCGCAAGTAGTGACGTTGGCAAGTGAAGGGAATGTAACGTCCTCTCATTGCCCCTTCAGTTCTTCGCCAAATCCTCTCTCCATCAAGGGCGCATCACGACCCGAAAACCGTAGTCGTAACTGCGTTCGAAGGGGGATGCGCCGGCGCGGTAGGCGCAGCGCACTGCGCTTTTGTTGAAATCGAAAGCGCCGCCGCGCAACACTTTCATGGCCCCGGCTTCCGGGCCGAGGGGATCGATGGCGCGCGCCTTTGCCCGCCGGCGAAATTCGTCGTCAGCATACCAGTCTGCGCACCATTCCCACACATTGCCGCACATGTCGGCGATGCCGTAGGGGCTATCGCCATCCGGTGAGTGCTTGCCCACTGACGTCGTCTCATGAAGATCGCTCTCATGGCTGTTCAACCGCTTCACGTCGAAGTCATCACCCCATGGATAGATGCGGCCATCCGTACCGCGCGCAGCCTTTTCCCATTCTGCTTCTGTCGGCAGATTGAATTGAAAGCCAGTGAGCTGACTCAACCACGCGCAAAATGCAACCGCATCGTGCCACGACACATTCACCGCTGGATGATCCTCTTTGCCCTCGACGAGTTTGAAATCGCGCTGGGTGGCTTGTGCAAACATCATGTACTGGCTGTTGGTGATGGGATGCCGCGTAATGTAATAGTCGGTAAGTTTGACGCGGTGGCGCGGGTGTTCGTTTTCCTGCGCAGCTTCATCACGTGACGGGTGGCTGCCCATCCAGAACGAGCCGGCCGGCACGCGCAACAGCTCTACGCGCATCGGCACTTCAATCGTCACCTGCTTCGACCAGCGCGTTTTGCCATTGCTGCCTTGCAAGCGCCGCGCGATGCTGTGGGCTGCCACACGCGCCCGTGATGAACCAAGCTCCACCAGCAACTCCGGCAGCGCCTTTTCATAGCGATTCACAAAAGAGATAATCTGATACGACGAGATGAACGACGACAGGTCTGATGTGTCACATGCTTTGAGCAGCACCGGCAGCACGCGCATCTTTTTCTGATGCTCCAGTTGAATTGCCACGCGCGTTTCGCTTTTCACCCAGGGTGATTTGACCGCCGCCGGCGACAGCAGGGCGAGGAACACGCCACTCATGTGCAAGCCGCGGTCAATTGCGCTGACCCAACTTTCACCCGCATCGATGCAATCCGGCGCGATCCATACATCATGACCATGCTTGCGCAGATCACCTGCCAGCCGCTGCGCCACGCGGCGATCTTCGTGGGCATGGCTGACGAAGATGCGACGCTTGTCGCGCGTGATGCGCGGCGCACCGGCGCTGGGGATGAGCGTAAATCGCTGTGAGAATGATTCGCGCCGCTCCTTTTGCAGCGCAACCTTCAAGCGCAGCATCAGGCTGTGGCGCCGGCAATAATCGACCAATTTATGCGCCCATTGGGTCTTCGACATGCTTGAGCCTTCAAAATCAAAAAACACATCGCGAAAGTAGTCAGCGCAAAACATCTCCATCTCCTCACGGCTGAAATGCTCCACCAGAAATTGTCGAAGTTCGGTGGTCTCCGTCTCAATCGCAAAACGCTGGATATGATGTCGAGAAAAGAAGATCATCTTTGCGCGAAAGGCGCTGCAATTCTTGTCCCCTGGTGTTGTGCCTTTCCACACAGATAGTCGTGGTTGCGCACTCACACCACAATTGCGAAATATGCCGAGAGTGATAAGAGAATCACAACTTCATTGCGCCGGCGCTGCGCGCAGAAATCTTTCAATCCCGTGTCGCGCAAACCTCGCCACGTATAATGCCGCAGCTGACAAACGTCGGCGGAGAGCTTGGAGAGGAACATGGAAGCGCGAGTGTATGAGTTGCCGTTATTTCCCCTGAACGTGGTGCTATTTCCAGGCCAGTCGTTGCCGCTGCACATCTTCGAACCGCGCTATCGCGTGATGGTTAAGAGGTGCGTGGATAACAACGAGCCATTTGGCGTGGTGCTGGCAGTGGATGAGGAGCCGGATGCGCCGGCGCCAGTCGGCACCTCGGCGCGCGTGACCGAAGTGAAGCGCTTGTCCGATGGCCGCATGAACATCGTCACGATGGGTGAAGAGCGCTTCAAGCTGCACAACTTCCACGAAAGCGAGCATGGCTATCTGATCGGCGACGTGAGCGATTTTCCGCTGGATGACACGCAGCCAGTCGATGAACGCGTGACGGCAGTTGTGCGCCGGCAACTCACGCGCTACTTGCAACTGCTCGCAGACACCAACGGTATGAAGTTCCGCTTTGACCAATTTCCAGAATCGCCGGCAGACATCGCGCTGTTTGCCGCGATCGCGTTGCGCCTGCCGCTGGAAGCAAAGCAGGAATTGCTGGCAGAGAATCAACTCGCCGGCCTGCTGCAACGCGAAACACAGGTATTGGGCGAAGAGTTGAAGATGATGCAGATCGTCGCAGCGGCCATTCAGCCGCCCGGCGACAGAC
Organism: uncultured Anaerolineae bacterium; assembly: GCA_964590135.1. Taxonomy (GTDB): domain Bacteria; phylum Chloroflexota; class Anaerolineae; order J036; family Brachytrichaceae; genus JBDHWI01. Next base: position 32,410 of record CAZPVX010000003.1, on the reverse strand, counting down.
ATGCCTTTTCACGGAACTGATGCTGGTCGAGCCTGCTGCCACCAGCAATCCCCCACGCGCGACACACAAACGGTAGACCCCACATGAAAATTGTCCTTGATGCCATGGGCGGCGACTTCGGTCCCGCGCCGAACGTTGAAGCCGCCATCGCTGCCGCCAGGGAGTTTGGCTGGGAAATTGCGCTGGTCGGTCGGCAGGAACTCGTGCGCCCGCTGCTCGTGCAGCACAACACTGCCGGACTGCATCTCCCCATCGTCCACGCGCCTGAGGTGATCGAAATGCACGAGCATCCAGCGCAAGCCGTGAAAATCAAAAAGAACAGCTCGATGGTTGTTGGTATCCAGATGGTGAAAAACGGCGACGCCGACGCCTTCGTGACGATGGGCAACACTGGTGGCGCACTGGCCGCATCATTGCTGCACCTGGGGCGCATTCGCGGCATTCAACGCCCCTGCCTCTCCGCCGGCTACCCGACTGCGCAGGGGTTCAAGTTTCTGTGCGACCTCGGCGCAAACACCGACTGCAAGCCGGAATGGCTGGCGCAATTCGCACTGATGGGCAGCATCTATGCCGAAAAGGTGATGAACATTCGCAACCCGCGCGTGGTGCTGATCTCGAACGGCGAAGAGGAGTCGAAGGGCAGCCAGCTTGTGCAGGAAGCGCACCAGCTGTTGAAGCGGATGCAGATCAACTTTATCGGCAATGCCGAGGGGCGCGATTTGCCGGCTGGCAACGCCGACGTATTTGTGACCGACGGCTTCACCGGCAACGTGATCTTGAAGCTGAGCGAAGGCATGAAGACGATGGTCGAAGGCTTGCTGAAAGACGCCTTCATGAGCAGCACTGTCGGCAAAATCGCCGGTGCGCTCGCCAAAGACACCATCAAATCCACAATGCGGAAGCGATTGGACTACGAAGAAGTCGGCGGAGCGCCACTGTTGGGCGTCGACGGTGTTGTCATCATTGGGCATGGCCGCAGCAATGCTCGCGCCATCAAGTCGGCGCTCATGCGCGCGGCAGAATCTGTTGAGCGCGGTGTGGTGGACGCCATCGAGAAAGGCTTGCAGGCAATGCCAGCGACTGAGGGGCAAGGTGCAAGGAGCGCAGCGCCGAACGCTGCATCGGAGATGTCCAGCTAACCGCTTTTTTCTTTGACCTGTGCACTTTTCAAATGGCGCGACCAAAACGATTCTCCAAGCTTTCTGGCGGCATCAAGCGTGTCGCCAGTTACACCAAACGCAAGGTGCTGCGGCGCGACAAGCGCCACGCCACCGACTACGTCACGACACATACTACAAACGGCTCGAACAAGCGCCGCGTGGTCATCACCGGCATTGGCGCGATCACCGTGCTGGGGCTGAACACGCTGGACACCTGGAACGGGCTGGTCAATGGGCAGAGCGGCATTGGGCCGATCACGCAATTCGACGCGAGTCACCTGCCGGTGCGCATCGCCGGCGAGGTGAAAGGCTTTGAAGCCACGCGCTATATCGAGCCGAAGGAAGCGCGGCGCATGGCGCGCTGCTCACACTTCGCCATTGCGGCCGGCCAGGAAGCGCTCGCCCATGCCGGCCTGCGCATCGCCAAAGACGTGCATCCAGACCGTGTCGGCGTGGTGATGGGCACCGCGCTGGGCGGCTACGAGATGTCTGACTATGGCGCGCAGGAATATCGCCGGCTTGGCTGGCGCAGGGCCAACCCATTTGCATTGCCGGCGGCGCTGCCCAACGCGCCTGGACACCACATCAGCACCTTCTTCGGCGCAAAGGGGCCGCTCAGCACGGTCGTGGCGGCGTGCGCGTCCGGCACGCAAGCCATCGGCGAAGCGGCAGAACTCATCCGTAATGGCAAGATCGACGCGGCGTTTGCCGGCGGCGTGGAAGCCACAGTCATCGAGCCGGCCATCGTTGCTTTCAACGCCATGCGCGTGCTGAGTTCGAAATACAACGACACGCCGGCGCAGGCGCAACGCCCCTTCGATGCCACGCGCGACGGCTTCTGTTACAGCGAGGGCTGCGTGGTGATGATCCTCGAAGAATATGAGCGGGCAAAGGCGCGCGGTGCAGACATGATCGCCGAGGTGATGGGCATGGGCGTGTCATCCGACGCGCACCACATCGCGATCCCCGACCCCACCGGCAGCGGCGCCATTCGCGCCATGCAGTGGGCGATCGACGATGCCGGCCTCACACCGAGCGAAATGCAATACATCAACGCGCACGGCTCGGCGACCGCCACCAACGACACGCTGGAGACTGCGGCCATCAAGCACGTGTTTGGCGAGCGGGCATACGACATTCCGGTGAGCAGCACAAAGTCGATGACGGGCCATGCAATGGGTGCCGCCGGCGCGATCGAGGCGCTTAGCACCGCGTTCACGGTGCGGAATGGCATCATCCCGCCCACCATCAACCTGCACACGCCCGACCCGGCCTGCGATTTGGATTACGTGCCGAATGTGGTGCGCAACAAGGAAGTGGATTTCGCCATTTCAAATTCATTCGGGCTGGGCGGCCAAAATGCCACGCTGGTCATCGGCAAGGTCATTTGAGGTTTTCATCTCACGTCAGTTCTGAATCAAAACAATGAAGATTGTCATCGACGAAAAGAACTACAAGCGCAAGGCGCTGTTTGGACGCATCGCACTGTTTGGCTCCATCGGCATCCTGCTTGGCGGGTTGTTGCTCACGCTGTTCGGTCAGCAGCTCGGCCTGCTCAGCCCTGAGAACAGTTCGCTGTTCTTTGTGCTATATCTGGTCATTCTGATCACCGGATTTGCAGTCTCGCGCGTGGGCTTCTTCCTCGGCAATCGCTACCTAGCACCCACCCGCCCCGACGCCGTGCTGCGCGACGCGCTGAAGGGCCTGGATCGCAAGTATGCGCTGATGCTTTTTCAAGGGCTGACGAATTACATGCTGGTGGAGCCAGGCGGCATCACGGTGTTTGTGGCACGCGGTCAGGAAGGCAAAACCGCCTTTCGCGAGGGCAAATGGAAGCGCAAAGAGAGCTTCCTCAGGTTCTGGTTTGGCCGCGATGAACCGCTGGGCAATCCCACGGCGGATCTGCACGCTGAGATGGCAAAGGTGAACAAGACGCTGGCTGAGAAGATGCCGACTTTGAAGGTGCCAGTGCGCGGCGTGGTGGTGTTTACCAACCCGAAGGCGATCCTCGACGTCGAACCGTCACCGATCACTATTTTGCCGGCGACCGAGTTGAAGGACTACATTCGCGGCGCCGGCAAACTCAAGGATTTACCCAACTCCATCCAGCGCAAAATGCGCGAGGCCGTGGGCGCACCTGATTTGCCAAAGCCTGATCAGCAAGCCTGACGCAAAATGAGAGCCAAACAACGCAGAAAGATCTGCGTTGTTTGCTTTACACCCTCTCCTGGATTTCCGCCTCAGGCACGGCCAAAGCAAAGGCCACGCTATGCGCCAGCGTGCGCCGCCGGCCTTTCTGCCAGAAATAGCCGAAGAGATTCAAGTCGACAGGCGTGCCGGCCAACGTCTCGTAGCATGCCGCGCCGGCTTGCATGTCGAGCAGCGGGAACCAATGATTGGCCATGCCGCCCAGCCATTCGCGCTCCAATTCCACTGCGCCGAGCAATTGCGCCATGCGCTCGGGAAACTGCTCGATCCCGGAGATGTAGGCCAGCCCCTGCAGGCAGTAGCTGATCGCAATGTATTCCGATAGATCCAAACCGGTGCGCTGCATGTACTGAAGCGCATTCAAGTAGCGCAATTTGGCTGGCACGCGGTCGCCGCGTTCGAACAACAGCGCGCCGATCCAGACCTGGTTGACGGTGGCATAAATGCCGTCGCCGGCCTTCATCAATTCACGCTCGCTTTGCTGAAAGTGCTGCAGCGCCGCTTCGTAATCGCCGCTCACAACTTCAACAGCAGCGCACTTGTGATGCGCATCGCCCAGCAGCCAGGGATTGTCAAGCGCGCGGGCGATGGCTTGGACGTCTGCAACGCGCTGGCGCCACTCCGTCACCGTCTCATGCGACTGATCGTGATAGATCATCCCAACCAGAATCTGGCCGGCCACCCATTTGTCATCGCATTGCCGCGCCAGCAACACCGCCTCATCAGCCAACGCCTTGCTGGCCCGCGTATCGTTCTGGTAATTGGCCAGCACAGCTGCGGTGAACACCGCACGAGCGCGGAAATCGATGGGTGCTGAATTCTTGTGCGGGAGAGCGCGGTTCAACCACATGCGGCCCTCACTCACGTGGCCGCGGGTTTGCCAGAATCGACGCAGCGCGCCGGCCATCTGCAACGCACTACTGTATTCGCCATGACCCAGCAGCCAGGCCAGCGCCGCGCGAATATTGTCAAGGTTGTTCTCGTGGGCACGCAGGACATCGACCTGTTCCGAGCCAAAGAGTTTCAATTCGACCGATTCCACCATGCGCACCATGCAGTGCGCGTGGCGCTCGGACATCAGACGCTGGTCGCCGGCCTGGTCGAGTTTCTTAAGAGCATAGGCGCGAAGCGTTTCGAGCAGGGTGTAGCGCGCATTGCCCCATGCATCCACGCCAAAGACAACCATCGACTTTTCAACCAGCGCAGTGACCAGGCGCATCGTATTTCGGGCATCGCTTGCGTCATCTGCGCAAACCTGCTCTGCCATCTGCATCGTCCAACCGCCGGCGAATATCGCCAGCCGGCGGAAGATGCGCTGCTCCTGCGCGTCGAGCAGCACATGACTCCAGTCGATAGCCTGCTCCAGTGACATTTGCCGCTCCGGCGCAAGGCGATTGCCGGCGGTCAACAAGGCAAAGCGATCATCCATGTGAGCCAGAATGTCACCGATGGACATGGACGCAGTCAGCGCAGCAGCCAGCTCGATTGCCAGCGGCAACCCATCCAATCGCCAGCAAATGCGCGCAACGTTGCGCAGCGCCTCCGCATCAAACGCCGTTGCACAATCATTCCCGGTGTCCCTGGCGCGCTCGACGAACAATTCGATCGCCTCGAATTGGCTCAAACACTCTTTGCTCATCGAATCTATCTCACTGCGTTGAGGCATGGAAAGCGGTGACACCCACCACACATGTTCGCCGCTCAAGCGCAACGATTCACGGCTGGTTACCAGGATCGACAACTCGGGGCAGGCGCGCAACAGTTGATTGACCAGGGAGGCGCATGCCGCAATGAGATGCTCAGCATTGTCGATTACCAGCAGTGCCGGGCGAGCCTTGAAGAAGCGCACGATGGCGGCGATTGGATCGGCTGGTGCGTGAATAATGTGCAGACTGGCTGTGATGGTGTGCATCACTGCCTTTGGCTCATGACAAGCGCTCAAGTCGATGAACCATGCTTCCAAGGCATGCTGCTGACGATAGTGCTGCGCAACCTCGATGGCCAGGCGGGTTTTGCCGCTGCCGCCGGCTCCAAATAGCGTGACCAGGCGATGCCGGCCCAGCACAGCGGCGAGATCTTCCAATTCCCTGCGCCGACCCACAAACGAGCTAAGCGGCGCTGCACTGCGCAGCGTGGTGCTGTTGTCGGCCGTTTGCCCTTCCCTGCGCGCATCGAGTGCCAACGTGACAAGCCCGCTCGCCAGTGCAGGATCATCGATCTGCAGCGCCGGCACGAGCGTTTCCTCCACCCATTTGAGGTTGGGCAGACGTTCATTTTTTTCGAGCCGGCTAAGCAGACTATCGGTGTAACCGGCCTGCTCGCCAAGCTGGCGCAAAGTTAGACCAGCGCGTTGCCGCAAGAACCGCAACAAAGCACCAAACGTTGCAAATGCCTCCGTCGAAACGTCCAACATGGCGTTTATTGCCTCAGGATGCGAGGCGCAAGCAATCCATCCCGACTGTGTAATCGCACATTATCTATGTGCTCAATCCCGACTGTCAATTTTTGTCCAGTTTTCGGCTTGTCCTCATATCCAAATCGATGGTAACTTCCGTTGCTATGGTGTGCGACTTGCGATTGAGAGCAACTTGGCGCTGATGCAACGTGTTAACCCCAAGGGGGAGGGGTCCAACACCATGTGATCGCGCAAGGTTCTGGGTTGGGCGCAAGACGCACACCGTGCACCGCCAGTTGTGACAATCGCAATCCAGGTTGCACAATCAACCCCTGCGCTTCTCGCTTGAAGTCCTGTGAGACAATCCGGCGCTGAATGTCCTCAACAAGCACCTCACAGCACACTTCACGGCGTTATTGGGGTGGCCTGTATTACTTTGTCTTCTTTGCCGCCAACGGCACGCTCTACCCATATTACACCCTGTTCTACAAAAGCGTTGGCATCAGCGAACAGGCCATTGGCGTGCTAGTGGCACTGCCCACGCTGGTGACGCTGCTGGCCAGCCCGCTGTGGAGCGGCTTGGCCGATGCGTTACGCTTGCATCGCCGGCTGCTGCCGCTCTCATTGCTGGCTACTGCGTGCGCGACCGTGCTGCTGTTGCAGTCCCGCACATTCGTCGCGCTGGCCGCATTCATTCTGCTGCAGGCGTTTTGTGCTGCGCCAATCACCTCCCTGGCTGACAACGCAGTGATGGAGTTGCTGCGCGAGCGGAAGCATCTGTATGGTCGGCTGCGCCTGTGGGGCGCAGTTGGCTTCGGCATCACCGCGCTCGCCAGCGGCGCGCTGATCGATCGTCTCGGTTTTCAAGCGTCACTTGTAATCTACACAGTGTTGATGCTGGCGACGGTGTGGGTTAGCACGCGCCTGCCCGCGCCTGAACTCAACACACCGCCGCTGCTGCGCGATTTGGGGCGGATGCTGACCAACCAACGCTGGATGATCTTCTTTGGCTCGCTGCTGCTGGTCGGCGCATGCTCGGCCATCCTGAACAGCTACTTCGTGCTGTATATGCAGGAGATAGGCGCAAGTGCGGCCATGTTCGGACTGGCGATCGCTGTCGCCAGCGTCAGCGAGTTGCCTGTGTTCTTCCTCGCGCCGCGCATCATACAGCGCGGCAATGCCGGCTTGCTGCTCATCATCTCCTTCGGCGCATATGCCGTTCGCGCCCTGCTGTACTCCTTAGTGACACAGCCGTGGATGGGTGTGGCTGTGCATCTGTTGCATGGCCTGACGTTTTCGGCGCTGTGGACAGCCAGTGTGACTTATGCGCGTGAAATCGCGCCCCCTGGCTGGAGCGCGACGGCGCAGGCGGCGATGGGCAGCGTATATTTTGGGCTGGCGGTCGGCGTCGGCGCATTGCTCGGCGGCGTGCTATATGCCGACATCGGGCCAGTGGTTACCTTTCAGGTGGCGGCGGTGCTGGCGCTCGCTGGCCTGGCGCTGTTTGCCTTGCAGATGCGCCGGCAGTACAGCCTTGCCGGCGCCCAGCGTTCAGGTGGGTAGCCAGTCCTCGACGCACTCCATCCGAACACGCAGCTCAATAGCTACACGCCGGCTCTGCCCTGACAGGCTGCCAGCACAATCTCGGTCGGCGCCAACATCAGCCCCTGCCCCACATCCTGAGGTTCGACAACGGTGACACCCCATGCGACAAGGGTGTTGATCGACTGGCGAACAATTGGATGCGCAAATAGTGGTTCATTCAGCGAAAGCGCAATGATCACCGGCTGGCCAAATCCAATCATCTCGGCAGTGATGGAGAGCGCGAGATTGTCAGCGATGCCAGCGGCAAGTTTGTTCAGCGAGTTGAAACCGCAAGGCGCAAACAGCACCGGCCCGGGCGTTGGGCGCGGCGCAATTCGCGCATCAAAGTAGCTTTCAATGACGTGATTGCCGGGGATGCGCGCGAGATCGCGCGGGCTGATCACACGCCAGACATTTTCCGTCGGCACAGTCAACACGCGCTCATATCGCCCGCTCAGGGCCGTCACAAAATCGCCGACGCGATGCGCAGTTGCCGCGCCGCTTATCATCAGATAGATGGTGTTTTGCATCGCAAAGATTGTAGTAGACGAGGTCAACGCAAGCCGGCGCGCTGCCAAATCGCTACTGCGGATTGCGCTTGATCACAACCAGTGTTTGGTCATCGAAGGTGGGTTCACTGCCAGCGAAGTCACACACCGCCTTTTGCAATGCCGCGACAATGCCTGGCGCATCCAGGTGGCTCGCCTCCTTCAACGCCTGTTGCAAGCGCGCCATGCCAAACTCTTCGTAGGCGCTGTTCAACGCATCGGTGAAACCGTCGGTGTAGAGCAACAGCACATCGCCGGCTTGCAGCATGATTTCGTGCGAATCGACGACGACTTGATCGACAATGCCGAGCGCCATGCCGCGCGACCGGCACACCAGCACCTCGTCATTCGTGCATAGCAGGGGTGGATTGTGGCCGGCATTGCTGTAGGTCACGCGCCCGGTGCGCGCTTCCCAACGCGCATACAGCATCGTCACGAACAGATCGGACGCCGAATCGGATTGAATCAAGTGGTTCACGCGCATCAGCGCCTTCGCCGGCGCGCGACCACTGATCGCCACCGCGCGCATCAGCGTGCGCGACATCACCATGAACAGCGCCGCCGGCACGCCCTTGTCGGCCACATCGGCAATCACGATGCCCCAATCGTCCGGCTCGATCTGGATGAAGTCGTAGAAGTCGCCGCCAACCTGCCGAGCCGCCTGCCAGCCGCCGGCGATGCTCCAGCCTTCGACCGCCGGCGCCGCCTTTGGCAGAAAGCTGGTTTGAATCTCACGCGCAAAGGTCAATTCCTGCTCAAGCTGGTTGCGCTCCAGAGAGGCCTGATACAGGCGCGCATCTTCCACGGCAATTGCCACCTGCTGCGCCAGCACTTCCAGGTAGCGTGCATCATCATCGCTGAATGCGCGCTCGCGATTGCTCTGCAAATCGAGCGCCCCAATCACGCGGTCGCCGATTTTCAGCGGCAACACCGCCTCGCTCAGCGTATCCGGCATCGTCGGCTCAAACAAAAAGCGCGTGTCGGCGCGTGTGTCGCCGGCGGTGATCTGCCGGCCTTCGGCAATGGCCGTGCCGACCAGCCCGACCCCCATCTGCCGCCGCTTGCCCACCAAGCCTTCAGCGCTTGCAGCAACGCATTCGATCTGCGCAATCTCATCGACCAGAAAGATGCCGACAAAGTAATAATCGAATGTCGATTGAATGGCCTGAATCAATTTTGGCAGCAGCGTCGACAGGTCAAAGAGCGATGCCGTCGACCGAGACACTTCGCTCACCAATTCCATCTGCGTAGCGCGGGTTCGCTCGCGTTGCAGGGCGCGCGCATTTTGGATGGCGGCAGCCGCCTGATTGGCAATGATGCTCAGAATGCGCAGATGCGTGTCGGTGTAGGCGCTCACCCGCTCACTCTGGATGGCAATCGCGCCGATCACCGCTTCGCTGGTCGTCATCGGCACAAACACCGCGCTGCGCGGCGGATTGTTGCTCACATAGCGCGGCCGTGCCGGCAGGCGATCGACTTCGGTTTGAAAGTCATGCACGATGAGCGGCTGGCGCGTGTCGCGCACCCAACCGACGATGCCGCCGGTCCCGCTCAGATCGAATTGCGCCACCGGCTGCTGCACACCATGGCCATAGCGAAGTTTGATCAGGTATTGGTTGTCTTCGAACAGCCCCAACTGAAAGTTGCTCACATCGACCAGCCTGGCAGCCTGGTCGTAGACGAGGTGACACAGCGCTTCCTCGTCCAACTTGGCTGAGGCAATGGCGCTCACGGCATTGCTCAATGCCTGCAGCTCGGCCAGCCGCATCTGCAATTCGCGCCGGCTCTCACTTCTGCGTTTCAGGTTGAGCAACAGTACAGCAATCACGATTGCCAACAGCAACAGGGCAATCACGAGCGCGACTTCGACCGAAACCAGCGAATCCAGGCGCATTGCTTGGAGAATACCAGAAGTCCAACCTATTTTGCTCGCGCTCATTCGCGTCAATCCTGCAGACGCCGGCGGCGTGGGGCGCTGCCGGCTCCCAGACGAGACGCGCATTCAGCAACCGCCAAGCAAGCGCGGGCAACAACTTATAATCTTTGCGATGAAAGGGGCGCGGATCATGGCTCTGCTCGCGCTGGCGCTTGTCAGCGTGATCGCGCTCGTTCAACCTGCCCAGGCCACGCCGGCAGAACAAGCCAACATCCGCGTCACCATGACGGTGGATGCCGGCTTCAACTCCTATTTCAAAGAAAACGCCTGGATCCCCTTGCGCATCACACTCGTCAACGCCGGCGACCCCATCGAGGGCAACGTTGTGCTGCGCGATAAACGCTTCATCATTGTGCAGCGTTTCATGCAATCGGTCTCGTTGGGGCGCGGCGCGCGACGCACGGTGACCCTGTTTGCGCCGGCGCAAACCGACACCTTTGATGTGCAACTTGTGTCAGGCGAGGCTGTGATCGCATCGGTGACGCCGCTGATGCGCCAACTTGGGCCGGGCGACCGGCTGGCGCTGATCGCCGGCGACCCTCCAGACGCCTTCAACTTCATCGGTGACGTGCGCAGCGCAAATGGCAGCACCACCGCCCTGGCGCTGCTGCGCCTCGACCAATTTCCCGATCATACCGCCGCGCTCGACGCCGCCGATGTGATCGTGCTGAGCGGAGTGGACACCACCCAGTTGACGCAGGCGCAGCGCGATGCAATCAGTGAATGGGTGGCCGGCGGCGGGCATCTCATCCTCGCCGGCGGCCCCAACGCGCAGGTGACTTTTGGCGGCTTTGCCGATGTGCTGCCCAGCCGCGCCGGTGTCGCGCTGGTCAACACCAACGCTGAATCGCTTGGCACGCTGGCATCGCCGGCGTCGCTCGTCCGGCTTTCACCCGTTCCCACACAGACCATCGCCGTATCGCGCCTGCAGGTGGATGCGCCCGGCGCGCGCGCGCTGGCCGGCTCGCCAGAGACGCCGTTGATTGTGCGGCGCGATCTGGGGCGCGGCATGATCGACCAGCTTGCCTTCGATCCATCGCTTGCGCCGCTGCGCGATTGGGATGGCCGTGCAGCATTGTTTACCGCGCTGTTCAACGGCCGCACTGGCAAGGCGAACGACATCGGCGCAGAGACGGATGCCGAAGACGCCCAATTTGCTGCCAGCGCGCTGGAAGCCGCAGCGCCGCCGTCGGCCTTCGTCGTCGCCGGCTTCTTCGCGCTGTATGTCCTGGTGATCGGACCGCTGAATTTTCTGATCCTGCGCCACCTGAAACGCCAGGCTTGGGCCTGGTTGAGCATTCCGGCCATCGTAATGGTCTTTACCCTGCTGGGTGTGCTGACTGGCTTTCGCCTGCGCGGCAACAATCCGCAAGTGCATCGCCTGAGCGTCACGCTGGGTGATGCGGCCGGCGGCAGCGCGCGCACCTATGGCATCTTCGGTCTGTTCTCGCCGCGCCGCGCAAATGTTGACTTCGCGGTCAACCGTGCACTGCCACAGGTGATGTCTGAGTTGCCTGCTCCGGAGCAGTCCCAATTCAGCGTCGATGTCGATTTTGGTGATCCGACGCGCATCGAACAGATGCCGTTGACCAACACCGACGTGCGCACCATCTACGCACGCGCCGGCGGCTCGCTGCAACCCCTTGTGGCAAACCTGTCGTATATGCCGGGCAGCACAAACAATGATGCGACCATCGCCGGCAACGTGCGCAACAACAGCCCCCATTCACTCAAAAATTGTGTGCTGATGGCCGGCAAAGACTATCAGGCAATCGGTGATCTTCCCGCAGATGGCGGCAACAAGGATGTCCGGCTCACGCTCGCGACCAATTACCCGCAATCGTTGATTGGCCTGCGCAGCATCAACGGAACACGCGACCGCATGTTCGGCTATCGCTCATATAGCGGCTCGCGCATGGCGCCATCATCGTCATCCAGCCCATCCAGCGGAACTGCCACCGAGTTCCCCTTCGAACAGAACGGTGCGCCGATCTCCGACGCAATGGTGAACTGGCAGGACTTCAGCGACGAGCGGGTGCGCCAGGATGCCTACTTCGGCCTGATCTCGACAGTGTTTGGCTCGGAAACCGCCGGCGCCGGCGCATTTATCGGTTGCTGGGAATCCCGCGATGCCACTGGCGCGCAAATCAATGGCGCTGATTACACCGACCGTGCTGCCCGCATCTGGCGGGTGCCGGTGAAGAGGCATGTCACAGCCGAAGGTGAGTCGCTGCCGCCGGATGTATTCATGTGGAACGTGATTGCAAGCAGCAGCACGAGCGAGTTGAGCGATAACGGCCTGCTCTTTGAACCAGGCGAGCACATCATCAGCCTCACTCCCTGGTTCGATCTGCGCACCAGCGCAATCACATCCACCATCGCGTTGAACCTCAGCTTCAACATCAATGCCAGTTCGCTGCAAGGGTTGCGCGACACGGCCGTCAGGCTCTACAACTGGCGCACACAGACGTACGACCCTGTGATCCAACATGCAGATGATTCTGCAACGCAGAACGCCATCACCGGTGCCTATGTTTCGCCCAGCGGCCAGATCAACCTGAAGTTGTCAGTCAACAGCGAATCGATCACCCTCAACGGCATCGCGCCACGCATTGAGATGAAGAGGTGAAAGACTTGGGTTAAGATACACCAATCAACCTGATTGGAGTCATCTTGGAACCACTGATCTTTGATCTATCCTCGCCTGGACGCACCGGCGCAACCTTGCCGGAATCGGATGTGCCGCACTATGCGCCGCCGGCGCACCTCTTGCGCGAGCATCTATCCCTGCCGGAAGTGAGCCAGATCGATGTGACGCGCCATTTCACGCGCCTGTCGCAGTTGAACATGGCTGTCGACACCAACTTTTTCCCGCTCGGCAGTTGCACCATGAAATACAACCCGCGCGTGAACGAAGACGCAGCGCGGCTGGGCGGTTTCGCCGCATTGCATCCCATGCAGGATGAGACGACATCGCAGGGTGCGTTGTATCTCATGCACGAATTGCAAACGTATCTTGCGGAGATCGGCGGCTTTGCGGGTGTGAGCTTGCAGCCGGCCGCCGGCGCGCACGGCGAATTCACCGGCATCCTCATCATGCGCGCCTATCACGCCGACCGCGGCGATCACAAGCGCACGAAGATGCTGATTCCCGACAGCGCGCACGGCACCAATCCCGCATCCAGCGCAATGGCCGGCCTCACCGTCGTTGAGATTCCATCGGATGCGCGCGGCAATGTCGACCTCGACGCGCTCAAGGCGCAGTTGGATGACACCGTGTGCGGCATGATGATCACCAACCCCAACACGCTCGGCATGTTTGAAGAGCATGTGGAAGAGGTGTGCAAGCTGGTGCATGGCGCCGGCGGGCTGGTGTATGGCGATGGCGCAAACATGAATGCGCTGCTGGGCATCGCAAAGCCCGGTGAGATCGGATTCGATGTCATTCATTACAACCTGCACAAAACATTCAGCACCCCGCACGGTGGTGGCGGCCCCGGCAGCGGGCCAGTGGCGGTGGCAAGCCATCTCATCGATTTTCTGCCTGCCCCGCTCGTGAAGATGGTGGATGACGACGATGGCGAAACACACTATGAGTGGCACACGCCAGCGAAGAGCGTCGGGCGCATGCGCGCCTTTCACGGCAACTTCGGCATGGCCGTGCGCGCCTACACCTACATTCGCGTGCATGGTGAAGATGGGTTGCGCGCCATCAGCCAGAACGCGGTGCTGAATGCAAACTATGTGCAGGCGCGCATCAAGGGTGTGTATCCGCTGCCCAACGGCGAGCGCTTCTGCATGCACGAGACCTGCGCGCAAGGCAAGTTCGCCAATGCGCCGGCGGTGAAAGCGCTCGACGTGAGCAAACGCCTGATGGACTACGGCTTCCATCCACCGACGAACTATTTCCCGCTCATCGTGCCAGAGGCGCTGTTGATTGAGCCGACAGAGACCGAAAGCATGCAGACGCTCGATCAATTCTGCGACGCGCTGCTGAAGATCGCCGATGAGGCCGCGACCCAACCCGATCTGCTGAAGGATGCGCCGCATAGCGCGCCGATGAAGCGTCTGGACGAGGTAAAAGCCGCGAAAGAATTGGTGTTGTGCTGTGTGATTCGAGATTAGGGCTGAAGCTCGATGACTCAACAAAACAAGAATGTGCTGTTCGTCGCCGGCGTGTTAGCCTTCATCACGTTCGGCCTGTTTGCCATTTCATTCATCGGCAATGGACAATCGGCGCAGAGCGCAACCGCCGCGCAGCAGAGCGCAGCCGCGCCGCAGCCGTTGCCCGGCATGGAAGCCACTGCGCCGGCGGCCAATGCCAACGCAGCCGCCTCTGCCTCCGGCTTGCAAATCATCGACCAGGTCGTAGGGACAGGCGCGCAGCCACAAGCCGGCCAGACCGTGATCGTAAATTACACCGGCTATCTGGATAACGGCACGAAATTTGACAGTTCATATGACCGCAACCAGCCCTTTGAATTTGTGCTGGGCGCAGGTCAGGTCATTCGCGGCTGGGACGAAGGCATCAGCACGATGAAGGTGGGTGGCAAGCGCCGGCTGATCATCCCGCCAGAGTTGGCCTACGGCGCGCAAGGCGCGGGCAACGGCGCGATTCCACCCAATGCGCGGCTGACCTTCGACGTCGAATTGATTGGCGTGAAGTAGCCGGCATGGCTGCCTACTGCCCAGATGGCCAGTAGGGACTTCAACGAATGCCTGTGTTTCAAAGCAACACACACTGCTATAAAAGCTGACAATTCATGGCAGCGACGTCACCCACTGCATCGAAACCATTGAAATGGGGGTTGTCCCTCAAGGCTTGGATCGTGTTATTCGCGCTCGCCGGCGGCATCGTTGGGCTTGGCAGCTTCACCTTTCTTTATGCCCAAGGCACCTCATATTTTTCAGATAATCCCAGCGCCTGCGCCAACTGCCACATCATGCAGCAGACGTATGACAACTGGAATCGCGGGACGCACAAGGCGGTGGCAGCCTGCAACGATTGTCACACCCCCCACGACAGCATCATCAGCAAGTATGCAGTGAAGGCGATCAACGGCTTCAACCACAGCGTAGCCTTTACCCTGAACAACTTTCACGAGCCAATTCAGATTAACGCGATGAATCGCGACGTGGCACAGCAAAACTGTCTGGGCTGCCATAAGGGCATGGTGAGTGATATCGCGCACGTCGATGCCAACAAGCCGACCGATTGCCTGCAATGCCACGCCCGCGCCGGCCACGAGCGATGAGCCAACTGTGGATTGAACCAAGCCAAACGACTGAGGATGTGACGACCTGACGAGAAAACCATGACAACAACGAATCCGACCCCACCCAAATCCAAATGGCGAGTGCCGATCTTCCTCGGCGTGGCATTTGTGGCCGGCGTGCTCATCATGGCCGGCATCGCCATGCTGCTGATCAACATTCAGACGCGCAAGGACGAGGCGAAGGTCTCACCATCGCAGATCGTGCAGATCAGCGACACCGAGCTGGACCCAGCCGTGTGGGGTCAGAACTTCCCGCGCCAGTATGACTCGTTCAAGAAAACAAAAGACGACACCATCAGCACACCCTTTGGCGGCAGCGTTCCCTGGGACAAGCTGGAGCGCTTCCCAGTGCTGAAGCGGCTGTGGGCCGGCTACGCCTTCAGCGCCAGTTTCAACGAGGAGCGCGGCCACTACTGGGCGTTGACCGACCAGAAGGAGACGCCGCGCCAAACGTTCGTGAAGCAGCCCGGCGCCTGCGCCAACTGCCACGCCGCCGAAGCGCCGCAACTCATCCAGAAGATGGGTTGGGAGACGTTCAACCGCACCCCCTACACCGAAATCAGCCCGACGCTTCACCTCGGCACATCCTGCGCAGATTGCCACACACCCAACACGATGGAACTGCGCATCACACGGCCGGGGTTCATCAACGCGATGTCGTATCGCGGCATCGATGTGACGAAGGCCACGCGGCAGGAAATGCGCACCTATGTCTGCGCGCAATGCCACGTCGAGTATTACTTCAAGGGCGAGGATAAAGTCCTGACATTCCCCTGGGGGAATGGCTTGAGCATCGACAATATCGACGACTACTACACCGAGATCGGCTTCAAGGATTGGGCGAACAAGGAAACCGGCGCCCCGATGATCAAGATTCAGCACCCTGAATTCGAGATGTATTCGAGCGGCCTGCACGCCAAGAGCGGCGTCAGTTGCTCCGACTGTCACATGCCCTACGTGCGTGAAGGCTCGATCAAGGTGAGCGACCACTGGCTGCGCAGCCCGCTTACCAACGTCAACAATGCCTGCCAATCCTGTCACAAGGGCGACGAGGCCATGCTGAAGGAGCGCATCATCACCATTCAGGAGCGCACTGCGCGCTCACTGCGCGAGACGGAGTCGGCGCTCGCAGACGCGATGGATGCAATCAAGGCCGCCAAAGCCGCCGGCGCCACCGAGGAACAGATGAAGAACGCCTACACCCTGATTCGCAAGAGCCAGATGCGTTGGGACTTCGTGTTCAGCGAGAACAGCACCGGCTTCCACAGCCCGCAGGAGAGCGCGCGCGTGCTGGCCGACGCGATCAACTTTGCGCGACAGGCACAGATCGAAGCGATCAGGCTGACGCCGCAGGCAGCAAGCAAATAAGCCGGCATTCAAAACCCGACCTCAATGAGGTCGGGTTTCTCTTTACATCGGCTCGAAACGCGCCTGGAAGAAGCGCAGAAACTCCGGCTCATACACCATGCGCAGCCCGGCCGGCTTGTGCGGCTGGCGATACACTGCCTCAACTGATTCTGCAACCACATCCATGTGCGCCTGCGTATAAACGCGACGCGGGATGGTGAGCCGCACCAGTTCCAGCTTCGGGCGGTGATGGTCACCGGTGATCGTGTCACGGCCGGCGCTCACGATGCCGCGCTCCATCGCCCGCACGCCGGCATCCAGATATAGCTCGGCCGCCAGCATCTGCGCGGGGAAACTATCTTGTGGCAGTTCGGGGTAAAAGCGGCGCGCATCCAGGTATATCGCATGCCCGCCGACAGGTTGAACAATCGGGATGCCCCACTCGATCAACAGATCGCCGAGATATTCCACCTGCCCCACCCGCGCGCGGATGTGATCATCCTGCACCGACTCAACAATGCCGCGCGCCATCGCCTCCATGTCACGGCCGGCCATCCCGCCATAGGTGTGCAAACCTTCATATACCACGACCAGGTTGCGCGCCTTGTCGGCCAGCGCATCGTCGTTCAGCGAGAGCCAGCCACCGATGTTGACCAGGGGATCTTTTTTGCCGCTCATCGTGCAACCATCGGTGTAGCCACAAAATTCACGCAGAATCTCGGCAACAGATTTATCGCCATATCCTGGCTCTCGCTGTTGGATGAAGTAGGCATTCTCAGCAGCGCGCGTCGCATCCAACATCACTGGCACGCCAAAGCGCCGGCTCATCTCATGCACCGCGCGCGCGTTCTCCATGCTGACGGGCTGACCGCCGGCCATGTTCACCGTGCCGGCCAGGCTCACATACGGCACACGCCGGGCTGTCTTCAGCACCTGCTCCAACTTGTTCAAGTCCACATTGCCCTTGAACGGCAACTGCGCGGACGGATCATGCGCCTCGTCGAGGATGACATCGACAAACGCCGCGCCGGCGTGCTCTTGATGGAAGCGCGTGGTGGTGAAATACATGTTGCCCGGCACCGTGTCGCCAGGCTGGATCATGATCTGGCTGAGGATGTTCTCTGCGCCGCGCCCCTGATGCGTGGGGATGAGGTGCTTGTAGCCGTAGTATTTTTGCACCGCTGCTTCGAGGTTGTAGAAGTTGCGGCTGCCGGCGTAGGCCTCGTCGCCCAGCATCATACCGGCCCACTGCCAGTCGCTCATCGCACTGGTGCCGCTATCAGTCAACAGATCGATGTAAACATCCTCGGATCGCAGCAGAAAGGTGTTGTAGCCAGCATCGCGCATGGCGCGCTCCCGCTGCTCGCGCGTGGTCATCTTGATCGGTTCGACGACCTTGATTTTGTAGGGTTCGGCCCACGAGCGGCGCTTGTGCTGCTGGCCGGCGGTTCTGATCTGCGGGCTTTCGGTTGGATTCGTCATGGAATCTCCTTGTGTATTCTGTTTGAGTCGATTGCAGCACACTTTTGAGGTGTGCCGCAAATGAAAAACCTGACGGGTTTAGAGACCCGTCAGGTTTGTTGTCAGCGGCGTGCAATTTCGATGAGCGGCTTGGGTGGCTCCGCCGGCGGAGGCGGCGGGGGCGGCGTGCCGCCAGTGCCGGCGCCATCGCCGGCATCTTTATCTTTCGCCGGGTCATACTTCGGCAAAATGCCGCGCGCCTGCACCATGATCTTTGTCATCTTCGCGCCCAACTCAGTGCGATCCTGCTGCGAGAGTTGATCAGCAAACTGCGCCATCACGCCAATCAGGCGATCATCCGCCACGTCTTTCAACTCCTCAAGCATCTTCTTCGTCTCGTCGGGATATTCCGCCGAGAGCAACGCATTGATCATCTGCACTTCCGGCGGCTGGCGCTCAGCCACGATCTGCATGCCAATCTCATTGATGGTCGAGAGCGCTTTGAGCGTCTGCTCATCGCCGCGCCGCTGCGCCTCTTGCGCATTGGCTTGCAACACGGCAAAGAAGGCATCGTCAATTTCGTTCTCACGGTCGCGGGCAGTCTGCAAGGGATCCTTGCTGCTGGCGATAGCCTGGATCAAGCCGGCCTTCTCTTCCATGTAAGCGCGCGAGGCCGCATCGACCTTGTCGCGCATCTCCTGCACTTCCTTGCGCAGCGCAGTGAGCCTGATTTTGCCGGCCTCATCTGCGCTTTCGAGTTTCTGCGTCAGTTGCTGGAAGAAAGCATAGTCGAGCAACTGCCGGCCCATCGTCACCAGCATCTCTCTCGATTCGACATCAGGCGCAGCAATCAGTTGCTCCAGCAACGTCTCGCGCGTTGGCGATTTCTGGAAGGCTTCGAGAATCGCCATACGCTCAGCGACTCGCTTGCCATAGGTCGTTTCTTCCAGCAATATGCGCTGCAAGCCGGCCAGCGCCTGCGCCGATTGCTCGCGGCCGGCATTCATGTTGGCCTCAATGCTGGCCGACAACACTTCAAAAAATGTCGCATCGATCTTCGCATCATTCTCGCGCGCCTTCGACCGCAGGCTCGCCTCATCGGTCATGCGCATCATCTCGCGCACCAGATCGATCTTCTCCTGTTGCTGGCGCAGCACATCTGGCGAGATGCCGTCTTGCTCCAGAATCGCCTCGATCATCGATTGGAACGTGAAGAACATCTTCGGTTGCAGCAGGTGGGCGCGCGGCGCGTTTTCTGGCAAGCCGCGCATGATGGCCTGCGTGAGCTGGCCGATGATGCGCTGCTGGTCGGTGTCACGGAGGTTCAACTCCATCGGCATCAACACATATGCGAGTTGCTTGGCTGGGTCATGATAGATGAACGGCGCGGCAAGATTGGTCAGGCGCCCCGACAAGAGCGCAGATTTCAGCGCCGGGTCGCGCCCCACATCCACCACTTGCAAGGGAGGGGGTTGTTGCCGGCCGCCGCCGCGCAGGTCGTCTGGGGTAATCAGTTGAGGCATTGTGCTCCTGGGAAAATACGCATTAAGATTCGCGCCAGCGATTATATGCCAACGACCTTGCGCGAAACCCCTTCGCCGGCGTGGCTGGAAGGCGAAATCAGCATCACAGCTGCGCTTGAAGCCAACAGCCGGCCCATGCAACGCATCGCCATTTCCGCAGACAAACTGCGCGACGACACGCGCGCGCTGGAGCAATTGGCGCGCAAGGCTGGTGTGCCTGTCGAGCGCCTGCCGCGCGAAAAGATTGATGCGCTGGCAAATGGCAAAACGCACGGCGGCGTGCTGGCTGCAGTGGGCGAGCGCAGGTTTCTTGCATTGGAAGCGCTACTCGCTCTCTCGTCTGGAGAAAGAGATGGAATGAGAGAGCACGCACCTTTCATCGTCATGCTCGATGGCATCGAAGACCCTTTCAACTTCGGACAGGCAGTGCGCTCGCTCTATGCCGCCGGCGTGCAGGGCCTGGTGGTACGACCGCGCAATTGGCTGAGCGCTGCCGGCGTGGTGGCACGGGCATCCGCCGGCACAAGCGAGATGATGCCCACTGCGCTGGCCGACGACCCGCGCGCCGCCGCCGATTTCTTCAAGCGACGCGGCCTGCGCATCGCCACCACCGCGCGCGATCGCCGCGCTATATCAATCTACAATGTCGATCTGACGCCGGCGACCTTCCTCGTCATCGGCGGCGAGAAGCGCGGCATCAGCCGCGAATTCATGGACAGCGCCGACGTGCTGATCAAGATTCCGTATCGTCGCAAGTTTCCGCATTCGCTCGGCACGGTTGCGTCCACTGCCGTTATCACCTTCGAGATGATGCGGCAACGATTTCAAGGCAGGCAGGACTGACCAGATTTCCTGTTTCATCCCGTCAAAACATGATCTCGTGGTTGAAGCGCGGCACGCCTTTTCCGCCAATTGAGCGGGCGATGCGCCAGCCGAATGGGCTGCTGGCCGTCGGTGGCGATCTCTCGCCACAGCGCCTGCTCGATGCGTATCGGCGCGGCATCTTCCCGTGGTTCAGCGAGGACGAGCCGATCCTGTGGTGGAGCCCCGATCCACGCCAGGTGCTTTTTGTGGACGAGTTGCACGTGAGCCAGCGCCTGCGCCGGCGGCTGAAGCGCGGCGAGTTTGAGGTGCGCGCCAACACGTCCTTTCACGCGGTGATGCTGGCATGCGCCACCCCGCGCGAAGGCCAGACCGGCACCTGGATCACCAGCGAGATGGTCGAAGCCTATTGCGCGCTGCACGAGATTGGCCATGCGCACTGCGTGGAGGCGTGGCGCGATGGGCGGCTGGCCGGTGGCATCTATGGCGTGCAGATTGGCCGCATGTTCTTCGGGGAGTCGATGTTCAAACGCGAGACAGACGCCTCAAAGGTGGCATTGGTAAATCTGGTTGCGATTCTCAAGCGCATGGGAATCGGCCTGATGGATTGCCAGCAGGAAACAAGCCACACCACCAGCCTCGGCGCGCGAACAATCTCACGCAGCGCATTCAAGGCATGGCTGGAGCGATGGGTGGACACGCCGGCGATGATGGACTTTGATGCGGCAGCGCACGAGCGGACGAAACCCTGAAGCGCCGACAGTGCCGTGACACATACGGCAAATTCAGCCGCAAATGCCACAACCTTTTTACAAAACGAGTGTTTAATTACATCGAGGCATAACAGATCAACTCAGATCGAACCTAAGGAGGAAACTCGATGAACATTCTCGGCATCATTCTCGGGCTTATCGTCGCTGCCATCGTCCTACTTATCGTCAGCCGGCTGAACCTCGGGCTAAAGGTAAGCAGCTTCAGCAGCGCCATCATCGCCGCCGTCGTCATCGCCATCGTTTCTGCGGTGATTGAATGGTTGCTTGGCGTGCTGGGTATTCGCGTTGGCGGTGGAATCCTCGGTGCAATCGTCTGGCTCATCATCTCGGCGGTCGTGCTGATCATCTCCGGGCGCATTCTGCCCGGCCTAGCGGTGGAAGGCTTCGGCGGCGCCATCATCGCTGCCATCGCCATTGCCGTTCTCTACTGGATCATCAACCTGATCTTCCCCGGCGCTGCATCACCGATGCCGTAACGTGGGTTGATCACACGATTCACCTGCGCCGCCGGCCTCACGGTGATTGGGTGAAAACAAAAGAGTCGGGAGCGTTGAAAGCACTCCCGACTCTTTTCACGTCAGCCTTCTGCTGCTGCAATTGCCTTTGCGCGTTGCGCAGCGGCTTTGCTGCGATCATCACGCAGCAGCACCTTCTTGCGCAGCCGGATGCTCACTGGCGTAACTTCCACCAACTCATCATCGTTGATGAACTCGATGCAATCATCCAGCGACAACTGGCGAATAGGCGGCAGGCGCGAAGTGTCATGATCCGAAGCGCGCGTGCGCATCGCGCTCAGCACCTTTGTCTTGCACACATTCACGTCCATGTCTTCACCGCGCGAGTTCTCACCGACGATCATCCCTTCGTAAACCTGGGTGCCCGGCTCGATGAAGAGCGTGCCGCGCTCCCAGGCGTTACGCAGGCCGTATGTCACAGCCTCGCCTGGCTCCCACGCAACGAGCGAGCCACGATCGCGCTGGCGGATGCTGCCGGACAGCGGCTCATAGCCGGCAAACAAAGCATGCATCACCACCGTGCCACGCGTGGCCGTCAGCGCCGCGCCGCGAAAACCAAGCAGGCCGCGCGTCGGCACCTTGTAGTGAATCGACACGATCCCATTGTCGCCGTGCGTCATGTCCTGCATCTGCCCTTGCCGCGTGCCAAGCATCTCGACGATGGTGCCAAGATATTCCTCCGGCACCTCTACATACATTTCCTCATATGGCTCCATCGTCGTGCCGTCCTCCGCCTTGCGAAAGATCACCTCCGGCTTACCGACTTGAAACTCATACCCCTCGCGGCGCATCGTCTCGATCAGGATGACCAGATGCAACTCGCCGCGCCCGCTGACGATAAACGTGTCGGGCGTAGGCCCATCCTCCACGCGCAGCGCAACGTTCTGCTCCAACTCCTTGAACAGGCGCTCGCGCAGCCGGCGGCTGGTGCTCCATGTGCCTTCTCTGCCCGTGAAGGGCGACGTGTTCACGCCGAACGTCATGCGCACCGTCGGCTCTTCCACGCGGATGGGCGGCAGCGCCTCGGGCGTGGCGGCGTCGGCCACTGTCTCGCCGATGAAGATGTCTGCTAGGCCGGTGATGGCGATGATGTCGCCCGCCTCGGCCGTGTTCACCTCGATGCGCTCCAGCCCCTGATGCGTGAACACGTTGACGATGCGCCCTCTAAACTGGTGGCCATCGGTGTCGATGCGCACGATCTCCTGCGACTTGCTCAGCCGCCCGCGAAAGAGCCGGCCAATCGCGATGCGGCCCTTGTAGTCATCGTATGCGAGCGCCGTGACCAGCATCTGCGCCGGCGCATCCAGATCCACCTTCGGCTTTGGCACATAATCCAGAATCAGATCGAATAGCGGCTGCAAATTCCCCTCTCCGCGCGGCAGTGGCGTGGGGCTGAGCGACGCCACACCCTCGATGGCGTTGGTGTAGATGATCGGAAAGTCGGCCTGTGCCTCACTCGCGCCAAGCTCGATGAACAAATCGAAGGTGGCGTTGGCGACGAAATCCGGGCGCGCGTTGGGTCGGTCGATCTTGTTGATGACCACGATGGCTTTGTGTCCCAGCTCAAGCGCTTTGCGCAACACGAAGCGCGTCTGCGGCATGGGCCCATCCACCGCATCGACCAGCAGCAGCACGCCGTCCACCATGTTCAGCACGCGCTCCACCTCACCCCCGAAGTCGGCGTGGCCGGGCGTGTCGACGATGTTGATCTTCACGCCGTTGTAGCTGACGGCGGTGTTCTTCGCCAGAATCGTGATGCCACGCTCACGCTCCAGGTCGTTGGAGTCCATCACGCGCTCGGCCACCACCTGATTCTCACGGAATACGCGCGCCTGTTTCAGCATCGCGTCGACCAGCGTCGTCTTGCCGTGGTCAACGTGTGCAATGATCGCAATATTGCGAATGTCGTTTCGTTCAATCAATGCCATGCAAAGCTATCTTCCTGCTTGAGCCAACCCATGCCGGCCATGCCGGCGTATCTGGCACAAAGTGCAGCGCACCATCATTTGCGCAGTCGCGCGCTTCCCCAACCACGATCGGCAACGGCAAAAGCAGGCTATTGTAAGCGCACTCGGATGTCTTTGCGCTCCCGGGAATGACTAAAGCCAAACACATGCGAAATCGCGCAGGGGTGGGCTGTAATGCTGTAACGTGGATGGTCGCGTCTGAACAGTTGACAGCGATTCCAGCACTGGATGAACAAGGCGATGTTGCGCTTGAGCGCGGCCAGGCAACGCGAGAAGCAGCGCGATTGCCATCATCGCCGGCCTCATCATGCTGTTGCGTTGGAACTGGTTGGTGTGATGGTGGGTTGGCGCGCAACTCGTCCTCATCGGGCATACTTGCTCGTCCGGTTGCCGGCGATAAAAAAAAGCGAGAGCGAAGACCCCTGTTCGACTGCTGCTGTAGCTACAATGCGCGCATGAGCGACCTCGAGAAAATGCCGCAAAAAGTGAGGCTTGGCTTCATCGGCGCCGGCTGGTGGGCAGCAGAATATCAGATGCCGTGGTTCGCGGCGCGCGACGATGTGGCGCTGGTCAGCGTGTGCCGGCTGGGCAGGCGCGAATTGGCGCAGGTGCAAACGCGCTTCGGCTTCACGCATGCCACCGAAGACTATCGTGAATTGCTCCGGCAACCGCTGGATGCGGTGGTGGTCGCATCGCCGCATGTGCTGCATTTCGAGCATGCCGCCGCCGCCATCGAAGCCGGCCTGCATGTGATGGTGGAGAAGCCACTGGCAACGCGCGCAAGCGACGCATCTGCGCTGGCCGCGCTGGCGCAGCGGCACAACCGGCACGTGCTGACGCCGCAGGGTTGGAATTTCACGCCATATGTGCGCGAGGCAAGCCGGCTGGCGCACCAGGACGCCATCGGCGAACCGCGCCATATCGTCTGCCAGATGGCCTCCGCACTGAGCGACCTGTTCGCCGGCGAGCCGATGGCCGAGACCGCCGAGCAGATGTTTCGCCCGCCGGCCAGCACCTGGGCCGACCCACAGCACGCCGGCGGCTATGGCTGGGGCCAGCTCGCGCATGCGCTCGGCGTGATGTTTGCGCTGGCCGATGTGACGCCGCGCGAGGTTCTTGCGTGGATGGGCAAGTCATCCACGGGCGCGGATTACTACGACGCAATCACATTGCGCTGCACGAATGGCGCGACGGCGGTCATCAGCGGCTCGGCCACCATCCCCAAGCCAGCCGGCACACAGCACGACCGCAGCAAGGGATACCAGATGGATATTCGCGTCTTCGGCAGCGAGGGCATGCTGCTGTTCGACATCGAGCGCGAGCGCTGCGAGATTCGCCGCAACGACGGCAACGACACCGTGATTACGATGGGCGCCGGCGACGGCGATTATCCAGCCAGCGCGCCATGGCAGGTGTTCATCGACCTTGTGCTGGGCCGCAGCGGGGACAACCCGATGCCGCCGGCGCTCGCCGCAAAGACGGTTGCGGTGCTGGAGGCAGCCTACCGTTCCGCAAAGACGGGCGGCGTCGTGCAATGCTGATCCGCAAAGAGCCAAATCCTCCAGCGATGCAATTTCATTTGCCCCGAAACGAATAAGGCAGGACAATCCTAGTCAATCATGTTGAAACACTACGACATCACCAGAAAGAGGTTGAAGCAATTCAGCTCACAAATTCGTCAACGACTCTACACCGCGCGCGCGCCTGTCTCGCTTACGGTTCATGGCCCGACTGGCCGCATCTCATTTGCCGAAGCGATGCAGGGCGAGTTCCGGCCGGCGGCAGTGGGCGAAAAATTTGGGCCGCCCTGGAGCACTCACTGGTTCAAGGTCGACATCGATGTGCCGGCAGCATGGCGCGGCAAGGAAGTGCATCTGTTGTGGGACAGCTTCTCCGAGGCGCAGATTTGGCTCGATGGGCAGCCAGTGCAGGCGCTTACCGGCATGGACTATAGCCGCCGGCCCATTCGCGGCGAGTGGCGGTTGCCGCAGACCGACAAGCCGCTCTCGATCGTGATCGAGCTGGCGGTCAACCATCTCTTCGGGTTCAACGAGATGGGCAGCGTGCAGGAGACACAGTTCATCGGCTGGCTGCGGCAGGCCGAAATTGCGCTGTTCGACCGCGAACTGTGGGATTTGCTGTGGGACTACACGATCATCCAGGAGATGGCGCAGGAGATGCCGGCGGACTCCGTGCGCGGCCGGCAAGCGCTCTTCGCTGCCAACCAGATGGTGAACTGCATCGACCTCGACAAGCGCAAGACCTGGGCAGAGGCGCGCAAGATCGCGAAGAAATTCCTCGCGATGAAAAATGGCGATGCGCAGCACAACCTCAGCGCCATCGGCCACGCCCATATCGACACCGCCTGGTTGTGGCCGCTGGCCGAGACGCGGCGCAAGGTCATTCGCACCGTCAGCAACACGCTGACCTTGATGGACGACTATCCCGACTACATCTACTCATTCTCGCAGGCAGTGCAGCATGCCTGGGTGAAGGAGATGCAGCCGGAGATGTATGCGCGAATGAAGCAGCGCATCAAGGAAGGCCGCATCGTGCCAGTCGGTGGCATGTGGGTGGAGCCGGACACGAACGTGCCGAGCGGAGAATCACTCATCCGTCAACTCGTCCACGGCCAACGCTTCTTCCAGCAGGAATATGGCATTACCTGTCGTGAGATCTGGATCCCCGATGTATTCGGCTATTGCGCGCAACTGCCGCAAATCTCCAAGCTCGGCGGCGCAGAGTATTTCCTCACCCAGAAGTTGAGTTGGAACCAGATCAACAAGCCGCAGCACCACACCTTCTACTGGGAAGGGTTGGATGGCACGCGCCTGCTGACGCACTTCCCGCCATCAGACACCTACAACGCGATGATGACGGTCGATCAGATGCTCTACAACGTCAGCAACTACAAAGACCTTGAGCGTTCCAACGAGAGCTACGCGCTGTTCGGCTATGGCGACGGCGGCGGCGGGCCGACGATGGAGATGCTGGAGCGCATCGCGCGAATGCGCGACGTGGATGGTTTGCCAAAGGTTGCGATGCGCTCATCGGCCGATTTTTTTGCGCGGCTGGTGGCAGACGCACAAGACCTCAACACCGTCGTCGGCGAGTTGTATTTCGAGTTGCACCGCGGCACCTACACCACACAGGCGCGCACCAAGCGCAACAACCGCAAGAGCGAATTGCTGCTGCACGACATCGAGTTGATCGCAGTGGCGGCAACCGCGCTGCAGAAAAAAGCCGCCAGGGGCAAGCGCCAGGGCGGGTTCACGTATCCAGCGGAGCAACTCGACGCGATGTGGAAGACTGTGCTCGTCAACCAATTTCACGACATCATCCCCGGCTCGTCCATTCATGCGGTATACGAGGATTCACACGCGGAATTTGCCGCGTTGATCCCGCAGGCATCGCTGCTGCGCGACGAATCGGTGCGCGCGCTTGAAGCGGCGCTCGGCACTGCAAAGAAAGGCGCGAAGAACTTGATGACGATCAACACCGCCGGCTTCCCGCGCTGCGAAGTGGTGGAATTGCCGGAAGGCGCAGCCGACGCCAAGCAATACACGGCCAGCAAGAAGCCGCTCGGGATCGCCTGCGCCAACAGCATGGGCGTGCATGTAGAGGATTACGAATCGTGCCATGCGCGCAGCGGCGAATTGGGGCCGGTGAAGGCGCGCCGCAGCGACGGCAGCTTCACGCTCGAAAACGACTATGTGCGCGCTGTCTTCACCGACGACGGCGCGCTGGTCAGCCTCTTTCACAAAGGCATCGATCGCGAGGCCATTGCCGAAGGCGAACGCGCCAACCAGTTCGTGCTGTTCGACGATCATCCAATGGACTGGGAAGCGTGGGATGTGGATGTGTTCCACCTGGAAAAGCGCCAGAATGCCGCCGGCGCAGTCAGCGCAAAACTGATAGAGCGCGGTCCATTGCGCGCTGCAATCGAGTTCGTCTATGAACTCTCGCCGCGCAGCACGCTGCGACAAATAGCGTATCTCGATGCCACATCCAGTTGGGTCGATTTCGCTACATCAGTTGACTGGCACGAGAGCCGCACCTTCCTGAAGGTCGAGTTCCCGCTGAATGTGCGCGCCAATGAAGCGACTTACGACGTTCAGTTCGGCCATCTGCAGCGCCCGACCCACTTCAACACCTCGCACGAGGTTGCGATGTTCGAAGTGTGCGCCCACAAGTGGGCCGATCTCTCTGAGAATGGCTTCGGCGTGGCGCTGATGAACGACTGCAAATATGGCCATGCCACACATGGCAACGTGATGCGCCTGTCGCTGCTGCGCTCGCCGAAGTCTCCCGATCCCGAGGCAGACATGGGCAGGCATGAATTCCGCTATGCACTGATGCCGCACGCCGGCACGCATCAGGAAGCCGGCGTCAACGAGATGGCCTACGCCTACAACATGCCGCTGCTCGTCAGCGAAACGGGACTCTCGCCGCGCGACATCTCCTTGTTCGAGGTGGATGAACCCAACATGATGATCGAGACCGTGAAGAAAGCCGAAGACAGCGACGCGATCATCGTGCGCATGTATGAGGCGCATGGCGGGCGCGGACAGGCCACCTTGATGAGCGATCTACCGATCAAACGCGCCTGGCTGTGCAATGGGCTTGAGGAGAATGAAGCATCCCTGACCTGGAAGAACGGCGCAACCTTTGACGTGACACCGTTCAAGATTGTGACGGTAAAGGTGGAGTTGTAAGGGTGGAAATTCAGGAGTGAAGATGTGTGATGCGGGAAATGTCGGCTGACGTTTCGCGCATCACGCATCACTTTTTGCCTGTCTCCCACATGCCTAAACTCGCAGCCGTGCTTGCCGCATTGCCGGCAGAGTGGCCGCACGATGTGTTGCCAGAGATTCAACGCCGGCTTGCCACATCTCACCAAAAAGTCATCGTGCTGGATGACGACCCGACCGGCACGCAGTCGGTGCATGGCATCCCTGTGCTGACGGAGTGGCATATCGAATCGTTGCAAGCAGAGTTGGAGAGCGACCTGCCGGCGTTCTACATCCTGACCAACAGCCGCGCGATGCCAGTTGAAAAAGCGCAGGCGCTGAGCGCCGAGATCGGCCGCAACGCGACAGCTGCGCAATCGCGCATCAACCAAGATGCGCAACAAGGCGGCGCCTCATGCAACATCGCGCTCATCAGTCGCAGCGATTCGACCCTGCGCGGCCACTTCCCGGATGAAGTGGATGCGCTTGCGCGGCAGGTGCATGGCATTGTGCCGCCCTATCTCATCGCGCCGGCGTTTCTGGCCGGCGGCCGCTACACCATCGACGATGTGCATTACGTGGCGCAGGGCGAGACATTGACGCCGGCGGGCGAAACCGAATTCGCAAAAGACGCGGCCTTTGGCTATCGTGCATCCAACCTGCGGGCGTGGGTGGAAGAAAAAACGCGCGGCGCAATCAAGGCCGGCGAGGTGTCAAGCATTTGCCTGGATGACATTCGCGCCGGCGGACCGCAAGTTGTGGCTGCCAGGCTGATGTCATTGCGCGCCGGTCAGGCTTGTATCGTGAATGCTGCCAGCGAGCGCGATCTGGAAGTGGTGGCGCTGGCATCGCTCATTGCCGAAGAGCGCGGCGCGCAATTTACATACCGCTCAGCGGCATCATTTGCGCGGGCGCGCGCCGGCATCGCACCGAAGGCGCTGTTGACGAATCTCGATCTCCGCAATGTGACGAACAGCAGTTCGTCCAACGGCGGTCTCATCGCCGTCGGCTCATATGTGCCAAAGACCACCGAGCAGCTGCAGGCATTGCTCGACGCCGGCGCGCATGCCATTGAAGTGAACGTGGAAGCGCTGCTGAATGATGCGTTGCAGGCCGGCGAGGTTGCGCGAACAGCACAACAGGCGAGCGCGCTCATCGCCGGCGGCCGCGACGCAGTCATCTACACCAGCCGCACGCTCATCACTAGCAATGACGCGCACGCCAGCCTCGCCATCGGCGAGCGCGTGTCGGCCGGTCTGACTGCCATCGTCAGCGGCATCACGGTGCAGCCACGCTACGTGCTGGCGAAGGGCGGCATCACCAGCAGCGATGTGGCAACAAAGGCGCTGGGGGTGCGCCGCGCGGCGGTGTTGGGGCAAATTCACGCCGGCGTGCCGGTGTGGTTGCTGGGGCCAGAATCACACTACCCGGGCTCCATCTACATCGTCTTCCCCGGCAACGTGGGCGGGCCGGCAGCGCTGGCCGATGTGGTGCAAAAATTAGCTGGATAGAGTCAGGGTCGAAGTCGCATCTCATCTTGATTCTCGACTCTCAAATCTTCATCATGTGGAACGGACCTTCAATCGACCTCAAGCACGGCGCGCTGCGCGTCTCGGACAATCGGTGCTTTTTGCAGCATGCCGACGGCACACCCTTCTTCTGGCTGGGCGACACGGCCTGGGAACTCTTCCACCGCCTGTCGCGTGAAGAGGCAGATTGGTATCTGGAGAAACGCCGAGCGCAGGGCTTCACGCTCATCCAGGCCGTGGCGCTGGCCGAGTTCGGTGGGCTGACTCGCCCGAATGCCTACGGCCACCTGCCGCTCAACGATCTCGATCCAACCCAGTTGAACGATCTCTACTTTGATCATGTTGATTGGATCATCGAGCGCGCCGCAGCCAAGGGACTGTTCATCGGCCTGCTGCCAACCTGGGGCGATAAGGTGGTGAAAGACGCCTGGGGGGACGGCCCAGTCGTGTTCAACGAGGACAACGCCTATGCCTACGGCTATCTGCTGGGCCGGCGCCTCGCCGAGCACAGCAACATCGTGTGGATTCTGGGCGGCGACCGGCCGGCGATCTGGAAAGAGCAGGATGATTACACCGCACTATGGCGCGCCATGTCACAGGGACTGGATGAGGGCGCCAGCAAGCACCTGCTCACGACCTATCATCCATGCGGCGGCGAAGACAGCCGCACCGCAAAGCATCTTCATGATGAGCCATGGCTGGACATGAATATGATGCAATCGGGTCACGGCGGCGGGCATGACGTGCCAGTGTGGAATTGGGTGGCTGAGGATTACGCAATGACGCCGGCAAAGCCCACGCTGGACGGCGAGCCAAATTACGAAGACCATCCCGTGAATCCATGGCCCCATTACGACCCAGCCAATGGCTACTTCCGCGATCACGACGTGCGCAAGCAGTTGTATCGCTCGGTGTTCGCCGGCGCATGCGGCGTCACCTATGGCCATCACAGCGTCTGGCAGTTCTGGTCGCCACGCTTCGATGTTGTCAATCACGCGGATCGCTTTTGGACGGAAGCGGTGGATCGCCCAGGCGCGCAGCAAGTGGCGCATCTGCGCCGGCTGATAGAGTCGCGGTCATTCTTTACCCGCGTGCCGGACCAGTCAGTGCTGGCATGCGACGCCGGCGCGCGCGGCAATCACATCGCAGCCACGCGCGATAGTGAGCGCAGCTATGCGATGATCTACGCGCCAAACACCCAGACGTTGGATGTAAACATGGACGCCATCACCGGCGGTCAAGCGCGCGCCAGCTGGTATAACCCGCGCACTGGCACAACGACTGTGCTAGGCGTCTTCGCCACCAAAGGCACGCGCTCTTTTACAACCCCCGACCACGGGCCAGACTGGGTGCTGCTGCTGGAGAGGTAGCAGCGATAGATCGGTGGAGCGATGGAGCGGATGTCCGAACTTCCTTTCGCGCTCACGACGGCAACAGGCCGCGTGGTGAGGCTGTGTCATCGTCCGCCGGCTTGTCGTCTGCGTCATCGTCACTCAAGCCGCTGCCACCGCTGAACCACGCATCCACCTGTGCCTGCTCGCGGCCGGCGTCGTAGCCGACGGCAAACAGCGTTTTGCACATCGACCGAATCGCGACGGTGAATGGCTCGCGCGCATCCTCCTTTGCAAAACTCCATGCCGCATCCTCCCCCTGAAGCTGGACGCGATCCATATGCTGCAGAATTTCAGGGTCGACCAACTCCTCGATGGGCGTATTGCCCAACACGTTCTCCAACCAATCTGCAAATTCAGTCTGGGTCATGGCTCCTCACTCTTTCGGGGGTGAGTGTATCAAAAGTTGGCGTCTCCGCTCGTCGGTGTCGATGCGTGCGCCGGCATCGACACCGACGAACGAGGCTAATATTTCACATACACCGTCTTGGTGCGGGTGTAAAACTCGATCGCAGCCTGCCCTTGCTCTTTGAACGTGTTGGCGCTGCTGCCCTTGAAGCCGCCGAACGGCGCCTGCAGGGCAAGGCCGGTGGTTGGCTCGTTCACCTTCACCACGCCGGCCTCAATGCGCCGCGCAAAACTCATCGCCTTGCTCAAGTCGTTCGTTACGATGGACGCTGACAGGCCGAAGCCGATGCCATTGGCCTTCTCCAGCGCATCATCGAGGTGCTTCGCGCGGATCACGCCAATCACCGGCCCGAAGATTTCCTCTTGCGCGATGCGCATCGCCGGCTCCACATCCTCGAACACCGTCGGCTGCACGAAGTGGCCGCTGCCGCTGGAGATCAACGCGCCGCCGGCAACCAGCTTCGCGCCTTCGCTCTTTCCAACGCCAATGTAATCCAAATCGGTCTTGAGTTGATCGCTGTTGACCGCCGGCCCCATCTGCACGCCGCTGTCAAGCCCGTTGCCCACCTTCAGGTTGCGCGCAGCATCGACCAGCGCCTGCGTGAACTGCCTGGCGATGCCCTCTTCCACAATCACGCGGCTGGTGGCGGTGCAGGCCTGGCCGGTGAGGCCAAAGCCGCCGCGCACCGCGATATCCACCGCCAGCGGCAGGTTGGCGTCGTTCAACACGATGGTTGGGTTCTTGCCACCCATCTCCAACTGGGTGCGGGTGAGATTCTTCGTGGTCTTCTCATAGATCTTGGTGCCAACGCCATAGGAGCCGGTGAACGACATGCC
>CAZPVX010000002.1:65266-187103 GCA_964590135.1 uncultured Anaerolineae bacterium | reverse complement strand
GCGCGAGGACAGATGACAGAGTGGTTGCTTGGGGCGGTCTCGAAACACGTTGTGGCTCGTATGGGTCACCGTGAGTTCGAATCTCACTCTCTCCGCCTGACAAACAAGGAGCCAGGAATCAAGATGGAATAGCTTGGTTTCTGGCTCCTGGCTCTTCAATCCCTGTCATGTCTGCGCGATGTGTCGATTGTCTGAACGAAGCGGTTGAGCGCTGCGAAGTCACCAGCGTGCCGCTCTGCGCTGAGCATCTTTGGTATACCGAGGATGGCATGCGCGTCAGCGAGCGTGTGGCGCGCCAATACCAGTCTCAGGGCAAGACCGTGTATGCGCCCGAAGTGTATTTGCGCCAGCTTGGGCATGTGGCCGTGCTGCCGCGTCTGCCGATTGCGCCGGCGCCCCTCATCACCCGCCAGCGCAACGGCAACGACATCATCGCTTTGTTCGCATGCATCAGCGGCGTGATCTCAATTGCCACCTGCTTCGGCATCGGCATTGCGATCTGCGTGCCACCGCTGCCGCTGGTGCCGCTGCTGCTCGGCGCGATTGGGCTGGCCGGCTGGCGCAATGCCACGCGACCCGAGCAGGCGCGGCTGTTTTCATGGATCGGCATCGTCGGCGGTGCCGGCTTTGTCGTGCTGGTGCTGCTCGCTGTGATTGGCTCGGTGGCCTTTGGCACAAGCACGCTCTTGCCAACGCCGGCGTTGTTGTATCCCACTGCCACGCCGCCCGGACCATATGTCACGCCCATTCCGTGATCGACAGGCTGTGCAAGGTAAAATATCACCCGACTTCACAATGAGTGCTTCACCATGCGCGTCCTGATCACTGGCATGTCCGGTTTCGCCGGCGGCCATCTCGCCGATCTGCTGCTCAAGGAAACGCATTGGCGGCTGATTGGCATGTCGAGAACCACATCCGGCGACCGCGTTCACCCGCGCATGTTCTGGTGGCAGATCGACCTTCAGGACCAGGATGCTGTGCGACGCTTCTTGAAGTTTGAGCGCCCTGATTTGATTGTGCATCTGGCGGCGCAGGCGAATGTGCCGGAATCCTGGAAGGCGCCATGGCAGACCTACGAAGCCAACGTGCGC
Source organism: uncultured Anaerolineae bacterium (assembly GCA_964590135.1). GTDB lineage: Bacteria > Chloroflexota > Anaerolineae > J036 > Brachytrichaceae > JBDHWI01. The sequence goes on along the minus strand of CAZPVX010000002.1, from coordinate 186,012 downwards.
GGCACGCTCAATCTGTTTGAGGGCATCATTGCAAATGGCTTGCTGCCGCGCATCTTGATCGTGTCGAGCAATGAGGTGTATGGGGCGCCGGCATCGCGCGAAGATTTGCCATTCAAGGAAGATCGCCTCATGCGGCCGGCCAACCCCTATGCTGTGAGCAAATGTTCGGCGGAGTTGCTGGCGTTGCAATATCAGCGCAGCCATGGCTTCGATGTGGTGGTTGCGCGGCCATTCAACCACATCGGCCCGCATCAAAGCCCGCGCTTTGTCGCAGCCGACTTTGCGCGACAGATCGCTGAGATTGAAGCTGGCAAGCGTGAGCCGGTGATGCACCTCGGCAATATGGCAGCCGAGCGAGATTTCACCGATGTGCGAGATGTGGCGCGCGCATATCTGGCGCTGATCAAATTCGCCGATGGCGGGCAGGTCTTCAACGTGTGCAGCGGCCGGCCGCGTTCGATTCAATCGCTGCTCGATGCAATGCTTGCGCTGAGCCACGCGAAGATCGAGCTGCGCTCCGACCCGGCCAAGTTTCGCCTGGCTGACACGCCGGTGAGCTATGGCGATGCGACGCGCATTCGCGAAGTCGCCGGCTGGCAGCCGCACATCCCTTTTGAGCAAACGATTGCCGATATTCTGGATGAATGGCGCGCGCGCGTGCAACTGGTGTGATCGCCGTTCAGCCCATCACCCCTCCACACAAAAAACGCATGGCACAAAAAACTGCATTGATCACCGGCATCACCGGACAGGATGGCTCGTATCTGGCTGAATTCCTGCTGGAGATGAACTATCGCGTGGTGGGCATGGTGCGCCGCACCAGCACCATCAACTTTGATCGCATCAAGCACATCCAGGATCGTGTCGAGATTGCGCAGGGTGACCTGCTCGATCAATCGTCGATGATGGAACTGATGCGCGAATACCAGCCGGATGAGGTCTACAACCTTGCCGCGCAATCGTTTGTGCCGACTTCGTTTACGCAGCCGGTGCTGACAGGTGAATTTACTGCCCTGGGTGTCACGCGCATCCTGGAGGCCATTCGCCACGTGAAGCCCGATGCGCGCTTCTATCAGGCGTCCTCCTCAGAGATGTTTGGCAAGGTGGTGGAAGTGCCGCAGCGGGAAACCACGCCTTTCTATCCGCGCAGCCCCTATGGCGTGGCCAAGGTATATGGGCATTGGATCACGGTGAATTACCGTGAGAGCTACAACCTGTTTGCGTGCAGCGGCATCCTGTTCAACCATGAGTCGCCGCGACGAGGGCTGGAATTTGTCACCCACAAGGTGACGCATGCGGCGGCGCGCATCAAGCTGGGCATGCAGCAGGAATTGCACGTGGGCAACCTGGAAGCGCGGCGCGACTGGGGCTACGCCGGCGACTATGTGCGCGGCATGTGGCTGATGTTGCAGCAGGACAAACCCGATGACTACGTGCTGGCGACCGGTGAAACGCACTCGGTGCAGGAATTGTGCGATGTGGCTTTTTCGCGCGCGGGCTTGAACTGGCGCGATCATGTGGTGATCGATCCGAAGTATTACCGACCGGCAGAGGTTGATCTGCTCATCGGCGATCCGACGAAGGCCGGCCATGTTCTGGGCTGGGAGCCGCAGGTCACCTTCAAGGGGCTGATCGAGATGATGGTCGATGCGGACTTGAAAGAGTTGCAGGGCTAGCGCGTCGCGTTGCGCCGGCAGCCACTACAATCTGCACCATCGACAGACCTGTGGTTTTCAGCGCGAAGCAACAAGAGGGACGAAGGTCCAGCCCGTGTTTCTTCGCGTTCGATTCTGATGACTTGTATTCAATTCGCAGTAACTGAGGACAACCATGAATGACATCAAGTTTGGCACCGATGGCTGGCGCGGGCGCATTGCCGATGACTACACGTTCGCGAATGTGCGGCGCTGCGCCGAAGGCTATGCGCGCTACATCCTCACCACCGCCCAATCCGGGCAGGTCAAATCAGCGGTGATCGGCCACGACAAGCGCTTTCAGTCCGAAGACTTTGCGGCTGTGGCAGCCGAAGTGCTGGCCGGCCACGGCATCAAGGTGTGGCTGACGGATGGCGCGACGCCGACACCGGTGATCGCCTTTGCGGTGCCAGACAAGCAGGCGCTCGGCGCAATCAACATCACCGCCAGCCACAACCCGCCTCAGGACAATGGCTTCAAGGTGCGCGGCAATACCGGCGGCGCAATCGACCCCGAGGGGTTAAAGCAGATCGAAGCAGCCATTCCCGACAGCGAGAAAGAGGCCAAGCGGCTGGACTATGACAAAGCCGTGAGCGGCGGCATGATCGAGAAGTTTGATGCATCGACCAATTACATTGCAAACCTGCACAGGCTGATCGACCTTGCTCCGTTGAAGAGCGCCGGCCTGCGCGTGCTGATGGATGCGATGTGGGGCAATGGCGCTGGCTGGCTGCCGCGCTTGATTGGCGGCGACAAGACCGAAATCATCGAGATTCACAATGTCCGCAATCCGATCTTCCCGGAGATGCTGCGGCCCGAGCCAATTCCGCCCAACGTGAACGTCGGCCTGCAAAAGACGGTTGAGACCAAAGCCGATTGCTGCTGCATCACCGACGGCGATGCTGACCGCTGCGGCATGGGCGATGAGAATGGCGCGTTCATCAACCAGTTGCGCGCCTACGCCTTGCTCGCGCTATATCTGCTCGATCTGCGCGGTGAGCGCGGCGCGATCGTGAAGACGCTCAGCACGACGAGCATGCTGGAGAAGCTCGGCAAGCTCTACAACGTGCCGGTGTATGAGACCGGCGTCGGCTTCAAATACGTTGCGCCAAAGATGACCGAGACCGATGCGATGATCGGCGGCGAGGAGAGTGGCGGCTACGCCTTCCGCGGCAATGTGCCGGAGCGCGATGGCATTCTCGCCAATTTGATGTTCCTTGATATGCAGGTGAAGACTGGCAAAAAGCCGAGTCAGTTGATCGATTGGCTGTTTGGCAAAGTCGGTCCGCATTACTACGACCGCATCGATGCGCGCATCGACCCGGTGAAGCGTGAGGCGATCAAGACGCAATTGGCTGGCGCGATGCCGGCGTCGATCGGCGGCGTGAAGGTCGTGGGCAAAGACCTGACCGACGGTTACAAGTTCGCGCTGGAAGATGGCGGCTGGATGCTCATTCGCATGTCTGGCACAGAGCCGCTCATGCGCATCTACGTCGAGACGACGAAGGAATCGCTGGTGCAGCCGATTCTCGCCGACGGCGAAAAGCTCGCGAAGGTATGAACTTCCCGCCAGGGTGTATTTTTACGCTATGGCAGTTTTGTGAGTGATTGGTATGAAAGCGCGGTGCTGAGCCGCGCTTTTTTGTGAGTGCGATCATGCTCTTCGATACGCATTGCCATCTCGATATCGAAAGGTTCGATGGTGACCGCGCGGCGGTATTGCAGCGCGCCCATGCCGCCGGCGTGTCGCTGCTGCTTAACCCCGCCTTCGACCTCGTGAGCAGCCGGCGCGCCATTGCGTTGGCACAGGCGCACGATGACATCGTCGCCGCCGCCGGCATTCACCCCAACGACGCCGGTGATTTCGGTGACGACACCGTGCGCATCTTGCGCGGGATGATCGTTGAAGCGCGCGCCAGCGCACAGCGCAAGCTGGTCGTCGCCATTGGCGAAATCGGGTTGGATTACCACTGGAAGACTGTGCCGCATGACAGGCAGGCGGCGGCGTTCATCGCGCAGTTGGACCTGGCGCGTGAGTTGAGGTTGGCGGTGATCATTCACTGTCGCGATGCGTATGACGACACGCTGGAGATTTTGCGCCGGCATGGGCGCGATCTGCCGCTGGTCATGCATTCATTTCTTGGCAATATCGATCATCTGCAAGCCTCACTTGAGCTCGGCTATTGCATTGGCCTGGGCGGGCCGATCACTTATCCTTCCGCAAAAGACTTGCGTGATATGGTTAAGGCTGCGCCACTGGAGAGAATACTGATCGAGACCGATGCGCCATACCTTGCGCCGCAAGCGCATCGCGGCAAACGCAATGAACCAGCGCACGTTCGTCTGGTCGCGGAGAAACTCGCTGAGTTGCACGGCGTGACATTTGATGAAATTGCACGGATCACCACACAAAATGCGCGCAGGTTGTTTGGGCTGGACGATTGTGAGATGGGAATGGGATGAGTAAGATGAGCGCAATTTCAGCACAGAGAGCGGACACGCTGATGTCAAACGAGAGAACACACATGCCGGGGGATGCGATGACGCGCGCGCAGGAGTTGGTGCGCCAGCAGATGGCAGCGGTGGAGGCGAGGTTGCGCCAATTGCCGGACATCGAGCCGCCGGCGTTGCGCGAGGCGGTGCAGCACATCGTTGCCAGCGGCGGCAAGCGCATCCGCCCTGTTATCACGCTGCTGATCGCCGGCATGCTGGGACAACCTGACAACCCGCGCGCTGCCGATCTGGCGAGCGCGGTGGAAATGCTGCACACCGCCACGCTGGTGCATGACGATCTGATCGACGGTTCGCTGGTGCGGCGTGGCACGGCCACCTTGAACGCAGTTTGGACGCCGGCGGCCACCGTGCTGACTGGCGATTATCTTTTCTCGGTGGCAGCCGGCCTGGCCTCGCACACAAACAGCGTGCGCGTGATGAGCATCTTCTCCGAGACGCTCGGCGTCATCGTCGCCGGTGAGTTGCAACAGCAGTTTACCGATTTTGCGCTGCGCGCCACGCGCGACGATTACTATCGCCGCATCTACAGCAAAACGGCGTCGATGTTCGTGCTGGCCGCCACCGCCGCCGGCGTGATCTGCGACGCGAGCGACGTGGAATTTGCTGCGCTGCATGACTACGGCCGCGATCTTGGCATCGCATTTCAGGTGATGGATGACGTGCTGGACTTCACCGGCGAGCAGGCCAGTGTGGGCAAGCCAGTGGGCAGCGACCTGCGGCGCGGCCTCATTACGTTGCCGGTCATCAGTTATATCGAGCGGCATGGCAGCGCCGGGCTGGAGTGCGCGCTACGCGGCGAATGCGACTCACAGACGTATGATCGCATCATCGCGCAAATCCGCGAGAGCGATGCGATTGAGGCCGCGTTGCAGGAGGCGGATGGCATCGCACAGAATGCCAGGCATGCGCTGGCAAGCCTGCCCGAAAATCCGTGCCGCGCAGCCTTGCTCGAGCTTGTCGATTACACCTTGCAGCGAAAGAGATGAGCGCAACTCCTCAGGCGGATTTTTTGCGGGGCGCAGCGTTGCGCAAGAACCCGCTTGCCATTCTGATTGTCAACTGGAATGTGCGCGACCTGCTGCGCGCGTGTCTGCAATCGCTGCGAGATCACCCGGCGGCGATGCGCGATCAGCACGTCTTTGTGGTTGACAACGCCTCGACCGATGGCAGTGTGGAGATGCTGTGTGCCGAATTCCCGGAGGTGCATGTCATCGCGAATGAGACGAATCGCGGCTTCACCGGCGGCAACAATGACGGACTCCATGCAATCAAGGATTCGGAATATAACGCGCCTGATTCACCCTTCGGCTATGTCTTGTTGCTGAACCCCGACACCCAGGTGACTGCCGGCGCGCTTGACGCCATGCTGGAATATGCCGACGCGCACAGCGATGTGGTGATCGTCGGGCCGCTTTTGCGCTATGCCGATGGCTCGCTGCAATCGTCGCGCCGGCGCTTCCCCAATTTGGCAACCACGCTGTTCGAAAGCACCTGGCTGCAAACGTGCGCCCCGCAGTCTGTGTCGCGCCGCTATCACGCCGATGACCTGCCCATCGATCAACCCTGCGATGTGGACTGGGTGGTGGGCGCGGCGATGCTGGCGCGCTGGGACCGCATCTGGCAGATCGATCTTCTGGACGAGCGAAGCTTCTTCATGTATTCCGAAGAGGTGGATTGGTGCAAGCGCCTGAAGGCTGCCGGCGGGCGCGTGGTGTGGCTGCCGCACGCGACCATCATCCATCACGAGGCGAAGAGCAGCACCCAAGTCTCGACGCGGCGCATGATCTACTTCAACACCAGCAAGGTGCGCTATCTGCGCAAGCATCATGGCGCGGCGCAGGCAGAATTGGCGCGCTGGGGTCTGTTGGCGCTGCTACGCTGGGAGTGGCTGATCGAGGCCGCCAAACGCGCGCTTGGGCACAAGCCGGCGTTGCGCAAGGAGCGCATGCAGGCATTCAGCGACGCGATTCGAACGGGGTTGAAATAACCCGCCAGGGCGCATGATAGTTGCTGCGAGTCAACATATTTCGGCGCCGGTTTCCATCACCGCTCTTGAATATCAACTTCAGACATTGCGGGTCGCTGGTAGCGTGGAAGGCCACGCTACGTACGCGCTCAGCAGGATTGCGGTTGCCAGGCGGACAGCCCCACAAGGGCGGGACGATTTTTGTTAACATGGTCAACTGATCATTCTATGAGCTGCACATCGAAATCGCGCCGGCCAAAAAGTCAGTCGCAGGCAAGTCAGGCGGGGTTGCTTGCTCAGGCGGAAATGCGTGACGAGAAACCAGTCGGGACTTCGCCGCATTTCCAACGCGAGCTGGCGCTGATACAGCGTGGCTTCGCGCGCATCGCCGGCGTGGATGAGGCGGGGCGTGGCGCGTGGGCCGGGCCGGTTGTCGCGGCGGCGGTCATCCTGCCCTGCACGCTCGAAGCGTCGGCGCAACTGGCCGGCGTGAACGATTCCAAGAAGCTCTCGGCAAAACAGCGCGAAGCCATGCGCGAGATCGTGCAGCGCGTGGCGCTGGCGTGGGCGGTGGGCAGCGCCGGCAACGACGAGATCGATGCGCTGGGCATCCTGCCGGCGACACGATTGGCGATGGGGCGCGCAGTGGAAAGGCTGGCGTTGCAGGCTGATGCGCTTCTGATCGACGCGGTAAGGCTGCCGGCAGTGAAACTGCATCAACAATCCTTCAACTTTGCAGATTCAATCAGCCTGTCGGTGGCGGCGGCAAGCATCCTGGCCAAAACAGCGCGCGACGCGCTGATGTGCGAACTCGATGGACAAATCACCGGCTATCGCTTCACCTTGCACAAGGGCTATGGCACGCGCACCCACCGGCAGTGCTTGCACGATCTTGGCCTTTCGCCTGCGCATCGCCGAACCTTCAAGCCCATTCGCGACATGTCAGGCGGGCGGGCTGATCAGTGAGTTGCACTGTCGGCCAGCGCTGCGCTCAGAGGCTTTGTCCGATCATGTTCGGTATTTGCCGTTGATCGTGACGTATTCGTGGGAGAAGTCGCATGTCCACACCGTGGCGCCGGCGGTTCCCAGCCCCAGGTCGAGCTTCACCGTCACGTCGTGCGGCTTCATCGCGGCGGTCGCTTCCTCTTCGGAATATTTTGTTGGCATGCCATTCGCAAACACATGCACGCCACCGAACCACAGCGACATCTTCTCTGGCACGACCTCTTCGCCGCTGTAGCCGGCGGCGCAGGTGATGCGGCCCCAGTTGGCGTCCTCGCCATAGAACGCAGTCTTCACCAGGGGCGACTTTGCAATCGTGCGGCCCACGCTCTCAGCCTGCCGCTCATCCTTCGCGCCAGTCACTTCAATCGTGATGAACTTCGTCGCGCCTTCGCCGTCACGCGCGATCTGCTTGGCCAGGTCGATGCACACGCTCGTCAGGAGAATCTCCACCTCCAGCGCAGCTGGCTCCAGCCCGCTCGCGCCGTTTGCGATGACCAGCAGCGTGTCGTTGGTGCTGGTGTCGCCATCCACGCTGATGCGGTTGAATGACTTGCGCGTTGCGACGTCGAGCGCCTTCTTCAAGGTTTCGGGTTGCACGACGGCATCTGTCATCACCACGGCCAGCAGCGTTGCCATGTTGGGATGAATCATGCCGGAGCCCTTGGCAATGCCAGTGAAGCGCGCCGATTTGCCAATGCCCTTGTCCGGCTTCGGCACATGCAATTCATCGCTGGCCACCTTCGGCACTGTGTCGGTCGTCATGATGGCATGCGCGGCGGCATACAGCCCCTCTTCGCTCAGTGCGTTCGCCGCGTTGGGGATGCCTTCGCGCAGCTTCTCCATCGGCAGATTGACGCCAATTACGCCAGTGGACATGACGAAGACGCCCTTCGCATCGCAACCGAGCTGCGCCGCAACGATCTGTGCAGTCTCCTTGCAATCCTTCAAACCCTGCTCGCCGGTGCAGGCATTGGCACAGCCGGCGTTGATGACCACCGCGCGCACCTTGTTGCCATCGGCAATCAGCTTTTGGTCATGGATCACCGGCGCGGCCTTCATCTTGTTTGTCGTGAAGACCGCAGCCGCCACGCACTCGTTCTCGCTGCTGATCAATGCGAGGTCGGCCTTGCCATTCTTTTTGATGCCAGCGGCGATGCCGGCGGCGCGGAAACCTTTTGGAAGGGTGGGGTTCATATCTTGAGATTGGAAAGTGAAGATTGAAAAATGGAGATTGGCGTGCGTCCGCAATCTCCATTCTCCAAACTCTAGAATGCGACTTCCTTGCCGCTTGCAGCACTCTCGCGAATCTTTTCGAGGATGCGCGTGGTGAGCAATGCTTGCTCCGGCAACACCAGCAACGGCGAGTCGCCGCGCACGGCGTCGACGAAGGATGCGATGGCCTTGATCCAACCGCCGCCTTGATAGGCGCTCATGTCTGGCGCATAGCCGTCGATGTTGCCGTTCTCGTCGGCTTTGTAGAACTTCAAGGGCGTCTCGCTACCGTAGATCAGTGGCGAGCGATCCGCGCCGCCCTGCGTGCCGTTCACGATCACGCGCTCCTCAGACAGACCCATCGCTGCCCAGGTCACGATCAGGCGGATGACGCCGCCGTTCGCCAGCGTAAGGAACGCCATGGCGGTATCGTCCACGTCGAAGCGTCCCTTTGCCCCGCGGTCGATGCCCCAGCCGCCGAGGCCGAGCTTCTGCTCGCCCAGCGCGCTGCTGAGGTAGCCCTTCACGGCCTGCACTTCGGGGAAGCCGGAGATGAACATGGCCAGGTCGAGCATGTGCACGCCGATGTCGAACAGCGCGCCGGCGCCGGCCAGATCCTTGTTCGTGAACCAGCTGCCAAACCCCGGGATGCCATTGGTGCGAATCATGCGCACATCGGTGAGATAGATGCGGCCGAATGTGCCGCCGGCCACCGCGTCGCGCATTGCCAGCGATGTGCCGTCGAAGCGCATGTGCTGGTTGATGCTGAGCAGTTTGCCAGCCCGCTTTGACGCCTCAATCATCGCTGCGGCGTCGGCGCTGGTAATGCTCATCGGCTTCTCGCACAGCACGTGCTTGCCGGCTTGCAGCGCGGAGATCGACACACTCGCGTGAAGCGCGTTGGGCAGACCGACGGTGACGAGATCGACGTCGTCGTTGGCGATCAACTCGCTGTAGTGGCCGTAGTAATTGGCGATGCCGTTGGTCTCGGCGGTCTCTTTTGCGCGTGGCAGGTTGCTGTCGCACACGGCAATCACGTCAACCCCGGCAGCCTTCAGGCCGGGAATGTGGCCGCGCTGGCCGATGGCGCCGCAGCCGATCACGCCGGCGCGAAGTGTTTTGGAAGTGGTCATGGTGAATAGGTGAAAGATGAGTATGCCGGCAGGCTGCATCCTGCCGCGCCGGCGGCTAGTTTATCGCAAGCTGAGCCGGCGCATGGTTCTCATTGCGATGGATGCATTGCGCGTGGCAGGCTCCTGCGTCTCGTTAAGGATGATAGCTGCGGCGCGCCGGCGATGCGCTCGCCTGTCAGACAGGTGAGCAAAGTCCATGCCCAATTCTGCGGGCGCGGCGTAGAATCAAACCGTTGTCTTTTTGACGCAAGAGAGTGATTTCAATGTCTACTGAAAATCTCAAGACGCAGAGCAAGGAACTCGAAGGCATTGCGCGCGCGCCGCACCGCGCATTCATGCGCGCGATGGGATTGAACGATCAGGATTTGCGCCAGCCGCTCATCGGCGTGGCCAGCACCTGGAACGAAGCGACGCCGTGCAACCTGTCGCTTGGTTTTCTGGCGCAGGAAGCCAAGCGCGGCTTGCGCGAATTGGGCGGCACGCCGCGTGAATTTGTCAGCATCGCCGTGAGCGACGGCATCGGCATGGGCCATGAGGGCATGAAGTCATCGTTGGTCAGCCGCGAGGTGATCGCAGACTCGATCGAGCTGATGATGCGCGCGCATTGCTACGACGCTCTGGTCGGCCTCGCCGGCTGCGACAAGAGCCTGCCCGGCACGCTGATGGCGATGGCGCGGCTCAACCTGCCGAGCATCTTCGTCTATGGCGGCACCATCGAGCCGGGCAAGTTTCGTGGCAAGGACGTCACGATCCAGACGGTGTATGAGGCTGTCGGCCAGCGCGAAGCTGGCCTGATCACAGACGAAGATCTCTACGAACTGGAGTGCGCAGCCTGCCCGGGCATCGGTTCGTGCGGCGGCCTGTTCACTGCCAACACCATGAGCAGCGTGAGTGAGGCGCTGGGCATGGCGCTGCCGGGGAATGCCTCTCCGCCGGCGGTGGCCGATGCGCGCAAGGTTGTCGCCTATGAGAGCGGCAAAGCGCTGATCAACCTGATGAAGCGCGGCATCAAGCCGAGCGACATCATGACGATGGAAGCGTTCGAAAATGCGCTCACGCTGGTGCTGGCGATGGGCGGCTCGACGAACGTGGCGTTGCACCTGCCGGCCATCGCCCACGAGATGGGCATCAAGCTGACGTTTGATGATTTCACTCGCGTCACTTGCCGTACGCCGCACATCGCTGACATGACGCCAGGCGGCCGGTATGTGATGGAGGATCTGGACAACATCGGCGGCGTGCCGGTCGTGATGAAGACGTTGCTGGATGCCGGCTTGCTGCATGGTGATGTGATGACGGTGACCGGCAAGACGTTGAAGCAAAACCTGAAGGGCGTGAAGAATGCGCAACAGTTGAAGGGGCAGGATGTGGTGCATCCGGTCAAGAAACCTTTGCGCAGCAGTGGCGGCATGGTGATCCTGAAGGGCAACCTTGCGCCGGAGGGCTGCGTGGTGAAGGTGGCCGGCGTGACGAAGCTGAAGCATACCGGGCCGGCGCGCGTGTTCGACACCGAGCAGGATTGCATGGCTGTCGTGGCCAAGCGCGGTATCAAGGCCGGCGACGTGGTGGTCATTCGCTACGTCGGTCCGAAGGGCGCACCGGGGATGCCGGAGATGCTTTCGGTGACGGCAGCCATTCGTGGGCAGGGGATGGGCTATGACGTCGCACTGCTGACTGATGGCCGCTTCTCCGGCGCCAGCACCGGCTTCGTCATCGGCCACATTGGGCCAGAGGCAGCCGTCGGCGGACCGATCGCCGCGTTGAAGGATGGCGACATCATCGAAATTGACGCCACTGACCCTGCGCGCGGCAGGATCAATGTGAAATTGACCAAAGCCGAGATTGCAAAGCGCATGAGCAAGTGGAAAGCGCCAAAGCCACACTACACCAGCGGCGCGCTGGCGAAATTCGCCAAGCTTGTGGGTCGCGCCTGCGACGGTGCTGTGACGCAATAGCATGCCATCTGATACATAAACCCTTGCTGGCGCACATCGCGCAAAGGCAAAATGCGATGAACCTGTCACGTTAATGGCAGGTTCATCCCTTTTCCACTTCCAAAACACCTAGAATCCGCTACACTCCGCATATATTACATTTTTGCTGGCATTGTCGAGGGAGTCGCATAAGTTGTGACGCATAGCGAAACTGCCAGAAGATGCATTTCTAGAAAGGAAGGTGAATCACCAAGATATCCTAACCCTGTCATGTCCCAGATCAAAACAACGAACTAATGTGCTTGATGAATCTACGTGGATTTTTCGAGGAGATACATGAACAGAATGAAGGCACTTGGCATGGCGCTGTTGGCATCGCTCATCAGCGCGAGTGTCCTGCCGGCTGCTGCGCAAACCAGCGGTCCGGTTGTGCAGATTTCGCCAGATCTGGAGATCGCTGAGGCAGTCGATGGCGGCATACGGCAGAATCGCGCTTTGATCGGCCCCATTGATGTCGTGGTGCGGTTGAGTGATCCGTCGGTGTCGGAACTCGCCGGCATCAACGGCAAACGCTTCAGCCGCGCCGGCAAAAATCAGCAAAAAGCGCACAAGCAAACACTCGATCAGGAGCAGCAGGCGTTGCTGTCGCAATTGCAGACGCTGGGCGGGGTGGAACGCGCGAGGCTGACGAAAGCGCTGAACGCAGTAGTGGTGAATATTGATGCATCGCAGTTGCAGACCGTGCGCGCGCTGCCCGGCGTGGTTTCGGCGCGCCCCATTGGCAACTACGAATTGGCGCTCTCGACCGTGGTGCCATATATTGGCGCGGCAACGGTGCAGCAAAGCGGCTATGACGGCACGGGCGTGACCGTCGCTGTCATCGATTCAGGCGTTGACTACACACACTTTAATCTGGGCGGTCCCGGCACGCTTGCAGCGTATGAAGCAGCCTACGGCACCAGCCCAAGCGATCCGCGCAACACCACGCTCGACGGACTTTTCCCAACCGCCAAGGTGATCGGCGGCTATGACTTCGTGGGTGAATCATGGCCGAATGTGGCAACTCTGGCGCCGGACCCTGATCCGATTGACTATGAAGGGCATGGCACGCATGTCTCGGACATCATCGCCGGCCAGGGTGCGGACAGCACACACAAGGGAGTTGCGCCAGGTGCGAAGTTGTTTGCCTTGAAGGCATGCAGCGCGGTCGCCAGTTCGTGCAACGGCGTTGCGCTGTTACAGTCGATTGAATATGCGCTCGATCCGAATGGCGATGGCTGCGTGGATGACGCTGTTGACGTGATCAACATGTCGCTTGGCTCGTCCTACGGCCAGGTCGAAGACGATCTATCGCTGGCCAGCGCCAATGCGGTTCGATATGGCGTGGTGGTGGTGGCGTCCGCCGGCAACAGCGCTGACCGGCCCTACATTCTTGGCTCGCCTTCGTCGCAGCCCGAGGTGATTTCAGTCGCCCAGACGCAGATGCCCAACGCGAAGCTCTACCGCATCGTTTCGGGCAGCGCCATCGCCGGCGGCAACTGGCAACCCTGGTCGGCAGCGCCGGCAGCGGCCACAGCTCCTTTGCAATATGGCGACGGCGCTGGCGGCAACCTGGCAGGATGCACTGCATTTGCGCCTGGCTCGCTGGTCGGCAAGATTGTGCTGATTGACCGAGGCACCTGCTCTGTCAGCATCAAGGTTGCGAGCGTGGCGGCCGGCGGTGGCGCCGCTGCCATCATCGCGAACAACGTCTCGCAGGCCCCAGGTGATTTGCCGCCCGATTTCGGCTATGGCGGCGGCGACGCGAGCGTCCCTGGCTACACGGTTACGCGCGCTGATGGTGCCGTTTTGAAGACGCTGGTTGGGCAGCCCGTCACAATTGACCCAACTCAAGCTGCGGCGCTGGCCGGCAACATGGTGGCTTCATCGTCTCGCGGACCCAGCTACAGCTTCCAGGCGATCAAGCCTGACATTGGCGCGCCCGGCGCATCGCTTTCAGCTGAGGTTGGCACAGGCAACGGCCAGACAGACTTTGGCGGCACTTCTGGCGCTGCACCGGTCGTCGCCGGCACCGCTGCGCTGTTGCTGCAAAAGAACCCGAACTATACGCCAGTCGAGGTGAAGGCGCTGCTGATGAACACCGGTGATACCAACATCGGCATCAACCCCGTCGGCCTGCCGGGCGTGTTGGCCCCCATCACCCGCATCGGCGGCGGCGAAGTGCGCGTGAATCGCGCAGTTGCCACCACGACGGCGGCATGGGATGAAGACACGCTGATCCCCAGCCTTTCGTTTGGTTATCAGCCCGCCAGTTCGCCACTGAGGCTGGTGCGCCGCGTGCGCGTGGTGAACTACGGCAATACGCGCCGCACCTACACCATCCAGAACATCTTCCGCTACAACGACGATGCCGCGAGTGGCGCCGTGACGATCGAAGCGCCGGCGACGATCGAAGTGAGAGCCGGCCGCAGCAAGACCTTCAGGGTCACTGTCACCATCGATCCAACCAAGCTGCCAGTCTGGACGTTGAATGGCGGCGCGTTCGGCGGGGATGGTTATCGCCTGCAAGGGGTGGAGTTCGATGGCTACATCAGCATCTCTGAGGGCACAGACAGCATCCAGGTGCCATGGCATGTGCTGCCGCATCGCGCCTCGAACATGCAGATTTCAGATCGCCGGATCAACCTGAACCGCGACAACGCCATTCGCATGCGCAATCGCGGCGCGGTAGATGGCCGCACGGACATCTTTGCGCTGACTGGAACCAGCAGGCGCATCCCCAATGTGGAGTTGCCGCAGCCCGGTGATAACTTCGCCATCATCGACTTGCGCGCAGTGGGCGCGCGGCTGGCCTTCAGTGGCAACACGCCGCTGATCCAGATCGGCATCAACACCTTCCGGCAGCGCTCGCATCCGGCCTATCCGGCTGAGTTCGACGTGTATATCGACAACAACAACGATGGCACGCCGGACTTCGTGATGTATACGGCTGAGAATGGCTCGTTTGCATCCACGGGGCAGACGCTGGTCTACGTGGCGGATCTTGCCACCGGCGTTGCCACGGCCTACTTCTATGCTGATGCAGACCTCAACTCGGCCAACATGATCATGACTGCGCCGATGGCTGCGGTGGGGTTGACGCCAGGCACGAAGTTCACCTACAGCGTGTACGCCTTTGACAACTACTTTACCGGCAATCTGACTGACGCCATCGAAAACATGACGTTCACGCCGGATACGCCGCGCTTCCTGCCTGCGGCGTGGCAGACAACTGTGCCGGTGAACCAGTCGCTCAACCTGTTCGTGGCGCCTGTGCCGAACGGCAACGTGGCTTCACCTTCGCAGCTTGGCTTGCTGCTCCTGCATCGCGATGGCTTGAAGGACAATGAGGCCGATGTGGTGCGCGTCAAGGTCCGCGATACAGACCCGAATTAACATCAGTTCCGGACCCTGGAAAAACAAGACACCCGCTTCACGGCGGGTGTCTTGTTTTTGAGTTGACTTTCGCACTGCATCATCTTGGTTCAATGCTGAACCTGACGGCGGTGCGTTCGGCGCCCTCGATCTCTACTTCGCCGAATGACGGGATGATGACAACATCATAACCATCCAGCAGCAGGTAGTTGCGCGCGATTGCCGCCGCCTTCACTGCCTGATTCACTGCGCCGGCGCCGATGGCCTGCACCTCTGCCCGTCCATGTTCGCGCACCACACCTGCAATTGCCCCCGCAACTGCTGTCGACCGAGACGTTGCTGACACTTTGATGAGTTCCATGTGGTTCCCTGATTAACCCAAAGGCTGTATCCCCCCGTGAGAAGAACTGATTTCACGTGGTTGGATGTTACCGCACAAGCATGGATAAAGACAAACGATTGTGCAACTTGGCCCATCGTGGGGCGTTCAACGATTTGGATTGTTTTGTTGACGCGGGTTGAGCGAGCTGAAGTAGTCGCGAACATAATCGCGCATCTCTGCCGGCACCTGCCCGGTCTGCATCGCGTCGTCGGCAGCCTTGGCGTAATCGCCATAGACCTGCTCATACGGCACGGTGCTGCTGCCGGCGGGCGCTGTGTTGGGCCGGCCTTGGGCGTTTGGCGCGGCCTGCCCTTGTGAATCGGGCAATATCACCTGCTTGCCATCACTTCCGATGCGCTGTGGGGCATACACCTGGTCCGCGGAGCCGAAATCGTCGCTCTTCTGGGTGGTGTTCTGCGAGGAGGGTTGGCCGCCCTGCGCGGAGGCTGCGCTGGGTTGCTGCGCGCCGGCCTGATTGTCTCCAGCCATGGTGGCGCCTTGCTGTCCGCCGTCACCCTGCTGCCCCTGTTGACCCTGCTGCGATTCCTGCCCCTGCTGTGTCTGGCCGGCTTGCGCCTGTTGCTGTTGCTGCGCCAATTGTTCGGCGATTGCCTGCCGCGCGGCTTCGGCGCGTTGCTGGGCATTGTCCAATGCCTGTGATACAGCGCTTTGCTGTTGAGCCTGCTGCAGCGCGTTGGCGGCTTGTTGCAAAGATTGCTGCGCCTGCTGTGCATTGCCCTCGCGCAATTGCTGCGCAGCCTCGCGCATCTGTTGGGCCAGTTGCGGGTCGCTGTTTTGCACACCGCGCGCCAGTTGATCGAGCTGATTGGCGGCGCGCTGTTGCTCTTCCGCAGTCAGAGGCTGGCCGGTCTGGCGATCTGTGCCGAGATTGCGCAATTCCTCTGCTGCGCGCTGAAAATCCTGATTGGCAAGCGCATTGCTGAGGTTGTTGGTGAGTTCATCAGGCGACAGGCTCTCGCCGGCGCGTTGCAAGTCATCGGCCTGTTGCCGCGCGGCCTCATCATTCAGCGCATCCAGAGTCGACTGCGCTTCATTGATCGCGGCCATCGCCTCTTCTGGAGTGATGTTCGGATCTTCCAATTTGCGCCGCGCGTCGTCCAGCGCATCCATAGCCAGTTTCTTCTGCGCGTCGGTCAGCGCGGATTGCTGGATGGCTTGTTTCGCCTGTTCAAGTTGTTGCACTTGCTGCGCAATGGTGCGGCGCAATTCCTCGCGCTGCGCCAGAATTTGCTGCTGCGGATTTGGCAGGGCGAGTGCGGCAACCAGCGTGATCAGGAAGAAGAGTGACACGAGCGCATCCCGCCGCGAGATCTTCAGCGGCAGCAATTTTTTCGCATCGATGCCTTCGATGATGCGCGTTGCGTCCTTGCGCTGGCTGTTGCGCAGCAGATCGCTGTGGGCTGGAATATCGCCGTCAGCGATCTCCAGCGCGGTGGACACGCGCTCTTGCAGGCCGAATGCGTGGTCGAATCGACGCGCCCATTCGATGGGCTGGGTGCGTGCCGCGCGCAGCCATGGCCAGAGGAAGGCGAGGCTGACGCCGGCGAGCGCCAGCACGATGGCCAGCAAGATCACGGCTGAGGTCGCCATGAGTGGAAATGCGCGTGAAGCCAGCGCGATGACCAGCGCGATGCCCAGACCGCAGGCAAGGCCGAAGAACAGCAGCGCGAGGCCGCGCTGCAATCGCGCCCGCCGCGACCATTCGGTGATGTGTTCCCTCATCTCATCCATACGGTTTCACACGCAGCGCACTTGTGCGCCGCCAACTTAGCACAGTCAGGTAAGAGTGGGGTGAGAGCCTGGGTTGGATGAGAAGGCGCCGGTGACTGTGCGGAGCAGGCTCGCCGGCCAGGGGTTGCCTGGACTTCAATGCATTCATGCAATGTTCATCTCGTCTCATGCGTTAGCTCACCTGTTCTATAATCGCCCCTTGCCTTTCAACAGGAGATGAATGCCAGAGCTCAAGGTACATTCCCCTTTTCAACCGACGGGCGATCAACCTCAGGCCATTGAAGAATTGGTTGCCAGTGTGAACGCCGGCAATCGTTACACCACGCTGCTCGGCGCCACCGGCACTGGCAAGACCTACACAGTTGCCAAGGTGATTGAGCGCACGCAGAAGCCGACGCTCATCATCGCGCACAACAAGACTCTGGCTGCGCAACTCTACGCCGAGTTCAAGGAATTCTTCCCCGAAAATGCAGTCGAATACTTTGTCAGCTATTACGACTACTACCAGCCCGAAGCGTATGTGCCGCGCTTCGACCTCTATATCGAAAAAGACAGCTCGATCAATGACGAGATCGACCGCTTGCGGCTGGCTGCGACCAGTTCGCTGATGAGTCGGAACGATGTGATCATCGTCGCATCGGTGTCATGCATCTACGGCGTGGGCAACCCCGAGGACTACGGCCGCTTCGTGGTGAAGTTGAAGCGGGGCGAGGCGCGCCGGCGCGATGTGGTGTTGCGCATGCTGGTGGCCATTCAATATGAGCGCAACGACGTGAACCTCTTGCGCGGCAAATTTCGCGTGCGCGGCGACACGTTGGAGATTCAGCCGGCCTACGCCGAGACGGCCTATCGCGTCGAGTTCTTTGGCGACGACATCGAGCGCATCACTGAGATCGATATCCTCACCGGCGAGATCGTGAATGACCTCGATGAAATCGAGATCTATCCAGCCAAGCACTACATCACCTCGCAGGAAAAATTACAGCGCGCCATCCGTGAAATCGAAACGGAGATGGAAGAGCGCATCGCCCAGTTCAAATGGGAGGAGAAATATCTGGAGGCGCAGCGCATCGAGCAGCGCACGCGCTATGACCTGGAGATGCTGCGCGAAGTTGGCATCACCAGTGGCATCGAGAACTACTCGCGCTTGCTGGATGGCCGGCCCGCCGGCACGCCGCCCTTCACCCTGCTCGACTACTTCCCAGATGACTTCCTGCTCGTCATCGACGAGAGCCACATGACGCTGCCGCAGGTGCGCGGCATGTATAACGGCGATCAGGAGCGCAAGAAGGTGCTGGTCGAATATGGCTTCCGCCTGCCCAGCGCGCTCGACAACCGCCCGCTCAAGTTCGATGAGTTCGAAACGCGCTTCCGGCAGGTGATTTACACCTCGGCCACGCCCGGACCGTATGAGCTTGAGCACAGTCAGAAGGTTGTCGATCAAGTCATTCGCCCCACCGGCATTGTCGATCCTGCAGTGGAGGTGAAGCCGGTGAAGGGGCAGGTCGATGACCTGATCGCGCAGATTCGCGCGCGCGTGGACAAGGGCGAGCGCGTGCTGGTGACGACGCTGACCAAGCGCATGGCCGAAGACCTGACCGCGTATCTCAGCGAGATTGGCATCAAGGTGCAATATCTGCACAGTGAGGTGCAGACGATGGAACGCGTGGAGATTCTGCGCGACCTGCGCCTCGGCGAATACGACGTGGTCGTCGGGATCAACCTTTTGCGCGAGGGTTTGGACCTGCCGGAGGTGTCACTGGTGGCGATCCTCGACGCCGACAAGGAGGGCTTCCTGCGCAGCGGCACATCGTTGATCCAGACGATCGGCCGCGCTGCGCGACACGTGCATGGCAAGGTGATCATGTACGCCGACAAAGTCACCGATTCGATGAAGGCTGCGATGGAGGAGACGGAGCGCCGGCGAGCGGTGCAGCTTGCCTACAACGCTCAGCACAACATCCAGCCAGTCTCCATCTACAAGGCCGTGCGTGACCTGACCGACCGTGTGAAGTTGGCGGAGGGCAAGGAGAAATACGGCGACGAGGAAACGCGCGATGAGGGCGGCTCGATCATCCACCGCATGGCGTCGTTGCCGCGCGATGAACAGCGCCGCGTGCTGCAGGACCTGGAAGCGCAGATGCGCCAGGCGGCGAAGGAGTTGGAGTTCGAGAAGGCAGCCATGTTGCGCGATCAGATTCTGGAGCTGCGCATGGCGCTGAACGACATCGATGACAAGACGCCGGAGTGGGAGAAGGTGCGCCGGATGGGCGATGAAGCGGCGCAGGATGAACTGGCGACGGAAGGCGCGCTGGCCGGAAAACCCGTGATCTACAAGAAGCCGGCGAAAGGCGCCCGCAAGCGCCGGTAAAACGTATTGTGACAATTTGAGGGCCAACTTCTACAATCGTCCTCGCAATGAATTACTGGTTGCTGAAATCCGAGCAGAGCGCATTTAGCATCGACGATCTGGCGAAGCTAGGCGAGACGATCTGGGATGGCGTGCGCAACTATCAGGCGCGCAACTATTTACGCGCGGCGCAAGCCGGCGACCTGTGCTTCTTCTATCACTCCAAAAGCGACGAGATTGGCATCGCCGGCGTGTGCAAGGTTGTTGAAGCCAATATCGACGATCCGACGCAATTTGATCTGCACAGCAGTTACTACGACCCGAAAAGCACGCCGGCTGCCCCGCGCTGGCAGACGGTCAAGGTGGCGTTCGTAGAAAAATTCCCGCGTGTGGTCACGCTGGCCGCGTTAAAGGTCGCCTTCACGCCGGAAGCATTGATGGTCGTGCGCACTGGCTCGCGCCTGTCGGTGACGCCAGTGGACGCGCCGGTTGCCAAGCGCATCTTGAAGATGGGGCATGGCGAATTGCCACATCGAACATAGCGTGGAACCTCAAGTGTGAACAGAACGAGCTGTCTCGTTGCGCTCGAAATTGACGCGACCCAATGTTGATGACGCGCGAAAGGGTCTGTGCTCTCTGTGTGAGACATAGTTACGCCGATCTACGCAGACGATCCATGCGCATGCTCGCCTGATCGGTGCACTCGTGGCACAATCCCGCCCATGCAGCCCACATGGACCATCCTTGCCAACGCAGAGATTCGCGATGACATCATCGCCGCCGGCGCCGACATGCTGCGCGCTGGCGCTTCCGCCGCCGACGTCGCCGAGCGCATCGCTCGCGACGTGGAAGACGATCCCAACGAACACACCGTCGGCTACAGCGGCCGGCCCAACATCCTCGGCGAAGTTGAACTCGACGCGTCGTTCATGGATGGTGACACGTTGAAGGCCGGCGCAGTTGCCGCGCTGAAGGGCTTCGCCCATCCAATCAGCGTGGCGCGCGCAGTGATGCAGCGCTTGCCACACGTGCTGCTCGCCGGCGATGGCGCGGCGCAGTTCGCTGCCGAGATCGGCGCTGAACGCCGCGACAACCTTTCTGCTGAGGCGAGTCAAATGTGGCGCGATCAGCTGGCGCAGATGGGCTGGCGCGCGCCGGCCCTGCCCACCGACGTGATTGGCGCGGTGAATCAGGCGTTGACGGTGCAGGAAGGGCACGACACGATGAATGTGATCGTGCGCGACGCGCGCGGCAGCATTTGCAGCGCGGTCACCACTTCTGGCATCGCGTGGAAGTATCCCGGGCGGGTGGGGGATTCACCGGTGATCGGTGCCGGCAACTATGCTCACAGCCAGCATGGTGCGGCGGCGTGTATGGGGCTGGGTGAGATTGCGATTCGGTTGGCGGTGGCAGCGCGCACGGTGTCGCTCATGCGCGCTGGCCTATCGCTGCATGATGCCGGCATGGCGATCTTGAATGACATGCAGCCGGTGATCGGTGAAAGCATTGCTGAGCATCACATGAAGCGCGCGGACTGGGTGCGCGTGCTGCTGATGGACCGGCAGGGCAACGTCGGCGGCTATGCCACTCGCGCCGGCCTGCAATACAAGGTGCAAACGATCGCTGACGCCCAACCGCAGTTGCGCGCTGCATTGACGCTTGAAACAGTGGCGTAGAGGCAAAGGGCGAGACAAACGCGCCTCGCCCTTGCGAGCGCGAATTACTGCGAGTTCGACGCGTCGGCGATCTGCTTGAGCAAATCCTCGTCGGCCCCCACGCGGATGACGGTTGCGCCACCCTCTTCCAAGCGCGCCGTCACTTGCGCGGTGTGAATGGGATCCATCGAGGCGACGATGATGGCATCACCCTTCTCCAGCACGCCGCCCAACTCCTTCAGCCATTTGTCGTCGAATCCGCCGTCGCTGATCTTGCCGGCGAGTGCGCCGATGGCAGCGCCGGCAGCCAGAGGGATGGCGAGCGGGCCGAGCAGCAGCGCCACGAGCGCCCCGGCGCCGGCGCCGGCAACACCACCCTTGATTGCGCCAAAATCGTGCGACTCTTTCAGCTTCAGTTTGCCGTCCTGAATGTCCTTCGACACCAGCGCCGCATGTTTCAGGTCAAAAAATTTTTCCTTCTCGGCTTGCAACAATTTTTCGAACGATACAGTCGCGCTGTCGTGGTGCTGATACACCGCCACGATGGTTTCAATCGGATCTTTTTGCACTGGCTCTAGCATGATTCCTCCAACACGGACTTGTGAATGGCATTGTCAAGCGCAATGCCGGCAGCGTCAAGCCGAGCGCCAGCAAAATGTCCGCCAGATGAGAGGCGGCGCGCTCAAGGGCATTTACAATGGTCGGCATGAATTGGACACGCATCATCATTCGCTGGCTGATCATGGCGGCGGCACTGGTTGTCACGGTATTGATCGTCCCTGGCATCGCGGTCGAAGGCGATAAGGGCTGGCTCACCATCATCGTGATGGCGGCGGCGCTGGGTTTTGCGAATGCGTTCATCCGCCCTGTGCTGTCGATTCTTTCATGCGGTTGCATCATCATCACGCTGGGCCTGTTTTCACTGGTTGTGAATGCGATCACGTTCCAGGTAGCGGCGTGGATTTCAACACAATTGTTTGGCCGCGCCTTTGTGGTGGATGGCTTTTGGCCGGCGTTGCTCGGCTCCATCGTCTTCAGCATCGCGTGCTTCATCATCAACCTCGTCATCCCGGATGGCGCAGAGCGCCGTTGAGATCTTGTGGTTGAGGAGATGACAACGCCGGCAACGCAACGCGCGCGGGTGGATGTGCTGGGCATCGCCGCCGCCGGCGCGCTGGCGCTGACGGTGCTCGTCTTCGCCGGCTATCTGTTTGTCTATCTCGCCTATGGCCGCTCGCTCATCGCTTTCCCATTTGACTATGACCAGGGCGAGGGTTTTGAGTTGTATGACGCCATTCGTCTTGCGCGCGGTGAGGGCATCTACCTCGACAATGCGCAGTTTCCCTTCTACGCCTCGAACTATCCACCGGTCTACCGGTTGATGCTCGTGCCGCTGATCTGGTTATTCGGTCCGCAGATGTGGGTTGGGCGCATCGTCGCGTTTGCCTGCTCGCTCGTCATCGGCGCGTTGATCTTTATCGCAGCACGAAGGACCTGGAGAGTGGAGCTTGGGGAATGGCGCTTAGGGCGAGTTGCGCCGCTCCAAACGCTGGCCCTCTTTCTCATTCCGCTGGTCGCTGCGCTCGCCTTCTTTGCCGCGAACTACGTGTATCACATCGGCCCGTTGGCGCGGGCGCATCTGCCGATGGTGATGTTCGCCTTCGCCGGCATCCTGTGCCTCGATATTGCGCTGGGGGCCAGAAGCCTGCCTGCGCCAAGGCCGCGCCAGCGAGGCTGGGTCATTGCCGGCGTTGTGCTGCTGGTGGTGGCCGGCTTCACCAAGTTGCAGGCGGTGGATGCGCTGGTCGCCGGCTTTGGCTATCTGCTCATTCGCCGGCCAAAGTGGTTCGCGATTGCGTTTGCTGCAAGTTTGCTTGGCACCGCAGCGATTGTCTTGGTGCTGAATGCCTGCACCGCCGGCCAGTTCTGGCTGAACGTGGTCGCGGCCAACGTCAACGAATACGACATCGCCATCACCTGGAAGACCTACGCGCAGTGGTTCCAGTTGCAGGGTGTGCTGATCGTGTGCAGCGTGATCTATGTGTTATGGGATGTCACGGCGGCAATTCGGGCGAGGTCATTTGCGCCGCTCACGATCTGGTCGATGTATTTTGTCGCCGGCGCAGCGTTGGGCATGCTGACCGGCAAATGGGGCGCAGGACCGGCGTATCTCATCGCCGCCATCGCCGCCTCGTGCGTTTGCACGATGGGCTTGTTCGGGCGGCTGGGCAATCGGTTGATCGGCAGGCAGAGCGTCGATCGCCCATTATCCAGCGCCTTGTCGCTTGTCGCGCTCGCCTTTTCCATCGCTTTTCTGCTGCAAGCTGCGCTCAACCTGCACCTGCCAACGAGCGGCCGGTTGTTTGGGCCGGCGGCAAAGCTGCTCGGCGTGAGCGGCGAATCGTCGTCCTATCCGCCCTATCCGTATTACGATTCAAGCGGCTACACGCAGCTTGGGCATTGGGTGTTGCCTGAGGATGCGGCGAACGGTTGGGCGCTGGTGGAGAGATTGCGCACGGTGAGCGGGCCGGTGCTGAGCGAAGAGGCGATGCTGTCGCTGCACGCCGGCAAGGATGTCGTCACCAACCCCACACAGTTGCTCAACCTGTCGAAGAATGACGCACTCGACACGACCCGCTTGATCGAGATGATCCGCCGGCGCGAATTTGGCGCAGTTGTCTTTCGCGCCATGTTCTACCCCGAAGACGTCAAGCAGGCCATCGTTGAGAATTACTACTGGGCGCAGAAATTCACCATGAATGGCTTTGACTATTGGTTGTTGCTGCCCGGACAGTAGAATGCAGCATTGCGCATGTCGAATCTGAACCATGGCTGATGTCACTGAATCCACGTTGCCTGAGCTTGAGAATCCGTCGCTGGACGCGGATTCGAGTTTGCACGCCGCGCTTCAACGCGCTGAATTTGAATTGCGCCTGCCCAATTACGAGGGTCCGCTCGATGTGCTGCTGCGTCTGATTGAAGAGCAGGAGTTGGAGATCACGGCGGTGTCGCTGGCGACGGTGGCCGATCAGTTCATTGGCTATCTATCGAATATGCCGAACCGCGACCCGCAGACGATTGCGCACTTCCTCTCGATCGCAGCCAAGCTCATTTTGATCAAGAGCCGCGCCCTGTTACCGACAGCCGTCGTGCCGCAGAATGAGCAGGAGGAGACTGATGATCTGGTCAGCCAATTGCGCGCCTATCAGCTCTTCAAGCGCGCGGCGAAGATCTTGAAGGCGCGCGAGCAGGACAATTTCCGCGCGTTCAATGTGCAACCGCCGCACATTCCGCGCCCGCAATCGAAGACGCTGCCGCTGGACAACGTGACGCTGGAGATGCTGGCGCGCGCGATGCAGCGCGTGGTGGATCGGCTTTTGCCGCCGCCGGCGGTCGATGAGGTCATGTCACGCCTGCCATTCACCGTGAACGACTGCATGGATCGCATTCAAACCTCGGTGCGGCGTGGCAAGGTGACCTTCACCGAATTGCTCGATGGCGTGACCACGCGGGTGGAAGTGGTGATCACGTTGCTGGCGTTGTTGGAGTTGCTAAAACGCTATACCGTGCGCGCGCGTCAGGATATCGCGTTTGGCGAGATTGTCATCGAACCATTTCCCGAGGACGAGCGCCCCCAGATGGAGCTGCCGGCAGACGCGGTAGAAGTCGAGTTTGTCAGCTAGTCAATGGGTGGATTTGTCGCTGTGCTGCCGGCAGATCACAGGCAAACGCTTGCCAGCGCCGATTACTGGACGTTGCAATACACCTTCTCCAGCGCAGCGATCCGCGCATCCCATCCGAACCGTTCCCAGATGCGCTGCTGCGCCGCCGCGCCAAGTGATGCCGCAAACGCGCGATTGGCGAGCAGCCGGCGCAGCGCGTTGCCAAATGCAGTGGCATCGCCCGCCGGCGTCAGCAGCCCGCTCACGCCATCTTCCAGATAAACGCGGTTCATGCCCACCGCACTCACCACCATCGGCAGCCCGCATGCCATGTAGTCCATCACTTTGCCGCTGCACTTGGCGCGGTTGATGGGTGTGTCGCGATAAGGATATACCGCCGCATCTGCAGCCACGAGATATTCCACAAGTTGGCTGTGCGGCATGAACCTGCGCCATTCCACGCGCTGGGCGATGCCGGCAGTGTCAATCGTCTGTTGCAACGATGCGATGCCGTCACCACTTGCAACGATGACCCACTTCAACTCGGTTAGATCTTTGATGGCTTGCACCATCATGTCGAGGTCGTGGTTGAGCGGGATGGTGCCGGCGTAGATCGCCACAGGCCCCTGCCAGTCGAACTGCTCGCGCAGTGCGGCGCGTTTGTGTTGCGCCGTCGCCACCTGTTCGCGCATGGCGTCATCTGGTCCATTGGGGAAGAGGTGAACGCCGGCGTGGCTGCCGCCGCGAAGCTGCGCGCTGCGCTCGATCAGCGCCTCGCTTGCGCAAGTCACCGCTGGCGCAGCGTGCAGGCAGCGCGCTTCTTGCCAGATGAAGAAGCGTCGCTGCGCGGGCGTGTAAGGGTTGATGTCGGCCCAGCCGCCGGCACCCTCCCAATCATCGTTGTCCAGCACGACCTTTGCGCTGCCAAGCCCCATCTGCAACGCCAGCGCGCCCACGCCGACTGGTTTGAACACATGCGTCACATCCGGCTTCAGACTGCGCGCGCGTCGCGCCATCTGCCGTGCCAGATCGACGTAATTGCGCATGGCCGAGGCGTGGCGCATGCGCATGTTCTCCATCTGCACGCCGGCGTGCTCCCACGTTTTGCCGCTGTCGACTGGATTGTCGTAGGGTGGCATCAGGATGGTGACGCGATGGCCGCGCCGGCGCAGCGCCGTGGCGATGGGCAGCATGCGCGCGCTCACCGTTGCCTTCGGTGAAAACGCAAACGGCGCGAGGAAGACGATGTTCATGCGTAAAGCTGCATTATCTCTTGCGAGTGAGACTGGCAGCCACTCCATGATCCCATTCAATTGTGCGCATCTCACGTCGACTGCAAGTTGCCGCCTCGTCATGCGCGCCGGCGCATGCGTGCTACGATCAACTGTATGGGGCAGGGCAGGGCGAGAAAATTCTTGACGATGCTGCTGGCTGCGTTCGTTGTCGCGCCGGCGCTTGTCTTCGCTGCGCTGTGGCTCACCCTGCCACCGGTCGGCGAATTGAACAGCCGCACCCAGGCCCCGAGCAGCAAGATCCTTGATCGTAATGGCCGGCTGCTCTATGAGATCATCGACCCGCGTAGCGAGACCAGCGGCCATCACACCCCTGTCTCGCTCGACCAGATCCCACTCAACCTGCGCAATGCAACCATCGCCGTTGAGGACGCGAACTTCTATAGCAATGCCGGCGTCGACTTCATCGGCATCTTCCGCGCGTTGTGGATCAACCTGCGCGGTGGAGAGACGCTGGCCGGCGGCAGCACTATCACGCAGCAGGTTGCGCGCCTCTTGCTGTTGGATGCAGATGAGCGCGCGCAGCGCACCCTGTTGCGCAAGGCGCGTGAATCGTTGCTGGCTTGGCAGATTGCGCAACGCTATGCGAAAGACGATGTGCTGGCGCTGTATCTGAACGAATCGTATTACGGCAACCTTGCGTATGGTGTCGAGGCTGCTGCGCGCACCTACTTCAACAAAAGCGCAAAGGAATTGAGTCTGGCCGAGTGCGCATTGCTGGCCGGCCTGCCGCAATCGCCGACGGCCTATGACCCATTCACAAATCCTGAACTGGCGGAGCGACGCCAGGCAATCGTGCTGGATCTGATGCTGAAGCAGGGCATGATCAGTGAGCGTGAGGCTATCGAGGCAAAACAGGCGCCGCTGAATTATGCGCCGGCGCCCCACAGCATTCACGCGCCGCACTTCGTGTCCTTTGTGCGCAACTGGCTGGAACACCAGTTCGGCAGCGAGACCATCGCGCAAGGTGGACTGATCGTCACCACCACGCTCGATCTTGCGCTGAACGATGCGGCGACCGGCATTCTGCGCACGCATCTGCGCGAGTTGGCGACACCGCGCGACAGCAACGACGTCGATCACAATGCGAAAAACGCTGCCCTGGTCGCCATCGATCCGCGCAACGGTGAGATCGTGGCGATGGTCGGCAGCCCCAATTACTTCGATGGCGAGATCAGCGGTGCGGTGAATGCAGTCACTTCGCTGCGCCAGCCTGGCAGCGCAATCAAGCCGATCACCTATGCAGCCGCCTTCACGACCTTGAGAGACTTCACTGCTGCCACGCCAATCTTTGATGTGCGCACAGCGTTCCCGACAAAGGAAGGTCTGCCATATGTGCCGGTGAATTACGACCGCCGGCATCATGGCCCCATCAGCGTGCGCAGTGCGCTTGCCACTTCGAACAATGTTGCTGCGGTGAGTGTGCTGCAGCGCGTCGGCCTGCAGGCCATGATTGCGCAGGCGCATACGATGGGCATTCGTTCGTTGGAAAATCCGGATGACTACGGCCTGTCGCTCACGCTTGGCGGCGGCGAGGTGCGCTTGTTGGAATTGGCTGCGGCCTATGGCGCATTTGCCAACGCCGGCAATCGCGTCGAGCCGGTTGCGGTTCTGGCGGTGGTTCGCGCAGGTGATGTGCTGTTTAGACGCACCGCGTCGGATACGACACAGCAGCCAGTGTTGGATCCCAAAATTGCGTGGCTCATTAGTGACATCTTGAGCGACAACGCGGCGCGCGCGCCGGCTTTCGGTGAAGTGAGCGTGTTGAACATCGACCGGCCGGCAGCGGTGAAGACCGGCACCACGCAAGACTTTCGTGACAACTGGACGGTCGGCTATACGCCGCAACTGGTCGCTGGTGTGTGGGTGGGCAATGCAGATAGCGCGCCCATGTCGCGCATCAGCGGAGTGGCCGGCGCCGGCCCCATCTGGCACGACTTCATGCAACTGGCACTGCGCAATCAGCCGGCGATGCGATTTGCGCAGCCGCCAGGCTTGGTGCAAACCGAGGTGTGCGCGCTCAGCGGCCTGTTGCCCACGTCCGACTGCCCGCATGTGAAGCGCGAGTGGTTCATCGCTGGCACGCAGCCTGCACAGAAGGATGATTGGTATCGTCGGGTGAAGGTGAACCCGCAGGGCGCCGCGACGCGCGTGGTGCTGGTGCTGCCGGCGCCGTTGCGCAACTGGGCGCGCGCGCAGGGTTGGCCGCTGCTGGACGGCGCTGCGGCGACCACGACAATCGCGGCTGCGCCGGTGGCAATCGTGCGACCGGATGCCGGCACCATCTATCACATCGCGAAGACGTTGCCGGCCTCTGTGCAGCGCATCCCAATCGAAGTGCAAGTGGCGGAAGGTGAGATAGCTGAAGTTGAAGTGCGTTTGCAGGGTGGCGAGTTGCTGGCGCGCTGGACACACGCACCATTCACTGCGTTCTGGGGCTTTCGCGCCGGCAACCATGCGCTGATCGCGCGCGTCACTCTGCGCGATGGCCGCGTGGTCGAGAGTGCGCCAGTGCGCATCACGGTCATACCGTAATCGTTCATTTGTCTGGAGTGATCGGCGCTGCGGGCGAGGGTGCCGCTGCGTTAATATTGCCCCTGCATGAATGCGTCGCGCCGCACGGAAGTTTTGCTTTTTGCACTGATCATGCTGCTTGCGGCTTTCATGCGCCTGTATCGACTCGACCTGATTGACGTGCGCTTCGATGAGGCCTCTGCGCCGCAGTTGGCGCTCAGCATTGCGCGCGGCAATTTGCTGCCGGTCGCGCCGTTCAGCGGCAGCGTCGCCAATCACCCGCCGGCCTTCCTCTACGCGCTGGCCATCCCCTATCTGTTCACGCGCGACTTCATGGCGATTGCCGCGTGGCGCGCGTTGCTGGACGTGCTGGCGATCGCGCTGCTGTGGTGGCTATGCCGGCGCTTCTTCAACCTGCGTGTCGCGCTGATCGCATGCCTGCTGTTTGCCGTTGCGCCGTGGGCCGTGCAGTTCGCGCGCAAGACCTGGCTTGCCCCGCTGCCTCTGTTTCAGGTCGTGCTGCTGTTTGGCTTGCTCGAGGCGGTGCAGCGCAAAAACGCGTGGGGCTGGGCAGTCACCGGCGCGGGGCTGGCGCTCAGCATCGGCGCGCACCTTTCGGCAATCTATCTGGCGCCGGCGGTGCTGGTTGCGCTGGTGATGGGACGCGCGACGATGCGCTGGAAGCCGGTGCTCATCGGCGCGCTGCCCTTGCTGTTGCTGGCCGGCGTGTATGCGGGCTTCGATGCCACACAGGGCTTTGCCAATGTGCGTGGTCTGCTCGGCGCTGCCGGCGGCGCGGCCACCTTCTCGGACGATGCGTTGAACATGGCGCTGTGGGCGAGCGGCGGCGCACACATTGGCGACCTCACCAGCAACGCATTTCCCATCTGGCAGGCGCAAGCGCCGCCGGCCCTCGGCCTCATCGACACGTTGCAGATGGCGCTGTTGTTGCTCGGCGTGGCCACGCTCATCGCGCAATGCTTATCATCTCAGCGCCTGTATGCGCTTGGCACGCTGCTGGTGTTGCTGGCGTGGCTGCTGCTGCCAGTGCTGCTGCAGTTGCGCCACAGCCGGCCGCTGCAACTGCACTACTTCACGCCGCTATATCCCACGCCGTTCATCGCGATGGCGCTTGCGGTGGATGCATCGATTCGATGGATGCAGACGCGGCGTATGCGGCTGGCGCTGAGCATCGCCGGCGCGGCGGTCATCGCGCTTATTGCCGGCTGGCAGAGCATCACCACGCTGCGTTTCACCCAATTCATCCAGCAGCACGACACCAGCGTCGGCGGCTATGGCGCGCCAATCCGCAGCGCACTGGATGTGGTGGCGCTGGCGCGCAGCGCGATTCAAGCCAACGATGCGCGCGACGTGATTGTGGTCGCTGCCGGCGGTGATCCCAGCGTGAATGAACCGGCGGCTGTGTTTGATGTGCTGCTTGCGGATGTGCCGCACCGCTTCGCCGATGCAGATGCCGGTGTCATCTTGCGCGAGGATGGCGCGCACTATCTCTTTGTGCCTGGCGCACAGCGCGCGCTTGACGCGCTGATGCGAAACGTTGACGCAGCGCAAGTCGTGTCGCGCGCGATCAAGTTGCGCGAAGGCAGCGACCTGGTTTACACATATGTGGTTGCGCCGCGTCTGCAACTCGCGCCTCTGCGCGAAGCGCCGGCGCAGTGGGCAAATGGCGTTGGGCTGCTTGGCTACCGCGTGTCACCGGGGCAAACTCTCAAGCTCGAAACCCTCGCGCGCGTTTTTCGTGAGGCGGGCGCCGGTGAAAATTATCACTGGTTCAATCACGTCTTTCACGGCGATGAGAAGATCGCGCAGCAGGATGGCGGCGGCATTCATCCGCGCAACTGGCGCGCCGGCGACATCCTATTGCAGTGGTTCGACATCGCGCTGCCGGCGGAGGTGCAGCCTGATCGCATTCGTATAGGCACCTATGCTTATCCTTCGCTTGTGCCGGTGATGGTCGTCGATGCCGCCGGCAACCCGACTGGCGATGGCGTCGATCTGGCGGTGCAACCATGAAGTTGCTCGTTGTTGGGGCCGGCGCGATTGGCCAATGGATCGGTGTGAATTTGCAGCGCGCCGGCGTGGACGTGGGATTCGTTGGGCGCAAGCATTTTGCGTTGGCTGCCTTGCGGGATGGTCTGCGCGTGCAAATGCCGGCTGGCGATGCGTGGCACGCTCAGCCGGTGCAAGCGTATGGCACGGTGGCAGCTGCTGCGCAGGATGCGCGCCCGGACGCCATCGCGCTGTGTGTGAAGGCATATGCAGTCGAGGATGCGATGCGTGAGATCGAAAGCGCCGGTGCGCTTGCGCCGCACACGCGCGTCATCTGTTTCCAGAATGGGATTGGCGCTGAAGAGACGGCGGCGCGCTTCGTCGGAAATGAGCGCGTGATCGCCGGCACGCTCATCAGCGCTGTGTCGCTTGTGGACGCGACGACGGTGAAGCTGGAACGTGCAAAGGGCGGGGTGGGGCTGGCGTCCTGGGATGCAGTTTCTGGAGCGAGGTCAGAGGCAAGGGAGATCTTCTGTGCCTTCACCGCCGCGCCGCTGCTTCACGCCATGCTGCATGAAGCTCCGGCTGCGATGAAGTGGTCAAAATTACTGCTTAACCTCGTCGGCAACGCCACGAGCGCGCTGTTTCGCCGGCGCGTCGTCGACCTGCTGGCTGATGACTTCGCTGCGCGCGTCGAGATGCGTCAGTTGCGCGAAGCCGTGGCAGTGATGCATGCCGCCGGCATTTGCGCCGTTAATCTTCCTGGCGCGCCGGCGAGCTGGTTTGCGCGCGCCATTCATCTGCTGCCTGATGCGCCTCTGCGCTGGGTGTTGCGACGATTCTTTGCCAATGCGCGGGGCGACAAATGGCCGTCGTTTTACTATGACGCCATCCACAAAACCGGCCGCAGCGAGGTGCAGTGGCTGAATGGCGCGGTGAGCGCACAGGGCCGGCGCCTGGATGTGCCGACGCCAGTGAACGACGCTCTCACACGCATGGTGATGGACGCAGTGAATGGGCGTGGTGGTTCACCACAGGAGATTGCGCATGAATTGGATCTGCTGCTCGCGGGCTAGGGTCGTCTGCCGAATCACCGCTCGGCCGCGCGATTCCAATCGCTTTGAAAGGTGCGCTCAAGCCGGCGCAATGCAGCCGCATCACCGACCAGGACGCCCAGTTCGCGGTTCAGATCGAGCGATGTGGTGGTGATGTTCACCGAACCGACGAAGGCCAGCGCGCCATCGGCTACAAATACTTTTGCGTGGACATACGGTGATTTCAGCAGTCGCACATCAACGCCATTTTTCTCCAGATAGTCGAGGTCCTCAGCGCTTTCGTTTTGCACCTCTTCGCCGCGCGGCGGCGAGATCAGCACGCGCACCTTTACGCCGCGCTTTGCAGCATTAGCCAATTCTTCAAGGATGCCGTTGTCCTTTGTGGCAGCGGCATACACATCCAGTGTCGTGGCCGCCGAGCGGATGAGCGCAGTGATGCGCTCGCGCGCGTTGATCGGACTCCATGCCAGCGCATCGCTTGATGGGCGAAAGATGGCGCGATTCCAGTCATTGTCGAATGCCTTTGCCACCTCGGCCACCTCGCCACTTGCTTCAATCACGACGCCGAACTCGCGATTGCGCGTGACAGAGGTGCGCGTAGCGTTGGCAGTCATGATGATCGCCTCGTCATCGATGACGTAGCTCTTCTCATGCGTATAGCGGAAGGCCGGCGATGCATATTTCACGTCGATGCCGGCTTTCTTCAAACTGCTGAACGCGGTGCGCGCGGCAGTGCTGCCGCCAAAGGGGTTCTCTTCGATCATCACGCTTACTGTTGCGCCGTTGGCCTTTGCCTGTTTCAGCGCGTCGATCATGCGTGAGTCGGTGAGCAGGTAGATCTTCATCAGCACGCGCGAGCGTGCCTGTGCAATGCGATCGGCGATGACCGCCTCTCCGTCGTCGGGCAGCACGATGAGCTGGACGTTTTGCGCGCCATTCAGGCCGGCGCCGGTCGTTGTCGGCCGGCTGACGGGTGGCGCAGGAAGAATGCAGCCGGTCAGCGCCAGCATCGCTGCGGCGGCGATGATCGCGCGCGTCTTGATGTTGAACATTTGTGCGATCATACCTGCCGGCGTGGAAACTGTGAATGCGAAATGCAAAAAAGAGGCGCGCCTTTTGATGGGCGCGCCTCTTTTTGTTTGACAGTGCTTCGCGAATCATTCTGACTTGCTCGCGCCTTTCTGGATTGCCGCCAACTCCAGTTCGGGTTTGCCATCGTGGTCCACCCACACGCCGCACTGGCTGCCGTCGGGGCTTTCCCCGAAATCGAGCGGGGTGCCATCCATCTTCAGCACCGGGTGATACCACTTGTAGACTGCCTCGCCCTTGCCCTCGACGTAATGGCCGATCAGCGCGCGACGGAAGCGGTCGGCAGTGGTATTGGGCTTGCTACCATGCACGATCTGGCCATTGAAAAACAGCACATCGCCGGCCTTCATGATCGCCGGTACGATGGGCGTGCCTTCAGGCAATGGCACAGTCACATCGGTGAAGCTCTGCGTGGTGTCGGCCTTCGTCGTGCAAAGCACCGGCCATTCCTGGCTGCCCGGCACCAGTTCAAGGCAACCGTTCTCCACATCGCAGTCGTCCAGCGCCAGCCAGGCAGCCATGCAGGTGCCGGGTTGCACGCGCAGGTAGTATTGATCCTGGTGCAGGGCCTGGCCGCGCGCGCCCGGTGGCTTGAAATACAACATGGTCTGCACGGCGTATGGCTCTTTGCCGCCCAGCGCGGTGAGGTAGGCGTTGATGCGCGGGTCGACCAGCCACTTCAAGCTAACATCGTCCCAGCGGTGCATGTGGATCATGCGCGGGTAGCGCTTGAGCGGATCATTGCTGGTCATGTCGATGCCGCCAAAGTCGCCTGGGTGCTCGCCGGCTTCACGCATCTGCATGAAGTGTTGCTTGTAGAACGCCACTTCATCGGCGCTGAACATCCCGCGCGCGATCATGTATCCGTTCTTGTCGTAGAAATCCTTCTCTTCACGTGTCAGCATTTCAACTCCTTTTCAGGCGGAATGAACACAATGAGGCATGACCCCGTTCATTCTGCCTTGATTAACTGCTCAAAGCTGTTGGGCGGCAGATGATCGAGCGAATCGACGACGATGTCGGCTTCAAGTTCGCCATGCGTCGAGCGCACGCCGATGCGCTTCATGCCGGCGCGCTTTGCCCCCTCGACGCCGGCCGGCGCGTCCTCAACCACAATCGAGCGCGCCGGCGCGGCACCCACCCGCGCGGCTGCGACAAGATACACCTGCGGATCAGGCTTGCCGCGCGTCACATCCTCTGCCGATGCCAGCGCGTCGAAGAAGCCATGAATGCTCATCGCATCGAGGATGGCTTCAACGTTGGCGCGTGGTGCGGCAGAGGCGACCGCTTGCTTCCAGCCGGCTTCGCGCAGCACACCCAGCCAGCGCAGCACCCCAGGCAAAGGAACGATGCCGCGCTCGCGCACCAGGGCGCGATAGGTCGCTTCTTTGAAATCGGCGATGCGCGCGATGTCGTCAGCACTGATGTGCGGATCGAGCATGTCGCGCAGCACCGTGTCGTTGCGCTGCCCGAAGGTGCGCTTGAAGTCGGCATGGGTGAGTTGCCGGCCCTCGCGTTGCATTGCCAGCCGCCATGCCTCATAGTGGTAATCGATGGAATCGACCAGCACGCCGTCCATGTCCCACAGCACGGCGCGCGTTTCTGCCATTGACATGCCGGCAAGTGTAGCGGATATGACGAACAGCATGCCCGGGTGCTTGCCTCTGCTAGGATTACAGCATGCCATTGACGAACACCAGCACTTTCAAGGTGCGCTATTACGAATGCGACCTGCACGGCCACGTCAATAACACGAACTACTTGCGCTATATCCAGGAGGCGGCATTTGAAGCGTCGGCAGCAGCCGGCTTCGACGTGGATCGCTATGCGGAGATGCAGCGCGTGTGGCACGTTCACGCGACCGATGTCGAATACCTGAGGCCGCTGAAGTATGGTGACGCGGTGGAGGTGAAGACGTGGGTGGTAGATTTTCGGCGGGTTACTTCGCGGCGCATGTATGAGTTGCGCTCGCAGCAGAGTGGCGAACTTGTGGCGAAGGCTGCGACCGATTGGGCGTTTATCGATACAAACACGGGCAAGCCGACTGCAATCCCAGCGGTGCTTGCAGCAGCGTTCTTTCCGGAAGGAGCGCCCATCGAGCTCCTGCGGCGCGAGAGGTATCCATCGCAGCCGACGCCACCCGCCGGCGCATTCCACGCGATCAAGCCGGTGCAGTGGCGCGAGCTGGATGCCGCCGGCCACGTCAACAACGCCATCTACGCGGAATGGGGCGAGGACTGCGGCATGAACTGCATGGCGCATTACCAATGGCCGGCGGCGCGCCTGGCGCAGCACAACATCGGTGTTTTCTATCGCCGCATGTGGCTGGAATATCTGCAGCCGGCGCTGCCTGAGGACGAGGTGGAAATCGTCGCGTGGCTCTCAGATATTAAGCGCGCCACTGCCATGCGGCACTTCGCCATACATCGCGTGAGGGACAACACCCTGCTTTGCCGCATCAACATCCTCGTGGTGTGCGCCAATACGCAGACCGGCCAACCCATGCGCATTCCGCAGGCGATGCTCGACGACTTCGCGCCGAATATCGCGATCTGATTTTCCGGATCGTTCGGCCATTCACTTGAAATGACTTGCACAAACACTTGCTGCTGCGCGTTTGAAAACGCCTTCAGCCCGCATTACGTCGAAAGCGACCTGCGGGGCTACCTCAGGCGCGGCCCGTCTACATCGACTCTGGCTTTGCTGCGCGCGGTGCAAACACTGATCGATGCCCGAGACGCAACTGTGCTGGACATCGGCGGCGGGGTGGGGGCCGTGCAGTTGGAGTTGCTTAAGGCCGGTGCGCAGAGCACATTCGACGTTGATGGCTCGCAGGCGTATCTGGCTGTTGCAAAGCGCGAGGCTGCGCGTCAGGGTTATGCAGATCGCACCGCCTATCTTCACGCTGATTTCACACAGGTGGCTGACGCTGTGGCCGAGGCCGACATCGTCACGCTCGACCGCGTGATCTGCTGCTACCCTGACATGCGCTCGCTCGTGGGCGCGGCAGCGCAGAAGACGCGCAAAGTGTTGGGGCTGGTGTGGCCGCGAGAGGTATGGTGGGCGCACGCCGGCATCGCCACATTCAACTTCTTCATGCGTTTCAGCAAGTATCCGCTGATTCAAACGCTGCATGCGCAGCAGGATGTGGATGCAGTCGCCGGCGCGCATGGCCTTGCGCTGAGGCATGCGCAAAACGCCGGCATCTGGCAGGTGCGCGTGTATGCGCGGTCCTGAAATGTTCCGCATCAACTGCTGGCTGCCGGCCCCGAAGCTGCCCAGTTGTCATGTCGTCGCCTCGCGTGCAAACTTGACCTTGCAGCCTTAAAAAAATCCGACAGCCTGAAAACCTTTCAACCATGAAAATCACTTCCATCAAAACAGCGGCAACGGTGGGCCACGGCATGCACCTGTGGGTGAAGGTCGCCACCGACGCCGGCATCACCGGCATCGGCGAGTGCGTGCACGGCGGAAAGCAAGCCATCGCCATCATCCAATACCTTGAGCAAAAATTCATCGGGCGCGACCCATTTGCCATCGACGCGCTGTTCGAAGAGATGCGGCGCGGACATGTCTTTGACGGCGGCACCGGCGGCGCGCTCATCACCGCGCTCACCGGCATCGAGCTTGCGCTGTGGGACCTGAAGGGCAAGGCGCTCAAGACGCCGATCTACGAATTGCTGGGCGGCAAGTTTCGCAACAAGATCTGGATGTATTGCGATTGCCAGGTTGACCCGGGCATGGAATTCAGTGAGATCGAAGCGGTGGTGCATGATGTGCTGGAGAAGGGCTTCACCGCGCTCAAGGTCGATCTCGACATCGGCGCGTATTCCGCCGGCCGCATCCCGGTCGATGCCGACACGCAGGTGTTGACGCTCAAGGAAGGCACGTTCAGCAAGGATCGCTTCAATCACACCGCAATGGAACGCGAGCACGAACGCATGTTGCAGGTGGTGGACATGGTGACGCGCGCCGCCGGCAAGGACGTGGCAGTTGCAGCCGATGTGCACACCCGCCTCGACGTGCCAAGCGCCATTCGGCTGGTGCGCGACCTTGAGAAATATCACCTGTTGTGGCTGGAAGAGCCAGTGCCGCCGGAGAACATCGACGCGATGCGCGAGGTAAAGGCGCATAGCACCACGCCGATCTGCGCCGGCGAAAATCTTTACCTGCGTTTTGGCTTCCGCGAATTGTTGGAGAAGCAGGCTGTCGACATCATCATGCCCGACCTGCCCAAGTGCGGCGGCCTGAGCGATGGCCGCAAGATCGCCAACCTGGCCGAGCTGTATTACATCCCCTTTGCGCCGCACAATGTGTCGTCGCCGATCGGCACCATGGCCAGCGCACATGTGTGCGCCAGCGTGCCGAACTTCCTGGTGCTGGAGTGGCACTGGAACGAGCGACCCTACTGGTCGACCATCATCAAGGAAAAAGAGGACATCATCAAAGGCGGTTACATTGAGTTGACAGATCGCCCGGGCATCGGTGTCGAACTCGATGAAGACGTGGCGCGGCAGTATCAATTTCCCGGCACGACATGGTTTGAATAAGTCCTGATAGAAATGAAGTGCGTCGCACATTCCAGTGCGACGCACTTTCTTGATGTTTGAAGCCGGCTGATGAGGCGCGGCGCATCCGCCACGCCGTCACAACTGCGGCCGGTTCGCAAGCGCGGTGCGGATGATCGAGCGCGCCTCGTCAAGCTCTCCGCCAGTCAGTTCGAGCCTGGGCGCGCGCACGCGCGGGTTGCCCATGCCCACTTCCTGCTGGCACAATTTGATGAGTTGCACAAACTTCGGCACCACGTCCAGGCGCAGCAGCGGCAGGAACCAGCGATACAGCGCAAATGCCTTGTCGCGCTCACCGTGCATGGCGTGGTTGAACAGATCGACGGATTCCTGCGGCAGTGCATTCACCAGGCCGGCGACCCAGCCCACCGCTCCCATCGCGATGCCTTCCATGATGGCGTCATCCACGCCGATGAACAGCGCCAGCCGCTTGCCGATCAACTCGCGGATGGCGGCGATGCGTCGCACGTCGGCGCTGCTCTCCTTCACAGCCGCCAGGTTGGCGTGTTCCTGCGCGAGCTCAGCGATGTGCTGCGGCAGATAGTCGGTGCCGTAGGCGATCGGGTTGTTGTAGAGCATACAGGTGAGCGGCGTCGCATCAAGCACGGCCGCTGCATGCGCCTTGTTTTCTCGCCAATCGCCCTTGTAGACATAGGGCGGCAGCACCATCAGACCTTCGCAGCCGGCATCCTGTGCTGCCTTCGCCATGTCCACTGCCTCGCGCGTGCTGAGCGCGGCGATGGCTGCCACCACCGGCGCGCGATTGCCCACAGCCTTCACGTAGGTCTTCCAAAGCGCCACCCGCTCGGTGAAGGACATGGTATTGCCCTCGCCCAGCGAGCCGGGCGCGACGATGCCCGTGCAGCCGGCGTCGATCAGCCATTGCGCATGATGCGCCACAAACGCATGGTCGATCTCATATTTCTCATCAAAAGCGGTTGTTGTTGCGGGCATCACACCCTTCCAAATCATGGCCATCGTTGAATACTCCTTCAAAAGTCATGTGTCATGCGCGGGCGTGCGTGATGCGCGGTGGACGTCGCTTCATGCGACCATGTCACACATCACGCATCAATCGCTTCTCCTGCAAAAACTCATGGCTGAATGCCGTATCGAAACAGATCGCGCGGGTCGAGGATGAGCGTGGCATCAGCGGTGACAAACGCTTCGCCGGTGATGGTGGGGATGATGTGCTGACCATCCGCTTCGACGCTGCCCTCAAACACGCTGCCGACGATGCTCTCTTGTCTCCATGTCTCGCCGGCGGCGATTTTTGCATCGGCATACAGGCATGCCAGCTTGGCGCTGGTGCCGGTGCCGCATGGCGATCGATCATATGCGTTGCCCGGGCACAGCACGAAGCTCCTGCTGTTTGCAACCTCACTTTTCCCAAACATCTCGATATGGTCGATCGGCGCGCCATTTGCACCGGTGACGCCGGCGCGCTCCAGCGCATCCTTCACCCGCGTCGCATAGCGTGTTAGCGTGGCGATGTTGCTCATGCGCAGTGTCTGGCCATGCTCGTTGATGAGGAAGAACCAGTTCCCGCCCCACGCCACATCGCCCGTCACTTTGCCGATGCCGTCTACTTGCAGGCTCACATTTTTAAGGTGGCGATAGCTCGGCACATTCCGCACCGACACGCGATTGGGATAACTTCGGCTCCCCTCTCCCTCTGGGAGAGGGGTTGGGGGTGCGGGCGGTGAGGAATGCAGCGTTGCTTCCACCACGCCCACCGGTGTTTCGATGCGATGTGTGCCGGCGCCAACCCTGCCCAGATATGCCAGCGACGTCATCAGCCCGATCGTGCCATGCCCGCACATGCCGAGATATCCGACGTTGTTGAAGAAGATCACGCCAGCGGCGCAACTGTGATCGTCAGGCCGGCACAGCAGCGCGCCGACGATCACATCGCTGCCGCGCGGCTCGTTCACCACCGCGCTGCGCAGCCAGTCGTGCTGCTCGCGCAGTTGCGCCAATTGCTCGGCGACCGTGCCGCTGAGCGCCGGCCCGCCCGCGATCACCAGCCGCGTCGGCTCGCCGCCGGTGTGCGAGTCGATCACATGGATGCGTTGCATGATTTACGCCGGCGTCAGCACGCGCGCGTCGAATTTTCCGAGCGTCACTTTGCCGCTGAGCGACTCGCCGCTCAGCACGTCGCGCATGGGCGAGGGCAAGCGCACCGTCACCGCGCCTTCATTGTGATTCAGCACAAAGGTGAACGCTTGCGCGTCGTTGCTGCGCACAAGCACTTCCACGCCGGCAGGAACATCGAATGCGGGCTTCAATCCAGCGTCGTTGCATGCGCGCTGCAACAACCACATTACGCCGGTCATGTCAGGGCAGGTGCCGGCGTAGTAGGCGCGGCCTTTGCCAAAATCGTTCTGCGTGATCGACGGCGCATCGGCGTAGTAGTCCTGCCCGAAGCGCGCCACCATCTTTGCGCCGCGCAGCGCGATGTTGTCGCGCCAGGTGTCGCATGCGAAGCTCTCTTCATCGTCCGTGATGGCGATGTTGGGCTGCGCCATCGCCTCATATTCCTCGATGTGGATGCCGAGCAAATGTTTGAGCGGGCCGGGCGCGCCGCCGAGCCAGATGTGATCATCCTCGTTGCTGATGCCGCTGAATGGGCCGACGACCAGCGTGCCGCCGGCGGCGACGAATTGCTCCAAGCGCTCTGCCACGCCGGCGCGCGTGAGATACAGATTCGGCACGATGATCAGCTTGTATTTCATCAGCGTGTCCAGATCATCGGATGACTGGATAAAGTCAGTCGGAATGTTCTGCTGGTGCAGCGCAGCGTAGTAGGGCGCAATCTTGAAGATGTTCAAGCTGCGTGTGGGGTGTGAATCCTGCTCCAGCACCCACCAGTTTTCCCAATCGAAGACGATCGCAGCGCCGGCGTGATTCGTCGTGTTCAACAGGCCGGTCTTGCTGAGCGCCTGCAACTCCAGCCCAAGCTGCTTCACCTCGCGGTAGATGCGCGTGTCCTTGCCGGCGTGGGGCACCATCGCGCCGTGAAACTTCTCGGCGCCGGCCTTGGCTGCGCGCCACTGGAAGAACAGGATGCCATTCGCCGCCCGCGACAGCACCTGATAGCTCCACAAGCGCATCTGATTCGGCTTCTTCAACGCATTGCGCTCGCGCCAGTTCACCGTGCCGGGCGTCTGCTCCATCAACACCCATGGCTGCCCGCGCCGCAGCGAGCGCATCAGATCGTATTGCATGGCCGCGTAGACATGGGCGTGCGGGTCCATCGGGTCAGGGTAGTTGTCGTTGCTGACCAAATCCTCGTGCTTTGCCCACTCCCAATAATCGAGCGGTTTGAAGAAGCCCATGAAGTTGGTCGTGATCGGCACATCCGGCGTGATGCGGCGCAGGATGTTCACTTCCATCTTCATCAGGTCGAGGATCGAATCGTTGCTGAAGCGCCGCCAGTCGAGTTGCTGGGTGGGGTTGATGAAGGTCGGCGCGGTGCGCGGCGCGTTGATCTCGGCCCAGTCGTCGTAGCGCTGGCTCCAGAAGGCCGTGCCCCACGCATCGTTCAATCGCTCGATCGTGGCGTAGCGATTTTCGAGCCATTTGCGCCATGCGGCGGTGGCCGCCGGCGTAAAGCTCTCGCTGACGTGACAGCCATACTCGTTGTTGATATGCCACATCGCCAGCGCCGGATGCGCCTTGTAGCGCTCAGCCAGCTTGGTCACCAGCCGCGCGCCAAGCTCGCGATAGGCGACGCTGTGCGGGCAATATTGCTGTCGCGAACCGGGGAACAGCGTGACACCGTCTTTGGTCATGGGCAGGCTGTCGGGATATTTGTGCGCCAGCCACGGCGGCGGGGCGGCAGTGGCGGTTGCAAGGTCGGCGTAGATGCCGTTGGCGGCCAGCAAATCCATCAGCCTGTCCAGCCAGTCGAAGTCGAACTCGCCTTCGCGCGGCTCCAGCTTGGCCCAACTGAAGATGGCGATGGAGACGATGTTGACGCCGGCCTCTTTCATCAGCGCCATGTCTTCCAGCCACACCGCTTCGGGCCATTGATCAGGGTTGTAGTCGCCGCCGTAGAGGAAGAAATTCAGGTGGGATAAATCGCGTTTGGGTGCCATGTTTTCTCTCTGTGTAACTGAGTTTGGTCGATGCTACCAGTTTTGCACGCTGCCATCGCGCCGGTAGAGCTTCGGCGCTTCCCAGAACTTGAACGTTTGCTGCTTGAAGGCCTCTTCGTTGAACTCGACGCCCAGCCCCGGCGCGGTGGGAACGGCATAGCGCGCGCCATCCTGCTTCAACTGGGTGGGGAAGATGTTCTCGTCGTAAAAATTCAAGTTCTCTGTTGGAGAGTAACGCACTTCGAGCGAGAAGAAATTCGGCGTCGCGGCGGCCAGATGCACGGTGGCGGCTGTGCAGACCGGCCCCAGCGGATTGTGCGGCATCAGGTCGATGTAGTGCGCCTCGCACCAGCCGGCGACCTTCATCGCCTCGGTGAAGCCGCCAATGTTGCAGATGTCGAGCCGCATATAGTTCGTGATGCCGCGCTCGATGTAGGGCAGCGCCTGCCATTTGCTGCTGAATTCCTCGCCGATGGCGAAAGGCACATCCGTCAGCCGGCGCAGTTGCTCATACGCTTCCGGCGCTTCATCGCGAATGGGCTCCTCCAGAAAATCGAGCGTGCCTTTTGGCATGCGCTGGCAGAACGACGCCGCCTCGGCCACGCTCAGGCGGTGGTGATAGTCGGTGCCGAGCATCGGCTCCGGCCCGACTGCCTCGCGCACCTTCGTGAACCATTGCGCGGTGATGCCGATGGATTCCCACGGCTCCCAAATCTCGGTTTTCGATTCGAGGTTGGTCTTGCGATACGCCGGCCCCAGCCGGATGGTCGTCCAGCCTTTGCTGATGAGCAGTTGAACCTTCTCGATCAACGCATCGGCGCTGTCGGCGCCGACGGTGGCGAAGCACGGGACGAAGTCGCGCTGCTTGCCGCCGAGCAGTTGATACACCGGCACGCCGAGCGCCTTGCCTTGAATGTCGTAGAGCGCGATGTCAA
Organism: uncultured Anaerolineae bacterium; assembly: GCA_964590135.1. GTDB lineage: Bacteria > Chloroflexota > Anaerolineae > J036 > Brachytrichaceae > JBDHWI01. The sequence goes on along the minus strand of CAZPVX010000002.1, from coordinate 143,776 downwards.
TGGCGCTCTGCGCAGCAGTCAGCGCGCGCCCGCCCTCGAAGTATTGCGAGCGATAGAGCAGTTGCCACAGGAAGCCGGCGCGCATCGGGTCCTGTCCGATCAGAAACTCGCGGAAGTGCTTGATTGCGCCTTCAACGGCCAGCTCGCGTCCGCTCAAGCCGGCCTCGCCCCAGCCGTGAATGCCTTCATCCGTTTCGACCTTGACGATCAGTTGGTTGCGACTGCCCACCCATGTGGGATAGACCTTGATATCGGTGATTTTCATGGCAAACACCGATTGAACAATGGGCGAGGTGGGATGTCAATTTTTCGAGAGAATTTGCAAGTCCTCCAGCGTCAGGCGGATGAAGGCGAGCGTGTCCTCGAAACGTCCCAGTGCCATGCCCTCGCGCCATTGCAAGGCATCTTCGATCAGCGCTGCCCACGGCGCGCCGAGCGCAGCCTGCGTCCAGCGCGCAGCCGCCGGCTTGGTCGCTACATCGCCGAACGTCACTGTGTAGCGCGCGCGACACATCGTCAGCACCGCGTATGCCTGATAGTCGTCACGCTGGATGCGGTGCGTGTCGGTCAACTGCGGCAGCCACCATTCGCGCAAAATGCCGCGTTGCGCCTCGCGCAACTCCGCCGGCGTCACTTCGTCGATCAAAGTCTTTGCAGCGGGGCCGGCGATCACGATTGCATTCCGGCGCATCAGAAACCGCTGGATGATCCAGTCGCTGCCGTAGCCATCGATGTCGAAGCTGCCATCCACGCGCAGCGATGGATGGAAGGCTGTCGCCGCGTTGTAGCGCCGCATTTCCTTGCGCGGGATGTAGCCCCCTTCCAGCACATCCGACCACGCCATACCGCTGTGTGTGAGCCGGTGATGCATCGCCCTTACGCGCGAGATTTCATCGGGTGACAGATCGGTTTCGGTCACGACGAGAAAATCGATATCGCTGCGGCCGGGCGTGAAGGCGCCGTTTGCCAGCGAGCCAAGCACATATAGGCCGACGAATTGCCTGCCAAGCGCAGCCTGGGCGCCGGCAAGCAGTGCGTCCAGCACGGGTTTGATTTCAAGTGGGATCGTGTCCATCTGATTTGCGCGCGTGCTCGATCACATCGCCGGCGGCGAACATCGCCTTGAAGCCGGCGGCGGCATGAGCGCGCACCTCATCGCCAGTATCCATCAAAAACACGCGCTCGGCGTAATCCCCCAGATCCTGCACCACCCACCAGTGACGATAGTAGGCCAGCATTTGCCGGTCGATCTCGACAGCGCCGTAGCCCTGAAAGAACAGCGCAGCCTGGTCGGCCTCGACGAACATCAAGTCGCGCTCCTTCGGTGCAAAGATCGGCTGATCCCAATCGACGAAGTGAATTGCGCCGGCGCGCTCGACCATCACGTTGGCAGTGTGAATGTCGGCGTGGCACAGCACACCACGCCATGCTGCGCGCTTGCAAATGTCACCCAGCTCACGCGCGCGGTGCGCCATGTGGCGAATCACGCCGGCATTGCTGCGCCAGAATGCGGCCAGGTCGCGCTGGATGTCATCCTGAAAGGCCGCGTTGGAAGCGAGCGCGTCAACTTGCTGCAAGACATTCTGGTAATACGGGTATGCGTTGAAGTCTTCGACCGGCAGGATCGATTGGATATCCGCTGGCAACTTCAAATCGTGCAGTTTGCGGAGCGCTGCGCCGTATGCAACCCACTGCGCGGCGCTCATGCCGGCGGTCATGCCGCTCTCGCCCTCGATGAATGGATACAGGGTCAGATGAAAGTTGCCGGCGTTCACCCATAGCGCGCCGGCTGGCGTGGCGATCGGCGCAATCGCCGGCACGCCGTGCACCTGCGCAAAGCGCGGGATGACCAGCGCCGGCAGGTTGACCTCAGCCCGTCGCGCCTTCAGGAAAAATGCAGCCCCATCCGCCGCGACCACCTTGAAGGCAAAAGCGCTCACGTCGTTGCCAATGGGCAGGAAGCAGATTTCCTGCGGCTCGATGCCGTGCTGCGCTCGCAGCGCGCCGGCGATCTCTGCGTCAGTCAGCTCAGGGCGGTCAAGCATCCCGGCCTTTCAACGCACCTTTGCATAGATGCGGGTGCTGCGCGCAACACCCGCTGTATCCATTGCGTCGTTGTGCAAAATGCCTTCGAGCGTGTAGCCCAGGCGCTCCGGGATGCGCCAGCTTTTCTCGTTGCGGTCATCCACACGAATCTCGACGCGCTTCGCATGCAGTGTGTCGAACGCGAAGCGCTCCAGCGCGGTCGTGGCTTCGGTGATGTAGCCCTTGCCCGACATCGATGTGCGGCACCAGTAACCGATCTCGAAGCGCGGCACCTCCCAGTCGATGCGGTGCAGGCCGGTGTTGCCGACGTGCGCGCCATCCTCCTGGCGGAGGATCATGTAGGGCAGCGATTCGCGCAGGATGAATTCCGCATGCGACCGGCGCGCGAATTTCTCGGCGTCGTCGAGTGTCTGCCCTTCTGACCACGGCATCCAGGGGTTCAACTCGGCGCGGGATGCCTCCGCCGATTCAAACATGACGCGGCCATCGCCGGCGCGCGGGCAGCGCAGGATCAAACGCTCACTCTCGATCACTTCGGGGATATCCAGCAAAATCGGGTCCATGCTGCTCTTTTTTCACGAGTTCATCGTTTGCGGGCAACGATGTGAAAGACATGCCAATGCTTCGATTCGCCGGTGGCGGTCTTGCCGTCACGCTCCACCTCCATCATATCCTCCACGACGAATGGCTTGAGCAGCCAATCGACTTGCTCGCGGGTCTTGAACGTCATCGTGTGTTCGGTGGCGGCCCATGAGTCGCGCGTGCCGAAGAGCGTGCCGGCGAACCTTCCGCGTGGTTGCAGCGCGCGCTCGATGCATTGCCACAGGCCGTCGAAGCGCGCCGGCAGGCAAAATGGCAGGCTGAAGCTGGCATTGATGAAGTCGCATGCAGGCAGACCCTCGATTTTTTCGAAGGCCATCACGCATGTTTGCAGGCGTGCCAACTGATCGTCCGGGATCGACATCCGCAAGCGGGCGATGCCCTCCGCCTCGCGGTCGATCGCCAGCACTGTCCAGCCTCGGCGCAGCATCTCGCGCGCGTCTGCGCCGCTGCCGCAACCCAGATCAATGGCAAACTGTGCCGTCGGTGCGCCCATGTCGAACTTTGCCAGCGCCTTGAGCAGCGTGTCGCGCGGAGGGCGGTTCGCCACTGCATCGTAAAAATCGGACCACTCCCCCCGCTGCGCGCTCATGCCACCCTCACCCCAAATTTGATGGTGGTCTGCGGGGCATCGCGGATGGCGACGAGCGCCGCCGGCGCTTCGTCGAAACTCACAATGGGTGTGATGACGCCCTCGCCGCTCAGCAGGCCGGCGCGAAAAAGCTCGATGGTTGTCTGATATGCGCGCTCCCAATCCCACAGCGGAAAATCGCGGTCGTGGTTGCCCCAGCCCTCCCACGCCTGGCTGCCAACGAGGGTGGGGCGATTCAGGTGAAATTCCTCGTCAAGATGGAGATGGCTGTTGTCGTGCGGCCCCCATGGCACATGCACGACTGTGCCACATTGGCGGATGCAGCGGATGGCATCGTGCAGCGCGCGGCTGTTGCCGCTGGTTTCGATGGCGACATCGACGCCCTTGCGGCCGGTGGCGAGCTTGATCTGCAACGCCGCATCGACGACGGTTGGATCGAACGCATCGTCTGCGCCATGCGCCAGGGCGTGCTCGCGGCGCATGGCGAGCGGATCAACTGCGAACACTTTTCTTGCGCCGCCGGCGCGTGCAATCTGCACCGCCATCAGCCCGATCGCGCCGAGGCCATACACGGCCACCGCATCGCCGATGCGAATGTTGCCATCGCGCACTGCAACAAATGCGACATGCGCCGGATCGACGCACACGGCGTTCACCTCGCTCAGGTTGCCCAGCGGGCGAAGTTGCATCTCGCCGGCTTGATGCACCTCGCGGATGGGGCCATAGCCAAATACGTGATCGCCGGCCTTGAAGCGTGTCACGGCGCTGCCTGTCTCGACGACAGCGCCGACGATCATGTTGCCGATGTTGCGCGCTTGCTTTTTGGCTGCCGGCTCGGTCGCGTTGCGCGGCAGGAACATGCGCAATTCCTTGTCCCACACCTTGTGGTCGAAGGCGCTGCCGGTCAGGCCGTGCAACTCGGTGCCATGCTTGGGCGCAGCGAATTGCACCTGCACGCGCACGTCGTTCTCACCCAGCGCGTGCAGGTCGTAGTCGCGAAAATAAAACGATGACCCGTCTACGGTGACAATCTCTCTCGGCATGGGCCTCACTCGAGGTCGCGCAAGGCGTCGCGCAGTTTCTTGTCCATCTCGTCGGAGAGCGTGGTGTGCAACACTCTGCCCTTCATGTGGCGAATGGCCTCCAGCACCTGCTCGGTATCCGCGCTCTCCACCAGCAGCAGAATGGCCGATGAATCCGGCTTCAAGCCGTCTTTGATCTGCTCGACGAATTTGTTGTCGATGCCCTTGTCTTGCAGCGCGCCGATCAGTCCGCCGACGAGCAAACCGCCGACCGGCCCGCCGAGGATCGCGCCGACGATCAGCCCGATGCCACCGGCTTTCAATACACTGCGCTTGCGCTTGTCGGTGGTCTGTTTCACCTCAGCTTCGGGCGCCATGCCCATCGGCTGCAGGGTTGAGCCAGCGCCGGCGTGCGTGCTGGCGCCGGCAACCATCACGCTTTCGGTCCTTGCCCCGCGCGACAGCATCACCGCATCGTTCAGTTTCAACGCGTCGCGCGCCTCCAGGTCGCGCAAGGTGGCCAGCATCTCTTCAGCGCCGTATTCGCCCTCAAACAAGATCGCAACCAGTTTTTCGTTATTGTCTTTTGCCATGTTTTCTCTCCTTGACGTGGGGCATGCAGCCCATCGCAATCGATGTGATTGCATCCCATTCTGCATCGAGATGGCGTAATTGCCAATTGTGTCACGCCTTGTAACATTGCGCCCAATGAGCCAAACGATGCACAAAACACCCTTTGAAAAACACACTGTCGTCAAAGTCGGGTTGATTGGAAGTGGCGGTCGCGGTCAATATTTGCTGGGTGAAGCCTGCGCTTGCGAAGGCGTTGAGGTGATTGCTGTTGCAGATGCCAGCGAGGAGGCGGTCGCGGTCGCAAAGGCCATTCCCGCGCGCGCCGGCTTGCCTGTGCCGGCGCACTACGCAGGCCCGGATGCCTGGCAACGCGTGCTTGAGCATGACCTCGATCTCCTCATCATCGCCACGCCCTGGCGCGAACATGTGCCGATGGCTGTGGCAGCCATGAACGCCGGCAAGCACGTTGCCGTGGAAGTGCCGGCAGCCACCACGCTCGATGAGTGCTGGCAACTGGTGGAGACCAGCGAGCGCACGCGCCGGCACTGCGTGATGCTGGAAAACACCTGCTACGACTACTGGGAAATGCTGGTCAAGCGCATGGCGCATGCCGGCGTGCTGGGCACGCTCACCCATGCCGAGTGCGCCTACATTCACGATTTGCGCGCGCTCTTGCTGAGCGACAAGAGCGAGGGACTGTGGCGCCGGCGGCCGCACATCGAGCGCAATGGCAACCTGTATCCCACGCACGGGCTGGGGCCGGTGGCGCAGTGCTTCGGCATCGGCGATGGCGATGCGTTCGATTACCTCGTGTCGATGAGCAGCATGGAGGCGTCGCTGAGAGAATACCGCGATGCGCATGTGCCGGCAGGCGACCCGAAGCGCGCTGAGGTGTATCGCTGTGGCGACATGAACCTGAGCCTCATTCGCACGAAGCTGGGTCGCACCATCGTGCTGCAACATGATGTGGTGACGCCGAGGCCGTATGACCGCATCTTTTTGGTCGCCGGCACGAAGGGCGTCGCGCGCGATTACCCGCCGCGCCTGTATCTGGATGGCATCGGTAAGCACGAGGCCTGGCCGCCAGATACCGCATGGATACCGCTAGACGACTATAAATCACAGTGGCAGGACCCGCTGTGGGCCAATCTGGGCGAGATTGCACGCAAGCGCGGCGGGCATGGCGGCTGCGACTTCCTCATGCTCTATCGCCTGCTGCAAACGATGCGCGAGGGCCAGCTGCCGGAAATGGATGTATATGACGCCGCAGATTGGAGCGTGCCCGGGCCGCTGTCCGATTTGTCAGTGAGCAATCGCAGCCGGCCGGTCGACTTCCCTGACTTCCGCCGAGCTGGTTGACTGGACGAACGAGATTAACAAGCGTATTTTTGACAGTGAGGTGACATGTGAAATATGGAGAATTGGCTTGGCCGGAAGTGGCGCAACATCTGCACAAGGTCGTCGTGGCGCCGATCGGCTCGCTGGAGCAGCACGGCCATCATCTGCCGCTGCTGACAGATAGCCTGATCGGGCAGGCGATTGCCGACCGCGCTGAGGCGGCGCTGGGTGACGAGGCGCTGTTTCTGCCGATGCTCTGGCTCGGCTCATCGCATCATCACATGGCTTTCCCCGGCACGGTGAGTTTGACCGCCGGCGTCTACACCCAGGTGCTGATCGACCTTGTCGAAAGCCTGATCGCGCATGGCTTCCGGCGCATCTTTTTGTTGAATGCGCACGCCGGCAACATCGTGCCGGCGCAGTCCGCGCTCTATGAAGTGAACCTGCGCCATCGCAAAAACATCGATGGCCTGTGGCTCGCCTTCATCAGCTGGTTTGACCTGGCGAAGGAGCAGGTCGCCGCCATCGACGGCGTGACGCAGAGGCAGGTGCTGCACGCCTGCGAATGGGAGACCAGCGTGATCATGGCATCGCATGGCGATCTGGTGAGGGAGTCGCGACACTCGACAAAATCTGCCTTCAAGTCGAGGTTTCTCAGCCCCGACTTCAGCGGCCCAAATCGCGTGTATGTCGCGCAGACCATCGACCAGAGCAGCGTGCCAGGCAGCTATGGCCGGCCCGACCTCGCCACGCGCGAGAAGGGCGAGGCGATGATCGATGTTGCGGCGAAGGAAGTGATCGATTTCATCCGCGAGTTTGCGACGTGGCAGGTGGTAAAGCCGGAGATCGTGTAGTCACCGCGCGTCACCATCGCCGGCGATGACGCCGCGCTGCTGGCGTGAAGCCAGTTTGTCGAGGTTGTGCTGCGCCACATCTTCGAGCGACAGATCGAGTTCGGTGCAAACCTGCGCGAGATACCACAGCACGTCGCCGAGTTCAGCTTGCAACGCTTCACGCTCGGCCTCGCCGATGACGCCGGCCTTGTCGCGGAAGATCTTCTTGATCTTGCCAGCCACCTCGCCGGCTTCGTTGGTCAGGCCGAGTGTGGGGTAGATCACGCCGTGTCCGATGGGCGGGTAGCCTGCCGTCTTGCGCGATGCGCGCTGATAGTCACTGAAGTGCATAGCTGCGCAATTGTAAGGGTGGCCGCCAGTTGCCCTGTGTTGCAATCCAACGAAACGTTAAGGCGGCTTCGCTAACATCGCCGGCGATATGGTGCCATTCTCGATGAATCCTGCAGATGGGCTGGCCGCTGCCGGCGTGCTGGTGATGGTGATCGGCTTCGTCGGCGTGTTCATTCCCATTCTGCCTGGACCGATCTTGATCTGGGTCGGCGCGCTGATGTGGGCGATCAGCGATCAGTTCCTGCGCGTCGGCTGGCCCACGCTCATCGTCATGGCGGTGCTGATGGCCGGCGCGTGGGGCAGCGAACTCGCGCTGTCGTCCTACTTCACCAAGCGCGGCAGTTCGTCTTGGCTCACGGTGTTGGGCGCGATCATCGGCGGCATCGTCGGCGGCATCTTGCTCTCGCCCATCATTCCCATCCCGGTGTTCGGCTCTGTGCTTGGCGCGATGATTGGCTCAGTGCTGGGGGTGATTGTGGTCGAACTGTTTCGCTGGCGGCAGTTGCGGCCGGCGCTCAACGCCAGCGGACATTACCTGATGGGCTGCATGGTGGGCCGGCTGGTCGAACTCAGCTTTGCATTTTTGATGATCGGCTTGTTCGTGTGGCAGGCGAGCGGGTAGATGGCTCCGCGGGACGCGCAGCGCGCCCCAACTGTCACTGCGCGCCCGAATGCGATCCTGCTCGGCGCACTACACAGCGCCGATCACGCCCAGCCGATCCAGAAAGAACGCATATTGAAATGCCTCTTCGATCAGCGCGTCGAAGCGGCCTGATGCGCCGCCGTGGCCGGCGCCCATGTTCGTCTTCAGCAGCAACCAGTTGTCGTCGCGCTTCGCTGCGCGCAACTTTGCCACCCACTTCATCGGCTCCCAGTATTGCACGCGCGGGTCGTTCAGGCCGGCGGTTGCCAGAATGTTTGGATATCTCTTCGCTTCCACGTTGTCATATGGCGAATACGACATCAGGTAGTCGAAGAAATTCTCGTCGTCGGGGTTGCCCCATTGATCCCACTCCATGGCGGTGAGCGGGATTGACGCATCGCTCATCGTGTTGACTACATCGACGAACGGCACTTCGGCCAGCACCGCCTTGAATAAATCGTTGCGCATGTTGGCGACCGCGCCCATCAACAGGCCGCCGGCGCTCGCTCCCCATGCGCCCAGCCGCTCTTTCGAGGTATAGCCACAAGCGATGAGATGCTCGGCGCAAGCGATGAAGTCCGTGAAGGTGTTCTTCTTGCGCAGCAGCCGGCCGTCGTCATACCACGCGCGTCCCAGTTCGGCGCCGCCGCGAATGTGCGCCCGCGCAAAAATCACGCCGCGGTCGAGCAGGCTGAGGTGGCGCGTGCTGAACCACGGCTCGATGCTCGCGCCATACGCGCCGTAGCCATACAACACCAACGGCGCGCTTCCATCCAGCGGCACACTTTTTTTGTATGCCAATGAAATCGGCACGCGCTTGCCATCTGCTGCAATCGCTTCGATGCGCTCAGTTTTGTATTGCGATCTGTCGTAGCCACTGGGAATTTCCTGCTCCTTGCGCACCGTCCATTCGCCGGTGTTCATGTCGACATCGACGATCTGCATTGGCGTGATCATGGATTGATAGGCAAAGCGCAGGGTATCGCTGTCGAATTCGGCATTGCCCACTGGCCACACAGCAAACGCCGGCTCCGGCATCGCCACTTCGCGCTCGGCGGTGCCGTCGTGATTGCAGATGCGGATGCGCCGCATGCCGCCTTCGCGCTCGAAGCGCACAAGATGGCGCTTGAAGTGCAGCTGCCATTCGATGAAGACATGCGGTCGGTGCGGGATCACCTCGCGCCAGTTTTCACGGGATGGGTTTTGCGCCGGCGCGGCCATCAATTTGAAGTTCTGCGCGTCTTCGTTGGTGAGGATGTAGAAGTGTTCGCCGGCGTGATCGATGTGATACTCGATGCCCTTGCTGCGCGGTTGCAAAATCACGAATGCGCCGTCCGGCTGATCGGCGCGCAGGACGCGCGCTTCGCCGTTGTCGAATGCGCCAAGAGATGCGACGATGTAATCCTTGCTGGACGACTTGCCCAGATTGACCCAAAACTGGTCATCCGGCTCGTGCAACATTAGCGTATCGTTGACCGCATCGTCGCCGATGACGTGCCGGAAAATTTTGTCGGGGCGCTTGGCGTCATCGAGCGTGACGTAGAACAGGGTGCGGTTATCCTTCGCCCACTCCAGGCCATAGTACGTATTGGCGATGCAGTCGGGCAGCACTTCATGCGTGGCCAGATCCTTGATGCGCAGCGTGTAAATCTCACTGCCGTCGGTGTCGATGGCGAACGCGAGCCAGCGATGGTCGGGGCTGACCTCGAAGTTGCCGACGCGAAAGTAATCATGCCCCTGGGCCAGCGCGTTCTCATCCAACAGCACCTCTTCGGCGGCATCGAGGTTGCCATGCTTGCGACAGTGGATGGGGTATTGCCGGCCCTCTTCCTCGCGCGTGTAATAAAAATACGCGCCGTCCTTCACCGGCGCCGACACATCCTGCTCTTTGATGCGACCCTTCATTTCCTCAAAAAGCTGCTTTTGTAGTTCGGCGGTATGCGCCATGATGGCGTTGGCGTAGGCGTTCTCGGCCTCGAGCTGCGCGATCACCTCAGCGCTGTCGCGCTCGCGCATCCAGAAGAAATCGTCGATGCGAGTGCGGCCGTGCTGGGTGATGGCGTGAGGCCGGCGCAGTGCGATGGGTGGTTGCAGGTTGGTCATACTTCGATGTTAGCGCATCGGTCGGCGCTTCATGATTCGGTTGTCGTCTTGCGCGGCAAGCCCATGTGTCTATCACCAAGTAACCGCGCAGCGTCGCCCCTGCGATGATCGGAATCAGCCACCTGTCAGCAAAATGGGAAGAAGGAGCGATGTGCGTTGCGCGAGATGCAGTACACTTTAAGGCGTGTGAGTGCGAAAAACATGAAAATGCACGCCAGAACTTTTTCCATCCACAGCGCCATCCGCCCGCTCGGCGCGATGCTGCTCGTGCTTCTCTCCCTGTTCGTCGCGCTCTCGCCAGCGCGCGCCCAATCCAAAACGCTGGAATGGCTGCGGCTCGATGCCGACATCACTGTGCAGCCGAATGGCGATCTGCAAATCGCTGAAACCAACGTCATCGACTTCACCAGCGGCTCATTTTCGTACGGCTTCCGTGATATCGACATGTCGCGCATCACCGATGTGACCGACATCTCGGCAGAGGAAGACGGCCAGCAGCTTGAGACCGAAGTGGTCAACGTTGAAGGGAACAAGCTGCGCATCAAGTATTACTTCCTGACGCCGGCGAGCAATGAGCAGCGCACCTTCGTGCTGCATTACACCGTGAAGGGCGCGGTGCGCTACTACGAGGGTGGCGATCAAGTCTTCTGGTCGGTCGTATATGCCGATCGCAACGGCTTTTCGGTGCAGAATTCCACCGGCACGGTGCGCCTGCCCGGCGGCGCAACGGCGACCAATGCCGAAGCGTATGGCGCGCGCGCCGACGTGAAGGGGTTGAATGAAAGCGTGGTGGTGGCGACTGCGCTCGATCCCATCCCCAGCGGCAACATCTTCGAAGTGCGCGTGCAATTCCCGCACGGCATCATCAGCGGCAGCGCGCCGGCGTGGCAGCAGGAGTTCGACCAGCAGCGCGAATATGACGAGAAAACCAAGCCCACCGTCAATCTCATCACCTTGCTGATTGCGGCGCTGGTGGCAATCGGCGGGCCGGCGCTTGCGGTCGTGCTGCACAACACGAAGGGGCGCGACCCCAACGTCGGCATGGTGGCCGAATATCTGAATGAGCCGCCGGCGATCGCGCCGGGCCTGGCCGGCACGCTGCTGGACGAGAAGGCCGACATGCAGGATGTTATCGCCACGCTGATCGATCTGGCGCGGCGCGGCGTGCTGACCATGTCCGAGCAGCCTGCGTCGCAGCTGGGCGGCCTCATCACCACCAACAACTGGGTCTTCAGCGCCGGCGAGAAATATGACCAGCCACTCAAGCCGTTTGAGAAGCGTCTGATCGATGGGCTGGGCATCTCTGCCGGCGATAAATCGCTCGCAGATCTGCGCAACAAGTTCTACCCGATCGTGCCGAAGATTCAGAATGACCTTTACGAGGCGCTGGTGAAAGACGGGTATTACAACCATGCCCCGAACACCACGCGCGCGTCATATTCGACGCTGGCTGCTGGCATCCTCGTTCTGGCGTTCATTTCGTTCTGCGTCAGCACCGTGCTGATGGCATTCACCGACTTCGCGATCTGTGTGCCGTTCGGGTTGGGGCTGACGGCGATTGCGTTCTTCATCGTCGCCGGCAAGATGCCGGCGCGCACGCGCCAGGGCGCGGAGATGGCGATGCGCGTGGCGGCGTTCAAGCGCTACATGGAGAACATCGAGAAATACACCGACCTGAACGCTTCGAAGGACCTCTTCGACAAATATCTGCCATTTGCGATTGCCTTCAACCTTGATCGCTCCTGGATGAGCAAATTTGCAAAGGTCGACGCGCCGGTGCCGGGGTGGTATGTGCCGATGTATGGGCCGGGTTGGGGCGTGCCGCGCGGCAGCGTGGCCGGCGCGCCAGTGGCAGCCGGCATGGGCGGCAGCTTGGGTAAGATTGGCGGCGGCGACGTGAGTGATGCAGCGCGCACCGGCGGCGGCATCGAGGGCATGTCGAAGGGGCTGGCGGGCGGCATCGCCGGCATGAGCGTTGGACTTTCGTCGATGTTCGACCAGGTTGGCAGCACATTCACCAGCCGGCCGCAGCCGACTTCCTCGCCCAGCACCGGCGGCTGGAGCAGCGGCCGCAGCGGCGGTGGCTGGAGTGGCGGCGGAGGTGGTGGCGGCGGCAGCTCTGGCGGCGGCGGCGGCGGATTTGGCTAGAAATTGAGCCGTAGAGCGTTTGCACCATTTGGCCATTGCGCGATTGCGGTCAATTACCCATTGACCCGCTGGCAAAATGGCGCGATGACTCTACGACCCGATGCATCAATCACACAATCACGAAAATGAATCAAAGCAAATCACTCGGATACATCCTGATCGGCATTGGCGCGGTGTTGCTGTTGCTCGGCATCGGCTGGGCGATGGCGGCGGTGCAAGACGGTGGCGGGCGCGTATTAGCGATACTGTTTACCTTTGTCATCGCCGGCCCGTTGATCGGCTTCGGCTTCTACACGCTGAACAAGGGCGCGGGCGAGGCGGTGGAAGAGGCGCAGATCAAGCGCCAGCAGAAATTGCTCAGCATGGTGATGACGCAGGGCAAGGTCGATGTGTCGAGCGCGGCCATCGAACTCAACGTCACGCGCGACCAGGCCAAGGCGCTGATCTATGACTTGATCGGCAAGCAACTGTTCAGCGGCTATGTCGACTGGGACGCCGGCATGTTGTATTCTGCCGACGCGTCGAAAATGAAGGACGGCACCTGCCCCAAGTGCGGCGGCAAACTTGAGCTCGCCGGCAAAGGGCTGGTAAAGTGCCCGTATTGTGGCAGCGAAGTGTTTTTGAATGCGTAGAAGGAGCGATTGGAGATTGGGTGATTGCGTCATTTTGCGATTGAGCCATTGCAGTGATGGCTCAATGACGTGATGCGGCGATCATCCAATCCCAGCAAGGAGAACCATGGCAAGAATTATTGATGTCATTGAGTGGACCGATCAAGGGCCAAACGATATCGTCCAGCGCGTGCCTGAGCAGGGACAGGGTGATATTCGCCTCGGCTCGCAGTTGATCGCGCGGCCATCGCAGGTGGCGATGTTCGTGCGCGACGGCAAGGTGCTGGATACGTTTGAAGAGGGCCGGCACACGCTGACCACCTACAACCTGCCAATTTTGACCAGCATCCTCAAGCTCGGCACCAACGACAAGACGCCATTCCCGGCCGAGGTCTACTTCGTCACAACAAAGGAATTTGTCGATATGAAGTGGGGCACGCCGGCGGAGATCACCACGCCTGACAGCGTGCTCGGCATGGTGCAACTCAAGGCCTTCGGCACGTATTCGATGCAGGTGAAGGACCCGCAGAAGTTCGTCACCCAGGTCGTCGGCGTGCAGGGCATCTACACCACGACGCAGATCAGTGACTATCTGCGCGGCATTCTGCTCAGCGAGATCGCCAGCACGCTCGGCGAAACGATGCGGACGCAGTCGCTGCTCAACCTCGCGGCACTGCAATCGAAGCTCGGCAGTGACATCACGGCGAAGGCGAAGGACGACTTTGATCGCATCGGCATCGACCTGAAGACGGTCTACGTCGTATCGATTCAGCCCAACGACGAGACCGCCAAGGCGATTGCGACGCGCAGCGCGATGGGTGCGGTCGGCGCGAACTATACGCAGTATCAAGCCGGCCAGGCCATGCGCGAGGCAGCGCAGAACACCAGCGGCGGCGTCGCCGGCATGGGCGCGGGCCTTGGCGCCGGCGTGGGCATCGGCCAGGCGATGGCGTCGGCCATGGCCGCAGGCATGCAGCAGCCGAACCCGCAGCAGCCGCAGCAAGCTACGCCGGCAGCCGGCAGCGCACCGACGACCAAAGCCGAGATTCAAGCCGCGCTCACCGCGCTGGATGTGCGACTGGCGAAGGGCGAGATCAGCGAGGCAATCTACACCAAGTTGAGCGAGAACCTGAACAAGGCGCTCGCCAATGCGCCGGACTAGGCCGGCGCGCTCGTGACCGCTTGCAAAAACCCGATTTCCCTGAAATCGGGTTTTTGATTTGTCCAGGGTTGACAGATCGCATCTGCGCGGTTATCCATATCTGGCAACCCGCAAATCTATTTAGCGTAAGTTGCTGCCCATACCGTCATGCCCACGAAAGTGGGCATCCAGACCTGGACTTAACCCCAAAAAGGGCTGGATTCCCGCCTGCGTGGGAATGACATTGGCGCTTCCAGGCCTGGGTGGCAAGTCACGTTAGTTACTAAAAGATCATGGTCAAACCCGATTACAAAGAATGGATGAAGCAGCCGCTGATCTGGACCGAGCGCATTCGCAGCCGCGCGCTGGTGTGGACGCCAGACGCGCACTGGTTCATCAACGACCCGCTCGGCCCGCTGCCGCATTCGCACGACGATGCCAGCGAGATCATCTATATCGCCGCCGGCCAGATGGACATCCAGGTCGGCGAGAGCAAGCAGCGCGTCGGCCCGGGCGAATTGCTGTTCATGCCGCCGGACCGCTATCACAACTACTGGCTGGTCGGCGATGAAACCGTGTGCCTGTATGTGCTGGTGACGCCGAATCACAAGTATGCGCGCTGGCGTTACAAGGACTTCAAGCCTGGCGCATTCGAAGGCCACGCGCCGATGAAGAGCGCCTTCACCGAAGACTCGCTGCGCGAGATGCCGAGCGATGAGCGCATCACCACGCAGGTGAAGCTGCTGCAAGCCGGCGAAAGCACCGGCTGGATGCGCGAGCAGATCAAGGAGAAGATGTTCTACATCCTTGAAGGCACTGCCAGGATGGAGATCGAACGCATGGCCGGCACGCTGCACGCCAATGATTACGAGCATGTGATGGCGCAGCACAATCATCGCCTGACCAACGCCGGCGACGCGCCGCTGCGCTACTTCGAGTTCCTGTGCTTCGACCCAACAGCGCCGGCGATCATCCGCCCCGAAGATCAGCATCTGGTGAAAGAGTAAATTCACAGCGAGGCGTTCAGAGCGTGGCGCGGCTTGCGCTGCGAAGCCGAAGCATGCAGTTGTGTTTGCGGCGAGATCGCAACCGTTTCTGTGTCAAGCGCGTATGAACCTGCTCAGCATTCTTTCTGGCGGCGATCGGCGCATGGTGCGCGGCGTGGAGGAAGTGATCGAGCAGGTGCGCGCGCAGCCGGCGCTGTTCGATCAGCTCATCGCCGGCATGATGCATGACGATCCACTCGTGCGCATGCGATGCGCCGACGCCGCGGAGAAGCTGACAGCCGATCATCCCGATTGGCTGCAACGGCACAAGCGCGTCCTGCTCGATGCCATCAGCCAGAGCGAGCAGCAGGAGGTGCGCTGGCATGTAGCGCAAATGCTGCCGCGCCTGAAGTTGACGAAGCGCGAGCGCGGGCGGGCTTTGCGCGTGCTGATGGACTGCCTGCAAGACAAGAGCCGCATCGTGCAGGCGTCTGCCTTGCAGGGCCTGGCTGACCTGTGCGAGCAGGATGCCGCGCTGAAATCGCAAGTCATTGCTATCATCCTCACTCATTCAACGCATGGCAGCCCCGCTGTGAAGGCGCGCTGCCGCAAGCTGTTGAAGCAGTTTGATGTGCAGTGAGGCGTGTGACGTGAATACACCCAATGGCCGGCCACCTGCGCTGAACAACCCGCTGCTGTGGATTGCCGCAGCGGCGATTGCCGGCGTCGCCATCCTCGTGGCGGCGCTCGCCATCGCATCATCCATCAGCCAGAACGCGCCGGCTGTGCCAGCCCCTGCCACGCCCGTGCCGGCCACGCCCGTCGTTATCACGCAGCAGGTGAGCATCCCCGCCGCCACGCTCACCGCGCAGCCGACCTACACGCCATGGGCGACCTACACGCCGTTCCCCACCGCGACGCCACTGCCCACATTCACCCCTGCGCCGACATCCACACCGGTGCCGCCGCCGAAATGGAGCGAACTCGGCAAACTCGCCAGCATCGAATACACCGCGCAGACCGTGGTCGAGCGCGAGCGCAATCGCCCAGGCGTGGGTGGCGTGCTGCTGGGCAAGGATCGCATCGTGCTGCTGGCTGCCGGCCGCGTGCTGATGGGGATCGACCTCGACAAGATTCTGCCGGCCGACGTGCAGATGAGCGGCGATGCGATCACGGTGACGTTGCCGGCGATCGAGTTGCTCGCGGTGGAGCTGTTGCCGGAGCAGTCGCGCATCTTCGACAGCCAGAAGAGCTGGCTGTTCTCGGAGTATCAGGGGCTGGAATTGGAGGCGATGGACGAGGCGCGGCGCAAACTGCGCGATGAGGCAAGCCGCAACGCCCAGATGCGCCGCATTGCCGAATCACAGGCGCGCCTGCAGGTGATGGAGTTTCTGCGCAAGGCCGGCTTTCGCAATGTGACCGTGCAGTTTGCAAATCGGTAGCGCGCCCGACGTTCCAGAGCGGCCCCCGCAAACTCATGACACCTGCGGGGCCTAAAAGGGCGTTCGGGTAACGCCAGTTTTGGATCAGGTAAACCTGGAATTCGTCATCCTGACCGCAGGGAAGGAACCCTGCCAAACTCGACTTTGGGTCTCATTCGACAGAGTATCTTCACCCCTTTTTCGAGTCATCAACAGTTACGACGCATCAAGTCAGGCCGAAAAGGGACTCAGAATAACAGTGCTTTTTTATCCAGAACTGAGGTTCAGGTAATCATCGTCGCCGGCAGATGTTCGACGCGATTTTGGTATTGCACAAACACCATGCTGCGAAGCTGGGCGGGAAAGTCGAGGAGTGAGATGCCCGTGTTATTCATGCCAAACCAGATGGTCTGCGGATCTGGCAGTTTCAACAGCGCCGACATGAAGTAGCGATAGAAGTTGCCATGGCTGACAACGGCCACAACATCCTCGGTGCCGCCATGTTTTGCAAGTAGATCATCGGCAAAGCGCCGCGCGCGAATCGGCGCTGCCTCATGCGATTCAAAAGGGCGATTCCACCAGCCTTTTTCATACAAGCCATCCGGCAGCTCCAGACTGGGGAAACTTTCCATGAACTGCGCGCGCGTGCGGCCCGGCAGCCCAATCGGTTCACCCTCGTCGTTGTCAAGGTAGATGCCGCCGGTCTCGTGGATGTCCTCCCAGGCGCGCACTGGCAAGTTCAGCGCGCGACCCACCGGCGTCGCAGTTTCCACCGCGCGCAGCATCAAGCTGGTGTAGAGGTGCGTGATGCCGAAGCGGTTGCCGCCCTGCGCAAGATATTGCGCCAGCAGCGCCGCCTGTTGGTTGCCGGCGTCCGTGAGTTCGGGGTCCTCGCTGCGCCCCTCGTTTGCGCCGGTGGCATCCCACAGCGCGTTGTTGATCGATTGCCCGTGCCGAATGAAGAGAAGTTGCATGGGGCGATTGTAATAAAGGGCAGTTCTGGGTAAGGAGAACTTGGCGCTTGTCATCCTGACCGAAGGGAAGGATCTCTGCCAGACTCGGCTTAAGCGTTCATTCGGGAGGGGTTTCCCGTGATCCCCGTTCCGTGAATTGGAACGAGAAACGGGATCGAGGACTTCGCACCTATTCGGGTCTTGCACGCATGAGATGGCGTGAAGCAAGCTGAAACGGGACGCAAAATGATGATGCTTCTCTTATCCAGAACTGGCGTTAATGAACGGCGCGGATGGAAGAGGCCGGCAGTCGGCCTCGCGTGTTGCGGGACGGTTCGCGGGGCTTCAGTTCCAACAGCGCGCTGTGTATCAGGGCCTCGACCATCCATCCAATCGCAGCTACTACAACGGCTTTCGAGTGGTTGAGCCCGCCCCTGTGGGATAACCTCTGCACTCTGTCGCTCGGCCTCTGAGGGGGTGCAGCCCTAAAGGGGGCTTCGCACGGGGATCCTTCCCCCTGCCAGAAAAACGCACGCTCAGCAGGCGTATTCAACCTCGTCATGCGCCACCAAAATGACTCCCCACCCCTGACTACCCGAGGTTTTTGTCCGTCATTCCCGCGAAAGCGGGAATCCAGGCGTGCGCCAGCTCCAGATGCCTGCCCTCTGCGAGGATCTTCGACCCGCGCGGGCATGACGATGTGAAATCCTGAACGGCTCAAGCATTTGCCTGGCACGCGTGTTTGAATACGCCTTCTCAAGCGCGTGGATGGGTGATGTAATGCGTGTCAAAGATGTGCTTGCGCAAGCCCCACGTGTCGGCGTGAACCACATGCGCGATCCAGCCCTGCACGCTGGCGTCCAGCTCGGCGAAGCTGATCTGGCCGCCGGCGAACAGGGCAAGGTTGTGGCGCAGCCGGCGCGCAAAGTTCACCACGTTGCGCCGCTTCAGCCGGCGGTGGTCGGGAAAGACGACGAAGCCGAGCCACGGAATGCCACAGCGCGCCGGCGGCGAGGCAGGCGCAGAGAATCGCGAAGGTGACGAGAGTGGTGAGAGCGATGCGCATGGGAAGGGCGACACTTGAGGGCGTCGCCTCGCGGGCTTGCGCCAGACGAGGCGACGTCGTTCTGTATGTGCCTGACGCCGGCAGCGCCCTCGTGCTGCCCTGCCTCGCGGCCTGCGCCAGACCAGATGCGCCCGGCGCTGTTCCTCTTCCTTCACCTCGGCGCAACTGGCGATGGCTCGTCATTGCGCATTGCTGGAACGCACCGGCCCGGCACGCCGGCAGTGCGCCGTCCCGCCCTGCGGCAGGACCAGAAGAAGGGGCGGACGAACATGGCGGACCCAACCACCCGAAAACCGTTGTTGTTGTTGCGATTTGATGGATGGTTGTTGTTCCGATACACGGCGCGCACGTTGTTGGAATTGTTGTTCCACGAACCGCCGCGCAGCACGCGTATGACCCGGGCGATCTGGCTCGACCACCGCCTTGCGGCAACGGTTGAACGCGGGAATGATAGCCCATGCACGCATGTTTGTGTTGTGCATGTTGATTGTAGGGGCGAAGCATTGCTTCGCCCCTACGACGACAATCATTCCCAAATCGGTTTTTCCGGCTGGGGGAAGTATCCCCCAGACCCCCTCAGAGACCGAGCGCCAGAGCGCGGAGTGCAGAGCGACAGAGTGCAGAGGTTATTTCACAGGGGCGGACCCAACCACCCGAAAACCGAAGTTGAGCTTGCGATTTGATGGATGGTCGACGTTCCGATACACGGCGCGCACGAAGTTGGAATAGCTGAACCACGAACCGCCGCGCAGCACGCGTAGTGTGGCCTCGTGCTGTGGTTCCTCTCGCTCAGGCGCGCGCGTGTAGGGGTAGGGCAGGAAGGCGCTACTCGTCCATTCCCACACGTTGCCGGTCAGGTCGTAAATGGCATTTGCTTCAGCCGCCGATGCATCCGTTGGGATTATTGCTGCGCCGTCTGCGAAGATGCCGACCGGCGTGGCACGGCGAATGTGGCTCTCAAAGGTGTTGCCTTTCGCTGCATCGAAATCACCTTCATAGGCAAACAGCCGCCCGGCTGCGCCGCGAGCAGCTGCCTCCCACTCCGCCTCGGTCGGCAAACGAAAATCCATGCCGGTCTGCGCGCGCAGCCAGGCACAGTAGGCGCGCGCTTCGTGCCAGCACACACCCACCACGGGTTGAGATGGCGCGTTGAAGGCAGGATCGAACCACTGTGCCGGCTCGCGCAGCTTCTTGTCTTTGGGGAATTTTTCGTCGAGCCAGTCTTCAAATTCTCGATCGCTCCATCTGCGAATGGTGATCCAATCATGGGCTTGCTCCGAAGGGATGCGGTTCAGGGCGACAAGGGAGCGGATGAAATCTTCGCTCCAACCCTGAACTATCTTTCGGCTATCACTCCAACCTTGGCGTGGCCCTTCGCTGGTCTCGCCGGCCAGCCAGCGCTTGGCCGCCGGCGTATCCCACCACTGTTCGTCCTTGTAGCCGCCGGCGTCGATGAAGCACTTGAACTCGGCATTCGTCACAGGGAAGGCGCTCATGGCAAACGGCGCGATCTCGACTGGATGCGCCGGCGTCTCACTCTCGTAGTCGCTCTGATCAAGCCCGATCACATATGTGCCACCTGGCACTCGCACCATTGGCGGCACCAAGACAAGATTTTTGCCATCGCGGGTGGCGCGCCGCTCGAAGCGCGGGTCATCGAGCGCACCGAGGGCGAGGCCGGCGGCGATGCGCGCGCGCAGGTCGGCCTGTATGTCCTGTGAACGCTTCACCAATGCCCAGCGCAATTCACCCTTGAGTTGTTCGGGCAAGGTCACGTCTGGCGCAGCGGCGATCAGGCCGGCTTGTGGCAGGTTGTGCGCCATCAGCGCGCGCACGAAGCCGGCGGGGTCGCGCATCATCGGCGCGGCGATGCGCGCGGTCTCCTCCCAGCCGGTGCTGGGAAGCGGCGGCAAGAGGGCCGTGTCGTCCAGTTGGGCCAGCGTCTGCTCCAGCGGCTCAGCCACTTCGCCGGCGCGCCACGCCTGCGCCAGCAACGCCGCGTTGGGTTGTTGCGCCATCTGCCGCGCGGCGAAGTATTCCTGCAATAACTGATGAAAGAACTTGACCGGATGCGCGCCGCCCTCGGCCTTGTCGAGGATGTTCAGCGCCTCGCCGGCCTTCAGCACATCGCGCGGGTTGGCCGTGGGATGCGCCAGCAGCGCCAGCGCCTTGCTGCGGTCGAGGCTGACCTGGCCGCCGTCCGCCAGGCGCTCGGGTTGCTGCATGTGCCAGGCCAGCGCCGTCAACTGCGGCAGCAGTGCGCCGCCTTCGGGCAGATCGTAGCCTTGCAGGCTGCCGGTGTTGATGGCGACGCGATCTTCCTCGCTGAGCAGCGCCTCGTTCATCAGCAATGGCGATGACCGCCCCAGTTCGCGCTGCAACGCCGCCCGCACGAAGTTCGTGAACAGTTCGGCGCGGCCGGCCGGCACGCTGCCATCCGCGGCCACATGTTCTACCAGCAGCGAGAGGAAATAGGGCGTGCTGTAAAGCGCGAGCTGGCGGTCGTCCTCTTTCAGTTTGGCGAAGACACGCTCAGCCAACCCTTCATCACGCAGGTATTGCTTGAGGAATTTCTCAATCAGTGCCGGCGTCATCGGCTTGACGGTCGTCTGCGGCACGGGCGTGTTGTCGTCGCTCAGCAGGATGCTGTAGTCGAGGCTGCGGCAGGTGAAGACCGCGCGGTTGCCCTTGCGCGTGAGCGCGGCCGCAAACTGCTTCCACTGCGCCACCTGGCGCGGGTAATCGTCGCGGCTGTGCAGGCGCACCTCGTTCAGCGCATCCAGCAGAAACAGGAAGCGGCCAGCGTCGAACAGCGCGTCGAAGTCGCCGACGCCGGCGTTCTCATCACGCCAGCGCGCCGCCAGCCAGGCATGCGCAGCGGTGGCGTCTTCGGGGTATTCGTTCAGCGGCACGAAGAAGGAGACTGTGTCACCGTTGTCTTGCAACCGGTCAGCCGCCTCGTCCATCTGCAGCCGGCGCAGCAGGGTGCTTTTGCCGCTGCCCGGTGCGCCCAGCAGCACGATGGTGCGCGCCGGCGTCTCGCGCAGCAGATCGCGCAGGTCGTTGTATTCGCGCGCGCCCTCCGGCGTCACCCAGCCGCGCTGCTCGTCGCGCTGCAGCACGATCAGCCGCACGAAATCCTTGTCGACGTGATAGCGTTGGTCTTGCCAGCGGTCGATGCAGCGTTGGCGGTAGGCGGCCAGCAGCGGATTGGGCTGGCTGGCGAGTGTGGGATTGAGTTTGTGCTGCTCGATGCGCGCGCACAGCGCGTCGAGCGCCGTTTGCCATTCCACGCCTCCGCCGGCCGGCGGGAGCGCGCGCAGCGCTGCGGCCAGTTCATCGTGGCTGAGTTTGCTGATCAGGATGCCGGCAAAATCCTCCGCGCTGCCATCCCAGTTGCCGATGCGTTTCTGCGTGTCGCGCGAGACGCCGGCGCGATCCAGCCAGATGCGCCAGCCGGTGGCGGTGAAAAAATCGCCGGCGCAGATGGCCGCGATGATGTCGTTGTGGAGCGTTGAGTCGAATGCCGGCACGATTGCAGGGATTTTAGAGGCGTATTGGCGCGCCTGCAAAAGTGTGGCAATATCAACGCGCCATCAAACCAGTCGGGGGTTCAACGTGCCAGACATCCGCATCAATGACAGCGACGATCGCAAACACTTTGTCGACATCCTTGCCCGCTACACCGGCGACCCATTTACGGCCAGGAATTTCCTGGCCAATGCCTTTGCGTCTTCGCCGCGCGCCGGCAATCTGACGAGCAGCCTGCAACTGTTTGGCGCGTCAGCAAGCAGCGTGGCGCAGGGCATCTTGCAGAAATTGGAGATGTATGGGTCGGACGTGGAGGGCCGGCATGTGCTGGCGCTGGTGGTCGACCAACTCAAGGCACAAGACGAGACCGGCTTGGAAGACAGCGCGTTCCTGTCCGGGCTGGTCCACAAATATGCGCTCATCTATCCGGTGAACCCCGCCAGGCTCACCGAAGCCGGCGTGCCAGAGTCGTATGTCAACAAGACGCTCTCGTTTCTGGACGCGCCGAAATGGGTGAGCCGGATTCAGGAGATCATGGGGCAGGTGTGCCGGATCGATGCCGGCTCGTCGTGCGGCTCCGGCTTTCTCATCGGCCCCGATCTTGTTTTGACCAACTATCACGTCCTGGAAGGGGTCATCAAGCAAAACGTGCCAGCGTCCGATGTGGCGCTGCGGTTTGATTACACGCAAGAGGGCGGCGGCGTGCCGATCACACTTGCAGATGACTGGCTGGTGGATTACTCGGAGTATGACCCAGACGAGTTCCGCACCTTGGAGCCGAAAGAGTGTCCGCTGGACAAGCTCGACTACGCGTTGGTGCGCTTGAGCGCGCGCGCCGGCGATGCGCGCGGCTGGATCACCCAGGCGCAGTGCAACACGGCGCACGACTTTTTGAAGAGGCCGGCACTGTTCATCGTCCAGCATCCGGGCTGCAAGCCGCTCAAGATTGCGCTGGACACGAATGCGGTGATCAGCGTGCGCAAGAATGGCTCGCGGGTGCGCTATCGCCCCAACACCCAGCCGGGCTCCTCCGGCTCGCCCTGCTTCGATGAGTACTGGAACCTGGTCGCGCTGCACCACAGCGGTGATCCGGTTCGCGACAACGCCATGTGGAATGAGGGCATCCCGATCAAGGCCGTCATAGAGTTGCTCAAGCAACGCGGCAAACTGGATGCGCACAGGTGAGAGAGCGGCAACTGCGCGCGACGGTGCGCAGGTCGTGGCGCGGCGCCAATGTCGAAATACAATTCCCAGCGTGACCACCCAGCGCCGGCTCATGCCTGTGGACGAAGTGTTCTTCGATTGCGATAGCACGCTCTCGACCATCGAGGGCATCGACGAACTCGCGCGCCTGAAGGGCGTGGAAGATCGCATCGTCGAGCTGACCAACGCGGCGATGGACGGCAAAATCCCGTTGCAAGAGGTCTATGCCGAACGGCTGCGCCTGCTCTCCCCAACCCGCGCCGATATGCGCGCCATCGAGGAGGCCTACAAGCGCACGCTGGTGCCGGATGCGCGCGAGGTGATCGACGCCCTGCACACGCTGGGCAGGAAGGTGTTCATCGTCAGCGGCGGGCTGGCCGACGCGGTGATCGGCTTCGGCGTCTGGCTCGGCATCCCCCGCGAACGCATTCACGCTGTCGGCCTGAGCTACAACCAGCTCAGCGGCCGCTGGTGGGACTATCAGCGCTTCGATGAGTGGGCCAACCCCGACGAGGCGTATCTCATGTATGACGAGTCGCCGTTGACCACGCAGAATGGCAAGGCCGAGATCATCAGCAGCCTGCGCGAGCGCGGTTGCCGCGCCATGCTGGTCGGCGATGGCTCCAGCGACCTGGCGGCGGCGCATGCGGTGAACATGTTCGTCGGCTTCGGTGGCGTGGTGGCGAGGCCGCTGGTGGAGGCCAACGCGCCGATCTTCATCAAGGTGAACAGCCTCGCGCCGGCGCTGCTGCTGGCCACCCGCGACGGTGAGGGCGAGGCGCTGGCGGTGAAGCGACGCGCGCGCTGGCTGGTCGAGGAGATGCCGGCGGCGCTCGTCATGCGCCTCTGACAACTGCGTGGCGCGCAGGCGCATGCGGCCGGCCGATCCCGCGCTCCCTTTTTGGCCGCTGCAACTACAATAGCGCCATCCATGATTGAGGGTTTCCGCGTCATCATCAAAACGTTCAAGGACATCTGGGGCGAGATGTTCATGCTCGTGCTGATGAATCTGTTCACGCTGCTGTGCCAGATCGTCATCGTCCCCGGACCGCCGGCGATGGCCGCGCTCTACGCCATGTGCAACCGCGTCGCCAACGACTACGCAGTCTCGTGGGAAAAATACTTCGAAGCCTTCAAGCTGTATTTCAAGAAGGCGTGGATCTATGCCGCATTCTCCGTCGTCGTCAGCCTGCTGCTGGTTGTGAATCTCTTCTGGTATGGCCAGCAGTTCGGCGACCAGCCCTGGTCGGCATGGGTGCAGGGCGCATGGCTGGCGCTATTGTTCTTCTGGCTGGTGATCAACTTCTATGTGTATCCGTTCTTCATGGAGCAGGACGACAAGCGCTGGCGCGTGGCGCTGCGCAATGCGGCGTTGATCGCCGGTGCGAATCCGCTCTTTACGCTCATCATCTTGATCGTGGTCGCGCTGCTGCTGGTGATCTCGATCCTCATCACGCCGCTATTCGTGCTGTTGGGGCTGGCTGTGGTGGCGCTGTTTGGCAGCGAGGCGGTGGTCAACCGCGTGAACAACTATCGCAAGCGCATGGAGGCTGAGGCCCAAAAGGGGGAGGCGAAAAACAAGGCGCGCAAGGCCTAGCGCGCCGTCTGCCGGCAAATCCGAAGGAGAGACCGATGCGATCTCGTGCTGACGATGAATTTGACGACGGCGACATCGATGACTTCAATGATGCCGACGATCTCGATGCCGATTCGGCGCTGCTCACCACTGAGTTGACGGACGAGTTCGTCCGCTACCTGAGCGAGCAGTGGCGCGTCGACGAGGAGAACAAATCCATTGACGTCGATCTGCCACTCTCCACCGCGCTGGCTTCTCTGCCGGCCATCTGGGCAGAAGCTGCCTGCCGCGCGCATCGCCTGCATCTGCGCGGCCGCGCCCGCCATGATCGCCGCGCCATCGTCAGCGCCCTGCAATCTCACCTGACCGATGCCGCCACGCTGGCGCGCTGTGTGCGCGAATTGCCGCCGCACGCCCGCGCTGCCTTGCGCCGCATCATCGATGGCGGCGGTTGGGTGCGCCTGCACGAACTTACGCGCGATTTTGGCGGCATGGAAGGCGATGGCTGGTTTTGGGACGAAGCGCCGCCGCGCTCCAGCCTGGGCGAGTTGCGCCGGCGCGCGCTGCTGTTCGTCGGCAAGACTGGCATGACGAAGCTGGGCAAAGCCGGCAAGCGCGCGTTCAAGGTGGCGGTGGTGCCGGCGGATCTGCGCTCAACCATCCGCGCCGCGCTGACCGACCCGGCAGTCCGCCGCGCTGATGAAAATGAGCTGGCGCGCCGCTTTGCCTCACCCGAGGAGGTCCTGCGTGACGCGCTGGCGACCGCACAAGGCTATTACGCGGCGATGGAGTGGGAGCCGCCGCTTGCGCTTGAGGATGTCGAAGGATTCCTCAAGGCGTCCAGCAAGGCCGGCGTCAATCCGCTGCCGATCTGGTTCAACATTGGCATCTTCATCACCTTCATCGAACACGTGCTGCACGAGGTGCCGGACGTTGACCAGCTGTGCGGGTATCACGTCAGCGAGATGGCATCGCAGTTTGTCGACCTGCATTACACGCAGCGCTGGACGCTGGAGAGCCGGCGCAACCTGATCGAGGTGGTGCGCAAGCTGTATCAACACTTGCGCAGCCGGCGGCGTGTGAGCGCCGAGACGCTGGAAGACATCGAGTATGCCTGCACGCGGCTGTGCAATGGCAAGCGCCGGCTCAACCTCATTCGCCGGCCGCCGCCGCTGGGCGGCGAGTTGATCTTCACCCGCATCAACCCCAACACCGGCGAAGAGGAACGCTATACGCACAATCACCAACGCCTGCTATTGGCGTGGGCAACGGCGTTTCATCAGGATTGGAAGACCATGCTGCGCAAATGCGAGGGCGTGCCGACGGGCAAGCGGAAGGCCGCGCTCATCCACGAGTTGATCGCGCTCGATCCTGGCATCTGCGACTTGATCCTGTCGCAGGTGGATGAAGAGGATTTCGATCGCGCGGTGGAGTGGTTCTTCCACGAGCGCCTGCTGGAGATCAGCGCGTGGTAAGCACGCCGCCGGCGCGCACCTCCCAGATCTCCTGCGCGAATGCCTCAATGAAGTAGCGGTCATGCACCACTGCGAGGATCGTGCCATCGAAGGCCTGCAGCGCCTGCTCGAAGCGCGTGCGCGAGGGAATGTCGAGATGGTTGATCGGCTCATCGAGCAGCAGAAAGTTGCAGCCGCCTGCCACCAGCCTTGCCAGCATCAGCCGCGCGCGCTCACCGAAGGACAGGCGCGCAACCGGCGTGAACACCTCATCGCCGGTGAACAGAAACTGATACAGAAATGCGCGCGTGTCGGTGTCGCTCATCGAGGCGATGGCGCGGATGGCGCCGAAGGCGTCGAGTGATGGATCGAGCGCTTCCTGTTCCTGCGCCATGTAGCCGGCGCGCACGTTGCTGCCCAGCCGCACCACGCCGGCCAGCGGCGGCAGCAGGCCGGCGATCGTGCGCACCAGCGTGGTTTTGCCGGCGCCATTTGGGCCGATGAGCGCCACGCGCGCGCCGTGCTTGATGCGCAGGTTGAGATGCTTGAGCAGCGGCGCGCCGTTGTAGCCGGCGGACACGTCTTCAAGAATCAACACGTCCTGCCCGCTTGCCGGCGTCTCGCCAAAGTCCAGCTTCATGTGCCAGCTCTGGCGCGGCTTCTCGATGCGATTCTCGGTCATCAGCTTCTCGATGCGCTTTTCGATGCCCTTTGCGCGCGCAACGGTCTCCTTGCTGCGATTGGCAAAAAAGCCCTTGGCAAATTTGTCGCCGCTGTCGCTCTTGCCACCCTTGCGGAATTTGGCGATGCCGCGCAGATGTCGCACGGCGTTGGTCAGTTCGGCGATCTCCTGCTGCTGATCGACATACGCCTGGCGCTGCCGCTCGCGCGCTTCGAGCTTCGCCGTCATGTAGTCGGTGTAATTGCCTTCATAGGCTGTCACTGTGCGCGTGACCTCATCCAGATCAAGGATGCGCGTGACAGCGCGATCGAGGAAGGCGCGATCGTGCGAGACGATCAACGCCGCTCCGCGATAGCTGTTCAGCCAGTCTTCCAGCCACTCCAGCATATCGACATCGAGATGATTGGTCGGCTCGTCGAGTAGGAGCAACTGCGGGTGCGAAAGCAGCACGCCGGCGAGTGCGAGGCGCGTCTTTTGCCCGCCGCTGAGATGGCGGATCGGCGTGTCTGCCGGCATCGCGCTCAGGCCGAGCGAGGCAAGGATGCCAGCTGATTCGCCAGCGCGCTCGCTCGCGGTGGTCAGGCGCTCCAGCGCGGCGTCATACTGGTTGAGCAGCGCGGGGTTGTTGGGTTGCGCAGCGATGGCAGCCGCCAGCCGCGACACTTCATCTTCGATCGCCTGCAGATCGCCGGCGCGCGTCGCGAGATATCCACCAATCGTTTCGCGCTCATCGAAGCGCAACCCCTGCGGCAGGTAGCCGATGCGGGCGTGCGCCGGCGTCA
Organism: uncultured Anaerolineae bacterium; assembly: GCA_964590135.1. GTDB lineage: Bacteria > Chloroflexota > Anaerolineae > J036 > Brachytrichaceae > JBDHWI01. Next base: position 116,121 of record CAZPVX010000002.1, on the reverse strand, counting down.
ACTTCACGCTGCCGGCATCCGGTGTGTCCTCACCGGCCAGGATGCGCAGCAACGTCGTTTTGCCAGCGCCGTTGGGGCCGACCAGGCCGGCGCGCTCGTGGAAGTTGATCGTGAAGGTGATGCCGTTGAGGATCGTCTCCACGCCGAGCGTCTTGCGGATATTGTTTACGGCCAGCATGGCGCAAGGTTACACGGGTTTTGGCGTAGAACCAGGCGCCAGAAGCAGCGACGCTCCGTTTAGCGCACCTCGTTTTGCAGCGTGACCTCGCCCACGTGGATGGTGACCACATCGCCGGCCTGCAGGGTGAACGACTCCGGCGGCACGATGCCGGTGCCGGTCATCAGATATGCGCCATGCGGGAAGCGATATTCCTTGTAGAGATATGCCACCAGCTCTTCCAGGTTGCGCTTCATGCGGCTGATGGCGGTCTCGCCGGCGAAGGCGCTTTCGCCATTGCGGGCGATCTCCACGCGGACCGGCAGCTCGCGCATGGCGTCGGCATTGCACAACACGATCTCGGCGCCGATGGCGCATGCGCCGTTGTAGATTTTTGCCTGCGGCAGATACAGCGGGTTTTCACCTTCGATGTCGCGCGACGACATATCGTTGCCGGCGGTGTAGCCGACGATCTCGCCATGCGCGTTGATCACCAGCACCAGTTCCGGCTCCGGCACGTTCCATGCGCTGTCGGCGCGGATATGCACCGGCGCGCCGGCGGTCAGCACGCGCCAACCGATCGACTTCATGAACAGTTCGGGCCGCGCGGCCTCATACACTTTCTGATACACGTCCGCGACCGACGATTCGGCCTTGCGCGCATCGCGGCTGCGCAGGTAGGTGACGCCGCTGGCCCACACCTCCTGAATCGCCTCGATGGGCGGCAGGGCGGCGCCGGCGACGGCATCCCCGGCGCCGCCCAGTTGCTGCGCCATCTCGGCGACGTGCTGGCGCAGGAATGCGGTAAACGAGAATGCGGCCGGCAGTGCGCGGCCATCCACAGCCCAGCGTGGGCCGGCGGGGGTTTGGTGTTTGGTGAGTTTCATGTTCAATCCATCGGGTAAAGGCTGCAACCGCCATCGACAAGCAGGACGGAGCCGGTCATGTAGGCAGCCATGTCGCTGCACAAAAAGACGAAGGCGTTGGCTACGCTCTCTGGCGGCTGCATGAAGCCGAGCGGGATGGCCTTCGACGCGCGTGCGCGATAAGCCGGGTCGGTGTCCCACTGCCGCTTGGACATGCCGACGCCGACGATGCCCGGCGCAATGGCGTTGGCGCGGATGCCGTGTTGCGCCAATTCGCGCGCAAAGCCGCGCATCATCGCATTCATCGCGCTTTTGCTCATCGTGTAGGGCGTGATCTCCGGCCATGGCACATCGGCCACCCAACTGGTGGTGAAGATGAGATGCCCCTGCACGCCGGCGCGCAGCCAACGCTTCACGACTTCCTGCGCCACAATGAACGCCGCGCGCGTGTTCAGGTTCATCAGCCGGTCGAAGTCTTCGAGTGGATACGATTGCACTGGCGCGGCCATCACCATGCCGGCGTGGCAGCACACCACGTTTGGCAGACCCAATCTGGCTTCCACCAAATCGAAAGTGGCCTGCACCTGCGGCTGCTGCGTCAGGTCAGCGTGAAAGTAGCCCACGCGCTCGCTCGCTGGCAGCGCGGCGCGCGCTTCATCCGCCTCGACGATGTCGTTCACCGCCACCTGCGCGCCGTGCGCCGCGAGCGCCTGCACCACCACGCGGCCAATCGCGCCGGCGCCGCCGGTGATGAAGATCGTCTTTGCTGACAAGTCCAACGTATTTGTGGGTTCAAAGGTCATGGTTGATCGCTGTTGCCTGATCAGGGTTGCGCCTTCGCCATCGTCGTTGAGCGATAAGCGTTGCCCAACTCGCAGGTCAAGTTTAGATACAAATCGCCGTATTTGCTGCCTGGCTCGATGGCGGTGCCTTCGATCCACTCGTTGAACGATTTCACCAGCAGCAGGTCGCCGCCGGTCTCGCTGGTCACGCTGAAGGTGTCGCGGTAATACGCGCCATCGTTGCGGTTGCGGGCAAAGGCCGGCGCCGGCGTGCGCACATCGGTCGCCTTTACCTTCACACTGCGCGTGTCGTCGAACCCCGGGGCGACGGTGTCGGCGAAGTAGAGCTTGACGCCGGCGCTCTTCTCCACTGCGCGCAGGCGCTGGGAAAACACCGGCTGCTTCAGCCAACTGCGCGGCGCGGTCTTGTGGTCGATGCGATACACATACAGGCCGTCGAAGAGCGGGTTGTAGGTTGGCGACAACCCTTCGGCAAACCAGATCGCCTTGTGATCGGGATCAGTCGCCTGCCGGATGCGCGTCCAGCCCTTCAGCGCTGCGCCGGCGCTGCCCCATGGCCGCGTCATGCCTTCAAAAAAGATCACGGGCCGGCCGTCGATCTTCAGATAGTTTGGGTGATTGGCCCAGTTCGCCATCACAAAGTTCACCGAGTCGATCAAGTCCTGCTCGGTGGTCTTGCGCAGGCTGTTTTCCAGCAGCACCACGGCGTGCTGCATGGGGCTGCCGTTGGATGCAGCCAGCATCTGGCCGAAGTTGTTGGTGGTGCGCGGCTCCTTCGCGCCGAACCAGTGCGCCGCAAAGCCGTTCAGGCAGGCTGCCTGCGCCAGTTGCAATTGGCGCTGGATGGTGCTCATGTCGTCAGAGTTGTAGGGGCCGGCGACCGGCACATCGAACGTCTTTGTCCCATCGAACACGTCCGGCTGATACCACATCATGTAATCAGCCAGGATCAGGCGATTGAGCTTCGGCGCCGGGTCTTGCGCGACAATGGCGCGGCTGGGTTCGAGCGCGCGCGATGCGAGCAGCGGCAGCGCGAGGGTGAGAGCGATGAGCAGGATGAAAAAACGATGTGTGCGATAAATCTTCATGGGCAGGGAGTGTAATGCAGGGCTGTGCTGTGACCCAACCCATCACTCCGGTCACTGTTGCATTCTGTGCGGGGCATGTAACATGCCGGCATGACTGCGACACAACCTGATTCGCCCGCGCCGCCGGCCGGCGCGAGCGCGCAGCGCGACATCGCCTATGTGGTTGGCGGCCACGAAAGGCAAAAACTCGATCTGTTTGTGCCGGCGGGCAGCGGCCCATTCCCGCTCATCATCTGGATTCACGGCGGGGCGTTCCGCATGGGCGACAAAAGTGGCATTCCGTTCGATCCGCCGCCGCTGGCCTATTTGCGTGAGGGCTATGCCCTGGCTTCGCTCAACTATCGGCTCAGCCAGCACGCCCGCTTTCCAGCGCAGATCGAAGATTGCAAGGCTGCCGTGCGCTGGCTGCGCGCGCATGCCGCGCAATACAGACTCGATCCGCAACGCTTTGGCGCGTGGGGGCCATCCGCCGGCGGCCACCTCGCCACGCTGCTCGGCGTCACAGATGGAGCGAAGGCGTTCGAGGCCGGCGCTGACCCCGCTGTCTCCAGCTGCGTGCAATGCGCGGTTGATTACTTCGGGCCGACGGACTTCCTGCAGATGGATGCGCAGCGGCTGCCCGATGGCATGATCCATGATGCTGCTGATTCGCCGGAGTCCGAGTTGATTGGCGGCGCGATTCAGCAGAACAAGGAAGCCGCGCGCCGCGCCAATCCCATCACGTATGTCACGCGCGATGCGCCACCGTTTCTGGTGGTGCATGGCGATCATGATCCGCTCGTGCCATACGGCCAGAGCGTGCTGCTGGTGCAGGCGCTGCAACGCGCCGGCGTGCCAGTCGATTTCTACACTGTCAACGGGGCAGGGCATGGCAACTTCGCTGATCCGGAAGTGCCGGCCCTGACGCAGGCTTTTCTCAGGAAACATTTGCAACCAACATGAACCTATACGACCTCATCCTCAGCCGGCGCACGATCAAAGACTTCAAGTCCGACGCAGTGTCAGCCGATGTGATTGACCGCGCGCTGACTGCCGGCACGTGGGCGCAAAACCACAAACTCACTGAGCCTTGGCGCTTCATCGTGCTGGGGCCGCAAACCCACGCTGCGATGGCAGCCATCGATGCGAAGCTGGCGACCAAGCCGGCCATCGTCGCGGTGACATGCCGGCGCAGCAGCGACGCCGCGCAGCAGCGCGAAGACTACGCGGCTGTGTGTTGCGCCATCCAGAACATTCAGCTTGCAGCGTGGGCCGACGGTGTAGGCATGCAATGGAGCACTGGCCGCACGGCCATGTCGCCACAGACGCATGCGTTGCTCGGCATCAATGCCGATGAAGAGGAGATGGCCGGCCTGCTGTATTTTGGCTATCCGGCCTCGGTGCCAAACGCAAAGCCGCGCAAGCCTTTAGCCGATGTGATTCGGCGCTTGGCGTAGCTGAAGGAGGCTCATGACCTACGAGACAAATCAATATCACGGCATGTTGGCCGAGACCGTCGTGCTGCCGGGCCATGGCGGGGATCTGATCAACGCATACTTTGCGAGACCGCTCGGCGCCGGCCCGTTCCCCGGCGTGGTGCTGATTCATCACATGCCGGGTTGGGATGAATGGTATTTTGAGGCGACGCGCAAGTTTGCCCATCACGGCTATGCAGCCATCGCGCCGAACCTGTATTGCCGCCTGGGGCATGGCACGCCCGAAGATGTGGCGGCCAAGGCGCGCGCCGCCGGCGGCGTGCCGGATGCGCAGGCTGTCGGCGATGTGGAAGGCGCGGCCAGGCTGCTGCATGCGCTGCCTTTCGTGAACGGCAAGATCGGTGTGTTTGGCACCTGCTCCGGCGGCCGGCACGCCTTTCTGGCTGCCTGTCGCACCGCGCAATTCAGCGCGCTGGTCGATTGCTGGGGCGGGCGCGTGGTGATGGTACAGACCGAGCTTACGCCCAACCAACCCGTCGCGCCGATTGACTATGCCAAAGATCTAATCTGTCCCATCCTGGGCTTGTTCGGCGCCGATGACAAAAACCCGACGCCGGCGCAGGTGGCGGTGCTGGAAGCGGAGTTGAAGCGGTTGGGCAAGGCGCATGAGTTTCATCTGTATCCCGATGCCGGCCACGGTTTCTTCTATCACGACCGGCCGGCGTATCGCCAGGCGCAAGCTGTTGACGGTTGGGCGAAGGTGTTCGATTTCCTCGGACGCACATTGCGCTAGGAGCGCCTTCTTTCTCCCTTCCTTCTGGCAGGGTTGCGATTCGCGCATGCATCTATGCAAGGAGTCATTTGATGTGCACCATGATCGTCAAACAAATCAAAATCGAGGGCAGCGGCAAGGGTGCGGGCGGTTGGTTCACGCTCGGCCAGGCTGATGTGTCCTACGACCATCCCTTTCATGCCACGCCTGAGCACGCGCTAAACATCGACTTTGTCAATGAGGCTTTGGGGCCGGGCGCGCGGGTTGCGGTGGAACTGGACGTGCAGTCAGCGCGGGCGCTCGTTGAAACAATTCAGGCTGTGCTTGCGCAGGCCGGCGCCGGCGGCTATCTGGCGGCAGATCTTTGACGCATGTCGGCGCATTGGCGACCACCTGTCGCCTGAATCAGCGCCCTTTGTAGCGCGCGTTTGGCGCTTCCAGAATGCCGCGTTCAGCATCGCTCCAGTCGTCATATTGCGATGCGTCGTAGTAGCGCGCCGACCACGACACCGGGTGTGGGCTGTATTTCATGAACAGTGTGCGGCGCTCACCTTTGCCGTGCCAGGGCAGTGTGCCGTGCGTCAGCGCCTCGGTGAAGATGATGGCAGTGCCGGCCGGGCCGGTGACTGCGCGCATGAACGGTTGCATGTTTTCCAACTCGCGCCATTCGTTGGGGAAGGGCAGGTTGCTCTTGTGACTGCCTGGCACGCAGCCGAAGCCGCCATCGCCTGGATGCACGTCGCGCAGGTTGTAAGCCACCACTGTCAATCCGTTGTGCATGCGGTTGTTGTGCCAGTGGTAGTACTGCGATGGATCGAATGGCGTGCCGCCGCCGTGCAGCGTGGTGCCAATCGGCCCCTTGCCGCTGCGGATCAGATCGATGTAATCGTGATCGAGCCTGAAGTTGCGACCCAGAATCTCTTCGAGATAGGGCGTGATGCGCGGATTTGCGATCAGCCGGCGAAATGGCGCGCCCCAACTGGACAGGTTGCCCCAGCGCATGGTGGTCTTGTCCGTGCCGGCGTCGCGGGCAATGTGCCCGTCGAAGATGCGGTTGAGTTCAAGCAACTCAGCTTCGCTGAGCGCGTTTGGCACAGTGATGAAGCCTTGCAGGTCGAAGAGATAGCGTTCTTGATCATTCATGCTTCTGTTATAGCGCCGGCGTGCCCATGGTCAAACGCGATCGCGCAAGGCAGTCGTCATCTCAGCCATCTCCGATACAATCCACACTGCGATGCCCCGCGCTTTTTGGCCTGTTGTTGCGCGGCTGGCGCGCGTGAGTGAACGAGCATGATGTCAATTCGTAAAATGAGTGCGGCTGCCGGCGCGCTGGCCGCGCTGCTCTCCGCTTGCGGCTCGCCGCAGGTTTCCCCAACGCCCACCCCCGTTTCTCGCGCTCCAACGCCGATTCCGGCCACATTCCGTGTGGAGATGGGACCGGTCGAAAAGACGATCCAGTTTTCTGCGCGGGTGCAACCACGCAACTCAGCCGCGTTGTATTTTGAAAATGATGGCCGTGTGCTGAATGTTGCCTTCAAGGAAGGTGATACGGTGAAGGCCGGCGATGTGCTGGCTGAACTCGATGTGACGGATTTGCGCAACGAGGTGGAGCAGCGGCTGGTGGAACTGCGCACCGCTGAATCGGTGCTGTCCAATACAGTGCAGGGCTTCACGCGCACGCTCACGCTGGCGAAGATCGATGTTGAGCAAGCGCAATTGCGTGTGCAGGTGGCGCAGCAGCAGGCTGACGGCACCGCCATCCGCCTGGCGCAAAACGACCTCGACCGCAATGCCAGGCGCATTGCCGACATCACTGCATCGATCAAAAAGGCGCGCGACGAATTCAATCAGGCCGGCGCCGACAACGCTGCGCGTGAACTCGAGGACGCCCAGATCGAGCGCGAACGATTGCAGGCGGTTTACGATCGCGCTGTCTCCGATCAGAAGGTCAGGCAGCTTGAAGTGCAGATGCTGCAAAAAGACCTTCAGCGCGCGCAACTGAATTTGCAGAATGTGCAGGGCAATATGGACCCGTCGTTGCTGAGCAACGTCGAGCGCGCCCGTATCGCCTATGAAGGTGCGGTGAAGAAACTCTCGCGCGGCGAACTGGTTTCCCCCATCGATGGCATCATTGCGCAGCAGAGCGTGCGCGCCGGCTCCACAGTGCGCGCGCTCGATCCCGTCATCACCGTCGCCAAGCCCGGCGAGTTGCATCTGGTCGGCACGCTGACGCCCTCGCAGATGGCATCGGTCGATATTGCCCAGAAGGTGACGTGCTATTTCGACAACGATCCGAATGCCGCGCATACCGGCTTCGTGCGTGAATTTCCCAAGCCTCTGCCCGGCGCGACGAGCGAGCAGGCTTATATTCAACTTGACGAGAAGATTGAGTTGGAGGTGTCGCGTCTGGCGCGCTGCTTTACCACGCTGGGCAAGCGCGACAATGTGATGTGGCTGCCGCCGGCGGCGGTGCGCAACTTTCAAGGCCGGCGCTTCGTCGTGTTGCAAGGCGCTGACGGCAAACAGCAGCGCATGGATGTGGAGGTCGGACTTGAATCCGACAGCCGCGTCGAGATCAAGGGCGGCGTAAACGTGGGCGATGTGGTGGTTGCGCCGTAACATGCGACGCTTTATCGGTTTCATCTCATTGGCGTTTCAGCGCTTGCGCTCGCAAGCCGGCCTGGTCGCGTGCATCCTGCTCGGCATCACCATCGCTGTCGCCTTTGCATCCGCCATCCCATCGTTTGTGAACGCGGCGCAGTCGCGCGTGCTGCGCCAGTTGCTGCTGCGCTCCACCGGCGGCGATCTCAACGCCGAAGGGAATGCGCTGGAGCGTCGCGGCGAGCCGCTCGATATGCGTTTCACCTATCTCGGCTCGGCCTATGGCGCGCTTACCTACGAGCGGTTTGAGGTGCTTGATCGCTATATGCGCACGCGCATTGAGGGCCGCACGATCCTGCCCATCCTGCAGACTGGCCTCTACATTCACACAGACGAGTGGCGGGTGTGGCCGGCGGCAGGCACGCGCACCGAGAACATCTACAAGGATCGCGACAACAAGGATGTGCCGCTCACCTACGCGTCGATGGACAGCCTGCCTGGCATCTTCGATCACATCATGCTGGATGAAGGCGATTGGCCGCAGGAGACGAAAGACGGACCGGTGCAGGTGATGGTGGGGCGCGGCTTCAGCGAGAAATATGGCATCCGCGCCGGCGACGTGCTCAGCCTGACCATGCGCCAGCCTTTGACCAACACGAAGAATGCGCCGGAGCGTCGCTTCGATACGCTGGTGCATGTCACCGGGGTGTGGACGCCGAAAGACCGCGACGATCCGTTCTGGTTCATCACGCCGCTGGCCATCGACGAAGCTTTTCTCGTCACACCAGAGATCTACAAAAATCGCGTCGTCGAGTTGATCCCGTTTCCCGTCACGTTTGCTTATTGGTATTACGCCCTCGACGACACGGCCATGCGGGTGGAGATCGTGGAGCCATTTGTCTCGCGCATCGTCACGCTGCGCAACGAGGTGTTTGCCCAGCAGCCTGGCATGTCGCTGTCGACCAATATCGACACGGTGCTGGTGAAATACCAGCGTAGCGCCGGCGAGTTGACCCTGCTGATGGTCGTGTTCGCCTTCCCGTTGATCGTCATCATCCTGTATTTCATCGTGCTGGTCTCGGGCATGGTGGTGCGCCGGCAAGAGGCGGAACTCATCACGTTCAGGAGCCGCGGCGCATCGTCGGCCAATGTGCTGGCGCTGTATGCAGTGCAGGGCGTGCTGGTTGGACTGGCTGCGCTGATCATCGGCATGCCGCTTGGCTATCTCATCGCCGGCCTGATGAGCAGCACGCGCACCTTCCTCGATTTCAGCGGCCACATGCGCATGTCGTGGCAGGGCTTCCTCGACACGCTTGATCCGGCCGTGTTGTCTTTTCGCTTCGGCGTGGGCGCGGCAGTGATCGCTGTGCTGGCGTCGCTCATCCCTGCATTCGGCATCTCGCGCGCCAATGTCGTCTCGGCCAACGCCGACCGCGGGCGCAACCTGCGCAAGCCGCTGTGGCAGCGCATGTTTCTTGATTTGCTGCTCATCGTGCCGGTGGCCTACGGCTATCTGCAATTGCGCAATCAGGGCAGCATCCAGGTGATGGGGCGCACGCTCTCGCAGGCTGATCCGCTGCGAGATCCCGTGCGCTATCTGCTGCCGATGCTGTTGATGACGAGCATTGCGCTGTTGATGGCGCGCTTGTTCCCGCTTGTCATGCGGCTGCTCTCGCGCTTCACCGGGCGCTTTGGTGGCTCGTTGGGGCCGGCTACTTCGCTGTTGCTGGCAGCGCGCGAGCTGGCGCGCTCACCGCGCGACTACATCGGCCCGCTGCTATTGCTCATCATTGCCACCGCCATTGCCACCTTCGGCGCGTCCACCGCCAAGACGCTCGACACGCACCTGATCGATACGACCTACTTCAACGTTGGGGCGGACCTGCGCCTGGTGGAAGCCGGCGAGTCGAACCAGCCGAAGTTCAACAATGCGATGTTCGGCGCGAATCCGCAGCCGGTGGTGCCGCAGGAGAAAAAGCCGGAATACTGGTCGTTCATGCCGGTGGAAGATCATGCGGAGATTGAGGGTGTGAATGCGTATGGCCGCATGACCACTCTGCGGGTGGAGCCGCGCGTGGCGCAGCCGACGCAGGATAATCAACTGATTGCCATCGATGCGCGAGAATTTCATGACGTGATGACGCCGGCGTTCCGCGACGACTACGCCAGCCAGCCATTTGGCGCGCTGATGAATGCACTGACCGACCCAGCCAATGGCATCCTCGTGCAGCCGGCGTTTCTCAACGACCATCGCCTGAAAATTGGCGATCCGCTGATCCTTGAGATCCTGACGACAGAAGGACGCGTGCCAGTAACCTACACCGTCGCCGGCACCTACAACTACTTCCCAACCTTGCAGCCCAACGAGGAGAAGAATGTGTTCATCGCCGACATCGTCTACACCTTCGAGAAGATGGGCAAGGCGGTGCCGTATGACGTGCTGCTTTCCACGCGACCTGACTACAGCGGCTCGGCCATTGGCGATGCGGCGCGCCGGCTTGGCTTCCTCGTCACTGAAGTGGATGACGCGCGCGCCATCATCCTCGAAGCGCAGCAGACGCCGGAGCGGCAAGGCTTGTTCGGCGTGCTGACGGCCGGCTTCTTCGCGGCCATCGTGCTGACGACGGTCGGCTTCGTGCTGTATGCGCTGCTGTCGTTTCGCCGGCGCGCAGTCGAACTCGGCGTGTTGCGCACGCTCGGCCTTTCGGCAGGGCAGATGGCGCTCTATCTCATCATCGCGCTGGTTTCGCTCGTGGTGGTCGGCGCGGTGACGGGCAGCGCCGCCGGGGTGCTGGCCAGCCGGCTGTTCATCCCGTTCTTCCAAACTGATGGGCAAATCGTGGGCGCGGTGCCGGCCTTCGAGGTGCATATCGCGTGGAACGAGTTGGCATGGGTGTATGCGGCGATCGGCCTCGCGCTGTTCATCGCACTGGCGGCCACGCTGCTCTTCCTGCGCCGGCTGCGCGCCTTCGAGGCCATCAAGCTTGGCATGGTTTCGTAGAAATCAGCCTCAATCGAAAAGCGCCACAGCCACAGCTTTACTTTAATCTGGCAACACGACCGGGATCTTCGCCATCAAGCCGCCATCGACCAGATAGGCTGCGCCGGTCATGGCGCTGGCGTCGGCGCTGCACAAAAACAGCACCAGCTTCGCCACCTCTTCGGGCCGGATCACGCGGCCAATCGGATGCGTCTTGCCCCACGTCGCAATCACCTCGTCGGCATGACCCGGGTTGAAGGATTCTGCCGCACCGCGCAGCAGCGGGGTGTCCACGCTGCCGGGCAGCACGGCGTTGATGCGGATGCCCTCATGCGCGTGATCCATCGAGATGGCCTTGACCAGCGTGAGCGTGGCGGCCTTGCTGGCGGCGTAGATGGCGACGGTCTGCTGCGTGGCGAGTGCCTGCACGCTGGACGTGCAGACGATGGCCCCGCTGCCGCGCGCGCGCAACGCCGGCACTGCGAATTTGCACATCCACACATGCCCCTTGAAGTTCACGCCCATGCCGCGCTCATAGTCGTCTTCGGTCGTGTCCTCAATGCGGCCATAGGTCTGGATGCCGGCGTTGCTGAACAGCGCGTCGAGACCGCCATAGGTATCAATCGCAGTCTGCACGGCGCGCTGAGCATCGCTCATCTTTGTCACGTCGGTCTTGACGAAGGTCGCTTTGGGCAGCGTTCGAGCGAGCGCGAGGCCGGCGGCCTCGTCGATGTCGGCGATCACCACTGCTGCGCCCTCTGCACTGAACGCCTTCACTGCCGCCTCGCCGATGCCTTTTGCGCCACCGGTCACCAGAGCTACTTTGTTTGTGTATCGCATATCCTTGGGAAGGGGGTCGCAGCGGGCTGGGCGCTCCAATCCCTGCGTGCGTCACCAATCGAGAATCGCGCCATCGTGCGCGCGCACGGTCAGCGCGTGAATGACTTCCTGCTGGAAGGGATGTTTCTTGGCCGCCTCTTCATTCACTTCAATGCCAAGGCCTGGCGCATCCGTCATCAACCAGTAACCGTTCTCTGTCTGTAATGAATGCTGCACCACATCCCAGCGCCACGGCACGTCAGTCAGCATGTCCTCCTGGATCAGGAAGTTTGGCGTGCTGAGCGCGAAGTGCAACGCGGCCGCGTTTGCCACCGGCCCCAACGGATTGTGCGGCGCGACGCCCATGTAGTACGTCTCGGCCATCGCCGCGATCTTCTTTGCCTCCCACAGGCCGCCGCAATGGCACAAGTCGGGCTGGATCACTTGGCACGCCTGCTTCTCGAACAGCTCGCGGAACTCGAAGCGGGTGATGCGGCGCTCGCCGGTGGCGATGGGAACTGGCGACGCCCTGCGCACTTCCACCATCGCATCGACGTTTTCTGGCGGCACCGGCTCCTCGATGAAATACGGGTGATAAGGCGCCAGCACGCGGCAGAATTCGATGGCGTTGGCGACGCTGTGCCGGCCATGACAATCCACCATGATGTCCACGTCATCGCCGACTGCCTCGCGCAACGCAGCCATCATCGTCTCGGCGTAACGGTAGGCCGCAATGCTATTCAGCGACTCCGTCGGCGGCGTGATCAGCACCTTCACCGCGTTGTAACCGCGCGCCACCACTTGCAGCGCCAGATCGACAAATGGCTTGGGATCGGCGCTGTGCTGCGTTTCATACACCGCCTTCATGTCACCGCCGCCGAGGTGCGTGTACATGCGCACTTTGTCGCGCACCGCGCCGCCCAGCAACTGATACACCGGCTTGCCCAGCGACTTGCCGAGGATGTCCCACAGCGCCTGCTCGATGCCGCTGATCGCGCTCAGGCCGATCACGCCGACGCGCCAGAAACTCTGGCGATACATCATCTGATACAGGAACTCGATGCGCGTGGGATCCTGACCGATCAGCATCGGCGCAAAGTCTTCGACTGCGCCGGCGACGGCGCGCGTCTTCCATTCGAGCGAGGCTTCACCCCAGCCGTAGAGGCCGGCGACATCGGTCTCGACCTTCACGAATACCCAGTTGCGCATCTGCGCATTCACGGTGCAGGTTTTGATGGCGGTGATCTTCATGCTGCGCGAATTTAAGGCCAGTTGGCGCAATTTGCCAAATCTCGCCCATTCAGCCAACATTTCAAAACCACTTGTAAACAGGAGCAACACATGCCAAGCACATGGCGATTCAGCACTGCCGGCGAGATCCTCTTTGGTCAGAATGCCGCGCAGCAGATCGGTGCAGAGGCGTGCTTTCGCAATCTCCATCGCGCGCTCATCGTAACCGACCCGAACATGGTCAAGGCCGGCCTCGTCGATCTCATCTATGCCAGTCTCGATCAAGCGCAGCTTGCGGTTGAGGTGTTCGATGGTGGCGCACCGGAACCTGGCACGCGCACGGTAAATGCCGCCGCCGAGTCCGCACGCGCCTTCAAGCCCGATGTCATCGTCGGCCTCGGTGGCGGCAGCAACATGGATGTGGCGAAGGCGACTGCGGCGGTCTACACGCATGGCGGCGGCGCAGTGGACTACATCGGTGAGAACAAAGTGCCGGCTGCCGTCACGCCGCTCATCGCTGTGCCAACCACGGCCGGCACTGGCTCTGAGGTCACTGCCGTTGCTGTGATCGAGGATGAGGCGAAGCGGCTCAAGCTTGCCGTTGCCAGCTCGTTTGTGCGGCCGGCGCTTGCCATCGTCGATCCGCTGCTCACGCTCACTTGCCCGCCGAAGGTGACTGCTGAGAGCGGCATGGATGCGCTGACGCACGCAGTGGAATCCTATCTCGCCATCGACCATGCAGCGCTGAACGTCGACCCCCATCTGCGATTGCAATTCACCGGCAAGAACCCCGCTGCCGATGCGCTGGCCGAAAAGGCCATTCGCCTGATCGGGGCAAACCTGCGGCTGGCGGTGTATCAGCCGATGAATGTGCAGGCGCGCGAGGCGATGCATCTGGCTGCGCTGCTGGCCGGCATGGCGTTCAACAGCGCCGGCCTCGGCGCAGCGCACTCGCTGCAATACCCGGTTGGCGCAGTCACGCACACGCCGCACGGCCTGGGCACTGGCCTGCTGTTGCCCTATGTGTGCCGCTTTTTGCTGCCGGCGGTGGCCGGGGAATTGGCAAACGTGGCAGCCTGGTTGGGTGAGGATGTCGATGGCATGCGCGATGCCGACGCCGCAGCACTTGCCATTGAGGCGATTCAGTCGCTCAAGCAGGACATCGGTCTGCCCATGCGACTGAGTGAGATCGGTGTGGACGCGTCGCATCTGAAACAGATGGCGGAGCAGGCGGCCACCTACCAGCGGCTGAATCGATCAAGCGCTCGCCCACTTACCGCGCTGGCGCTCGAAGGTATTTTGCACGATGCGCTGTGAGCGAAGAAAGAGAGGCCGATGTGATGGATTCGCATCAGCCTCTCTTTCGGTCGGTTGCGCGAAGACGTCTACTTGATGATGATCGGCAGATGCAGCCGCCGATTCAACACAATAACTGTCGTCTGCACTTCCCAGGTGTGGCGGGCTGGCGTCGCGTCTACGTTGCCGGCCTGGTCGATAGCGCGCACATCGAACACCTGCGTGCCCGTTAACAGCGCGGTCAGCACCTTCGGGCTGCTGCATGCGCTCCATGCGCTGCCGTTCAGCCGGCATTCGAATGTCAAGTTGGCTGCAGCGCTCAGCGCATCCGTGCCGGTGAATTCCAGCGTGGCCGACGTGTCAAACGTCACACTGGGCGGACCAGATGTGATCGTCGTATCCGGCGCGACGGTATCCACAGTCCAGGTGTGGCTGGCCGGCGTCGGGTCGATGTTGCCGCCGTTATCGATGGCACGCACCGCGAAGGTGTGGCTGCCATCGCCAAGCCCGGTGTAGCTCTTTGGCGAGGCGCATGCGGCCCATGCGCCGCCGTCCAACTGGCATTCGAAGGTGATCGCGCTGGATGGCGCAATGTCGTCGACGCCGATGAAGGTGAAACTGGCGCTGGTGTTTTGCGTCACCGCCGGCGGTGCGCTCAGCAGCAGCGTTTCGGGCATTGTGCTGTTGACTGTCCATGAGACGCTGGCTGGCGACGGGTCTACATTGCCGGCATTGTCGATGGCGCGCACCGCGAAGGTGTGATTGCCATTGCTCAATCCGCCGTAGGCCTGCGGTGACGTGCAAGCCATCCACACGCCGGCGTCAAGCCTGCATGCGAATGAGGCTACGCCGCTGCCGCTGCCGTCATCGCCGCTGAAACTGAATGCGATGTTGCTGCCCGACACCGCCGGCGGCTGCGTCGTGATCGTGGTGTCTGGCGCAGTTGCGTCCACCAGCCAGGTGAAGGTCGCCGGCGTTGCGTCAGCTAGGCCGGCGGCGCTGGTTGCGCGCGCCTCAAAGGTGTGCGAGCCATCGCTCAAGAGGGTGACAGCATGTGGCGTGTTGCATGCAGCCCATGCGCCGCCATCCAGCCGGCATTCATACGTCACTGCGCTCAGGCTGCCTGTGCTGCTGAGTGTGAATGACGCGCTGGCCTGGTTCGTTGGGTTGTCCGGCTGCGACAGAATGAGCGTGTCTGGCGCGGTCGCATCCACCAGCCAGGTGGCGCCGGCCGGCGTCGGATCGACGTTGCCGGCAGTGTCCTTTGCCCGCACTGCGAAGGTGTGGTTGCTGTTGCTCAATCCGACCAGCGCCTGTGGCGACGTGCAGGTCGCCCATGCGCCGCCATCCACGCTGCATTCGAAGGTCAGGCTGCTGGCCGGCACCAGCGCGTCTGTGCCGACGAAAGTCAACACGGCGCTGTTGCTGCTGGTGATGGCCGGCGGAGCCGATGTGATCGTCGTGTCTGGCGCGTCGGTGTCCACCAGCCAGACCGCAGTGGCCGGCGATGGATCGACGTTGTTGCCCTCATCGATGGCGCGCACTGTGAAGGTGTGCATGCCTTGCGCCAAACCGCTCTGCGTGAACGGGCTGGTGCAAGTTGCCCACGCGCCGCCATCGAAGCTGCATTCGAAGACGAGCAAGCCGGCCGGCGTAGTTGCGTCGGCGCCGGTGAAGACGATCGTCGCGTTGATGTCGGTCGTCGCTGCCGGCGGAGCTGCATCGATCGATGTGTTGGGCAGGTCACCATCCACCATCCAGGCGTGGCTGGCCGGTGAGGCATCTGCGTTGCCGGCATTGTCGATCGCGCGCACCGCGAAGGTGTGGTTGCCAGTGCTGAGGCCATTGTAGGCTGCCGGCGACGAGCAGGCTGCCCATCCGCCGCCGTCCAGATTGCACTCGAAGCCAGCCACGCCGCTGCCCGTGCCATCTCCGCCACTGAAGCTGAAGCTGGCGTTGGCGCTGTCGATGGCCGGTGGGGCGATGTCGATCGTGGTGGTTGGCGGTGTCGCATCCACGGTAAAGGCAGCACTGGCTGGCGACGTCTCAACGTTGCCCACGTTGTCGATGGCGCGCACGTCGAACAGGTGCAGACCGTCGGTCAGACTGCTCAGCGTGGCTGGACTGACGCATGCGCTGAAGCCGCCGCCATCCAACTGACATTCGAATGATGCAAGGCCGCTGCCAGCGCCATCAGTTGCTGTGAAAGTCACACTGGCTGAAGTCGATGAGATCAAGGCCGCCGGCGCAATCGTGATAAGCGAGTCAGGCGCGACCGTATCGATCAACCAGGTGAAACTGTCCGGCGTTGGGTCGAGATTGTTCGCTGCGTCACGGGCGCGCACCTCGAAGGTATGCGCGCCTTCGCTCAGGCCGGTATAGCTCTTCGGTGAGGTGCAGCTTGCCCACGCGCCGCCATCGAGCCTGCACTCGAAATCGATGACGCCCGTGCCGCTGCCGTCGTTGCCGGTGAAGCTGAACGTGGCTGAGGCGGTGTTGGCTTGCGCCTCCGGCGATGTGGTGATCGATGTGTCGGGGGGGGTGGCGTCCACCAACCAGACTGCACTGGCCGGTGTTGGGTCGGCGTTGCCGACATTGTCGACGGCGAACACGCTGAACGTGTGGCTGCCATCGCTCAAGCCCACCAGGTTGACAGGGTTGATGCACGTCGTCGCTGGCGCGCCATCCAGACTGCACATGAATGAGGCCACGCCGCTGCCGCTATCGGAGCCGGTGAAGGCGATGATTGCAGCGGTGCTGCTCGTTGGCGTGGTCGGCGAGATCGTGATGGTCGTGTCCGGCGCGAGCGTGTCCACTGTCCACGCGGTGGCTGCCGGCGTCGCGTCGACGTTGCCGACGTTGTCCACCGCTGCCACCGTAAACATGTGCGGACCATCGCTCAGGCCGGTGAAGGTGAGCGTCGTAAAGGTGGTGGTGAGCGTCGCTCCGCCATCCAGCGTGTATTCAAAGTAAGCCACGCCGCTGCCGCCATCGGTGCCGGTGAAGACCAGCGTCGCCGTCGAGGTCAACACCAGCGGAGCCGGCGCGCTGGTGATCGACGTGTCAGGCGCGATGGAATCTACGATCCAGATTGCGGTTGCATAGGTCACATCGATGTTGCCGACGTTATCCACGGCGCGCACGTCGAACTGGTAGCTCCCATTGCTCAGGCCCGTGTAGGCGACGGATGTGCTGGTGGTGGTGAGCCATGCGCTGCCATTCAGCCGGTATTCGAAGTGGGAGATCCCGCTGCCGCTGGTGTCAGTGCCGGTGAAGACCAGCGTGGCCGACGAGTTGCTGGTCGGGGATGCCGGCGCGTCGGTGATCGTTGTCACTGGCGCGATGAGGTCGACCAGCCAGGTGAAGGTCGCCGGCGTGTCTTCGATGTTGCCCACCGCATCAACAGCGCGCACTGCGAAGGTGTGCGAGCCATTGGCGAGGCTGGTATAGACCTGTGGGCTGTCGCAGGCGCTCCAGCCGCCGCCATCCAACTGGCACTCGAATGTGATGGAGCCTGTTGCGCCGAGATCAGCGCCGGTGAACACAAAGGTGGCGTAGGGTGCGTTGGTGGTCAGCGCTGGCCCACTCGTGATCGTCGTGTTGGGCAGCGTGAACGCATTGGTGAAAGTGCAGGTTACGGTGATGCCGCTGGTGAACGGCACGCTGACTGCGTTGCTGCCGGTCGAGCCATCGCTGCAGGCAGCGCTTGCGAGGTAAGCCGGCTTGGCTGTTTCTGTCACCGTCGCTGCGCCGTAGGGCGCCAGACCTGTCAGCGTGATGCTGCCGCCGGCGGCCGGCAAGGTGAAGGTGCCGGTGGGGCCGGCGAATTGCCAGTCTGTCAGCGGCACTGAACCGGAGACCACCTTCTGAACGACCAGCGTGGCCGGCGAGCAGTTGCCATTCAGGTCGCTGGAGAGCAGCCAGGGGCTGAAGTCGAGGCCGCTGGTGTTCGTGCCGGTGAGCGCGCGCCCCAAGCCGCCTGGATTCAGGCCGGCGCTTGACGATGGGCCAGTGACGTCCTGCCACCACGAGCAACCGGCATCGAGTGATGCAGTGATGTTCTTGATCAACCCGTATGAGGCAGCGTTGCCATCGATGCTGGAGTAGATCACACGCGCATGGGTGGGCGTGGCGTTGGTCTTGCCAAATTCGCCGAAGCGGATGCCATTGACCGGGCCGCTGATGACCGTGCGCGAGATCACCACGTTGTCGAGCGTTGCCGGCGTGCTGCTGTAGCTCCCGTCATCGCGCGCCTTGATGGCAACGGCGGCGGGATTGGTCGGATCAACCGCTGAGCCTTGCGCGCCTGAGCCGGTGATCGATGAGTCGTAGATGTAGATGTTCTGATAAGCGCCGTATTTCAGGTTGATGTCAATGCCGTTGTTGAATCCGTAAGTTGGGCTGATGCCGCTGTTGGTGACGGTGATTGCCTGGAACAGCGCGTCTTCCAGCTTCTCGGCATAGATGCCCTTCAAGAGGTTGTTGTTGAACGTCGTGTTTTGAACGACCACGTTTTGCACAGTAGAGGAATTCGCCGGCGTGCCGGCAGCCAGGAACCAGCCGATCCCATTGCCATTGAAGGTTGAGTTCAGCACAGTCAGCCCGTTCACATTGACTGCAGTGCCAACACGCAACCCCGTTCCGCCACTCAAGCCGTTGCCATCCACGAAACTATCGATGATGCGCAGGTTGGTGAGCGGATTGAGATTCAAGCCGTTCTGGGTGTTGGAGATGACTGCAACGCCCTCCAGCGTGGTGTAGCTGCCGAGCGCGACGCCATTGAGAAAGCCGGTGACTCGCAGGTTCTGCAACACTTGGCGCTGGGTTGCGCCGGTGCCATTGACCAGCGTAAACCCGTTGCCGATGCCTGACCCTTGCACGATGGTGTCTGCGCCTGGGTTATTGCCATTGCCAGCACCAGTGATGGTCAGCACTTTGGTGACGTTGACATTTTCCTTGTAGATGCCGGCAGCTACGCTGATGGTGTGGCCGGCGAGGGTATCAGCATCGTTAATTGCGGATTGGATACTGCAGAAACCTTCGGTTGTGTCGACGTTGGTTACCGGGTGGAGCGAGGACCCGCCAGGCGCAGCGGCATTCAGCCACGGACAATAGGTTACATTCGCACTGACGCCATCGCCCAACCCGCCGGCGATGGGGCCTGGGCCGTTGGCTGCATTCCACCAGTTGAGAGTGGCATTTACTGCGTTGCTGGTCGTGTTGCTGATGCCGATGCCGTTGCCGGTCAGGTTGTTGCTGCTGGCGGTGACAGTCGCCACACCGCTGCCGGTGATCTGCATGCCGGCGGTGAGGTTGTTGCCAATGTTGTTGCCGGTGGCGGTTAGTACTGCGCCACGATCCAAGGTTGCCGCATAGACCTGCACGCCGATGTTGGCATTGCGGATGGAGTTGTCTTGCAACACCAGTGTGTTGGCGATGAGTGATGAAAGCCCAAAAGTGCTTTCGTCGTCCGTGAGCTGCACGCCGATGTCACCGCCTTCGATGGTGTTATTGAGGATCTGGGTCGTGCCCGGATACACGTTCCACACGATCATGCCCACATCGCTGGGTTGTGTCAGGGTGAAGGTGTTGTTCTGGATGGTTGCGGCACCAAATTGAATGGATGTGACCTGCATGCCGAGGCTGGCGCTGTAGACACTGTTGTTCTGCACCACGGCGCTGCCGTTGCCATAGATCAAGTTGACGCCCAGCGCGATGCCGGCGTTGGTAATGACATTATTCGTAAATGTGACCGGTTGACTGGTATAGCTGTTCTGGAGGAAGACGCCGGCGCTCGCCACATTGGTCACCGTGTTGTTGGCGACGATGCCGTTGGCAGTCTCTTGCAGCAACACGCCATAGCCGTAATTGCCATCATTTGCGCCGATGCCCAGATCAAAGATCTGGTTGTTTTGGATGACGTGGTTTGCGCCGCAGTAGAGGTTCACGCCGCGTGCAACATTGCGGATGACATTGTTTTCCACCTGCAAGCCGTCGCGACACTGCTGCCCATCCTGCTGTCGTATATAGATGGCGCGCGCGGCGTTCATCTTGCCACCGGGGGTGGGGAAGCCGCCGCTGATAAAGGGGTTGTCGCCGTCGATGGTCAGGTCGCGGATCGTGACATCGTTGGCATCCACCCAGATCAACGCGCCGCGGCGCGCCGAGGCGAATGTAGAGATGTCGTAGGGCGGCATGATCGTCGCACCTGGCGCGCCGGTCAGGGTGATGCCCTTGGTGATGGTGAGAATTTCGCTGTAGGCGCCGGTGGTTGCGCTGATGGTGTGGCCGGCGACGGTGGCGCTGTCGTCGATGGCAGCCTGAATCGAGCAGAAAGCCTTGCCGCTGTTCACGTTGAAGACGCGATACGGATTGCACTCTGGCTCGAAGTCATAGGTGATGACATTCTGGTCTGCGGCGACGGTCAAGCCATCGAAGTAGGACAGGCCTGTGCCGCCGGAGCCGGCTTTCACGCCAATGAAGCCGATCGGCATGTTGGGTGGGGCTGGGGGCGCATAGTATCCGTCGTGAACGGTGGCGTTGGGGAATTTGGTCAGAATTTGTGACCAGGTGCAGCCGGAACCGCCGAGGTCGCAAGACGTGTCGAGCAGTGAGGGGTAGGTGGTGAACCAGGTGCCGGCGCTGTCGCTCAATGCATTCCAGGTTTGCCAGGCGCCGGTAGTCGTGCCGCTTGGCACGAAGACGAGCCGGCCGCGCCAACCTGTGTTGAGGTCGGTGCTGTCGTCGTCCCAGCCGAGCTGAATAGAAGGCACCTGGCCGCCGGGAGAGAGGAAGGTGCTGTAGGTCAGGACGAGCAGGTTGCTGAGCTTGGTGCCAGTGAGGATGGAAGCGCCATACAGCTTGCCGACGCTGGTGTCGGTCAACACCAGCGCTGCGTTGGCAATGCCAAGCGCCGGCGCCGGAGGCGGCGATTGAATATCGAGTGGGATGAGTGTGGCTATGCCCAGCGTTGGCTCCGCAAAGGAAGCCCAACCTTGTGTGATCGCCGGTGTGACAGTGATGGTGGTGTAGCTTGGCGTGAAGGTGTTGCTGAAGGTGCAGGTGATGGCCGCACCGGCGTCAGGGGTGAGGCTGACGCTGTTGCCGCCGCTTGCGCCGTTGGTGCAGGAGGTGGATGCGACGAAACCAGGTCTGGCGGTCTCTGTAATGGAATAGGTGGCAGAGCCGAGCGGGGTGATGACAGTGCTGCCGCCGGCGGCCGGCAGAGTGAAATTTCCCTTGGGGCCGGTGAATTGCCATGCCGTCGCCGGCGTCAGCCCACTGACTGTTTTTTGAACGGTGATTTGGGTCGGCAGAGTGCCAAAGCTGACCTCAACTTCGCATGAGTTGGCGCAGCTGCCAAAGGCGCCGCTCAAATCAAGCGTGCCCGATAGTTTGAAGCCATCACCGAGGTGAAAGCCCGTGATGTTGCTTGTCTTTGAAGTTATACCGGAGGGATTGAATGTGCCAAGCGGGCTTGTGTCATTCAATGTCAGGTTCGAGAGTGTGCTGGTGTAGCCGTTGGAACTGCGTTTGATAGTGACTTCGATGTAGTTCATCAGCGGGACGAGTTGCGAAGCCGCAAGGCCCTTCTGAGCGCTGATGACGGTGGTGAAATCATTGAAAACCAGAGAGCAGTTGATGTTGCTTACAACTGCGGTGTTTGAAAGGGTGATGATCAGCCGGTCGGATACAGCCGGTTGATACTCCATCACCAGGCTGTTCGAACCATTGGTGTCCCAGTTGCCATCGCAATCGCCGGACTTGACGCCTGCGCTGGGCGTGCTGTCGTTGTTATAGAAATTGACGCGGTTTTTGAAGGGAGTCGCATCCGAGGAGGTGATTCCCAAAAACAGGTCGTCGGCAGTCAGTGAATTGGCGTGACTGCCGAAGCTCTGCAGTTTGAAGGCTCCCAGCAGCGATGCGCCGGCTTGCGAGCCGGGCGAGACTATGATGCTGGCTGTGGGTGCAATATGTGGAAGGGCGGATGGTGCGGCGGATGCCGGCGAATTCAAGAGTGACGATGCGCAGATAAGTATGCTGGCGGTGACGATGGTGCGAATGCGGATCATGGATACCCCCAAACGAACAAATAGCAAGGCGCGCCTCACCCGAAGCGCACGTTCTCCGCTTACACCATAGGCATTCTTGTTTGCTTGTAATCGCCATTTAGTGGTTACCTGCGTGTCATCCTTGTGTCATGAAAAGCTTACTCAATTGCACTTTTCAAGTGTGTTGAAAGAATGCTGCAAATGACCTGGCCAGTTGACTAGTTGGCGGGTCGTAATCCCACCCGGGCGCTGCGAGAAATCGTCACTTGCTGCGCGGCGAGACAAGCTGATTGCGTAATTCTGTAGCGCTTGGCTGTGCCTGCACGATCGGGCGCGCCGGCAAGAATTTAATACAACGTGGAAAAACGCTATTGCCTTTTAAGAAAGGTGTGCGCTATAATTTCAACTCATTCGCGGGCCTGTAGCGCAGTTGGGAGCGCGTCTCAATGGCATTGAGAAGGTCAGGGGTTCAAGTCCCCTCAGGTCCACACAACCGAAATATCAGGCTTCTCCAGGGAACCTGGTATTTTTAGAACGATGACCGGAAGTAGTAGGCCATCTCTTGCAGCGAGTTGGGAGAGCGAGGTGGAAGCCCAGCACCGTGCTTACAGAGAGCGCATCAGGCTGAACTCATCCGCAAGTTGCAACCGCACGGTTTGCGCCCGTTATCGCGCAACAGAGAGTATCGTGCAAGTGGTGGCGAATGGCAGATCATTGACGGCTTGACGCCGGCGATGATCAACCATCGAATGCCAGTTGCCAATTACTGAATCAGGGTGGTACCACGGGCCCACTCGTCCCTGAGCGGATGAGTGGGCATTTTATTTTCCTCGCCTGCGTGGCAGGGGAGGGCCGGGGTGAGAGCAAGATGGCAGACAGATACAACCCGCAGGAGATCGAGCCAAAGTGGCAGCAACGCTGGGAGGCGGATCAACTGTATAAAACCGAGCCGGCCGGCGATAAGCCGAAGTATTACATTCTCGACTTCTATCCATACCCGTCGGGCGAAGGCATGAGTGTCGGCCACGCCCGCAACTACGTGCCGACCGATGTGATTGCGCGCTACTACCGCATGAAGGGATACAACGTGCTGCATCCGATGGGCTTTGACGCATTTGGTCTGCCGACGGAGAACGCCGCCATCAAGCTGAAGGTTGACCCGCATGGGTTGAACGAAAAATACTCGGCCAACTACGTGCGTCAATACAAGCTGATGGGGCTGAGCTACGACTGGTCGCGCCTGATCAACAGCGCCCACGATGATTATTACAAATGGACGCAGTGGATCTTCAACCACCTGTTCAACAGTTGGTATGACCCGCGTCAGGACAAGGCGACGCCGATCGATACGTTGGTGGCTGAGTTGAATGCGCAGGGCGCGCAGGCGCTCTTCGATTACATCGACAGCCACGCGGAAGGGGCGGCGACCGTGAACAAGGGCACGCCGGCGATCAGCGCGGCGCAATGGCGCGCCATGAGTAAGCGCGAGCAAAATGAATACCTGTCGAACTTCCGACTGGCCTTCCAACAGGAAAGCACTGTGAACTGGGACCCGGTCGACAAAGTGGTGGTGGCCGATGAAGAGGTCGAAGGCGGTCGTGCCTGGCGCAGTGGCGCGCTGGTCATCAAACGCGCCATCCGTCAGTGGTTCTTCCGCATCCCGGCCTATGCCGAGCGCCTGATCAATGATCTGGACACGGTCGACTGGCCGGAGCAGATCGTCACCATGCAGCGCAACTGGATTGGCAAGAGTGAAGGCGCCGAGGTGGAATTTGAGGTTCCGAGATCCGAGTTTCGCGAACCAAATGAATCCTCTCGAAACTCAATCACCGTCTTCACCACCCGCCCAGATACGCTGTGGGGCGCGACGTTCATGGTGCTGTCGCCGGAGCATCCGCTGGTGAGCCAGATCGTGACCGACGCGCAGCGCGCAGCAGTGGAGCAATATGCCGCCTCTGCCAAAGGCGAGACGGATGAGCAGCGCACTGCGGAGGGCCGCGAGAAAACCGGCGTCTTCACCGGCGCGTATGCCATCAACCCGGTCAACCGAGAGCGCATCCCAATCTGGATTGCGGACTATGTGCTGATGGGCTATGGCACGGGCGCAATCATGGCGGTGCCGGCGCACGATCAGCGTGACTTCGAGTTTGCGCGCAAGTTCGGCTTGCCGGTGAAGGTCGTTGTCATGCCGCCCAATCGCGTGATTGATGGCAGCACGCTGGAGCAGGCCTACGAGGAGAAGCAGGGTGTGATGGTCGACAGCGGCCCCATCACTGGCATGAGCACTGGTGAGGACGGCAAGGCGTGCATCCGCGCGGCGACCGAATATTGCGAGGAGATGGGCTTTGGCAAGCGCCGCGTAAACTATCGCATCCGGCCATGGCTGATCAGCCGGCAGCGCTACTGGGGCACGCCCATCCCGATCGTGCATACGCCAGATGGCCCGCAGACTGTGAGCGAGAGCGCGTTGCCGGTGTTGCTGCCGCAGGTAAAGGATTATGAGCCCGGGCCGAATGGCGAATCGCCGCTGGCGAGCATCCCCGAATTCATCCACGCGCCGAATGGCGAGCGCGAGACCGACACAATGGCGACATGGGCCTGCTCGTCATGGTACTACATCCGCTTCGCCGACCCGCACAACAACGTGCGGATCGGCAACTCCGAGCAGATCGACTACTGGCTGCCGGTGGACATGTATGTCGGCGGCGCGGAACATGCTGTGCTGCACCTGCTGTATGCGCGCATGTGGACGAAGGTGCTGTTCGATATCGGCGTGGTGAAGTTCATCGAACCGTTCAAGGCGTTGCGCAATCAAGGCATGATCTTGTCGCCGCAGAAACAAACGGATGAGAAGGGACGCGAGTTCTACGAGAAGATGAGCAAGTCGAAGGGCAACGTGATTACGCCCGACGAAGTCATCGCCGAACATGGCGCGGATGCGTTGCGTGGCTATGAGATGTTCATCAGCGACTTCACGCAGACCGTGCCATGGAGCACCCAGGGTGTGCCGGGCGTGCGACGCTGGCTGGATCGCGTGTGGCGCATCGTGCTGGCGCCGAATGACGACAAGGGGCCGGCCGCGCAGATAAGCGCGAAGGATTTGCGTCGCGTTGCGCACCAGACCATCCTGCGCTACGAGCGCGATCTGAAGGCGTTCTCGTTCAACACGATGATCGCGGCGATGATGGAGTTCACCAACATGATCTACAAAGCGCGTGACGCCGGCCTGACCAGCACACCCGAATGGAACGAAAGCATCGACATCCTGGTGAGGATGCTGGCGCCGATTGCGCCGCACATGGCCGAAGAGCTGTGGGCGCGCATGGGTAATGCCTATAGCATTCACAAGGCAGCCTTCCCCGTGGCCGATGAGGCTGCTGCGAAGGAAGATGAGATCACGGTGGTGGTGCAGGTGAACGGCAAAGTGCGCGACCGCGTGACGGTGCCGGCGAGTGCTGACGACGAAACGGTGAAGCAGGCGGCGCTGACGACCGATGGGGCGAAGCGCTTCATCGATGGCGCAACTCCGCGCCAGGTGATCTACGTGAAGGGCCGGCTGGTCAATATCGTGATGTAGTTTTCGATGCCTGAGAGGGATGGGGAGATGGGAAGGCCGGCGAATGAGAGATTTGCCCATCCTCCTGTCCCCTCATCCCTACTTTTTGCCATCTGCAACGCGTTGAGACTGTGTGGTGCGGTTGCTGTGAATAAGCAGTCGCAGCGCCGGCGTGCCAAACAGCCCCATCGCCACGAACACGCACAGCGCCACCGCCGGCCCGCCCCAGAACAGCGCGTTCGCCATGCTCTCACCGATCCAGGTGATGATGTAGGCCCAGACGGGCAATCGAGGATGGAGGCTGACAAATTGCGCGCGCTGATCTCTCCATTCCGATTTGTCGATGCGCGACCAGACCCCATAGATCAGCGCTGAGGTGGTGAACCAGCCGGCGAAATTGCTGAGCGGAATGCCGAAGTACAAGCCGCTGTCGAACCAGACCCAATTGCCGTCGGCCACCATGCGGGGATCGAGGCTGAAATCCCACGCGGTCATGGCAAGCGCAGCAATCAGGATGCAAGACACATGATGCATGACGCCTGAGATACGTCGCGTCAGCAGTCTCCCTGTCTCCCAAGCTGGATACAGCATCATGAACCATGCGATGGGGATGATGGCCGGCACCTGGTCGAATGCCTTGAAGCCGAGGCGGTCGGTGTAGGTGTAACTGCCGAACAGAAAGCCGTGCTTGCTGCCGAGATATTCCATCAAGAGTGCGATGGTGAAGGCAACAGCCAGCATGAGCGTTGCGCGCAGCCATCCGCGTGTCTCCATGCAATGTGCCAGTGAGAACAGGAAGAGGAAGCCGGCGGTCGCAGCAGTGGCGATGGCAGTGGATGTCGCATCCGCGCTGAGACGGATCAGGGCATATGCCGGCATCGACAACACATACAGCGCGAGGAAGCCAGAAGAAAAGTGAAGTGATTTCAAATCTCTCAATTTCAAATTCACGCATTGCGCATTATTTGGCGCAGTGTTTTGTCTGTGCAAGTGTTTCTAAAAAATCGTGCCATCCATCACTGCATAACGTCATACAGAGCTTGCCAAGATATCTGTCAGGTAGTCGAAGGTTGGATTGGTCTTTTGTCTAGTTGACATGCCAACGTGAAATACTACAATGCCATCAATGGTGATCAAAACATTTTTGGGGACCAGCATCCATGTGAATTAGGGCACGCAGGCGACACGCTGCGTGCCTTTTTGTTACGTCCAAAATCAGCCCGTCCAATTTCAGGAGGTACCTACGATGATGGATTCAGGCATGATCGGAAAGATCGAGAAGGCGCATCGCTACGCTGAAGAAAAGGATCGGTTCACCTTTTTGACCTTTCAAGTGATGGTTCGCGGCGACAATGGCGAATATCTGGTCACCTACGATCATGGCAAGTGGAGTTGCAACTCCGAATACTTCAAGTCGCATGGCGTGGACAGCCACACCATGGCAGTGGAGAGGCTGCTGGAAGGGATGTTGTTCCAGCCAGAGCGAGCGTAAGCACGATCCAGTTGAATATCAATCAGGAAGAGAGGGACAAGCGTCCCTCTCTTTCATTTGCAGCCACAAAGATGGCCTCTTAAAAATTGCTCAGGCGAGCGTGCTAACATCGTTTCGTGCGTTTGCGAGATCGACAATTGTCTGGCACGTTCAAACGTCGCCGGCGCAGCAATGGCGCCTTGTTTTGGGTGGGCTTGTTTGTCATGGCTGGGCTGGTAGCCGGCGGATATCTGCTCGTGCAGCAGCGCTTAGGCAACGGCATCCAGTTCGGTCGCAACATCCGCACACCCACTCCGCAGGTCATCGCCACCCCCACGCGTTCTGTCGATGATTTCCTGATGCAGGCGCAGGATGCAGAGCAGCGCGGCGACTATCGCGCAGCGGTGGATTTCCTCGACAAAGCCAGCCGGCGCCGGCCCAATGACGCCAACCTGCTGCGCCGCGCCGCGCGCCTGCTTGTCTTCACTGGACAGCCTGAAAAAGCGGAGCAGCGCGCGCGCAAGGCGTTGGAGATCGACCCGAATCACCTTGCTGCGAAGGCGGTGTTGTGCCTCGCAATCGATTGGCAGAAGCGCGCCAAAGAGGCCGTGGATTTGTGCAATGCTGTGGTGGCCGCCAATCCTAAATATGCTGAAGGCTTTGCGTATCTTGCCGAAGCGCAGGCAGATGAAGGCGACTTTGCCTCTGCCAAATCATCTGCTGAAACTGCTGTCGACCTTGAACCGCAAAATGCCGACGCCATGCGCGCGCTCGGCTATGCCTATGATGCATTTGGCCGTTACGATGATGCGTTGTATCACTACCAGCGCGCCCTGGAGCGCGACCCAAATATGCCGCACGTGATGAATGCGATTGGCCGCATCTATCTGATTCAAGGCAATAGTGATAGCGCCATCAAAACCTTCCAGCGCGTGATTGAGATGGATCCGGGCAACGACGAGGCCTATTTTCAACTCGGCGGCGCATATCAATTCATCGGTGAGTTTGGCAAGGCGCGCGTGGTGCTGGACAAAGCCATCGAGCTCAACCCGATGCGGCTGAAGGCCTGGACACGGCGCGGTGAAATTCTGTTTGCACAGCGCGGCTATTTTGAAGCCGTCGATGACTACCGGCAGGCTATCACCATCAGCCAGCAGATCAGCCAGTCACTTACAGCATACGATTATTTGAATCTCAGCTTTGCGCTGCAGATTACGCAGAACTGCGATCAAGCCATCCCGTATTTCAACAAGGTGCTGGAACTTGCGCCAAATGATGAGAATCTGGCCGAGAGTGTGCGCGTTGGCTTCAAGCGCTGCGGCCAGTGACCATGACTGCCTCGCCGGCAGAGGTGCGCTCGTCTACAGGCTGTAACCGAAGCGCCAGGGTGTTGCATCCATCAGCAGCTGGTCAAAACGCAATTTACGCAGGGCATTGAAGCGCGGCTTCATCTCATCGATGCTGTCACCGCCGAGCTTTTCGAGCAACGCGTTTGCCAGCACAAAGCACACCATCGCCTCCACGATTGGAACGGCGCGCGGCACTGGGCAGAAATCGCTGCGCTCATATTTTGTCTTCACCGCCTCGCCGTTGGCCAGATCGACTGAGTTGAGCGGATTCAAGGTGGTGGCAATGGGTTTCAGGGCGGCGCGAAGGATGATCGGCGCGCCGTTGCTGATGCCGCCTTCAAGGCCGCCGGCGTGGTTGCTGCGCTGCCTGATCTCGCCCTCCTCCGCGAACAGCTCATCCTGCGCCTGCGTGCCCGGGCGCAATGTTTCGGCAAATCCATCGCCGATCTCAACGCCCTTCACCGAGTGGATGCTCATCACAGCCTGTGCCAGTTGTCCGCTCAGCCGGCGGTCCCAATGCACGTGGCTGCCGAACCCCGCCGGCACATGCAACGCCGCCACTTCGATCACCCCGCCCAGCGTGTCTTTCGCTGCCATGATGGCGCGAATCTTCGCCCGCATCTGCTCGCTTGTCGCCTCGTCATGGCAGCGCACATCGCTCGCCTCGGCCCGCTCGAAGCGCGCAAGATAATCGGCTTCTGAAACGCGATGCGGGGTGTCTGGCGCTGTAGTCACATCCCCCACGCTTATCACATAGCCGCCAACCACGATGCCGAATTGCGCCAGCAAGGCGCGGCATGCGGAGCCAACCGCCACGCGCATCGTTGTCTCGCGCGCCGAGGCGCGCTCCAGCGCGAGCCGCAACTCGCGATAGCCATATTTCACCGCGCCAGTCAGGTCGGCATGGCCGGGGCGGGGAATGGTCATCGCTTCGATGTTGCGGTCTCTCCACTTGCTGTAGTCGAAGTTGTCCACGATGAAGGTGATGGGCGCGCCGGTGGTCTTGCCGGCCATCACGCCGGCGGTGAGTTGCGCATGATCGCGCTCAATCTTCATGCGGCCGCCGCTACCATAACCTTGCTGCCGGCGCGCCAGATCGCGGTCGATCAGCTCAGATGTCAGCGGCAGGCCGGCGGGCATGCCCTCCAGGATGGCGGTGAGTGATGGGCCGTGCGATTCGCCGGCGGTTAGAAATCGAAGCATGATGGTTTTTGATTTTAATTGCCGGCGCGCGGCTGCGCAGCATGCATGTCACGCATCTTCCAATACGCTTCGCATGATCGATGCGACATGCGCCGCCGACACGCCGGTCCACTTTTCAAATGCCGCAGCGCCTTGCTCGGCCAGCATGCCGATGCCGCCGATGGCGCGCGCGCCGGCACGCTGCGCCTGCAGCATCAGTTTGGTCACGCGCGGTTTGTAGACCAGGTCGTATAGCACTGCGCCGGCGGGGAAGGGCGCATTGTCGGGCCATGGCGTGGTGTCGTCGTTCGGCCACATGCCGGCAGAGGTGCAATTAACGATCAACTGTGGCTGCGCCTCGCGCGCATAAGCTGTGATCTCGCTCAGCCCTGCGCCGGCCATGCCGAAATCCGCCGCCAGCTTAAGCGCGCGCGCGGCATCGCGGTTGACGATCATCACCTCAGCGCCGGCTTGTGCCAGCGCATACACGATGGCGCGCGCCGAGCCGCCGGCGCCCAGCACCAGCGCGCGCTTCACATCGCGCATGTCCACACCGTGCCATGCCAGGTCATTCAACCAGCCAATCCAGTCGGTGTTGTCGCCGTGAAGCCCCTCCCCTTGCAGAGAGGGTTGGGTGAGGGCGAACTTCATCACCGTATTCACTGCCCCAATTGACCGCGCATGCTCGCTGATGGCATCGAGATACGGCATGACGTTCTGCTTGTGCGGGATGGTGATGTTGCAGCCGGCGACCTCGCTGTGCTCACGGAGCATCGTCATGCGCGCCGGCAATTCGTCCAGTGGCGTATCCCACAGCGCATATCGCCAGCCGTGCAAGCCGGCGTGTGCAAAGGCCGCATTCTGCATCAGCGGGCTTTTGCTGTGCGCTACCGGGTGACCGATCAAGCTAACGATCATTTTTGAATCTTAATTTCGGGTGCTGGATCGAAGCTGAATCAATCTGCAATCCAGGATTACAGATCTGATAGGGATTCCAGATCCCTGAAAAAGGTTGGATAGGTTTTCGCCACGCAATCTGCGCCGAGGATCGTGGTGTCGCCGCTGGCTGCCATCGCCGCTACGGCGAGCGCCATCGCTACGCGGTGGTCGCCCAGGCCATCCACGACTGCACCGCGTAGTTCGGTCGGCCCTTCGATCACAAAACCATCCTCAGTCGGCGCGATCTGCGCGCCCAGCTTGCGCAATTCATTCACCAGGCCCTCGAGCCGGTTGCTCTCCTTCACGCGCAACTCTTGCGCGTCGCGCACCAATGTCTTGCCCTTGGCTTGCGTGGCGGCCACAGCAAATACGGGGAACTCATCGATCATGCGCGCGGTGAGGCTGCCGCCGATGTCAACAGCGCCCAACTCTGCGAATGAGACCTCCAGATCGCCCACCGGCTCACCCCCTTCGTCGTGCGCATTGCTGAGGACGATTTGCGCGCCCATTGCCTGCAGCGCATCCAGCAGGCCAAGCCGAGTCGGGTTCAAGCCGACTTCGACCAAGCGAATGCTCGCGCGCGGGGTGATGGCGCCGGCGACGAGAAAGAACGCTGCCGACGAGAAATCTGCCGGCACCGTGAAATCCAGTGCTCGCAACGTCGTCGCCGGCGCAAGCGTGATGGTCGAGCGGCCATCAGCCTGCGTCTGCGTTTGCACATTCGCGCCGGCGGCGCGCAGCATGCGCTCGGTGTGGTCGCGCGTGGGCGCCGGCTCGTGGATGATCGTCGGCGCATCGGCATACAGGCCGGCGAGCAGCAACGCGCTCTTCACCTGCGCGCTTGCAACCGGCATGGCATATTCGATGCCGTGCAAGGGCGATGCAGCCTTTGCAATTTTCAAAGGCGCGCAGCCTGCCGTGTCGTCGATCTGTGCGCCCATCTGTCGCAGCGGCTCGGTCACGCGGCGCATCGGGCGCCTGCGCAGTTGCTCGCTGCCGTCGAGCGCGCTGTCGAACGACTGACCGGCGAGGAAGCCGGCCAGCAGGCGCATTGTCGTGCCGGATGAATTGCAAAACAGGGGTGTCGGACTGCCCTTCAACCCACGCAGGCCGGCGCCGGAGATGCGCAGGCCGAGTGGGTCGCACATCGTGCTGAGTGGCGCAACGCTTGCGCCAAGGTCGGCCATGCATTGCAAGGCTGCGTTGGTGTCGTCGCTATCCAATGGCTCGCGCACGCGGCTGATGCCATCCGCGATGCTGCCGATCAGCGCTGCCCGCACGGTGATGCTGCGGTCGCTCGGCACGCGCAGGGTGCCGCCGAGTGACTTTGGCGCTTTCAATGTGTAGTTCATGGGGATTGGGGATGAGGAATTGGAGATTTAGATGGCTTCGGCTTCCAATCTCCAATCTCTAGTCTCACGTCATCCAAAATGTGACACGCGCGCGTTCGCCGCCGCGGAAAGGAACGCCTTCAGGCCGGACTCGTCACGTCGTTCGAGCAACGCGATCAACTGATCGAGACTGAACTGCGTGTCGCGGATTGCATTGATGACGCCATCGGTGTTCGTCAGCAGAATATCCAACCACATCGCCACGTCGCTCGCCGCCACGCGCGAGGTGTCGCGGTAACCGCCGGCCATCACCTGCCACACCTCTGGGTTGCTCAGCCCGAACTGGTCGGTCACTGATACCATCGCTGTCGAAAGCGCATAGGGCAGGTGACTGGCGAAGGCCAACAGCGCGTCGTGCCGCTCAACGCCGATTTCGCGCGGCACAGCACCAACTCGCTCTGCTAACGCCTTGATGACTCGAAAAGACTCGTCGTCGGTGCGTTGCGTGCGGGTCAGAATCCACGGCGCGCCGCGATACAGGGTTGCCTCGGCCACGTCTATGCCGGACGTTTCTTTGCCGCACATCGGGTGCGAGCCGACCGCGCGCAGATGTTCGGGCAGCGTGTTCATCGTGTGCACGATCTCGGTCTTGGTGCTGCCCATGTCGGTGATGATCGCACCGGGCTTGCAGATTGCGCCGAGCTGCCTGATCTGCTCGATCAACAGCCGCACCGGCGTGCACAGCACCACGAGGTCAGCATCTTTGGCCGCGCTCAAGTCGGTCGAGGCGACATCCACGATCTTGCGTTCCAATGCCTTCCATCGAGTCTCTTCGCTGCGCGAGATGCCGATGATCTTGCCGTCAAAGCCTTCTTCTTTGAGTGCCATTGCGAACGACGCGCCCATCAGGCCGACGCCGACAATGCAGATGGACTGAACGATTGAGTGGGACGATTGTGTCATTGAGGAGCAGCGATTGTAATGCAGCGTAACGATGAGCAGTTGGCATGCGTCATGATCGTCTCGAGTCGGTCTTGCAGCTTGATCCAGGCATAGCTTGATGCCTCGTCGCCTTCGTATGCGATCAGAATCGTGTTGTCAGGCTCGGCCAGAATTTCGACCACTGGCCCGGGTGTGAATATGTTCGGCTGCAGTTGGCAGAAGAGGTCTGGTTCCGCGTCGGCATGCGGTTTTTGCATGATCGCGTTCAGCACTGCCGGAGCAGCGGCGTCTGCGGTGGCGAGTCGTATGTTCATCTGGCATGTCGACTCAGCGTTGGAGCGCACGTGTTGCTCCAACCGCTAAATCAAAAAGCCTGTGCGTTCATATCAACATGCCGCCCTTGCCGCCGACGTCGAGCCGAATGTCAACCGTGTCGCCATTCTCAAGCCCTTCGCGCTTGCGGACGTTGGCGCGGATCGGCACGAGATAGCGATCGTTTTTGGGGAAGAGCGAAGTTGTCCACTCGGTGTCGCCGATCTTGACCGTGACCGGAATTACACCCCAACCATACGTGACGAGGTTCGCGATGCCTTTGATATCGCGGCTTTGCTCTTCTGGCACCGTGACAAAGAAATGTGGCGCCGGCCCGCGCCACTCGAAAATTTCGCTGCTGAATTCAAATCGCATATCGTCGTATTCAACATTGATATCAGGACATTTTGTGTCTTGATTTCTGCAAGTTGCAATTACATTCCTCGATCCACTGCGCCGGCGATGCGCCGCACCTGCGCAAACAGCTCGCAGTAGCGCTCCGGCGTCAGCGTTTGCGCGCCGTCACTCACCGCCTGCTTCGGGTCGGGATGCACTTCGATGATCAGCCCATCCGCGCCGGCGGCCACTCCAGCCCGCGCAATCGCCGTCACATATTCAGCCTTGCCCGTGCCGTGCGACGGATCAACGATCACTGGCAGATGCGATAGCTCCTTTAACACCGGCACCGCGTTGATGTCGAGCGTGTTGCGGGTGTATTTTTCGAAAGTGCGAATGCCGCGCTCGCATAGCATCACGTCGTAGTTGCCGTGTGACAGGATGTATTCGGCGGCCATCAGCAACTCTTCCATCGTCGCGCTCAGGCCGCGCTTCAGCAGCACCGGCTTGTGGCTCTCGCCGGCGGCATGCAGCAGCGCATAGTTCTGCATGTTGCGCGCGCCGATCTGCAGGATGTCGGCGTATTTCGCCACCAACGGCACCTGCTCCGGCGACATCACTTCGGTCACAATCGCCAGACCATATTCGTCGCGCGCCTCTGCCATCCATTGCAAGGCTGCCTCGCCATGCCCTTGAAATGAGTAGGGCGATGTGCGCGGCTTGAACGCGCCGCCGCGCAGGATTGTCGCGCCGGCGTCCTTCACCACTTTCGCGCTGGCCATGATCTGATCGCGGCTCTCAACGGCGCATGGGCCGGCCATCATGGCGATGGCGCTGTTGCCAACCTTGATCACCTTGCCCTTCACGTGCAACTCGATGACCGTGTTCTGCTTTTTGAAATTGCGGCTGGCGAGCTTATAGGGGCGCAGGATTGGCACGACGCGCTCGACGCCGGCGAAGATCTCCAGGCTGGCTGTGTCCATCGGGCGCTCGTCGCCGACCATGCCGATGATGGTGCGCTCTTCGCCCTGTGAAAGATGCGCCCGCATGCCGATGTTCTCGATGTGCTTGACCACGCCGGCGATCTCGGCTGCCGACGCTCCGGATTTCATGATTATCACCATCATCTTCTCGTTGTGTCTCTTGCAAAGGCGCTTCGCTTTGCGCTCTTGCGAAGCGCCTTTGCGAAAGCATCAGGTCAAAATTGCACCGGCACCCTGCGCCGCTCCAGCACTGCTTCGGCCAGCCGCGCCAGCACACGCTCGGTGTCGGCCCAGCCGATGCAGGCGTCGGTGATGCTCTTGCCATATTCCAGCGGTTGGCCAACGACCATGTCCTGCCGGCCTGCCACCAGGTGCGATTCAATCATCACGCCGGCGATGTTCTGCTCGCCGTCCTCCAACTGCTGTGCGATGTCGTGTGCAACCACGATCTGGTTCTCGTGCTTCTTGCTGCTGTTGCCGTGCGAGCAATCGATCATCATGCGCGTGAGCAACCCCTCTTTGGCCAGTTGTGCTGCAGCCGCCTTCACGTTGGCGGAGTCGTAATTGGGCGTCTTGCCGCCGCGCAGCACCGCATGGCAGTCATCGTTGCCGGCGGTCGAGACGATGGCGCTCACGCCGCCTTTCGTGACCGATAGAAAATGATGTGGTTGCAATGCGGCCTTCATCGCATCGGCAGCGATTCGAATGTTGCCATCCGTGCCATTCTTGAACCCAACCGGACATGACAGGCCGCTTGCCAATTCGCGATGCACTTGTGATTCGGTCGTGCGCGCGCCAATCGCGCCCCACGAGATCAGGTCGGCCACGTATTGCGGGGAGATGGTGTCGAGGTATTCTGTGGCCGCCGGCACGCCCAGCTCGTTGATGTCCATCAGCAACTCGCGCGCCATGCGCAGGCCCTGGTTGATGCGAAATGAGTTGTCGAGGTTGGGGTCGTTGATCAGCCCCTTCCAGCCCACGCTGGTGCGAGGCTTCTCAAAATACACCCGCATGATGATCTCCAGCGCGCCGGCATGTTGCTCGCGTAAACCCTTCAGGCGCGACGCATATTCCAGCGCAGCCCGCGTGTCGTGGATGCTGCACGGCCCAATCACGACGAACAGCCGGTCGTCTGCGCCATGCAAGATGTCGTGCGTGGCGCGACGGGTTTCGTAGACCAGCCTGCCGGCCGCCGGCGACACCGGAAACTCGCGGATCAGATGCGCCGGCGGCGCCAATTCCTTGATCTCACGAATGCGTAAGTCATCAGTGCGGTATGTCATGAAACTCCTTATCCTTCCTTGATTAAATCCGGGCGCAATTTCTCAGCGCCGTTCAAATAAATGTGTCTGATCTCGCCGGCGCGCTTGTCGGTGTTCCAATGCACCAGCACGCGCACGCACATGGGCAGGCTGTTTGGCACGTCCATCTCGTGCATGCACATCAGCGCCGCGTCCGTCCAGCCGATCTGTCTTGCGGCGATGGCCGGAAATTCGGCATTCAAATCGCGCGTGGTGCTGAAAAACGCACTGGCGATGTCTTCGGATTGAATGCCATTTGCCTCGACCAGCTTCAGCAGCATCTCGCGGGTGGCTTCGATGATGGCTTCTTTGGTGTTTGCATTGGCAACAGTTGCGCCGCGCACGCCGCGTATCCACATAGATAAATCCTTTGTCGTCCCTTTACCCCTCACCCTGGCCTCTTTCTGGCTGGCGAGGGGTTCGAGACAATAAAAAGAGCGCGGAGCCTACTTGCTCCGCGCTCATGCTTGACCTTCGCTACGTCTGGTTATTGGCTGGTCAGCGTGAACTCGTGCGCCAGTAAGCTCGCTTTACCGTGGGTAAAGTAGCCA
The DNA here is from genome assembly GCA_964590135.1 of uncultured Anaerolineae bacterium. Classification (GTDB taxonomy): domain Bacteria; phylum Chloroflexota; class Anaerolineae; order J036; family Brachytrichaceae; genus JBDHWI01. The sequence goes on along the minus strand of CAZPVX010000002.1, from coordinate 79,790 downwards.
AACCAGTAGTAGCCAAAAAAGCGCCGGTCGTTCATGTTGACGGGCGGGATGTTACGCCCGCACTTGTCGATTGTCAACTGCATTATGTGTCTTTTTGCGCGCGTAGTTCGCTACAATCCCCTCATGTTCGACGCAAACGCATTCGCCGGCCTGTGGATCGGCGAGACGATGGGTCACAATAGCCCCGCGCACGTGTGGGAGATCAAGGTTGTGGGCAGCATGCTGCACATTCACACCCAATGGGAAGGTGAGACCACACAAATGCCGATCTATGGCACGTTGTTGACGGACGAGCCGGCGTTCAAGCTTGAGAGTAGGATGGCAGTGCTGATCGATTCGCAACATTTCGTCGTTGCCGGCTGGGACACCAACGATACACGCGGCAACAAAGGCCCGGCCTACGATGTGGTGTTCTCGCGCCCGGGCATCGCCGAACTCGGCGCGCAAGAGGCGTATCGCCGCTTCAAGGCGATGCGCAAGAAATCCAAAGCGCAGTGAGGGTTGCGGCATGGACCCAGTCTTGCGGCTGAATGGTGAATGGGTGGGTGAGGGCGCGGCATCCTCATCGACTATTTGGCAACTGCACGTGCAAGGCGGGCGCGCCATACTTGCAAAATTCAGCGCCGGCCTGCCGCAACCCGCCGCGCTGTTTGATTGCCAGCTCGCCGCGACACCCTTTACGTTTGCGCTTGGCGAGCAATGCGATGAGTTTCTCGGTTTTGCGCTCGATGCGTATCACTTCGTCCTTCGCGGTCTCGACGAGGGCAACGACGTGATCTTCTCGCGGCCTGGGTTGGCGGAGTTGACTGCGCACAATGTCTACCAGCGCATTGCTCCGGCCGAAGAGGGGCGCTTCTCGCTTAGTCGCTGGGCAATAGCCTGATCGTCTCTCCGAACGGGAAGCTATCCATCGCCTTGCCGCCAGGGGTCACCACCCACAGTGTGGGGATGGCCGGCGTCAGGGTGGGAAAATCGCCATAGCCATCAGTCAGGTAAACCGCCACCGCCGTCGTGTGGCGGTCGGCATGTTGCTCCAGATGCTTGAAGAATGGGCGGAAGTCGGTGCCGCCGCCGCCAATGGGTTTGGGCAATGCTGAGCCAGCAGTCAGGGTGAAAGGGCCGTGCAACTCGGCGTCGGCGTAATATAGCTCGCAGCGCAGATGCGGATAGGCCAGCAGGATCGATTGCACCTCGGCCATGAAGACGTTGATTTCATCGCCGGCGATGGAGCCGCTGGTATCGACGCATACATGCATATGCACGGTCTCGCCGGCGATCGTCTCAAGATACATGCCATCGCCTACGAAGCGTCGGTCGAACGCGCCGAAGTCCGTTGGCGTTTGCACCAGATAGCGCCACAGATAGCTGCGCCAGTCGATCTGTGAGCGCAGCAGTTGACCGATCTCGCGCTGCAAGTGCGCCGGCATATCGCCGGCCAGTGAAGACTGCGCGACCATGCGCGCTTCCTGCAGCGCCTTCTTCCAGCGGCCTTCCAACTCGGCCTTGTTGTCGGCTGCGCTGGTGGCAGGCGCATCCTTGTTGTCGCCGGCGCTCGCGCCAGGCGGCCCCTCGCCTTCCATCAAATCCGCCATGGCAAGCTCTGGCGGCTGTTTTGCCTCTTTGAGCAGCGCCTCATACACCTCTTCGGTGGCAAGGTGTTCGCGCGCGGCATCGCGCACGCCGCCCTCAGGCAGGGTGTAGCCATCACGGATCAACATGCCGTTGATCACGATGTCGGCAGCGATGTTCCACAACTTCGGGTCGCGCATGCTTCGGCGTGGCACATGCAGCAATGCGGCATGCAGCACTTCATGCAGCAGCAAACCCTCCTGCGCCGCCGGCGTCAGCCCATTGAAAAATTCCGGGTTGACGAACACATCCCGCCCGTCGGTCGCGGCAGTCGGCAGTTCGGCGGTGATCTTGATCTTTGCGTGCAGCGCGAGCGTGGCGAAGAATGGACTGCGCTGGCAGATGCGCAGCAACGTCGCGCTTACCGCGCGCTGGGTGGCAAGTGAATCCTGGGTGGTCATCTGAAAATGCGGCGCGCAGAGCGTTGACTATTTGCGCATGTCCTGCACGATCATGCCAAGCGCCGGCGCGCTGCCATTCGCGCCCATCATGTCCTGATACTTGGCCATCCATGCCTGCAAGTCGGCGTCTTGCGCGATCATCGCGCGCAACTTGCGCCATTCACCCTTTGCGCGCATGAGCTTGAAAAGATCGATGGCTGAGAGCTGCACCCATTCCGGTTGTGCCTTCTCGGTCAGCCACTTGAAGGTGTGAAACGCCGGCTCAGCTTTCACTGCGCGCGCCGTCAAGCCAATCGTCAGCGCATAGCGCACCGATGGCTCATCTGGAAATGCCACGTCGCTGCCATCGCCATTCAGAATTTTCTCGAAGCTCGGCAGGTGCGCGTAGAGTTGCACGAAGGCATTGAACTCGGTGGCGGTGGCTGCGCCGATTGCCGGCGCGATGTCGAGGCCGGCGCGATGCAACTCGCTCGCCATCTGCCACGAGCGCGGCGACGGCCAGGCTGCCTGCTGCGCGTCCATCTTGTGCAGCAGCGCCGGCCTGAACGCGACAAATGCAACGATCTGCTCGCTTACGCCGGCGCGCAGCGCGTAGCTCTTGAAGCTGTCGAGGTCGGGTTCGACCTCCAGATGGATGAAGCGATTGGCGAGCGGCGCCGGCATGTCGAATACGATGGCGCGATCTTCCTTACGGTTGCCGGCGGCCCAGATCAGCCAGCCCTCCGGCACCTCATAGCTGCCCACGCGCCGATCGAGGATCAACTGTTGCGCCATGCCCTGCATCGTCGGCGGGGCGAGGTTGATCTCGTCGAGGAATAGCACGCCGCGCCCCTTCTTCGGCAGAAATTCTGGCGGATACCAGCGTGAAACACGGTTCGCTTTGTCGGCCACCGGCAGGCCGCGCAGGTCGGTCGGCGCAAGCTGGGACAGCCGCACATCGATGCAGTCGATCTTGTGCGCGGCGGCCGTTTGCTGCACGATGCTCGATTTGCCGATGCCAGGCGGCCCCCAGATCATCGTTGAGAGCTTGATGCGGTTTCGGACGAGCCGGTCAAGGAAGGCGCTGAGGTCAGATGGTCTCATGTCCACGCAATTATCCAACCCTCGTGCGCGCCGCGATGATGCGGCGCTGTCGGCTGGCTGACAGTTCGCAGGTATGCAGGGCGCGCGCAATTACCTGGTGATCGTCAGCACCTGGTTCACGCGCAGGAAGCAGCGCTCATCGAGTTTGTTCTGCTGGATGATTTGCGCGACAGTGACATCGAGCCGCTTTGCCACCGCGCCACAGGTGTCGCCGGCCTTCACGGTGTAGGTGACCGTAGCGCCCGCGTCAAGCGGCGCAGTGGTAGCCGCCGGCGCTTTGGTGGGATCAGGCGTCGCGGTCGGTTGGGTGGCTGTGGTGGGTGATGGCTCAGGCGTTGGCTCGACTGTTGCGGTTTCTGTCGGCGCCAATGTGGCATCTTGCGTCGGCGCCACTGCCGGCGCCTCAATGGGCGCTTCGGTGGGTGCAGCATTTGTGGCGGTTGGCGCGGTGGTATCGGCTGCATTCAATGTAACAGCGATGGGTTGCGCCGGCGTGATGGGCGAGCGCCCTTGCAGCGCATTCATGCCGAACACGATGGCCGCGATGCCAAACGCCGCGACGAAGAGCAACGCCACCAGGCTGCCCAGCCCAAAACGTGACCTGCGGGCATATAGTGGCGCCGGCTTTTTCATCGAGCCGGTCGTTTTGATCGGCGTGTTGAATGTTTCAGTCGCGCCCTTCGCGGCGGCCGTTGCCGCCTTTGGCGCGTTGCTGCCGTTGTTGGTTTTTGTCGTTGTCTTGGCAGGCCCTGATAGTGCGGCGCTGGTTGACGCCGTTTTCGCCGGCGGCGATTGGGGTGAAGTCGCCTTTGACTGCGCGGCAGCGCTTGACTTCGATTTTGCGTCTGCCTGTTGCACCGACTTGGGTGGTTTTACATCGCTGAACGATGTGCCGCACATCTCGCATTCCCAGGCGGTGACGCGGTTGGACGAGCCGCACGCGGGGCAACGCTTGTGCGATTTGGACGTGTTTGTCATGGCTTCATTCACCAACATTCAACAATTGCCGGCGCTCTTTCTCATCCCCCGCCGGCGTGTTTCGTTGCGAGTGTATCACTTGCATTCGATTGCAGTGCGTCTAAGCGATTGTCGCACCTTGTCCGATCTCACCGCATCCGCCGGCGGGTATCGCAAACTGCGCAGACACCAGCGAATGTTGCCGTGACACTTGCGAGCTTAGATCTGAAAAAACCATTGATAACCATGACAGAGATGGTAGAATCTTGACCCGCGTTGGGGCGTCGCCAAGTGGTAAGGCATCGGACTCTGGATCCGACATTCGTTGGTTCGAATCCAGCCGCCCCAGCCTGATGAAGAGAAGGGTGGGAAGTGAGAAGTGAAGTGCGCTTCTCGCCTCCCACCTTTTGCTTTTTTCACGCATGTCACAAAATACACCCCCTCATTCACCACAAGCGTGCGCTGTCGTTCTGGCCGCCGGCATGGGCACGCGCATGAAATCTCAGTTGCCCAAAGTGCTTCACGCCATCGGCGGCAAACCGCTGATTCAACATTGCATCGCCACTGCCGTCGAGGCCAGCGGTCAGGCGCCTGTGCTGGTCGTCGGCCATGCGGCAGAGGAAGTGCGCGCTGCCGTCGGTGACAAGGCGCGTTTTGTCGAGCAGCGCGAGCAGCTTGGCACCGGCCACGCCGTGCTGCAAGCCGAGCAGGCTGCCGCTGGCGCGCCGGTCATCCTTGTCACCTATGGTGACATGCCGCTGCTCAAGCCGGAGACGTTGCGGGCGCTGATGCAATCGCGTGAGCGGGCCGGCGCGGCGGTCGCCATGCTCACGCTCAGCACCGACAACGCGCGCGGCTTTGGCCGCATCATCCGCGCCGCTGATGGTGAGCGTGTGCTGGCGATTGTGGAAGAGGTGTCCTGCAGCCCTGAGCAGCTTGCCATCAAGGAAGTCAATGTCGGCGTATATGCGCTGGATGGCGACTGGGTGTGGGGCGCGTTGCGGCGCATCCAGCCCAACCCGCGCAAGGGCGAATATTTCCTCACCGACCTCGTGGAAATTGCGGTGGCAGATGGCCGCGAGGTGCGCGCTGTGGTCACGCGCGACGAGGCGGAATGCATCGGCATCAACACGCGCGTCGATCTGGCCGATGCCGAGGCGGTGCTGCGCCAGCGCATCAACCGCCGGCATCTGCTCGCCGGCGTTACGCTGATCGATCCCGCCAGCACCTATCTCGATGATGGGGTTGAGATTGGGCAGGATACAGTGATTCTGCCGAACACGCACATTCAGGGCAACACGCGCATCGGCAGCAACTGTCATATCGGGCCGAATGCGCTGATTGTCGATTCGCTGATTGGCGATCACGTTGGCATCGTGCAGTCGGTGATTGAGGGATCGCGCATCGATGATCGCGCGCATGTCGGGCCATTTGCACATTTTCGCCCGGGCGCGCATGTGTGCGAGGACGCGCATGTCGGCAATTTCGCCGAGATCAAAAACAGCACGTTGGGAGCTGGCAGTCACATGGGGCATTTCAGCTACCTTGGCGATGCGACGGTGGGCAGGCGTGTCAACATCGGCGCCGGCGTTGTCACCTGCAACTACGACGGCGCAAAGAAGAGCCACACGGTGATCGGTGATGGCGCATTCATCGGCAGCGACACGATGCTGGTCGCGCCGGTGTCATTGGGTGAAGGTGCGCGCACGGGCGCTGGCGCCGTGGTCACCAAGGATGTGCCGGATCACGCGCTGGTCGTGGGCGTGCCGGCGCACCCGATCAAAAATCTTCAATCTCCGCATTGATACAATGAAACTTGGGGAGTTCGCAGCGTTGGGGATGAAGTTGCCGGCGCGCGAGCACAAACGATGTACGTGATTTTGTTCGTCGTTGCGACAATTTTCAGGAGCTTTTTTGCGCTGGCGCGCAGCGCGCTGATCAACATGCGCCGGCCACGCCTGGTGGAGTTGGAGCACAAGGGTGTGACCTCTGCGCGCGCCATCCAGCAATTGACTGAGAACAGCGGCAAATTGCTCGCCACCGCTGAAGTTGGCGCGCTGCTCGGCCTGGTGTTTGCAACCGGCTTCGCGGCCATAGGCTTCGTGCCACCCGTGTTTGACTGGTTGATCTCGCTCAACCTCGTCATTCTGCCCATCGCCGCGCATTATGCGATCGCATTCATCATCGTGATGCTGGTGGTTGCGCTGCTCCTGTTTGTGGCGGGCCGGCTGGTGCCGGAAGCGCTGGCTGTGCGCTACACCGAGCCGCTCGCGCTTGCACTGATTCGCCCGATGCAGGCGATGAGCGTGTTGCTCTCGCCGCTTGTGCGCTTTGCGGTTGTGTTGAGCAACCTGCTGTCGATCCCGATGGGCGGGCAGAAGCGCGAGAGCGCATCGCTGGTCACCGAGGAGGAGATCAAGACCATGGTGGATGCCGGCGAGGAGGAGGGTCTGATCGAGGTCGATGAAAAAGAGATGATCCTTTCGGTGCTGGATTTCGGCGACACGGTGGCGCGCCAGGTGATGGTGCCGCGAATCGACATGATGGCATTGGATGTGAACACGCCCTTCGACGATGCGCTCGACCAGATCATCGCTGCCGGCCATTCGCGCGTGCCGGTGTATCGCGGCACAGTCGATGAGATCATTGGCATCCTCTATTCGAAGGACATGCTGAAATCGCTGCGCAATGCGCAGAAGCCGCCGCTGGAGCATCTCTTGCGCAAGGCGTATTTCACGCCGGAGAGCAAGGCGGTGAACGCGTTGCTGCAGGAACTGCAGAAGATGCGCGTGCATGTGTCGATCGTGGTGGATGAATTTGGCGGCACCGCCGGCCTGGTCACCATCGAAGACATCCTCGAAGAGATCGTCGGAGAGATTCAGGACGAATTTGACACCGAGGAGCCGGATGCCATGCCGCTGCCGAACGGGCAGGGCTATATTCTCGACGCCGGCATGAACATCGATGATGCAGCAGAGGTGTTGATGACGCCGCTGCCGGAAGGCGAGAGCGACACGCTGGGCGGGTTTATCTACGATCAGCTTGGCAAGGTGCCAGTGAGCGGTGAAGTAGTGAAGTGGAATGGGCTGATTTTCGAGGTGCTTTCGGTCAGCGACCGGCGCATCCTGAAGGTCAAGGTGACGTATGCGCCACGCGAGCAAGACCCCCAAAAGCAAGAACAAGAGCAGGAAGCAAAGCGCGACAAGCGCGAAAGCGAAAGCTCATCCGAGCGACGCGCTGCCGGAAACCTCGGCGGCAATGCGCAAAGCGCTGCCGGATGATGTGATTCTGGTGCTGCTGGAGGTGGCGGCAAACGCGCGCAAGATGGCGCATGCGCCATACTCGCGCTACAAGGTCGGCGCGGCATTGCTGGCCGGCAGCGGCAATGTCTACGCCGGCTGCAACGTGGAAAATGCCTCTTATGGCCTGTCGATCTGCGCCGAGCGCACGGCCTATGTGAAGGCGGTGAGCGATGGCGAGCGTGAATTCCCTGCCATCGCAGTGGTGACTGACAATGGCGGCTCGCCGTGCGGCGCGTGCCGGCAGTTCATGGCCGAGTTTGGCCTCGACAGTATCGTGATTCTCTCCGACAAGAAGGGCAATTACTCGATCACCACCGTCAGCCAGTTGCTGCCTGATGCGTTCACGGCGGACAAACTCATCCCTTGATCTTGCTGAAAACCACGTGAAAAAAGTATTGTTGCCGCTGCTGGCGCTGGCTGTGCTGCCGTTGCTGGCGCGCGGGGTGACGGCGCTGGCCGCACGCAGCCATGTGTATGTGGATGTGGCGCAGGTGCCAGCGCAGCCGGTAGCCATCGTGTTTGGCGCCGGCATCCGCAATGGCCAACCGACGGCGGTGCTGTATGACCGCGTGGCCGCGGCCGTCGCGCTCTACAAGGCCGGCGTCGTGCGCAAGCTGCTGATGAGCGGTGACAACCGCTTCATTGATTACAACGAGCCGGCCGTCATGCGTCGCACTGCGCTGCAGATGGGCGTGCCAAATGAAGACATCGTGCTGGACCTTGCCGGCCGCAGCACCTACGACACCTGTTACCGCGCCGGCAACATCTTTGAGGTGACATCGGCCGTGCTGGTCACCCAGAGCTTCCATCTCGACCGTGCGATCGTCACCTGCCGCGCATTGGGCATCGACGCTGCCGGCTTTGCTGCCGATCAGCGCAACTATCGCGGCATGAGGTGGCTCCAGTTCCGCGAACTGGGCGCGACGTTGAACGCCTTCATTGAGTTGTTTATCACCCGACCCACGCCAGTGTTGGGCGACAAGCTGCCGATTCGATGATGCCTTCATTTCATGCGACTAAAATACTGCCTTCATCATGACGCAATTCAATCGTGAAGCGGCCTGGCAGATTGTCAACGACTGGACGACTGACCCTGCGCTGATTCGGCACATGCTCTCGGTGGAAACCGCGATGCGCGCCTATGCGCCAAGGTATAACGGGGATGTGGAAGCATGGGGCATTGCCGGCCTCATCCACGACTTCGACTACCAACGGCATCCAAATCTGGATGGCCAGGGACATCCCAACGTCGGCATCGCCTGGCTGCGCGAGCGCGGCTGGCCTGATGAGATTCTGCGCGCCATTGCCGCGCATGCCCCCGAGTTGACCGGCGTGCAGCCGCAGAGCGAGATGGAAAAGGTGCTGGTGGCCGTTGATGAGTTGACTGGCCTCGTTGCGGCGGTGGCGTTTGTGCGGCCAAGCAAGAATATCGCCGATGTGCAGGTGTCGTCGATCAAGAAGAAGTGGAAGGACAAGACGTTTGCTGCCGGCGTTCATCGCGGTGAGATCGAAGCTGCCGTCGCCAACCTCGGCGTGCCGCTCGATGAGCACATTGGCATCGTGTTGGCCGCCATGCAGGGCAATGCTGCCGCGCTGGGGCTGGATGGCGTGAGGCTGCAGTGACGTGGCGCGCATGTGACATCCACGATTACGAATGACGAATTCCCCAACGAAACGCGCCGTGCGGCGATGCCCATCCTGTGGTTCACGCGTGGCGGAATTTGCCAGCGTGTGCGAAGTGTGCGGACATGAGTTCGGCACGACGCAGGCCATCCCGCCGGTGCAGCCAAAAACTGAGCGCATGGCGTCGCCGGCGAAACAAACCACGTCGATGAAACCCGTCAGGCAGCCATCGTTGCTGGCGCGCCTGCCCTGGGGTGTGATTGGCGTGATCGCGGTCATCGTTGGCTTGCTGGGTGGCACACTGTTTCTTCTGAGAGGTGGCGGGCTGGCCGCGACTGCTTCGCCGACAATTCAGGTCATCGTCAACACGCCAGACGGAGCGCAAGCTGGCATCACCGCCGAGGCAGCAGTTGCATCGCCCACCGATACGCCTGTGCCGGCGACACCCACGCCTGCACCCACCGCCACCCCAATTCCGCCGCAGGAATACACCATCGTTGCCGGCGACACCTGCGGCGGCATCGCGCAGAAATTCAGTGTGGATCTGGATGAGTTTCTCGCCCTCAACGGCATCGGTGAGAACTGTCTGATCCGCGCCAGCGACACGGTGAAGATCCCCGTGCCGGCGCCGACCGCCGGCCCAACCAGCGAGGGCGCAACTGCGCAACCGACCCTGCCGCCCAACGCCGGCCCCACCGGCACTGTGCCGCCGCTCATCACCCACAAGGTCGCCAGCGGCGACACCTGCATCGAAATTGCACAACGCTACAACGTGACGGTTGAATTTTTGCGCGCGCAAAACAACCTCGATGAAAACTGCGCGCTGAGCATTGGGCAGGAACTGCATCTGGTATTTGCCACTGCAACGCCAGAATTCACCGTGACGCCATTCGTGCTGCAAACGCCGACGCCGCGCGCCGGCTACCCCGCGCCGGTGCTGGTTGCGCCGCAAAATGGCGCTGCGTTTGGTGAAGGCGATGCGTTGGTGACGCTGCAGTGGCTGACCGTCGGCCTGCTCAAACCAGATGAGTGGTATGTGGTGCAGGTGCAGCCGAGCCGGGCCATCACCGTGCCGCTGTATCAAACGAAGGCCACATCCTTGAAGCTGACGCAGGATTTGCTGGCCGGCAACCCGGAGGATCAAGTGACGTGGTTTGTGCAGGTGCGGCGTCGCGCCGGCACTGATGCGAACGGCAATCCCAGCTACGAGGACGTCAGCCCGCCGAGCGAAGTGCGGGTGTTCACCTGGCGCAGACCACTCAACACGCCCACGCCGACCCCGGAGCCAGGATGAAAAACAAACCTCACGCATCTACAAGACGCGCGAGGTTTTTGTTCAGGACTTCCAGAGGATAGTCATCTCTTCGCGGCCGGCCATCGCCTTGCGCAGCAGATCGATCAGGCCGGCATCTGCGCCGGCGCTCTCGAACATGTCGATGGTCGCCGTGTTGATGTAATAATCGCGATCTTCGAGCGACTCCTCTTCCATCTGCTTCTGCAAAAATGCCAGTTGATCTGCGCTGATCGTGCCAATGGATTGCTTGCTGTCGGCGTCGAATAGTTGAATCATGCCTGGGTTATAGCACGGTTGTGAGCGGCGCAAGCGAAGCGCCGGCGCGCGATCACTTCACTGCAGTCACGCTGAAATTGTCGAAGGTGACGTCGGTGCCGGGCTGGTCGATGACGGAGAGCGCGAAGAGGGCTATGTCACCCTCGCCGAACTGTTTGTCTTCGATCGATGTGATTTCCTGATCGTTGACGAAGAAGGTGAACTTCTCACCCTGCATCACGATCTTGATGTGGTTGTTCTCGCCGCCGGCCTTGATGGCTGGATGCGGCTGCCAGTCATTCCAGTCCTTCCAGTTGCCGTCGTTCACCCAACCGGTCTTCCAATAGCCATCTGATGAGATCACGAAGAAGTAGTAATTCTTGCGATCTCTCATGCGATAGAGGACGCCAAAACCGTTGTCGGTGGGGCCGCCGATGGCCTTGGCATCCACCTCGATCACGCCATCCTTGAATTGCTTGCCGGCGGCGCTCCACTGCGTCACGTTCTCTTGTTTCACCGTGATGCGCAGCGCGCTGCTGTCGTATTTCACATCTGCGGAAAGGTCGTTCAGCGTCTGCCAACCGCTCTGTGGGTTGCTGAAGTCATCAGTATAAGGCAGGGTGGTGAGCGGGCTCTGTTGCGCCGGCTGCGCGCAGGCATTCAGCAATGCCGCCAGCACAAGGGTTGCAAATCGTGAAAGCACTCTCATGCGCCCATGATAGCGGATTGCAAGGGGTTGATGGGAAAACAATTGTGTATATTTCACATCCATGACCCGCCGGCAACTGCGCATCGCTGTTTCCATTGTCATCGCCATCTACGCCGCCTTTGGCGTGCTCGCGTTTCTCCTGCGCTTGAGCGAAGGCGCAATCGACCCGCAGATTCAGCAGGGCTATCGCGACGCTGTGCCATTCTTGTTCGCCATTCCTGCTGCGTTGCTGGGTTACGCTTTTCAGCAACGCTTCAGCTATCTGGCGTCGTTGCGCGCGCTGTGGACGCGGCTGGTGCAGTCGGTCAATTCCGCCATCCAATACACCTACGATGAGACGCCGACGGCCCGTGAGCACGCTGAAGTGATGTCACATCTCGGCGTTGCCATCGATGAAGTGCGCGGTGTGTATCGCAACGTCGGTGAGGCAGCCGGCCATATCGGGCTGTATCCCTATGAGCCGATCAAGGAAATTTACCGCTTGATCAACGATCTGGGTTACGGCACGAATGATCCGGCCAAGCGCAAGCATGTGCGTGAGCAGATCGTCGTGAAGTGGCAATCGATCCGCTACGCGTTCTTATCAGAATTCGACCGCGCCGAGCCAAGCCGGCCCATTACCGTGGAAAAGTCGACATAGAATGCGCGACGCAACATGACTCGCGCTGCCCGCATCGCACTCCTTTTTGCCACCGTTGTCGCCCTGTTTGTCGTGATGGCCGTTGTATGGCCGGCGCATGCCGCGCCAGCGCAGCCACAACAACGCGTCGTCACCCGCACCCCATCGCCATCGCCATCGCCCACGCCCAGACCGACAGCCACACCCGTGCCGCTGCCGGCCTACGCGCAGGTGCCGGTATTGATGTATCACTACATCGCTGCGCCGCCGGCGAATGCCGATAAATATCGTCTCGACCTCTCAGTGACGCCGGCAAATTTCGAGGCACAGCTGAAATATCTGAAAGCCAATGGCTTCACCGCGATCAGCCTCGCCGATCTGTACGATCACCTTAGCCAGGGCAAGCCGCTGCCGCCCAAACCCATCGTGCTGACCTTCGATGACGGCTATCGCAATATCTACACTGACGCCTTCCCGCTATTGAAAAAATATGGCATGACCGGCACGTTCTTCATCGTGACCGACTTTATCAACTACAAAGACCCGGCCTACCTGACCTGGGATATGGCGAAGGAGATGTCGCGCGCCGGCATGAGCATCGAATCGCACTCGCGCACGCACAAAGACATGCGCAACCGCGGCAATGCATTCCTGGTGTGGGAAATCCTCGGCCCCATCGAGCAGATCACGGCGTTCACCGGCCGGCGCCCGTATTTCTTCTGCTACCCGGGCGGGCAGTACGATCAGGCGGTGATCGACGTGTTGCGCAGCGCCGGCGTCCTTGCCGCCGTCACCACGCGCCCGGGCAGCACCTATACTCTCGCCAACGCCATGACCTGGCCGCGCTTGCGCGTGCGCAACGGCACGACCATGAAGCAGTTTGCCGAGTTGGTAGAGCTTGAAGATTAGCGAGATCGGAGATGAGAGGTTGCAGATGCTTCATTTTGCGTTGACGGCTTCGGCCTTAGGATTGCGGCGCGAAGCATGACCCTGTTCAAGACTGGCCTGCGCTACCTGATGCGCCGGCCCTTCCAATCGATCCTGTGCATCCTCGGCGTGGCGCTCGGCGTGGCGATGGTGATTGCCATCGACCTCGCAAATGGCAGCGCCTCGCGCGCGTTCGAGTTGAGCACTGAGACGGTTGCCGGCCGCGCGACGCACCAGATCATTGGCAGCGCAACCGGCCTCGATGAAGCTGTGTATCGCCGCATCAAGGTCGAGCTAGGCGTGCGTGATGCTGCGCCCATCGTGTCATCCTACGCCACTGCGCTGGAATTTGATCAGCAGCCCATCCGCGTGCTCGGCATCGATGTGTTCGCCGAGGCGCCATTTCGCAGCTATCTTGGCACAGGCAGCGAATCCTTTCAGCAAAATGACCTGAGCGAGTTCTTCGCTGCGCCCGATGCGATGCTGATTGGCGAGGCAACAGCGCAGCGCTACAACAAGCACGTGGGCGATACGGTGACCTTGCGCGTGGGTGACCGCCGGCAGCTTATGCGTGTCGTCGGTATTTTGAAGCCGGCGGACGACACCAGCCGCAACGCGCTCGACAACCTTGCCATCGTTGACATCAGCGCCGCGCAGCAGATGTTCAACATGCGCGGCAAGCTCAGCCACATTGACCTGATCGCCGACGAGCGCACGGCGCAAGGCCGCGCATTGCTGGAGCGCATTCGCGCAACGCTGCCTGCCGGCGCGCAGATCGTCAAGCCGCAGGCGCGCAGCCAGAGCGTCGAGAGTTTGACCGATGCGTTTCGCCTCAACCTGACTGCGCTCAGTTTGCTCGCGCTCGTCGTCGGCATGTTCTTGATCTACAACACGATCACGTTTTCGGTAGTGCAGCGCCGGCCCACCATCGGCACGCTGCGCTGCCTCGGCGTCACGCGCCGCGAAATCTTCACCCAGATTTTGACTGAGACGTTTGTGCTGGCGGCCATCGGCGGGTCGGTTGGCATTGTGCTGGGCATCCTGCTGGGGCGCGGCGCGGTTGGCCTCGTCACGCAGACGATCAACGACCTGTATTACACAGTCAACGTGCGCTCGGTCGCCGTCGAGCCGCTCAAGCTGGTGAAAGGGTTTGTGCTGGGCATCGCGGCATCGGTTGTGGCTGCGCTGCCGCCGGCGTATGAGGCGACTGGCATTGCGCCGATCACCGCGATGAGGCGCAGCAATATCGAGCAGCGCGTGCAGAGGCTGCTGCCTGTTGTGGCGGTGGCCGGCGTTGTTTTGTTTCTGGTCGGCGTCGCGCTGGAGTTGCTGACGAATGCGCTGGTGGTCAACCTCGCCGGCATCTTCTTTCTGTTGATCGGTGTGGCGCTGGTGTCGCCGTTGCTCACATCGTGGCTCATGCGGCTGCTCACGCCGATGCTGGGCCGGTTGTTTGGGGTGATTGGGCGCATGTCGGCGCGCGGCGTCGTATCGTCCATCTCGCGCACGGCCATCGCGATTGCCTCGCTCATGATCGCAGTGTCGGTCATCATCGGCTTGCAGAGCATGATCGGCAGTTTTCGCAACACCGTCGAATCGTGGCTGGAGTCGTCGGTCACCGCCGATGTCTATGTGTCTCCGCCGACGAGTGCGAACGCCGGCGATCCGGTCATCGATCCGCAGGTGGTCGACGATGTTCTCTTCGGCCAGGATGGGACGGCCGCC
>CAZPVX010000002.1:62283-65232 GCA_964590135.1 uncultured Anaerolineae bacterium | reverse complement strand
GCGCACTTTCGTGTGGGCGGCGCGGCCGGCAGATGCGCTTTGGGCCGGCATGCAGGGGCAGGACGAGGTGCAGGTCAGCGAGCCATTTGCGAACAAGCATGGCATCACACCGCAAAGGAATCGCATTCTCCTCCGCACCGACCAGGGTGAAAGGCCGTTCACCGTGGTGGCGGTGTATTACGACTATGCGAGCGACACCGGCGCCATCCTCATGCGCCGCGACGCCTATCGACGCCTCTTCAACGACGACAAGGTTTCATCGCTGGCGCTGTATGTCGACGACGCGCACGCGCAGGATGTTGGCGCGTTCACACAGCAGTTGCGCAGGCAGTTCGCCGGCCGCGAATTGGTCATCAATGCCAACCGCGAGCTGCGTGCCAATGCGCTGGTTGTGTTTGACCGCACGTTTGCCATCACTGGCGCGTTGAATCTGCTGGCGACGCTGGTCGCCTTCATCGGCGTGCTGAGCGCGCTGATGGCTTTGCAGATCGAGCGCACGCGCGAACTGGGCATGCTGCGCGCAAACGGCATGACGTTGCGCCAACTGTGGCGCATGATGTTGCTGGAGACGGGGTTGATGGGCGGCACGGCCGGCCTGCTGTCGATGCCGGCGGGTTTCATCCTCGCGCTGGTGCTGATCTACATCATCAACCTGCGCTCGTTCGGTTGGACGATTCAACTCTCGTTGGAGTGGACGACGTTTGCACAAGCCATGCTGATCGCGGTGGGATCGGCGCTGCTGGCCGCCATCTACCCCATGCTGCGGCTCGGCAAAATGCAGATCGCCAGCGCGGTGCGGCAGGAGTGAGATTCAGGGCGTCATCTGAGCAACGATGCGCGATGGCGCATGAGCAAGTCGAAGATGCGCCCGTCGCTGCGGGTGAAGGCAAGCCGGCGGCATTCGTCCAGCGTCACCCAGCGCAGTGCAACATAGCCATGCGCCACCAACGGCGCGCCGGCATCGATGCCTTCGATCAGCCACACCTGCCGCGTCATCGCAAAGTGGGTGAAGCCGTGTCTGATCTCGCCGAGTGACTGCGCCTTGTCGTGGTCGATTTGCAAACCGGTGCGGCGCGCGACCATCGCGGTGAGCGACTCAGGCGGCGGCGCCCTGAACTCGGCGCTCACGAACTCCCACAGCCCGCCGAGTAGCCCATCTGTGGGTCGCCGGCCGATCAGCACCCGCCCATCGCCGGCCATCAGCACGGCCGTCAATACGTCGTAGTGCGGGATGGTTTTCTTTGCAGTTTTGACGGGGAAGTCGGCCTGCCGGCGTTGCGCATAGGCAGTGCAGTGGCGTTGGATCGGGCAACTGTCGCACTTGGGTGCGCGCGGCGTGCAAACCAGCGCGCCAAGCTCCATCAGCGCCTCGTTGAACGCGCCGGCCTGTCCCGCCGGCAGCAGCGCCTCTGCGATCAGCCACAACATGTCGTCGATCGACGGCTGCTTTTTTGACTGTGAGACAAGGGCGTGCAGTGATGGTGATTTGCGCGCATTCCCATCCCCCATTTCCCAATCCGTGAGCTGGAATTGCCATTCGCCGGCTGCCTGCTCCAGCGCTGCCACGCGGCTCAACACGCGCTTCACGTTGGCGTCGAGCAGCGGCGCATGCTGGTTGAAGGCAAGTGAGGCGATGGCGCCGGCGGTATAGCGCCCCACGCCCGGCAACTGCAGCAAGCCTTCGACTGTTGCAGGAATTTGCCCGCCGTGATCTCGCATCACTGCCTGCACAGCGCGGTGAAAGTTGCGCGCGCGGGCATAGTAGCCCAACCCTTCCCACAGCTTCAGCACGGCTTCGAGCGGTGCTGCTGCGAGGTCGCGCACGGTGGGGAAGCGTTGCAGCCAGCGCTGGTAATACGGGATCACCGTTGCCACCTGCGTTTGTTGCAACATCACCTCGCTCAACCACACGTGATACGGGTCGCGCGGTGCAGCGCGCCATGGCAGGTCGCGCCGGTATGCGAGGAACCACGCGATGAGTTTCTGCTGGGGGGATTGTTTGCGCGACATGCGGGTGTGACCGCGCCTACAGGACACCCATCCCCTTCATCCAGTCGTAGAATCGCTCGATCCATGTATCAGCCGGCTGGTTGAGTTGCTTCATGCCGAAGCCGTGATCGCCTTTGGCATAGATGTGCATTTCCACCGGCCGTTTCACCGCCTTCCACGCGCTGTAGAGCAGCATGCTGGCGCGCGAGGCCATCTCATCGCTGTCGGTGCAGAGCAGGAACAAGGGCGGCGCATCCGCCGGCGCTTTGACTTCGTCGAATACAGCGGCATAGATCGGTGCGACAAAATCGGGCCGGCCATCCGGCGCGGTGTAGAGCGCAGCCTGCGCGGCGACACCGCCGCCGGCGGAGAAGCCCATGAAGCCGATGCGATGCGGATCGATGCCCCATTCGCCGGCGCGCTGGCGCACAATGCGCACGGCTTGCTCTGCGTCTGCCAGCGTCAGCGGCAGCACCTCGCCCATTCTGGCTGCGCGCGTATCGGCGTTGGAGAAGAATTCGTTCAGGTCCTTATCCAGATCTGGGCCTGTTTGGACCAGACGGTATTTGAGCAGAAAAGCAGTGATGCCGCGCGCGGCAAGCCACTCTGCCACCTGAGTGCCCTCATGCTCGATCGCCAGCAGGTGCCATGCGCCGCCTGGCGCGACGATCACCGCTGTGCCGCTTGGCTGCGCAGCCGGATAGACGGTGAGGGTGGGGCGGCTTACATTGCGGACGATGGGCAGGCCGTCGGGCAGGGTCGTCGTCTCTTCGACTTGGGACCAAGTCTCAGAACCGGGCGCGCCGGCCGGCCACAAGGGGATCACGATGCGTTGTTGGGTTGACATGATGTTACTCTCGGCAAGTAAAGCATAGCCGACTGGATGCACAACAGCGCCACCAGGCTGAAAAACCTGAGATAGAACGTTTGTGCTATATTTCGCGCATGAACAAGGACATG
>CAZPVX010000002.1:2611-62273 GCA_964590135.1 uncultured Anaerolineae bacterium | reverse complement strand
CGCGCCGGAATGCCGCGAAGCGTCTCTATCTAATGCAGGTTGGGGTCATGCCGGAATACGCGATTCCGATTGTGTGTTATCTGGTGCAATCGGATGACGGCAAGAATATTCTGATTGACAGCGGCCTGCCGGAGATTATTCCTGAAGACGCATCGGAGTTCGTGAATGGGAAGGACGTTATCGAGCATTTGGCTGGCATTGGCTTGAAGCCGGATGATATCGATATGGTCATTTCGACGCATTACGATGTAGATCATGCCGGAAGGCACGCGGCATTCACGAAAGCGCAATATGTTGTTCAGCGCGCGCATCATTTGGATGCGGCGAGCAACCCGCGATATGCTCCCATTCGATTCCAGTGGGATCAGCCCGCGGAGCGTATTCGGTTGGTGGATGGTGACACGGAACTGCTGCCCGGGCTGGAGTTGATCGAAACGAGCGGGCATGTGCCGGGGCATCAATCGGTGCTGGTGCGGCTGCCTCAGACTGGTGCGGTTTTACTGACCATTGATGCCGTGCCTTTCGCTGCGGGTTTCACCCGCGACAAGCCAGACGACGATGGAACCAACCCGGATGCCGAAGCAATCCACGCCAGCACGATTAAGCTGATCGATCTGGTGGAACGAGAGCAAGTCGCGCTCGTGATTTTTGGTCACGAAGGAGAGCAGTGGAAGACGCTGAAAACGGCGCCGGCGTTTTATGAGTAGCGTCGCGGCCAGAACGGAGACGCTGATAACAGATTCAGCCAAATGGATGGATGGACGATTCGCCGATGGCTTTGTGTTTCGCAAAGGAAAGATGATCCAACGTCGGTGACAAAAAACGAAACGTATGTCGTCACCTAGGTTCACCGCCAAACACACTGTTTCATGAGTTGGTTGGTGGTAGCTCAGCGCGATCATGACACGTTGCAACCCATTGTCGACGCTGCGCCGATGGCCTTTCAGTATTGCACCGATGGGCTGACGGCATACGAGGCGCTGAACTATCACACCGGCTTGCACTTGGTGGCACCCGGCAAATCGCAGACCTACTCAGTCGAAGGTGGCCATGCTGATCTCAGGCACTATCTCGCCAGACTGGCCAAGAAGTCACGCTGCTCCTCGCGTTGCCTGGCCGCGCTCAAGCGCAACATCGCCTTGTTTGTTCAATGCTGGAATCGGCGTCAACTGTTCAGACGCGACCATCCACGTTACAGCCCGCCCCTGCGCAATTTCGCGTCTATTTGGCTTTAGTCACTCCCGAATCTTTATCGATTGCTACGGCCACTTACACAAGCTCTCAACATATGTCGCAGAGCCATCGCGCAGCCAGCCGTCGAGTTGGGCTTGGTCCTTGAGTTGCTGACCCCGCCGGCGCGGCACCAGCGCAAATTGCGTCTTCACGTCCGGCAGCGCGGTCATGTCGCCCCACAGCTTCTCCCATTGCGTCACGGGAAATACGTCTTCCTGCCCGTGCCCCCAACGCTTTTTCACATCTTTTAAGGTGATGTAGGTCGGCATGCGCGCGCCCACCGCGCGAATGGCAGCGCTCACTTTGCTCGCGTCGCTCAAATCGGCTATCGCCAGGCCAAAGGTTTTGAGCAGTTGCTGCACATCGATCCACGACGTGGCGCTGTTGTAATACGACAGCGCGAACTCGGCCTCTTCGCGCGGCATTGCCAGGCCTTCTACCAGCCGCACCTGCCCGTCTACGCGCGCCAGGCCGCCGCCGCGATCTTCGATGCGCCGCGTGATGACTTCAAATGTCAGGCACGCGCCCTGCGCGATGTGCAGGCCGAGCATCGCCGGCGATGCATCCGCGCCAAGCGTGTCGATGTTGTGCAGCATGATGTGGCGCAGGTTCGGATGCGCCTGCAGCATGCGCGCCAGCGTGCCGTTCAACAGCAGGTTTGGCACTTCGAACCAGTGGCCGACCGGATGCAGGCATTGCATCGGCAGGTTGTCGGTGTAGTCGCTGCCCTCGCCGGCGTGTTCCGCCCAGCCGATCAGCGCGGCATGCAGGCTCTCGCGCATCTTTTGCTTCTGCTCATCGAGCAATTGCTGCGGCATCTCTTCCCACTGGAAACGCAGGTCGCGCGCCATCGGGATCATGCGCAATCCAACGCTGCGGCCGGCGCTGAGATACACATCCCTCACCCCGGCCCTTTCGCCTGCGCTTGTCGAAGGGTGGGAGAGGGCGCTTTGGATTGGCGCGTGGGTGAGATAGGATGTGGTGATGATGTGCGGCACACTGGCGTCATACTGCTGCGCGATGCGCCGGCTCTTGGCCAGGTGCACTTCGATGAAGGTGCGATGCTGACCGCCCAATTTGGCGAAGGGATGCAGCGCCTTGACCACGCCGGCGCCCTGCGTCCAGCGGCTGCCAGCGCCGGCGGCCAGCGTCATCACCGCCACCTCGCCATTTTGCAATGCCTTCAGGCCGAGGTCGTGAAATTCCATCAAGCGCGCGGTGTCACTCGCATCGAACACGTCCTGCGCTCGCACATCTTCAATTGTCGTGTTGGCCGCCAGCCGATTCTGCGCCAGGCCGATGCGCCCACTTTTCAGGTCAGCGCGGATCGCTTCGTGCTGGGCGCGGTCGAAGCCAAGCTGGTCGAGCAGATCGGCGAGTTGCGGCGCACCTCGCCCTGCGCCTGCCGCAGCTTGCGTCGCATCCTGCGCCAATTGCGGCAACAGCCGGTCAAACAGCACCTTCGTCATGCCGCTGAATTCGCTGCGTGTGCGGGTCGCGTTCGCAAAGCGGTCGAGGTCGTTGCGGCGTTGTCGGGTGAGGGTGTGCGCATCCTGCTTCACCAGTTGCGGCGCGTGGACGGCATAGTAACCCGCCGGCAACAGCGCTTCCTCGCCCTGCAGCAGATCGGCAAATGTGCCGCGCGGGTTGATGCTGAAGTCATATACCACCGGATCCATCGCGAACGGCAGCGCATGTTGCAATTCGTGCTTGGTCTGCAGCATGATCTTGTGCAGTTGATCTTTGGCCTGATCGAGCATCTCTGGCGCAACGATGAAGCCCATGCCGCCGCCACTCATACCGCCGAGCATCCAGAAGCCCCAGAAGTCATCCTTGAAGCGTGCACGCGCGCGGTTGATCAACGTCTCGGTATAGAAGTTGCTCGCCCACGGGATGATCGTTTGCAGCGGGCCGAAGAAATTGTGGGTGGTCAGTTGGCCGATGCGCCGAATTGTCTCGCGCGCGCCGGCGTCACCGCGCAGGGCGATAAGGATGTCATCCAGCACTTGCATGGCGCCCTGCCGGCCCCGCCATTCCGCCTCGCTGCGCAGCAGATATTTCTCGGTCACCATTTCCAAAATAGGGCCGACGTTTTGCGCCATGCCGCCATGCACCAGAATCAGTGATTGCTGCAAGGCATCGCGCACAGCCTGCGGCGCATCCTGCTCGTTCAGGATTTTGTGGGCGGGCAACAGGCGGCCGCGGCTGATGCCGAATTCAGGATCACCCTCGCCGGCCAGCACGCCGCTGATCAGCTTCATCGCCGGCCACACGCCGCCGCTGTCCTGCCAGCCGCCGCCGCTGCCGGCCAGCCATTCGCCCAGGATCGATCGCGCAGCCACCAGCCGGCGCTCGCTCTCTGCCAACTGCCCGCTCAGCGACTTCGCCTGGCCAGTGGCCCGCATGCAGGCCGCGATCAATGCCGCCAGCAGGTTGGTCGACACTGCGAGCCGCGAGCCTTTGGGGATGTCATTCACGTTGCTGACGAGTTCGATGCCGAGGCCGGGGCCGGCAAGATGCGCCAGCAATTCCTGCAAGCTCTGGCCGCTGCCTTCCATGCCGGGTGGCACGATGCCCGACGCGATCAGTGCGGCTTTCAGCAAGCCGAGATAATCGCGCGCAAAGTCGAACACATCGCGCAACTCGGTCAGGTCGGCGGTCGCGCCGAGGTCGATGCTCGTCAGGCGAATCACCGGCTCATCGATCACGCGCAGATACGCCTCCACCGGCGGGCGCGTCGCGGCGTCGCGACCGCGCACGCCGAGATCGATCGACACGTTCAGCACGCGCGCGCCTTTAGGGAAATCCATGCCGAGGAAGAAGATGTCGCTCCAGGCGCTGTGCGAAAGATCCATGCGCACCGGTGTGCGCTCGCGCAGGATCACTTCACCCCCTGATAGCTCTGGGCGGATGCGCAGCGGCTGGTCGGCTGGGTGGCCGGTGCGGAACATCCACTGATTGCCGCGCACCGTGCGCACACTGCGGCGCACCTGGTCGGCGAGCGTTTGAAAGGCCAGCGCGTGGTAGGCCTGCGCCAGCGCGCTGCTGATGGCGTCGTTGGGGCCGGCATCGTCCTGCGCCTTCAGGAATGTGCTGACTGCCTGCTCGAAGCGGCGGTTGAGCAGATGTTCATAGCCGGCGAATGGCACGAGACCGCGCTGCGAGAGTTCCGACTTGTCTGGCAGATGAAAGCGATGGATGGCGTGCAGAAAGAGCAAGGCGCGCACGCGCTCGTAGAGATTGTCGCTGTGCCGGCGAAACGCATCCAACGCCGCGCATTCAGCCAGCAGTTCGCGCAGCGATGCGCTTCGTGCAAAGGCATCCAGCGACTGATCGCGCAACGCCGGCTCAGTCGCGGTGATGATGTTGGTGAGATGGCTCATCGGTGATTTGTGGAGCATCAGTGGCAAAACGCTGTGCTGACGCGGGCCCTTTGTAATAGTGATCCCCTCTGCGCGTCACTGCCTTGTCGACAGCAGCTCAACTATATTTGCCAGCACGTCGGCGCGGTCCTGGCCGGCCAGTGCCAGCGCCAACTGCGCCAGCCACACGCCGTAGCGCACACCGATGTCGTAGCGCTGCCCATCCAGCGCCAATGCCAGATACCGCTCGCGCTGCGCCAGTTCATTCAGCGCGCTTGATAGCTCCAACTTCTCGCCGGGATCGATGGACTCCAACAGCGCCATCACTTGCGGGGTTAGCACGTGGATGCCAAAGAAGCACAGGTAGTAGCCGGCGCGCAGGCCCGGCACGATCAAGCTTTGCTCGGCTTCGGTCGGCGTCGGCTTCTCGACCACATGCTCGATCTGGTAAAGATGGTTGCCATCGTGCAGGCGCCGACCGCCGATTGCGCCGTAATTCGGCAGCAGGCTTTCGCGCGTAGCCTGCACTGCCGATACGGCGCATTGCTCTGCCTCTGCGATTTGCACCACCTGTTGCGCACAGGTGCGGTCACTCAGGCTCAGATAAAGGTGATCACCGACGAGGTGCAGAAATGGCTCGTTGCCGGCGAAGTCCTTCGCGCGCAACACGGCATCGCCATATCCGCGCGGGTCGTGCTGTTGGATGAAATGCAGGTGGCGCGCGTGCGGGCCGGCCGCCTTGCTGTAAGCGGCCTCATCACCGCGCTGGATGATGATCGCGATGTCGTGCGCGCCGGCGGAGAGCGCTTCTTCTACGATGATTTGCAGAGCGGCTTTCGGCGCGCCGTCGCGGTCGATCAGAATCTGCAAGGGCAGGTGGTGCTGGCTCTTGGCTGCGGCAGTGATGACAGCCTTCGTGACCTTCATGGTGTCTCCTCTATTCGGCAACATCGCATTTCTTGATGCACAGCGTAGATTGTCGGTCAAGTCGTGCAAGTCACGCAAGTCGGCCACGTTGGAAAGACATGCGCAATTTGATGATCGGATGATGTGGAATGATTTGAGCGACTTGATATACTCGCATCGCATTCACATGGTCACTGATCGACATCGGCGACGACAACGCACACTTCGATGAGCGAAAAGCTTCACGCTGAGTTGAGCCTGTTTCTGAGCCATCACCACGTGGTGACCTTGGCCTATCACGACGTGGATGGCGTCGGCGCCTGCGGTCTGTGGTATGTCTATGACGATGACCTGAATTTGTATTTCATCACCTCGCCGGTCACGCGGCATGGCCGCGCGCTGCTGAATGGCGGCGATGTTGCGTTCACCATTCACCGCGACGATCAGGATTGGCACGCCATTCAAGGCTTGCAGGGCAAGGGGCGATGCGCGCCGTTGCCGCCGGCGCAGGTGCCTCGCGTGTGGCGGCTCTACGTGCAGCGTTATCCGCAAGTGCTGCAGCAATTCAAGGAACTCGATGCCGCCTTGAAGAACACAATGTTCTGGTTGATCAGGCCGGCCTGGTTTCGCCTGGTGCGCAATCAGAACGTGGTCGGTTATGAGACGCGCATCATCTTCCCCGATCATTGATTTCGTCTGCAATGTTTATCAGCGGGCAATCATCTTTCTGGAATAAAACAGGCGTATGGCAAGTGCGGAATTGAGTGCAGAAGGGTTGGAAGCAGACGAGGCCGATGCAGCGCCGGCGGTTACAGCGCAGGGCCGCGCCGGCCGCTTCGGGCTCTACATGGCGATGATCGCGGCGTGGATCGCCACCGGCGGCAGCCTCTTCATGAGCGAGGCAATTGGCTGGATGCCATGCCAGTGGTGCTGGTATCAACGCATTCTCATGTATCCCATCGCGGTGATTCTGCCGCTGGGTCTGTTGCGGCGGGATCGCAATGTTGCCGGCTATTCGCTCGCACTGTCGATCATCGGCATCTTTGCCTCGACGTATCACATCCTGCTGCAGAAGGTGCCGTTCATCGCGCGCTTCGAGACTTGCGTCATCGGGGTGCCGTGCAGCGCAGATTACCTGAACTGGTTTGGCTTCATCACCATTCCGATGCTGGCGTGGGTGGCGTTTGCCGCCATCATCATTGGCTCGCTCCTGGCCTTGCGCGCCAATCGCAAGACAGATGAAGACTATCTTGCAAGCAGCCCTTTGATGAGCTTGCCGCCGGCGTTCACTGTGCCGCTGACGGTCATCGCCATCGCGGCGTTGTTCTTTGTTGGCGGCGTGATCATGCGCAGCCGGCAACCGGCAAAGTCCATCGCCTCAATCACGCAGCCCAGTGTGCAATCGGGTGAGTCGACTTCGCGCGATCGCGCCGTTGCCATCTACAACGAGTCGTGCGCCGGCTGCCATGGCCCGGCCAATGCCGGCATGCAGTTGATGCGCCCTGAATTCATCAAAGATAAAAGCGAGCTCGAATTGATGGCGACGATTCGCGCTGGCCGCAGCGCCAACTCGATGGAAAACTACACCGGCGCTGCGATGCCGGCCAACGGCGGCCGCTTGACGCTGACTGACGACGAGCTGATCGCCGTGGTGAATTACCTCAAAGAGATGAAGGGGCGCTAGGCGTCACAGGTGTGGCTGCATCGCGTCTCGCAACGCGCGCACCTGCGCCTCTAGCACGCGGCCATTCACAGCAGAGCCTGCCCTCGCAGCGCGGCCGGCGTGGAAGGCGCGCAGCGGTGTGTGCCGGCATAGCCACGCGATCGCTTCGGCATCCACGCCGCCACCGATCAGAATCTCCATCTCTGGCGCAGCCATCTGCTGCAACTGCATCAATCGTTCGGCGCGTCGCTGCCAATCGCCTGCGCTGCCGGCGGTGAGGATGCAGTCCACCTGTGGAAATCGCTTCAACGCCGCAATCGTTGCGCGCTGCAGGCTTTCATTCGCGAGCGCATCGAAGGCGCGGTGGAAGGTGATCTTCATGCGCGGCGCAGCGGCGATTATGCGATTGAGCGCATTTTCGTTCACACCTTGCCCCTCAAGAAAACCCAGCACCAGACCCGCAGCGCCGGCGTGCTGGATGGCTGTCGCACTGTCACACAGCACCTGCGAATCAGCTTCGTCCTGGATGACGAAATCGTTGCGCCGGCGCAGCATGGCGCGCACAGGGATGCGCACGGTCGAGATAACCGTCTCGACGAGCTGCAAAGATGGAGTGAGACCATCTTGATCCAGTGCAACACACAGCTCGATGCGGGTTGCACCGCCACGCTCGGCGGCGATGGCATCTTCCACGGAACTGGCGATCACTTCAAGTTGCATGTCACTCTCACTCCTGATATGCTGACGCTAGGATGATGCTCCGCTATAGCGCCTGGTGCCGGCTTTCCACACCAGCCGTGAGATGCAGAATGCGAGCAGGCTGACCAGCAGCGCCAGCGCAATCTGCCACCACGTCAACTCGCCGCGCAGCGCTTGCAGCGGCACGGTCGTCGCCAGCGCAATCGGCACGATGAAGGTGACGATGACGCGCAGCCAGGTGGGATAGATCGTGGCGGGGTAACGGCCGGCGTCCATCAGCGCCTGCATCAACGTCACGTTGTTGTCGAACTTCGTAAACCAGAAAGTCAGCGCGATCAGCACCACCCATAGGCTGTAGATCACCACGCCACCGCTGAACGTGAGCAGCAGGAAGGTGGCGACGCCGGCGAAGCTCGCCGTGCTGCTCGTCATCGACAGACCGGCCACGATCAGCGCCACGCCAATGATGAGATTCCAAATGTTCCAGATCACAATGCGCGAAAAGCTCACCATGAACTGGCTGTCGATCGGTTGCAGAAAGGTGTAGTCGAGCGAGCCTTCGCGGATGCCGCGATTGAATTTCTCCGTGTTCGGCCACACCACCATCATCATGAAGGTGTTGACCAGCCGGAACACGCCGAGCAGGGCGATGATGTCGCCGGCGCGCCACCCGCCAATCGAGTTCGTATTGGAGAAGATGATGCTCAATCCGATCAACTCCCAGCCCAGCCACATGGCGCTGGTCAGGATGTTGATCAGCGTGTCGGTGCGATACGCCAACTCCTGCTGGATGTTGATCTTGAGCAGCGCGCTCAGCACGCGATTGATGTGCATGGCTTCACCTCATGCGCCGACGGCGGAATATTGCTTGATGGCGCGCTTCCACATGAATTGGAACAGGCCGAGCAGCGCAAGCACCCAGAAAATCCCCAGCGCATAGTTCAGTGCAATTTGCTCCGGCGTCAACTTGTTCAGCAGGAGCAGAGTGGGGAAGGACGCGCCGAGTTGATACGGCAGCGCCTGCGCGATGACCTGCACCCACGCCGGCATCAGCGCCAGCGGCACAAACGCGCCATTCAGTAACATGCCGACGGCATCGTTGAATTGCTGGATCGACCATACGCGCGTGGTCCAGAATGCCACCAGCGTGACGCAACTGTCCAGCAGAAAGCGGGCGAGAAAGCCGATGGCGAGCGCCGGCAACGCCAGCAACGCGCTTTGCCAGGTGTAGGTGAAATGCGGCTGAAACAACAGCACCAGCACGAACCACAGCGGCACGAACACGATCAGATTCAGCGCCTTGAAGGCCACATTGTTGGTCAACGTGTTGGTCAGGATCGGATGCACTGGTTGCATCAATTCGTTCGAGATCGAGCCTTCCTGAATCTTGTAGGCCAGCACGTGGATGACGATGGACGACGTGATGATGTCCACTGGCAGGAGTGTGAGGTAGTATGCCGCGAAGTCGTTGGCGGTCAGGCCGCTCACGCTGCCTTGCTCGCGCGCGATTGTTGTCCATACCGCCAGATACACGATCGGCATCACCATCCAGTAGGCGAGGAACATGATCAGGTTGGCGCGGTATTGCCACTGCTCGGCCCAGTTCACCAGCCAGAAGCGCTTGTAGATGTTTAGCATAGAAGGGCGGCTAATATACAGCCATGTTGAAAGTGATGAGCGTGTTTGGCACGCGGCCCGAAGCCGTGAAGATGGCGCCGGTGATTCGCGAGTTGCAGCGCCGCGCCGGCGAAGTGCAGTCCATCGTGTGCGTCACCGGCCAGCACCGCGAGATGCTCGATCAGGCGCTCGCGCTGTTCGATATTCGCCCCGACATCGACCTGAATCTGATGCAGCCGGCGCAACGCCTGAGCGATCTGACTGCGCGCATTCTCACGGCGATGGATGATGTGCTGGCGCGCGTGAAGCCGGATTGGGTGCTGGTGCAAGGCGATACGACAACGGTGATGGCGGCGAGCCTGGCAGCGTTCTACCATCGCGTGCGGGTGGGGCATGTGGAAGCCGGCCTGCGCAGCGGCGACAAGCGTCGCCCTTTCCCCGAGGAGATCAACCGCCGCATCGCCGATGTGCTGAGCGATATGTATTTCGCGCCGACGGATGTGGCAAAAGAGAATCTGTTGCGCGAAGGGATGCCGGCGGACAAGATCGTCGTCACAGGCAACACGGTAATCGATGCGCTGCTCGAAGTGGCAGGCCGCGTGGATGAGTCCCCGGTGCTGCGCATCGCGCCGCAACTGGGGCGCAAGCGTTTGATCCTGGTCACGTCGCACCGCCGCGAAAATTTTGGCCGGCCCTTTCGTGAGATTTGCCGCGCCATCCGCGACCTTGCGTTGAAATACAACGACGCGCATATCATCTACCCCGTTCACTACAATCCCAACGTGAATGACCCTGCGCGCAAGTTGCTGGGCGGCGTGCCGAACATCACGCTGACTGAGCCGGTGGATTACGAGACGATCGTCGCGCTGATGAAGCGCGCGCACTTCATCCTGACTGATAGCGGCGGCATTCAGGAGGAAGCGCCAAGCCTGGGCAAGCCGGTGCTGGTGCTGCGCGAGGTGACCGAACGCCAGGAGGTCGTCGCTTTGGGCGCGGCAAAATTGGTCGGCAGTGATTACAGCCACATCATGGCGGAGGCTTCGATGCTGATGGATGACCCGTTGGCGTATACGCGCATGGCGGCGGTGGTCAACCCATATGGCGATGGGCGCGCAAGCCGGCGCATCGTGGATGCGATTCTGTCAGACTCCGGCAGGCTCCCGAATGCGTAGGGGTTATCTCCGATTGCCTATGCTTTGTGGTTAACGCTCGCCAGCGATGCGCATACAACGCAGCTCTTTGGAAGCGCGCATTTTCAGCGCGTTGCGGATATCATGCGCACTGTAGTTGCGTCACCGAGGAATCCATGACCCCTGTCCAAATCTTCGTCGCTGTCGTCGTAATTGCGCCGTTGCTGTTGCTGGCTTTCAATAAAATCCGCAGCGATCTGGCGGCATTGCTGATTGCACTTTTGCTCGGCCTGGCGCAGTTTGCCGGTTTCCCGGTGCTGGGTGATGCGAACGCGCCTGGCCAAGCTGTCAAGGCCATCGAGGGCTTCGGCCAACCCGTTGTCATCACGCTATTTTCGCTATACATCATCACCATCTCGCTGGAGGACGCGGGCGTGACGCGCTTCATTGCCCAGCAGGTGATGAATATCGGCGGCGCGTCCGAGGCGCGCTTGATCGTGCTGTTTGCAGGCGCCACCGCGCTGCTCTCGCTCATCATGAATAATCTTGCCGCCGGTGCGCTCTTGTTGCCCAGCGCGATGGAAGTGGCGCGGCAGGCGAATATTCGCCCCAGCAAATTGTTGATCCCGGTCGCCTATGGCAGTTTGCTCGGCGGCAGCGCGACCTACTTCACCACCGCCAATATCATCATGAGCGACCTGCTCACCCGCGCTGTGCCGCCGCAGACGCCGCTCGGCGTCCTGTCATTCACGCCCACTGGCGGACTGATCGCCATCGCCGGCATTGCGTTCCTCGGGTTGCTCGGCAAGCGCCTGTTGCCCGAACGTGACCCCAGCCTGGAGCAGAGCATCGCGCGGCGCACGAATCAAGAGCTGGAAGCAGCCTATCGCCTCGGCGAACGCCTGTGGGAAGCGCAGGTGCAACCAAACGCATGGCTGGCTGGCAAGCTGATCTCGCAGACCACCATCGGCGACAAGCTTGGCCTGTCGATCATCGCAGTATGGAGGAAGGCGCAGGCGTTCTTTGCGCCGGCGCCTGATTTTGCCGTGCAGGCCGGCGACAAGTTGGTGATTGTTGGCCGTGAAGACCGTGTCACGCAGATAGAGTCACTCGGCGCGCGCATAGATCGCGATGTCAATGAGCCTATCAGCGCGCGCGGTGTGTCTTTTCTCGAAGTCATCCTCTCACCGCACACGCAAGCCGAGGGCCATACATTGCGCCAGCTGGATTTCCGCAATCGCTATGGCTTTGTCGGCGTGGCGCTGCTGCGCGGCTCGCGCAGCTATCGCACCGATGTTGGCGCCATGCCGCTGCAGCGCGGGGATTCACTGCTCATGGTGGGCCGTGATGACAAGCTCGGCAAACTGCGCAGCAGCCCTGATTTCATTGTGCTGGAGCCGCATGCGGGCGGCAAATTGCTGGATCATTCGCGCGCCATTGCCTCGGTAGTGATCCTGCTGGTCGCCATCGTCGCAACCATCTTCGGAGTGCCGGTATTTCTCGCCATGCTGGCCGGCGCATTGTTGATGATTCTTCTGCGGTTGGTGACAATTGAAATGGCCTATCGCAAGATGGGATGGCAGGCTTTATTCTTGATCGCCGGCATGTTTGCAGCCAGCACGGCGATGGTCAATACTGGCCTTGCTGCGCTGATCGGCAACGCTGTCGAGCAAGTGGTTGAGCCGTTTGGCCCGCTTGGTGTGGCCGCCGGCATGTATCTGCTCACCGGTTTGCTGACGCAGGTGATGGGCGGGCAGGTCACTGCGCTGGTTACTGGCCCCATCGCGATCAGCGCTGCCATCAACACTGGCATCGACCCGCACGCGGTCGCGGTCGCCACCGCCATTGGGTGCTCGGCTTTCTTTCTCACGCCCATCGCGCACCCCGTCAATGTGCTGATGATCGGACCAGGCGGCTACCGGTTTGGCGACTTTGTGCGCACTGGCTGGCTGCTCACCGTTGTGTGCTTCATCATGCTGCTGGTTGGGATGAAGCTGTTCTGGGGTCTGTGAAGCCATCCCACTGCGCCGCAAGCGCCAATTCCTCGCCAAAGTAATATAGCGCCGATGATGCTGCCGGCAACGTGACGTCGAATGACGAGGCATTGCGCGCCAGCGTCGTGTCGTGATACAGGTCGAACACGATTTCGGCGGGTTGCGGCAGATGGAAGGTGCGCTTGCCGCCGGCGACCGTATGCACGCTCAGTAGTGACTTCGACGCATGAAGCACATCGCCGGCGTCGCTGAACAGATGCACGCCGGCGTGCCGCGCGATGCCGCGCAGCACAGGCGCAGGAATGCCCGGTGATGCCAGCCAGATCGATGTCCAGCCGCCCATCTCCTTGATCACAAAGCCGGGCTTGCACCTTCCCAGCACGGTGACAACCTGGCCAAGCGTCTGCGCTGCGGCATCTTTTGCGTGGAAGACCGGCCCCAGCGAACTGTGCGTGCCCCAGAACAGGTCTTGTGGCAGATCACGCGTGATTGGATGATCAAAATCCAGCGCGTGCATTTGCATCGCCCAGGGGTTGTCGGCCTTGTCGAAGGTGATGCCGGTGAGGTCGGCCATGTTGTCGAGCGCCGGCGTCTCATTGAGATAGCCCGCGCCATACACCCACACTGCGGTTGCATGCTGCCGTGCCAGCGCAGCCTTCAGCTTGCGCCGGCGCTCGTCGTTCAAGTGCCACGCGTTCAGGAAGATGTAGAGCTTGTGCGCCGGCGCGTTGCCGTCGACCACATCGTCGAGCAGATAAACATCGTTCGGGGCGCCGAAGCGCGGCAGCCCAAATACGCGCTGGTAGAACACGCCGGCGCGGTTGACGTCGTTGCGCATGGTTTCGTGCATGAAGCTTTCGTCGTCAATCACGGCAGCCACCTCGGCGCAGGGTGCGTTCTCGAGTTGCATGCTGAATGCGCCGAGTTTCGCGAAGCGTTTCAGCCAGGGATTGAATGCGCTAGGCTCATTGCGCGGGTGTTGCGCGTAGGTCTGCGCCGGCCAATCGGCAAGCCACCAGATGGCGAACCCATGTGAGAGCGCATAGCCCAGGCAGCGTTGGTGAATCGCGACGGAGTGTTCGAGCCGATAGTTGCGGCCGTTGTGGTCGAACAGATTGTGCATGCGCGAGTCTTCTTCATAGAGATAGAGTTTGCCGTGCAGCCGCGCCGACTCGCTCGCCGTCATCGAAAGGCCGTCGCCGCCGAGGCCGCGAAAGGCATAGCCATAGGGGCTGACGAGAAAATCGACCTCGGGCGCGCGCAGCACATGGCGCAGGCCGAGATGGCCGCTGCGCTGGGTGGTCGAGTAGCTGCTGTCGATGGGCGCGCCAAAGTAGTTGTCGTTCCAGGCCTGATCCATGATGTAGCCGTAGAATGCGCCGGCGAGCTTGTCGCCATGCGTCAGCGCCTTGATGTGCCGGCATTGGTCGATCAAGCGCTCGGCCACCAGATCAGCGAGGTGTTGCTGGTAATCGATGGCCTTGCGCTCCTTCGATGGATCGCGGAAGCTGAGATGAGTCGTTTGCAACAGCTCGGCATTCGATGGCACATTGGCGGTGTCGAGCGTGACCGCATCGTCGCGCCAAGCCACTTGCAGCGCGGCATCGGTTTCGTATTTCTCGCGCAGCCATCGGCGAAAGCGGCGCTGCATCGGCGCGCTGTAGTCGCCAGTCAGAGACGACATCGAGGTGTGATTCTTC
This sequence comes from uncultured Anaerolineae bacterium, assembly GCA_964590135.1. Lineage (GTDB taxonomy): Bacteria > Chloroflexota > Anaerolineae > J036 > Brachytrichaceae > JBDHWI01. Next base: position 47,969 of record CAZPVX010000002.1, on the reverse strand, counting down.
ACCCACTCGCCGCATACGCCCGGGCAGACCTGATAGGCCACCGTGCAATCGTAGAAGCCGGCAGCCCTCAGATAGTCAACGATGCGAGTGAGGTATTCCTTGCAATGCGCATGCCACACATCTGAGGCGTATGACGCATTCAGACACGAGCCGTCCGATGCGACTTCGCACTCGTCGGGATACAGTTCGTTCCACCATGGCGCAGTTTCCAGATAGATGCGCAGGTGAAACAGCGCCTCAGGATCGATCTTGCGAATGGCGGCGAGTTGCCGACCGAGATCGCTGAAGTCGAAATGGCTGTCATCGCCGGCATGGGGGCCGGACCACTCCGCGCCAAGGCCAACTGCGCACAGGTGCAGGCCGGCCTGCGCAAAGTCGCGGATGGCGTCGGCGTTGTAGTGAGCGCCGTTTTCGTCCACGGATGCCGATGACAGCCAGTGCATGCCGGCGAAGACCGGTTTGCCATCCAGGAACAACGCCGGCGTGCCGTTGTGCATTTTTACATGTGCGGTAGTCATGTTTTGGCTGTTGGGTTGATCACAATGCCTTTGCCATTTCGATGCACGAATCTGACACGCGCTGCGCTGCGCCGAAGCCGATGGCGGTGAGCTGCTCGGGGAACCAGCGGCAGGATTCGTTTGGGCCATAGCCGCCCTGTGCCTTGGCCCAATCCGTCGCGCAATAGCCGAGCAGTCCATTGCAATAGCCGAGGAACATGCCCTGCAGTGGCGCAATACCCCGCTTGAAGTCGAGGCCGATGTCGGAATATGGTTCGAGCGGCACGCCGGCGATGCGCAAGTCGTTGATTGCGCAGCACCATGCCTCAATGCGGTGCGTTGAGGGCAGCGTGTTGTTCAACAGCGCGCCTTTTATCTCGCCGGCCCAGCGCAAGCCAGCCGTCATGATGCCCTCATCCGCCAGGTTGTTTGTGTCGCGCGCCTTGCGCAAATCGGCCTCGAAATGCGCAAACAGCGCATCGACCTCGCGCATGCTCGGCGGCGGGTCAAGCGGCAGGTCGATGCCGCGCTGCGCAACTCTCAGCCGCACCTCGCTTGTGCGGATTGCGCCTTGCAACGCTTTGTGCGCTGCCAGGGCAATCGCCTCGCCGGCGCCGGCCACATCAGCGAAGTCGCCAGCACCCCAACCCTTGATCAAGTCGCTTGCCGGATTGACGTCGCCGCATGCGCCTTGCAGATACATCGCTGCATCGCCACCGCGCATCTGTTGCACGCGCATCGCCGCGCGGCCCGGCACATCGCCGGACAGCTTCAGGTTGCCATAGCTCAACGTTACCGGATGCACGGCGAAGTTGACGAGCGTTGCGATGGGTGCGCCATCCTGCGCATCAATGGCGATGCACGAGAGTGTTTTGTCGATGGCATGGCTTTGATCCTGGCGGTTGTAGCTGATGCCATCGACGGCGGCGGTGGCGAAGGCGAATTGAGCCGGCGCGAGCTTGGCATCAAGGCCGGCGACAAGCGCGATGATGTTTTCCTGCGCCACCGCCCACCAGCGCTCGTTGACATAGCCCAGCACGCCGCGGAAGCGCATGCTGGCCGGCGCAGAGTGCGTGTGCGTGCAGGAGATCAGAATGTGGCCGGCGGGGATGCGGCCGCTGCTTCGCTGCTCGATACGCGTGCGCAATGAAGCAACCGTTCGCGCATCGATGCCGATGAGATCGCATGCGATGATGGCGATGCATGTCGCGCCGTCATCGAGCAGCACGGCACGCGCGAGGATGGGGTCGTGTTGGCCGTCGCTGGGGTAGGGGCGGGCAGCGAAGCCGGTCAGCCAACTGCCGATGGGTGGCGCAAGGTCAATTGCGCCGGCGGATGCGTGAAAGATGCTCATGTTGAACTCAAGTCGGCTTGCATCGCATGGATTGCCGCATGGATTGGGATGCCAGCGAGTTTTGCGCGGCTGCCGGTGTAGAACAATGACGAGGACGCCTTTAGCAGAGTCACGCTAAAAACACTTGTGTCGCGCGCAATCTCTTTGCTCGCAAACAGATCGTAGATGACTTCGACGGGGTGTGGCAAGGTGAAGGTGCGCGCGCCGCCGCCGCTGGTATGCACGCTTAGCAACTCTGGCGTGGCGTGCAGCACGTCGCCGGCGTCGCTGTAGAGGTGCGCGCCGGCGTAGCGCGCGATGCCGCGCAGCACAGAAGCCGGCACGTGCGGCGTCGCGCAGTAGATGGAATTCCACGCGCCCATTTCCTTGAGCGCCAGCCCGGTCTGCGCGCGTCCCATCTGCGTGATGACCTGGCCGAGCGCTATTGCTTCAGCGTCATCGACATGGAAGATCGGAGACAGGGCGCGCTGCTCGCCCCAGAACAGATCCTGCGGCACGAGGCGCGTGATCTCGTGATTGAAATTTGTGATGTGCATGTGCGCCGGCCACGGGCCTTCGGTGCGGCCGAAGCGGAAGCCGGTCAGGTCGGTCATGTTGTTCACGTGCAGCGGCGCGGTGGGAGTGTCTTTTGGCGGCGGGTATGCGGGGGTCGTCGCGTCGTCATAGATGTAACCCGGCGCATACAGCCACAGCGCTGTGCGGCCTTCCTTGCGCACCTGCTTCGCCAGCGCCTCGCGCTGCATGCGACTCAGGCGAAAGGCGTTCAGAAAGACGGCGAGTTTGAACGCCGGCACGCGCCCTTCGAGCAGATCGCGCAGCAGATACATGCCGTAGGTCGCGCCGATGCGCGGCAGGCTGACGACCTTCTGATAGAACACGCCGGGCAGGCTCACGTCGTTGCGGATGGATGCATAGAAATAGCTCTCATCATCCAGAAAGACGGCAATGTCGTGTTGTGGTGATCGGTCCAACCCCAGCGCCCACTCGCCGATCTTGTGCATGTGGGTGTGCAGCGCGTCGGCCTGCGGCTCGATCTGCGGATATTCCAAAAACATGCTGCTTTGCAGCCAGGTGATGCCCTGTCCATGGGTGAGACACGCGGCGAAGTTGCGTTTGTAGATATCCAGCGTGTTGGTGATGGGCTGCATGCGGCCATCCGGCTCGAAGCGATTGTGCATCAGCGTGTCCTCTTCGAGCAGATAGAGCTTGTTGTGCACGCGCAGCGACTCGCTTGGTTGCATCGCCTGGCCGTCGCCGCCGACGCCGCGAAAGGCGTAGGCATACGGGCTGACGAGAAAATCGACCTGCGGCGACCTCAGCACGTGCTGCAGTCCGAGGTGGCCGCAGCGCTGGATGGTGGAGTAGTCGTAGCCGGCGTGTGGCGCGCCGAAAAAATTGACATTCCATGCGAGGTCGGTCAGGTAGCCGAAAAACGCGCCGGCCAACTTCTCGCCATTTGTCGCTTCCTTCACCACGCTGCAAAAATCGACCAGCGCGTCGGCGCACAATTCGGCGAAGCACTGATAGTAGTCGATCACGTTTTGCTCGCGGGCCGGGTCGCGGAAATGGCCGTGTCGCGTGTGTGCCTGCTCGCGCGGCAAAGGCACTTCTGCCGTGTCGAAGGTGATGGCATCGTCATCCCACGCCTTGCGAAAGACCAGGACATGATTGCCGTATTTGCGGCGCAGCCAGGCTTGGAAATGCCGGCGCATTGGCAGGCTGTAATCGCCGAAGCGATTCATCTGGTCGGAGTCTCCCTTGACCCATTCACCTGAAGCGCCGGCACAGATCTGATAGGCGATCACGCGGTCATACAGGCCGATCTCGCGCAGGTGGCCGATGTAGCCGCGCAGCAGCGCCTTGACATCGCGCTGCCACACTTGCGAGGCATACGATTCGGTGATGTGCTGCGCGTCTTCTCTGCGCGCCTGGCGATAGCGCTCGATATCTGCGCGCGTATCGCCTTCTTCGGCCACGATCTCAAGCTCGTCAGGATGGGCTTGATTCCAACGATGCTCTGGCAGCCAGCGCGTCTCGAAGCCCATCCGCAGCAGGAAATGGGCTTTGGGGTTCACATCCAGCACGGCCTGCAGGCGCGGACCAACTGTGCTGAAATCGAAGGAGCTGGGGTGATTGGGGCGCGGGCCGGCCCATTCTGGGCCACACGCATCGATGGAATACAGGTGGATGCCAAGCCGGCCAAATTTTTGCGCGATGGGTTGTGACGGCGCGCGGTGGTCGCCGTCGAATGGCGAGAGCAGGTTGAAATTGGCGTAGGCCGGCTCGCCATCCAGAAAGAGCGTCGGCGTTCCGTTGTGCGATTTGATCTCTGCGCGCATGGCGGGATGAGTGTGGCACGCGCGTCGCGAATGCACAAATTTGCATGTCGCGCCGGCGCAAGTGACCGCCCCGCCTACAATGTCTTGCGATGAAGCAGCTTTTTGACATCACGGATAAGGTCGCCTTTATTACCGGCGGCTCGCGCGGGTTGGGGTTGGCCATTGCACGCGGGCTTGCTGAGCAGGGCGCGAAGGTCGGCATTGCGGCACGCAACCCGCCGACGCCGGCCGAGATGGGCGGACTAACCTTCTTTCAGGCCGATCTGCTGCACCGTGAAAGGCGCGCCGGCGTGATCGACGAGGTGGTGAACACGCTCGGCGGCATCGACATCTTCGTGCATTGCGCTGGCCAGCAGCATCGCCAGCCGGCAGCCCACTATCCGCTCGATGCGTTTGCGGAAATCTATGAGCTGCACGTCATCGCCGGCATGGACATCGCGCAGCAATGCGCAAAATACATGCTGCCGCGCAACGCCGGCAAGATCATCTTCATCAGCAGCATTCTCGGCTATCAGGGCGGCATCACGGTGCCGGCCTACAGCGCTGCCAAGCATGCCATGCTCGGCGTGGTGAAGGCGCTCTCGAACGAGTGGGCGTCATACGGCGTCAACGTGAATGCCATCGCGCCGGGCTATATGAACACCGAGATGGTTGAGGCCCTGATGAATGACCCGCAGCGCGGGCCGGCGATCCTCAATCGCATCCCCGCCAGGCGGCTTGGCCATCCCGACGAGCTGGTCGGCGCGGTGGTTTTTCTCGCCAGCGCGGCTTCCAGCTACGTCCATGGTCATGCGCTTGTCGTGGATGGCGGATGGATGGGCCGGTGAAGGTTGCGCGTCACCGCATGAACCGCTCATCCACTGGCACGTTGAAGCCATTTGCCAGCCGATTCGTCATGTTGGCGGTGGCGGTGATGGAGAGCAATTCAGCCAGCATGGCGTCGCTCATGCCCTTGGCACGGGCGCCGGCGATGTGGCTTGCCATGCAGTAGTCGCAGCCGTTGGTCACGCTGACTGCCACGTAGATCAGTTCGCGCACCAGCGGATCGAGTTCGCCTGGGCCGGCCATCACTGCCTTCACCTGTTGCCAGGTTTGCCGCAGCGTGGGCGGATGCACCGCCAGCGCCTTCCAGAAGTTGTTGATGTAATCGGTCTTGCGCGTGGCGCGGATGTCGTCATACACCGCGCGCACCTCGTCTGAGGCGTCTTCGTATTCGATCAACTTGCCCATTTTTATCCCTGTGCCTTCAAGTTACAGACGAACGGGCCGGCCTTCGCGCGCGGATTGCAGCAGCGCGAGAATGGCAGCCACGTTGTTGCGTGAATCCTGCAGGCTGACGCGCGGGGCAGCGCCATGCACGACAGCGTCATACATGTCTTCCACTTCACCGCTGTAAAGCAACGCCGGCCCGCTGATCTGCACCGGTTCGAGCTGATCGCTGGCAGCGCCGACGAGGATCGTCTCGTTGTCCGTCGGCTTGAACGCGCGCGGGATCACAATCATGCCTTTGCTGCCGACGATCTCCATGTTCATGCGGTAGGGTGCATGGAAGCCGCTGTCGAATTGCGCATAGGCATTGTTGGTGAAGCGCAGCGTGCCAATGAAGGTTTCATCGACGCCACTTTCGCCAATCATGGCCATGCCGTGCGCTTCCGCCGGCTCTGCGCCAATCATGGTGCGCGCGTAGCTGATGGGGTAGCAGCCCACATCCCACACGCTGCCGCCGTCAAGGCTGGCATTCACGCGCACATTGCCGCGGTCGGTCAGCGTGAAAGTGAACGAGCCGCGCACCAACTGCACCGCGCCGATTTTGCCGCTGTCGATGATCTCCTTCACCTTCAGCGTCTGCGGATGGTGGCGATACATGAACGCCTCAGCAACGACGACGCGATTCCGTTTTGCGGCTGCGATCATCGTGTCCACATCGGCCAGCGTGGTCGCCAGTGGCTTCTCGCATAGCACATGCTTGCCGGCGTCGGCCGCCTTCACCGTCCACTCGGCGTGCAGCTTGTTGGGCAGCGAGATATAGACTGCATCGATATCAGGGCTGGCGAGCATGGCTTCGTAGCTGTCGAAGACCTTGTCGATGCCCCACTCGCCGGCGTATTTGCGGCCTTTTTCGCCATCGCGGCTGGCGACAGCGACGAGCGTGTTGCGCGATGATGCGCGCAGTGGCGGGATGAGCGAGCGGTTGATGCGGGCGGTGCTGAGCAGGCCCCAGCGCAGGATGCGTTCTGGCATGGTTTCTCCTTGTAAAGTCAGCATGAGTATACTGACGCGCACCAATCAGGAGAAATATGCGATTCGAACATATTGCCATCAACGTCGCCGATGCGCGCAAGGTCATTGCGTGGTATGTAAAGAACCTCGATCTGCAGGTGCTGCGCCAGATGCACGAGCCACCCTATACGACTTTCCTGGCTGACAAGGACAACAACATGATGTTTGAGTTCTACGAGCAGCCGGTGGGGGTGGGGGATTATGCGGCCCTGCACCCCGTTGCGTTGCACGTTGCCTTTTTAGTGGATGACATCGACGCATGGCGCAAGCGATGGATCGACGCCGGCGGCACGGCAGAGGGTGAAGTTGCCACCACACCTGCCGGCGACAAGCTGGCCTTTGTGCGCGACCCCTGGGGCCTGACGCTGCAATTGGTGATGCGCAAAGAGCCGATGTTATAGATGCGCGCGGAAAAAATTGAAGGCTTCCGCTGCTCACACGGAAGCCTTCAGAGGAGAGGGGGAGAGGATACTACTCTCGGCCGCCATCTTACTCAAAGCTTGCTGGCGGGACATTCACCAAAGGGATGGTTCGACTAGGCCTAAAGTCCTAGGCGCGCGTGTCGAAATTCGCTTGATGCCACTCGGCCGTATCGCTGATGCCAACTGCATGTGGCGTATATTCGAAATCAGGATAAGCAATTGCAAACTTCGAGCCATCTAAAACGAAAGGTTGTTCGAATTGATAGATGACTTCGACCATGTCGAGGATGCGTGGAGCGACGACGCCGGCGAGTTGAAAGAACGTTTTGCCGCGCGTTGTCATCTGGGGGCGTGTGCCGAACGCCTCGAACACCTTCGTGATGAATTCGCCGCCGGTCAGCGGGCCGGCACCCGGCACATGCCAAGCCTGCCCGTGTGTCGACTCATTCATCGCCAGCAGCACGCACGCCGCTGCCGCATCTGGCAGGTAGATCAAGCTGTGCGGCTGGTCGAGCCTGCTGAACCACATCGCTTTGCGCCCCAGTCTGGCCGCATCGAACACGCTGGCGACAAACGTGCCGGCAACATGCGCGCCATAGAATGTCGTGAGGCGCGGGATGACGACCCGAATCTCATCCTTGTCATGCGCTTCCAGCAGCATGTCGTCGATCTCCTTGCGCATCATGCCGCGCCGCGCGGTTGGTTTCTGCGGATGCTCCTCGCTCGCCGGCACCTGCTGCAATGGCCCATACACCAGCCCATTGCTTGGGTTCACCAGCAGCGCGCCGGTCTCTCGCGCTGCGTTCAATAAGTTGTCAGCGACCGCCTTCATCTGGTCGCCGACATAGGTGCAGTTGTAGATCACGGTCGCTTCGTGCGCGGCGGCCATCACGTTGGTGCCGTCGATTGCGTCGCATTGCACGATGTCGATGCCGTCGGGCAGCACATCAGCTGCGCGCTCGACATCGCGCGACACAGCGCGTATGGGCAGCCCTTCGGCGTGGAGATGATGAACGATGGCGGAACCGAGCGCGCCGGACGCGCCAAAGACGATGTGGAGTTCACTCATGTGCGGCCTGATGATACTCTGTGCGATGACAGGGAGTGATTTTCGTGGGAGATTGGATATGTGAGGAAGACGTTGATGGAGAAACGCGTGATGAAAAAGCTTGTCCTTGCGGTTTGCATGGCATTTGTGGTTGCATGCAGCCCGTCGGTGACGCATGCGCCGTCCACCGTGATCGACAAGCCAAAGGTCGTTGCCACATTCTCGGTGCTTGGAGACCTTGTGCAGAACGTCGCCGGCGACAAGATGGACCTTGCTGTCCTGGTTGGCGCGGATGCGGGCGTGCACGACTTCGAGCCGTTGCCATCGGATATGGCGAAGCTGGCCGGCGCGCAGATTATTTTTGAGAATGGCGTTGGCCTGGAAGGCTGGCTGGATAACCTCTATGTTGCATCTGGCTCACGGGGAACGCGTGTGCCGTTGTCAAAAGGGGTTGCGCTGCTCGACGCTGCCGGCGACGAGCATGACCCGCATATCTGGCAGAACCCGCAAAATGTCATGCAGATGGTGAAAACCATTCAAGACGCGCTGGTGACAGCCGATCCGTCCAATGCGAAGATATATCAGCAAAACGCCGGCGCGTATCTGGCGAAACTCGCCGCGCTGGACCAGGAGATTGCCGCCATCGTTGATCAGTTGCCCAAAGAGCGCCGAACACTTGTCACGTCGCATGACTCGCTGGGCTACTTTGCGCAGCGCTATGGCTTTGAGATTGCCGGCGGTGTGATGGCTTCGCCCAGCGCTGAGGCCGGCGACCCTTCGGCGCAGGATTTTGCGGCGCTGGTCAATGACATCCAGCGGCGGCATGTGAAGGCGATCTTCCTTGAAAGTCAGTCCAATCCGAGGTTGGTTGAGCGCGTGGCGCGCGAAGCCGGCGTCATCATCGGACCTGAACTGTATACTGACGCGCTGGGGTCTGCTGGCAGCGCTGGCGCAACCTACATCGACGCCATGCGTCACAATGCAAGAGCGATCGTCGATGCATTGAGGTGACTGGCGAAGCGCGTTGCTGCAAACTCCCAATTGCTAATCGCCATGTTTCCCTACGCCGGCAAAACTTCCCTCGTCGCTGTGCCAAACGCGCCGGCCCTTGATGCGTGCGATGTGGCAGCGCGTTATGCCGGCGACGAGAAGTATGCGCTGTGCAGCGTGAGCCTGCGCGTGATGCCCGGGATGCGCGTAGCACTGGTTGGGTCGAATGGCGCCGGCAAGTCGACCTTGCTCAAGGCGGTTGCCGGCCTGCTGCCGATTGCATCGGGTTCGATTCGGGTCTTCGGTCATCCGGTCGGTGCTATGCGTCAGCGCGTGGCTTATCTTGCGCAGCGCGGCGAGATCGACTGGCGCTTTCCCATCACGTTGCGCCGGCTGACGCTAACCGGTCGCTATGTGCATCTTGGCTGGCTCAAGCGGCCTTCCAAAGAGGATTGGCGCAGCGCCGATGAGGCCATCGACCGCATCGGGCTGAGCGCGTTGCGCGAGCGCCAGATCGGCGATCTGTCTGGCGGGCAGCAGCAGCGTGCGTTGCTGGCGCGCGCGCTGGCACAGGATGCCGACTTGCTTCTGCTCGATGAGCCACTGAATGCAGTCGACGCCGCCACGCGCGAGATCGTGTCGAACACGCTGAACGAATTGCAGCGCGCCGGCAGGACTGCCATCATCGCCACGCACGACATCGAGCGGCTGCATGCCGAGTTCGATGACGTGTTGTATCTGGTCGATGGCCGGCGGGTCGATCAGTTCGATCAAGTTGATCACGCACATCCATGAACCTGCTACAGGCGCTGCTCGAGCCGTTTCAATACCCCTTCATGCAGACTGCTGCGCTGGCGAGTATGCTGGTCGGCATCACCTGCGCCACACTCGGCGTGTATGTCGTGCTGCGGCGCATGGCGTTCATCGGCGATGCGCTGTCGCATACGGTGTTGCCGGGACTGGTGATTGCATACCTCAACCAATGGAACCTGATGGCCGGCGCAGTGATCGCCGGTGTAGTGACTGCGCTCGGCATCGGTTGGCTCTCGCGCCGGCGCGAAGTGCGCGAAGACACGGCCATCGGCATCCTGTTCACTGGCATGTTTGCGCTTGGCATTCTGCTGATGAGCACGATGCGCAGCTTCCGCGATTTCACGCACATGCTGTTCGGCTATATTCTCGGCGTGACGAATGCACAGTTGCTCGTGATCGCGGTGATTGCAGTGATCGTGTGCGCCGGCCTGTTTGTTCTGCACAAGGAACTTGAACTGACATCGTTCGACATGACGTATGCTGAAGTGATTGGTCTGAAAGCCGATCGGTTGCGCTATTTCCTGCTGGTGCTGATGGCGCTGGCGGTCGTCGGTGCGATTCAGGCGGTCGGCGTGGTGCTGACCAGCGCGCTGTTGGTGGTGCCGGCGGCAGCGGCGTCGCTGCTCACCAATCGCCTGTCGCGCATGATGCTGCTGGCGTGCGGCATCGCGGTGCTGTCGTCGCTCGCCGGCCTGCTTGTCTCGTATCGCTTCGATGTGGCATCCGGCGCATCGATCGTGCTGGCGTGCATCGCGTGTTTTCTGGCTGCATGGCTGCTGCGCGCCATCCGCGAGCGAAGGCACGCATGGGTTGCGTAGCCTATAAATCACCGATCCCGCAATCGAAAATCCAACATGTCAAAGTCAATCTCGGCGCTGCCGATCACCATCATCACCGGCTTTCTGGGTGCCGGCAAGACCACTCTGCTCAACCGCATCCTCAATGGCCGGCATGGCCTCAAGATTGCGGTGCTGGTCAATGACTTCGGCGCGGTCAACATCGACGCCGAGTTGATTGTCGGCGTGGAAGGCGAGACGGTCAGCCTGAGCAACGGCTGCATCTGCTGCTCGATTCGCGATGACTTGCTCAATGCGGTGTTCCGCTTGATTCAGCGCGACAACCCGCCGGAATACATGGTGATCGAGACGAGCGGGGTGTCTGATCCAATTCAGGTGGCGCAGACGTTTTTGATGCCGGCGCTGCGCCAATACGTGAAGGTCGATAGCATCATCACCGTCGTCGATGCCGAGCAGATTCGTGACTTGCAGGGCGAGCAGAACATGCTGGCCGTCGATCAGGTCAGCGCCGCCGACATCGTGGTGCTGAACAAGGTCGATCTGGTCACGCCGGCGCAACGCGACGAAGTGAAGGCATGGATCTACGAGGTTACGCCGCGCGCCAGAATCATGGAAACGACGCAGGCGAATGTGCCGCTGGAGTTGCTGCTCGGCGTCGGCGACTTCGCCATCGAAAAACTGGCCGCGCGTGATGTGCGCGAGGTGCATACGCATGAAGTCGGCGACGATCACCACGATCACCATCACGGTCACACGCTTGTCTTCAACATGTGGGGATACGCGACCGACGAGCCGATGGTGTATGAAGCGCTGTGTGATGCAGTCGATGCGCTGCCGGCGACGATCTTCCGCGCGAAGGGTCTGGTGTTTTTGAAGGAAGCGCCGGAGCGCAGGGCAGTCATGCATGTGGTGGGCCGGCGCGCCACGCTCTCACTCGGCGCGAAGTGGGGCGGCCAGACACCGCGCACGCAACTGGTGATGATTGGCAGCGCCGGCGGGGTGGATGCGGCGATGTTGCAGGCGCTGTTCGATGCCTGCCGCGCGAGTGAGGTGGCGCGCGCCGGCGCTGACCCGCTGCAACACGCCTTGAACTGGGTGCGGCGCAATTGGCCGAAGCAGTTCGAAAACAAATAGCGCTTTTGCCGCCGATTTCCCGTGCGCGACTGCTGAATGCTACCTGCCGCTCTCGGATTGCTCAGAATCGTTCAGCGGCGCTTGCGCGGAAGCCTTGCCGGCCCTGGCACATTCCCGGCATAGACCATGAATCACCAGATGGTCCATCTTCGCCTGAAAGCCATACTCTCGCGACAAAAGGTGGAACATCACCTGCACCACATCGTGCCCGATCTCCTGGTGCATGCCGCAGTTGCGACAAATCAAGTGGTGATGGCGTTGCGGTTTGGCGATCTCGTAATACGTCTCGCCGTCGTCAAAGGTGGCCGAAACCACCAGACCCAGATCCACAAACAGCTTGAGCGCGCGATACAGGGATGACTGGTTGATCGACTTGTCCACGACACGAACACGCGTATAAATCTCCTTCAGCGTCGTGTGGCCCTTGCCTTCACAGACTGCATCCAGAATGGTCAGCCGTTGCCGAGTGACCCGGTAGCCGGCCCGATGCAATATCGTTTCGTACTCAATATTTTCATGCGCCATGACATTGGGTGGCGTGAGAAGCACGTCAGATCAATCATAGCAACCCGCCTGCGAATATGCATTCAGCATTGCTGCCAATTTTTGCAACAAGCGTCTGTACGCCTTGCAGTCGTTAAGATAAACACAAATATACCGCCTGGAGTGAGCTATGCAGGATTCTTCAGCAACCGCAACCACGCGGAACAGTGACCCGCAGCAAGACGGACATCAGCATGACCACGCGCACCGCGAAGGCCAGGAGAAACACGATCATGCACACGATCATGACCATCACGATCATGAACATGGGCATTCGCATGGCAAAGGTGTGTTCAACCTTTTCGCGACCATTTTTCACTGGCACGGCCACGCCGCCGACGCCGGCCTGAAGGCATCTGACCCGGCGCTGGCGACCGAAGAAGGCATCCGCACCGTGTGGCTCGCGCTGGTGGCGCTGGGCGCCACGGCAATCCTTCAGATCATCATCGTGGCGCTGAGCGGAAGCGTGGCCCTGTTCGCGGATACGGCCCACAATCTGGGCGATACGCTGAACTCGATCCCGCTGTTGATCGCGTTTTATCTGGCCCGCCGCGCCGCCACGCGCCGCTACACCTATGGCTATGGCAAAGCCGAAGATGTCGCCGGCATCATCATCGTCCTTTCCATCGCAATCAGCGCGGCGATCATCTTTTGGGAATCGTTCCAAAAGCTGCTGGATCCCCAGCCGATGCAAAACATCCCCTGGGTGGCAGCGGCAGCCATCATTGGCTTTCTGGGCAATGAAGCAGTGGCTGTGCTGCAAATTCGCACCGGCCAGCGCATTGGTTCGGACGCGATGGTGGCCGACGGCCTGCACGCCCGCACCGACGGCCTCACCTCATTGGCAGTGCTGGCCGCAGTGGGCGGCACACTGATCGGCCTGCCAATCCTCGACCCGATCATCGGCCTCCTCATTGGCGTCGCTATTTTATTCATTACCAGGGATGCTGCGTTGCGCATCTGGTATCGCCTGATGGATGCAGTGGATCCGAAGATTGTTGACGAGATTGAACATGCTGCGGGCCATGTGGCCGGCGTGCAACGCACGGAGCGCGTGCAGGCGCGGTGGGTCGGGCATCGCCTGCAAGCCGAGGTTGTGATGGTGGTGGATGAGGACCTGAGTGTGACTGAGAGTCATGGTGTGGCCGATGCTGTGGAGCGCGAATTGCACGAGCACCTGCCGCAACTGGCGACGGTGACATTGCACCTGCATCCCTGCGGGCATGGGTCAGCGCTTCACTCAACCAAATAGCGGCAGCTGCACCGCCGGCCGCCGGTCATCCAGCAGCACGAAGGGCAATGCGCGTGCGGCGGCGATGCCAAGCTTCGCCAACTGCTTCGGCTCGCGCAGGGTGTGGGTGCGGCGGGCTTGCAGAATGGCGTCGGCGGTGGCCGGCCCAATGCCCGGAATCTTCAGCAGATCGCGCTTGTCGGCGTGGTTCACTTCGATCGGCGCGTGCTGCAAGTTTTGCCTTGCCCAGCCCAGCTTCGGATCGATGTCCAGCGGCAGGTGGCCGGCTTGCGTAAATGGCAAATCTTCAAACTCGAAGCCGTAATCGCGCAGCAAAAATGACGCCTGATACAACCGATGTTCGCGCCAGGGATTTTCTGGCGCGTGGTTTTCCAGCGGCGTGTCATACACCGGGTGAAATGCCGAGAAATACGCGCGCTGCAAGCCCAACTCCTTCGTCAGATACGCCGTGGTCTGCAAAATTTCCACGTCGCTTTCGCCGGCGGCGCCAACGACGAATTGCGTGACGAGCGATGGCCATTTGCCGGAGCGGGGCGGGGGCAGGGTCTTCTTGATCTCGGCGGCCCACTGCAGCGGCTGCAGTAACTCCTCGAAGAAGATCTTCTTTGGCGCAAGATGCGCCAGGCGATTCTGGTTCGGTGCTTCCAGATTGATCGAGATACGGTCGCTCAGCGTCATCGCGTGGATTAACTGGTCGCGCTCGCTGCCGGGCATCATCTTCAAGTGCAGGTAGCCGCGATAGTTCAGCTTGCGGCGTAGAATCTCAGCCGTGTCGATCAGCCTGTCCTGCGTCTTCACCCCGCCGCCGATGATGCCGCTGCTGAGGAAGAAGCCTTCGGCAATGTGGCGCTGGTTTAACTCATTGAACGCCTTCGCCATCTCGTCTGGCTTGAAGGTGGCGCGCTGGAAGTTGCGGCCGGCGCGGAAAGGACAGTAGTGGCAGTTGCGCTCGCAGGCCGACGTGAGCAGCGTCTTGAGCAGCTTGATGCGCCTGCCGCCAGGCATCACCGCCTCGCTGATGCCGAGCGAATTCTTCTTTGCATCGGTGAGCGAAACGGATTCGTTGTGCGGGTCAGCGCCAAAGAGGCGCTTTAGCTCCGCCGGCGAATGCCCGCACGGCGCCGGCGCGTTGGGGCTGGCAATGGCCACGTGGCCGGCGTCTGCATCCGGCTCCAGCGCCATCTGGCTGCTCAATAGCGCAAGTTTGTCGGTCGTATCCGCAGAACACATGTTCTCGCATTGTAGAACAGATGTTCAAAATGGCAAGCGCACAGATCGCTGCGCGGTTAAACGGGGCGCAGCTTTCCGTTCTCCAGTACGGCGTTGCTGATGATGCGCTTTTCGTAGGGGTCTGTGGCATTGATCGAGCGCACATGCACCATGACGTGGTGGCGCAGCGGCGTGGCGTTGATCTTCTTCACCAGCGTCTCTTCCACCTGAAAGATGCCGGCGCTGTTGCTCATGCGCACCTCAATCTCCACCGGCATGCCGTTGGTGGAGCGGTTGATGTTCACCTCTTCGATCGCCAGCGCCGAGACGGCATGAATATCGAGCTTGCCGAGGTCGAAAGGCATGCGCGCGCGGCCTTTGGTCATGTCACAGCCGTCGGCCACCGCCACCACACCGCCCTCCATGTAGAGCGGCGCCGGCATCATGTCGTGGCACTGGATGGCCGAGAGGATGAAGTCGATCATCAGCGCGCGCTGCTCTTCATCCTCGTAAATCTGCGCCAGCAGTTCGCGCAGGATGGGCTGCGCAAGGATCACGCTCATCCCTTCATGCCCGCTGCGGTGCAGCGCATTGCCGATGTCGTGCAGCATGGCGGCGGCCAGTGTGACCAGAAAAGCATCGTCGACATCGCCGGCGCCGCTGTTCACCACGTCCATCGGCGTGCCGGCTTCCACCAGCAGATCCATCAGCTGCATGGCATACGAGCCGGTGACGCGCGCGTGGATCGGCCCGTGATCGTTGTAGTTCAGTTTGCCGACGGTGAGGTAGTTCGACAGATTCCAGTGCGCATCCACGCGCTTGTCGTTCAGCAGCAATTCATAGATGCGGCCGGCGCGCGGATAGCGCTGGGTGATGGCGCAGATGGCGTGGTCGGCGCGCGCATTCAACTCGCCGTAGTCATCGGACAGCTCCGCGCCGAGCTTGACGCTGTGTCGTGAGGGCGGCTTCGGGAGGATGATGTGGGACATGGTGCAAGGCTACGATGCCTTCTTCAAATGCTCCTTCAGCTCTTTGCGCGATTCTTCCATTTTCTTGATCAAGGCTTCGTCATTGCCCTTGAAGCCCTGCACCGTGCGGCGCGCGCACTGTGTGCAGCCGAGGCTGGCGCGGTAGCTGTCGAGGTCGCAGGTCAGGCAATTGCTCAACTTGATCATCATCAGCGAGAAGGCCAGCACATCCTCGCTGGTCTCAGCCGATTTGCCGAGCTTGTCGATAAGCTTTTGCCATGCCACGCCGGGGCGCGCATCGCGAAGTTCAGGAATGGAGCGGGCAGGAAAGAGGATTTCGCTTTCTGGATACATGTCAGTCCACAAGCCGGCGCGCGGGTTCATTGGCGCGCCGATGGCGAATCATAGCACCTGCCTGATCTGCAATGGATGATCGAGAAATGCGGTTGCCCGCCACTTCCTATAATGGCATGCATATGGCAGACCACTTTTATACCCGCACCGGCGATGATGGCTTTACCGGCCTTTTGGGCGAGGGTCGCGTTGCAAAATACATGCCGCAGCCAGAAGCCTACGGCACCGTGGATGAAGCCAGCGCAGCGATGGGTGTGGCGCGGGCAACCGCGAGCAGCCTCTTGACGAAGGAACTGTTGCTGGCGGCGCAGCGTGATCTTTACCGCATGATGGCCGAACTGGCGGCCACGCAGCAAACCGCCGCGCAGTTCCGCAGCATCGACGCCGGCCGCGTGACGTGGCTGGAGCAACAGACCGACGCCGTGACGGCGCGCATACAATTGCCCAAGGAGTTTGTGGTGGCCGGCGATTCGCTGGCCGGCGCGCAGCTTGACCTTGCGCGCACAGTCGTCCGCCGCGCCGAGCGGTTGGTGGTGCGGCTGTTGCATGATGGCTTGATCGAGAATATCGAGTTGGTGCGCTACCTGAACCGCTTGTCGTCCTTGTTATTTGTGCTGTCGTTGCACGAAAATGCGCAGGCCGGCGTCGATCACGCGACGCTCGCCAAAGACTGACCATTTGCATGAGCGATTCCATTGCACCCACGTCAAAACCAGCCGCTCTTTCGAGCGTGGATGCTGAGAATATTGCGCCGGCATCGCTTCTTGTAAAAGTGATGCAGATAGGCGCCTTGCTCAGTGCCGCCTTCACCCTCTTGTATCTGGCTTCCCTGTGGGTCAACCCACACTTTGAGGCAGTCATCGTTTTGGCCGCTTGTGTTGCTGGGCTGGCAGCCTCCATGATCGGTTGGCGGTTCGCGTTGCGCGGCAGGATGAGCGTGGCAGCGCGCTTGCTCATCGTGAATATGTCTGCCAGCGCGCTTGCCAGCATCTGGGCCAGTTACACCGCACTCCCCCTGTCGCTCTCTTTGCTCACGGGTGGCGCACTGCTATCCATACCCTTCCTCTCGACGCGCGCGTATCGCCAGTCCGTATATTTTTGCATTGGTGTTTTTGTGCTGGTTGGAATCATCTATATCTTCCACGAGCCCACAGAAGCGCCGCTGTCGTTTTATTTGCGCGTGTTGGTCTATATCGGTTGTCTGACGATCGTTCTGCTCATGTCCTATCTGGTGTTTCGCACCAGCGATTGGATGCATTCGAAAGTGCGCGAGGTGCGGCGCGCAAATGCAGCGCTGCTCAATGTGCAGGCCGGCCTCGAAGACACCATTCAACTTCGCACCGCAGAGTTGATGCAGGCAAACCTGCAGTTGACGAGCGAAATCGGTGAGCGCCGGCGCATAGAATCTCAGTTGCGTGACCAGAAAGCCTTTCTCGAAGCCTTGCATGACACCTCGCTTGACATCATCTGACATCATCAATCGGCTGGATATGCACGAGTTGCTGCAATCTATTTTGCAAAAGGCAGCCGTATTGCTGCATATCGAAGACGCCTTTCTGGATTTGATCGATACAGACGCGCGTATGACGCGCAGCGTTGCCGGCTTGGGTATCTTTGACGTGGATGATGCGCGCGAACATGCATGGGGCGAAGGGTTGGTTGGCACAGTCTGGGAGCGCGGCAACACTGTGGTGGTGCAGGATTACGCGCAGTGGGAACGGCGCTCATCAAAAGCTGTTTCCACCTCCATCCATGCTGCCGTCGGCGTTCCGCTCAAGGCGAGCGGCAATATCTACGGTGTGATCTGCGTGGTGCATCGTCAGCCAGGGCGTATTTTTGCGCAGGATGAGATCAACCTGCTGGAGCGATTTGCGCACCTGGCTTCGATCGCATGCGACAACGCGCTTCTATATGAAACAGTGCGCGCCAATGAACTGGCGCTTGAAACCCGTGTGCACGAGCGAACGCGCGCGCTGACTGTGGCGCTTGCAGAGAATGACGCCTTGCGCGCTCAGGCGGTCAAGGCGGCAATGGCCGAAGAGCGCAACCGGCTTGCCCGCGACCTACACGATTCTGTTTCGCAGGCCATCTATGGCATTGTGCTGGGCTCTCGCACGCTGGAGCAATTGATATTGCCCCAACCGCATACGCCGGCCAACGAACAGATCCGAAAAGTCGCTGAGTACATCCTCAGCCTCGCCGACGCTGCGCTGACCGAGATGCGCGCGCTGATCTTCGAATTGCGCCCCGAATCGCTGGAGCAGGAAGGTGTGCTGACCGCCATCCGCAAGCGATGCGACGTGTTGCAGGTGCGTTATGGGCTAGAGATTGACTTGCATCTGTGCGACCGCGAGCCGGCGATGTCGATTGAGACAAAAGAAGCGTTCTACCGCATCGCCATCGAGGCCTTGCACAATGTGGTGAAGCATGCCGGCGCCACGCGCATCGAAGTGTATTTTTTGCAGGAAGACGCACGCTATCGTCTGAAGATCATCGATGATGGCGCCGGCTTTGACATGCATGCTGTCGCGCTGGGCAAGCTCGGCCTGAAAACCATGCGCGAGCGGGCGGAGAAGCTCGACGGCAGCATCGACGTCCATTCGACGCGCGGCAAGGGCACTGAAGTAAACGTTGTGATCCCAAGCGGTAGCAAAGCCGGCGATGCTGCGTGACAAAACGCCTCTGCGGCGTAGAATAGGGCTCTACAGTGTGGCTCATTGCGCCGATGCAACATGCCGGCCTGAATCTGGCATTGACGCCGCCTGCCCGATGGCAGCGCGGCGATATTTTTGGAGCAAGGAATGGATAAAGAGAGTTTGGTGAATCTGTATAAGCAGATGGTTCTGATTCGGGTGTTCGAGGACCGCTCTGCCGAGATGTATGCAAAAGCCAGAATTGCCGGCTTCCTTCACCTCTACAACGGTCAGGAAGCAGTTGCGGTTGGCACGGTGTCGGCGTTGAACCCCGATGATGATATTGTGGTGAACTACCGCGATCACGGCTGGGCGCTGGCGCGCGGCACCGATGCCGGCGCGGTGATGGCCGAACTGTTTGGTCGTGAGGGCGGCACCACCGGCGGACGCGGCGGTTCGATGCACCTGGTCGATGTCGACCGGCATTTCTGGGGCGGCTACGCCATCGTGGGTGGACACCTGCCGCTGGCCTCGGGACTGGCCTACGCCGCGCAGCATTTCAACAACAAGCGCGTGGTGGTGTGCTCGATGGGCGATGGCTCCACAAACATCGGCACATTTCATGCGGCACTGAACTGGGCCAAGCTGTGGGACCTGCCGATTATCTTCATGGTGGAGAACAACCAATACGCCATGGGCACGGCTTACGAGGTGCATAGCGCCGTGCCGATGATCCAGAAGGCCGCCGGCTACGACATGTATGCCGAAGAGGTGGATGGCATGGATGTGCTGGCTGTGCGCGAGGCGATCTGCCGCGTGGCCGATCGCGCCCGCAACGGCCTCGGCCCGTCGTTCTTGAATGTGGTCACCTTCCGCTATCGCGGCCACTCGATGGCCGACCCCGATGTGCAGCGCAACAAGGCCGAGATTGCGGAATGGCGCCAGCGCGACCCAATCACGCGCTTTGCAGACGCGCTGCTGGACAAAAACCAGATCACCGAAGCCGAGATCGACGCGATTCAGAAGGAAGTCGAGGCCGTCGTGGACAAGGCGGTGGACTTTGCTGAGCATAGCCCCGAGCCGTCGCTCGACTCACTCTATCGCGACGTCTATGCGCATTCGGTGAGCAACATGCAGGTCGCTGGTTCACTCATTCGCCCTGCGCAGGTCGCCGGCAGACTCAACAACGGCCAATACTAATTCAGCACTCCCTTTGATATGGCAGAAATTACCTATCGTGAAGCATTGAAGCGCGCCCTGCGCGAAGAGATGCAGCGTGACCCCAACGTTGTGATCTGGGGAGAAGACATTGTGGCATATGCCGGCGGCGGCGCGTATGGCGTGACTGTTGGTCTGGCAAAAGAATTTCCCGGCCGTGTGCGGGATACACCCATCGCGGAAGAGGCCATCATCGGCATCGGCGTCGGCGCAGCCATGGGCGGCGTGCGCCCTATCTGCGAGATCATGACTGTGAACTTCACGCTTGTCGCGTGGGATCAAATTGTGAACCATGCCGCCAAGCAGCGCCACATGTTCAACGGCCACATCAAGGTGCCGATGGTCATTCGCACGCCCAACGGGCATGGCCGCACCGCATCGACCCACTCGCAAAACTTTGATGCGTGGTTTGCCCACATCCCCGGCTTGAAGGTCGTCGCCCCATCCACACCCTATGATGCGAAGGGCTTGCTCAAGACATCCATTCGCGATGACGACCCGGTGGTGTTTCTGGAGCATTTGCAGCTCTACGGCACCAAGGGCGAAGTGCCGGACGAGGAGTATTTGATCCCGCTCGGCGAGAGCGATTACAAGCGGCGCGGCAAGGACGTGACGCTGGTGACGTGGGGGCGCATGGCGGTCGAAAGCGGCAAGGCCGCCAAGACGCTCGAGGGCGAGGGCATCGACGTCGAAATTGTCGATCTGCGCACGCTGCGCCCGCTGGATCTGTCTCTGGCGCTGGAGTCGATCAAGAAGACTAATCGCGCGGTGGTGGTGGAGGAGGGCTGGCGCACCGCCGGCCTCGGCGCCGAGATCGCCGCATCGTTGCAGGAGCAGGCATTCAACGATCTGGATGCGCCGATCGCGCGCGTCGCCGGCCTTGAAGTGCCGATGCCCTACGCCAAAAACCTGGAGCGCGCCACGCTGCCCTTCGCAGATGACGTCGCCGCCGCCGTTCGCGCAATGATGCAGAAGCAGTATTGATCTGATGTTCCCAGTTTCGCGTTCTGCGTGTTAAATAGCCTCAGAACGCAGAGTTGGGAATTCAGAACTCGGAACTTTACTATGGCCACAAACGTCACAATGCCCCAGATGGGTTTCGACATGACTGAAGGCACGATTGCCGCCTGGTTGAAGAAAGAAGGCGACCCCGTGACCAAGGGCGAAGCCATCGCTGAGATCGAGACGGACAAGACCACGATCCAAATCGAAGCTTTTGGCAGCGGAGTGCTGCGCAAGATCATCTCACCCGCCGGCGCCAAGGTGCCGGTTGGCGAAACCATCGGCATCATTGCCGACCCCAACGAGCAGATCGATGCGCCCACTGCGCCAGCCGCGCCCTCTGCGCCGGCTGAAGCGAAGCCGGAAGCAAAGGCAGAGCCGGCGCCGCAGCAGGCAGTCGTATCCGCGCCGGCGCAACCTGTCGCCACCGGCGCGGTCTCCGACAGCGGTCGTGTCATTGCCACGCCCGTCGCCAGGCGCATCGCCGAAGAGCGCGGCATCGATCTGCGCATGGTGAAAGGCACCGGGCCCGAAGGGCGCATCACCAAGTCTGACGTCGAGGGCTTCACACCGAGCGCGCCGGCGGTGAAGGCCGTCGAACCAGTTGTGGCGCAGGTGATCGAGCGCCCCATCGGCTCGCCCATCCTTAAGAGCGTGGAGGAGACTGTGCCGGCGGCCGGCCGCAAGCAGCTCTCTCGCATGCGGCAGACCATCGCGCAGCGCATGACGCAGGCCAAGACCACCGTGCCGCACTACTACGTTTCGATGCAGGTCGAGATGGATGCGGCATTGGCGTTGCGCGCGCAGATCAACGAGTCGCTCAAGCCAGAGGGTGTGAAGGTGTCGGTGAATGACATGGTGGTTCGCGCCGTCGCGCTTGCCATCCGCCGCTACCCGAACTTCAACGCCACCTTCGCCGGCGATGCCATCGATATGCGTGAGGCCGTTCACATCGGTGTGGCGGTGGCGATGGATGGCGGACTCGTCACCATCACCGTGCGCGATGCCGACAAGAAGACGCTGCGCCAGATTGGCGCAGAGGTGCCGGCGATCGCAGCGCGCGTGCGCGACGGCAAGGGCCAACTTGGCGATATGGGCGGCCAGACCTTCACCACCAGCAACCTGGGTATGTATGGCGTGGAGGAGTTGATCCCGATCATCAACCTGCCTGACTCCGCCATCCTCGGCATTGGCGCGGCTGCGCCGGCGGCCGTGGTGCGCGATGGGCAGGTTGTGGCCAGGACGATGATGAAGCTCATGCTGGCCGGCGACCATCGCGTGACGGATGGCGCGGAGGGTGCGCAATTCCTGGCCGAGATCAAGCGCCTGCTCGAAAATCCGTGGGGCTTGGTGCTGTAATTGCCTGGCCGATCAGACCAAAAATAAACAGCGGGGCAGGCTCGACGAGCTTGCCCCTGCTTTTGCGGCGCAACTAAAATCCATATGCGCCGGCGCCAGGATGCGCCGTAACGCTGGAGCGATCATGAGCGAGAAGCTGGTTCAAGACGTCATGCACAAGGGCGTCGTGACATGTCCTGAGGATGTTGCATTGCCGGATGCGGCGCGCTTGATGGCGCAGCGCGGCGTGCGCGCTTTGGTGATCACCGATTCTGATTGCGGTTTGCGCGGCATCCTCTCGCAGAGCGATTTGGTGAATGCGCGGCTTGAGAATGCCGATCAGGACGCCTGGCGCAGACTCACCGTATCCGAAGTGATGACGCGCGCTGTGTTGACTGTGAAGCCAGTGGATACGCTGTCGGCGGCAGCCAAGACGATGGTGCAAAATCACATCCACCGCATCGTCGTTGTTGATGATGACGACGCTTGCAATCCTGTCGGCATCCTTTCGATGGGCGATCTGGTGCGCGATATGATGAAGGACAGCGAATGAATTCTGAATTCATCATCGAAGGCGGCGCGAAACTGTCTGGCGAAGTGAAGGCCTCGGGCAACAAGAATGCCGCCCTTCCGTTGCTGGCCAGTTGCATTCTGACCGACGAGCCAATCACTTTTCACAACCTGCCACGCATCCGTGACGTGCAGGTCATGTTGCAACTGTTGCAATCGCTGGGGGTGACGGCGGAGTGGGTGGGCGAGAACAGCGCGCAACTCTGCGCGGCGAATATAAACCCCAGCAAGCTTGACCCACAGATGTGTCGCGACATCCGCGCCAGCATCCTGCTCGCCGGCCCCATGCTTACCCGCCTGGGTGAGATTCGCCTGCCGCCACCAGGCGGCGATATCATTGGCCGGCGCCGGCTCGACACGCACTTCCTCGCCTTCAGCGCCCTGGGTGCTGACATTGGCATGAACGGCGATTTTCACCTGAACGCCGACGGCTTGACCGGCGCGGACATTCTGCTGGATGAGGCTAGCGTGACGGCCACCGAAAATGCCATCATGGCGGCTGCGATGGCGAAAGGCACGACCATTCTGCGCAACGCGGCGAGCGAGCCGCACGTGCAAGACCTGTGCCGCTCTTTGGAGCAGATGGGGCTGCGCATCGAGAACATCGGCACCAACACGTTGGTGATTCAGGGTCGCGACCGGCTGCGCGGCGGCGAGTTCACCATTGGCGCAGACAACATCGAGGTCTCCAGCTTCATCGTGATGGGCGCGCTGTGCGCCGACGACCGCGGCCTGCTCATTCGCGACGCCAGCCCCGAACATCTGGGCATGACGCAGCTGATGCTGCGCCGCATCGGCATCCGCTTCGAAATACGCGGCAATGATGTGTTCGTGCCCGGCAATCAGCGCCTGGTCGTTGAGCCAGAATTTGATGGCTACATGCCCAAGATTGATGACATGCCATGGCCGGCATTCCCCGCCGACGCGATGAGCTCGGCCATCGTCGCTGCGACGCAGGCTGAAGGCACAGTGCTGTTCCACGAGAAGATGTTTGAGAGCCGGCTATTCTGGGTGGACAAGCTCATCAGCATGGGCGCGCGCATTGTGCTGTGCGATCCTCATCGCTGCGTGGTGCAGGGGCCAAGCCGGCTGCACGCCGATCGCGTGCAAAGTCCCGACATCCGCGCCGGCGTTGCGCTGGTCATTGCCGCGCTGTGCGCTGATGGCACCAGCGTGATCATGAATGCGCAGCAGATCGACCGCGGCTATGAGCGTTTCGAGACGAAGTTGCGCAGCATCGGCGCGAAGATCGAGCGACGCGAAAACAGGATCTCCACGTAACGCAGGCTGCAAAGAGGCAAAGGCAGGGAGGTATTTGCGACCTGCGTTGGGCTGGTTATCTGGTCGGCGCTGGCATGGCTGACGCAGTTGCGCGGCGCTGATGCCTGATCGCGCGCAGCAGCAACCCGCCGGCTGTCAGCCAGGTCATCACCACCGCGTTGAGCAGCATCGCCGGCACCAATGCAGTCACATCGCCGTTGATTGCCGGCAGTGGCGGATAGAAGCCAAAGCCGCCGATGCGGCCGGGCGCAATTGGCAGGTAATCCACCAGGTCGCTTGCCACGAACCAGATGAGCGTGATGGCTGAATCGCGCACGTTTGGCCGAACGTATTGCAGCAGCAGCAAACCCATGACGAGCAGGCCGAGATGCGTCACGAACATGACCGGACCGCTGAACAGGCTGCTCAATTCGATATTGCCGGTGCGCGCCCAATATAGCGCCCAGAATGACATCGTCCACACGCCATACTTGATGCAAAACACAGCCGTAAGCTGGTTGAAGAGGTTGCTGCCGCGCTTGTAGTGCATGAGCAGGATTGCGACGCCGAACAAGCCGGCGGCCAAAGGGCAATCCGGGATGAACGGATATGCCCATAGCGGAGCGTTCACCTCGGCAAAGAAGCTGCCATACCAGCCCCACGTGCCAATGACGAAGGCAAACATGCAGCCGGCAAATGCCAGCCACACCAGCAGCCTCGATTGGATGAATGCATCGCTGAATGCGCGGATGATTTTCATGGTTGATGAAAAACGGTCAGGCCTCAAGATGATAGCGCACATCATGCAGCGAAATGCTTGCAGTTGCATGAATCGTCACCACCCCTAGAATCGCAATTGGCGGGTGCGCGGCGCTAATTGCGCAAACGCGCGCTGCGCGTGGAGTTACACGAGAGGCAATCATCATGAGCCAGACAAGCGAGACCTACAAACCTTTTATTGAGAGCGATCCAAATCTTGACGCGCCGGCGATGCGCGCCGAGATGGCTGAGCGCGGCTATCTGTTCTTCCGCCGCGTCGTGCCGGAAGATGTCATCCTGAATGTGCGCCGGCAGATTCTGGAGATGCAGCGCGACGCCGGCTGGCTGGATCCGTCGCACGACATGATGGACGGCTATGCCAACCCGAACTACCCGCCGACGATGGAGGGCAAGGCCGATTACATGGCGGTGTATCGCAAGGTGCTGAAGTTGCCGGATTTTTTCAATCTGCCGGCGCACCCCGCCCTCATGGCCATTGCAAACAAGCTGCTTGACACGCCGGAAGCCTTCATCCACCCGCGCCGCATCGGCCGCATGACTTTCCCGAACTATGTGGAGGCGACGACGCCGGCGCACCAGGATCACTTTTACATTCGCGGCGCAGTGGAGACGTATTCGTGCTGGATGCCGCTAGGCGCTGTGCCGATCGAACTTGGCGGACTGGCCGTGTGGCCTGGCTCGCAGCGGCTTGGCTTCATAGAGCACACCGCGAATGTTCAAGGCTCAGTCGGCGGGCGCGGCGTGTATCCTGATGAACTGGCGAAGCCAGAAGCGCCAGAGTGGCATACCACCGCGTTCGAGCCAGGGGATGCGCTGTTCTTCCATGCCTTTACCATCCACAAGGCAATGCCCAATCTGACGGGCAATCGTATGCGGCTGTCGACTGACAACCGATACCAGCGCAAAGAGGATCCGATAGAGCCTGGCGCGCTGCGACCGCATTTCGATTTGAACTGAAACATCCATCATTCGCAAAGGCGCTGAGCCGTCACGGGTTTCTTTGCGGCTCACGCCTTTGCGAGAGACTTCTTCATCATGCGATTTGGAATGTGCGGCTGCTTTTTGCCCGCAGACATGAACGATGTGACACCGGCGATGTGCAGGCGCGTGCGCGAACTGGGTTTCAGCGGCATCTTCACCCGCTTCAGTGCCAATCATCCCTTGCACACGCCGCGACACACGGCGCAGCGTGCCAGGGATGTGATTGCCGGCGAGGGCATCCGACTGTATCAGGCCACCGGCTTCTGGCAGAACATGATTCACCCAGATGAAAGCGCGCGCGCTGAGGCGGTGCGGGTGATTCGAGCGGCGCTGCAACTGGCCGGCTGGCTGGGCGCGCGCGGCATCGACACGGGCCCCGGCTCGATGGCCGGCACGGTGGGCGATCATGGCAGCATGTGGTGGCCGCATCCCGCAAACTGGACAGCCCAGGCGCGCCGGCAATTGGTGAAAACCTTGAAGGAGTGCGCAGCGGCTGCCGAAGACGCTGGCGTGTATCTCAGCCTCGAAGGCGCACAGACCGTTACGCTGGATTGTGCTGAGGTGACTGCCGAGGTGCTGGATGAGGTTGATTCGCTCTGGGTGCGCAGCGACTATGACAGCGCCAACTGGCTGACGCTGAAGACGGTATATGACACGCCGGCGGCGATCAATGACGACTTTGACTTGCTGGGCAAGCACATCATCAGTTGCCACGCCAAAGATGCGTGGCCGGTGAATCATCTGAACGTGCGCGTCGATCAGGGCTGTCCAGGCAGGGGCATGGTCGACTTCAAGACGCTGTTTGCGCGCATCGAGGCGCTCTCGCCGGAGTTTCCCGTCATTGCCGAGGGCAATACCACCGAGGAGTTGCCGCAGGTGAGCGCGCTGTTTCATGCAACTGCGCGCGAGTTGGGCATCACGGTGCTGGATTTTTGAGACGGCAGAACCCATCGGCTGATTGCAACATGATCCACTTCAATCAAAGCACAAAGACTTTCAATCTCGTCCTCAAGACCAGTTACTACGCCATGCAGGTCAACCGCGAAGGCTGCCTTGTGCATCTGGGCTGGGGCGTGCGCGCCGGCGATCTGCATCAAACGCTGCTCATCAGCGGCGAGCGGGGTGATGACGATTTCAGCAGGTTGGCGACCTTTGGGCGGCAGATGCGGCGCGATGAGTTGATCACCTTTGGCGATGTGAGCTATCACGAAGTGACGCTGAAGGCGAGCTTCGCAGCCCTGCCGGCGCAGCTGCAAGCCGGCGAAGCGCCGCATCTGCCCATCCGCGATGCGCGCCTGCGCTACGCCGGCCATGAGGTTGTGAGCGATGCGCAGCCCGGCCTTGCGCCACAGCATGGCCTGCCGGCGCTGGTGCAGTCGCCGCGCGAAACCTTGCGCGTGATACTCCAGGATCCGGTGCAGCCGTTGCGGGTCGTGCTGTGCTATCGCCTTACACCAGAACACGACATCATCGAGCGCTGGTGCGAGCTTGAGCACACCGGCCCCGCTGGTGCGCCGCCGATCACGATTGAGGTATGCGGCTTCGCCACGCTGCATTTTCCGAATGGCTGTGCCGAGTTGACCAGTGTCGCCGGCGCGTGGGCGAATGAGTTCAACATCCAGCGCGAGCGCCTGCCTGTAGGCTTGCGCATCATCGAAGGGCGCTCCGTGCAGACCAGTCATGCGGCCAATCCGTTCTTCATGCTGAACATGCCGGGACAAGCCGGCGAGGAAACAGGGGCGGTGTATTTTGGCGCGCTGGCCTACAGCGGCGCGTGGCGCATCACACTCGAGCAGATTGCCACCCTGGATGTGCGCGTTCACGCCGGCTACAACCCATTCGACTTTGAGCTGGAGCTTGCGGCTGGCCAGAAGCACATCACACCGGCCATCGCTTGCGGTGTGAGCGATGCAGGGCGGGGCGGCGCAAGCCGGCGGCTGCACGCTTTCATCCGCGAGCGCGTGGTGCCGCGGCCGGCACGCGCGCTTGCGGATCGCCCTGTGCTGTACAACAGCTGGGAAGCGACCTACTTCGATCTCAGCGCGGCCGGCCAGATCGCGCTGGCGCGCAAGGCGGCGGCCGTTGGTGTTGAATTGTTCTGCGTGGATGACGGCTGGTTCGGCGCGCGCCGCGATGATCACGCTGGCTTGGGCGACTGGACGGTCAGGCGTGACGCATTCCCTGATGGTTTGATGCCGTTGATCGATGAGGTGCGCCGGCTGGGCATGAAGTTCGGCCTGTGGGTGGAGCCGGAGATGGTCAACCCCAATTCTGATCTGTATCGCGCCCATCCAGACTGGGTGCTGCACTTCCCTGGCCGACCGCGCAGTGAGGCGCGCAACCAGCTCATCCTGGATTTTGGCCGGCCCGAGGTGGTTGCGCATATCTTCGCTGCGCTGGATGCGCTGCTGTCAGAATACCCAATCGACTTCATCAAATGGGACATGAATCGCAACAGCAGTGAGCCAGGATCGGTTGCCGGCAAGATGATCTGGATCAAGCATGTCGAGGGGGTGTATCGCATCATGGATGACTTGCGGCGCAAGCACCCCGGCGTCGATATTCAAAGCTGCTCCGGCGGCGGCGGCCGCATCGATCTCGGCATCCTGGCGCGCACCGATCAAGTCTGGACAAGCGACAACACCGATGCGCTGGATCGCATTCACATTCAAGAGGGATACAGCCTGGCATATCCGGCGCGCCTGATGGAATCGTGGGTGACGCATGCGGTGAATCATCTGACCCATCGCCTGAGCCCACTGGGTCTGCGCTTCGATGTTGCCATGCGCGGCGCTCTGGGCATCGGCAGCAGCCTGAATGAGTTGAGCGATGCGGAACTGGCGGAATATGCGAGCTACATCGCCTTTTACAAGCGCATTCGGCCGGTGGTGCAAAATGGCGACCTGTATCGCTTGCAGAACCTGAGCGATCATGGCGCTTCGGTCATTGAATACTGTCTGTCGGACGGTAGCGAGGCCGTGTATTCGCTGGCAGTGCGCGAGCATGGTGCCGGCGTGCATCGTCCGCCGGCGGTGTTGAAGGGGCTGAAGGCCGACGTGATGTATGGCGCATTTGACCGGCAGGGAGCGGAAGTGTTGCGCGCCAGCTGCTATGAGCTGATGACGCTCGGCATCGCCGATGATGGCCGGCAGGGCGCCGGCTTCAGTCGCACGCTGCACATCCGCCAGCAATTGAGATAAACCGCGACAGTGAGCCGTGACGCAGCACGAAAGTTTTGACCTTTGCAAGTTCGAACCTTGATTTCCCATGTCTAATCTCCGTTTTGCAGCACCCATAGAAGAGCGTGTCGCGATCATCACCGGCGGCGCGCGCGGCATCGGCGGCGCAACCGCCATTCGTCTGGCTGAAGAAGGCCGCATCATCGTCATCGCCGATCTCAGCGAAGCAGAGGCCGGCGAGACGATGACAAAGATCCAGTCGCTTGGCCGGCGCGCCATGTTCATCAAGACCGACGTGGCCGACGAGGCGCAGGTGCGCGCGATGGTCAGCCAGACGGTGGACACGCTCGGCCGGCTCGACATCCTGGTGTGCTGCGCCGGCATCTTCGGCAAGGAAACCCCATTTCTTGAGATGACCAGCGCCTACTTCGAGAACATCATGCGCGTCAATGTCAACGGCGCCTTCTACTGTCATCAGGCTGCCATCCCGCACATGCTGAAGCGCGGCTGGGGCCGTTGCGTCACCATCACCAGCAGCGCGCGGCTGGGCGCGACTCACAATGTGCCGTATGGCGTGAGCAAAGGCGCGGTATGGTCGCTGGTTATGGCGCTCGGCAACGCCTTTCCCAAGGAGGGCGTGTTCGTGAACGGGGTGGAGCCAGGCCGCGCATTGACGCAGATGGTGGTGCCGCGCTTCACGCGGGAGCACCTTGACAACCCGGGTGTGCCGATTGGCCGTTACTCCGATGCCGAGGAGGTGGCCGAGGTCATCGAGTTCCTTACGTCGGAGCGCAATACCTACACCACCGGCGCCGTCTGGAGCTGCAAGGGTGCGAGCGGGTGGAGTTGAAATGGAATATGCATTTCTCGGCGGCACCGGCTTGCAGGTGTCGCGCATCTGTCTCGGCACAGCCTTTCGCGCCAGCCTGTTCAAGGCAGAGCATGATGACGCACTCTGCGAGCGGATCGTCCATCATGCGCTCGACGCCGGCGTCAACTTCATCGACACCGCAAATTTCTACAGCTATGGCCGCTCCGAGGAGATTGTGGGGCGGGCGCTGCAGGGCCGGCGCGACGACGCGGTGCTCGCGACCAAAGTGCGCTCGCCAGTGAAAAATCAGCCCGGCCCAAATGACGCCGGCCTGTCGCGCTACCACATCCTGCGCGAGTGTGAGCGCAGTCTGCGCCGGCTGCGCACAGATCATATCGATCTGTATTGGTTGCACGCGCCCGACGACCGCACCCCCATCGAAGAGACTTTGCGTGCGTTGGATGACCTGATCCATCAGGGCAAAGTGCGCTATATCGGGTGTTGCAACTATGCAGCCTGGCAGGTGTGCGAGGCGTTGTGGCGCAGTGATGTGCAGCGCTTGCATCGCTTCGTCGCCACCCAAAATCAATACAGCCTGCTCAACCGCTGGGAAGTGGAGCCAGATCTGGCGTCGGTGTGCGCGAAATTCGGGCTTGGCATGGCGACATATTCGCCGCTGGCGGTGGGTTTACTGAGCGGGCGGTTCCGGCGCGGACAAGCTGTGCCGGCCGGCACGCCGTGGTCTGCCGGCGAGCCCTACGCGCGCCACTTTGATCTCGCCATGACGCCGGCGGCTGATGGGATCGTGCAGGCGCTGATTGAGATTGGCGCAGCGCACGCCAAAACGCCTGCGCAAGTCGCGCTGCGCTGGCTGCTCGACAAGCCCGCAGTCACGTCGATCATCATCGGGCCGGATACGCCGGCGCACGTGGATGATGCGCTCGGCGCGCTGGGTTGGTCGCTTGCGCCAGAAGATCAGGCGCGCCTGGATGCGTTGTCGGCTCCGCCGAAGCCGCTCAAATTTGCGTGAGCCACTCAGAGAGGTATGCCGGCGCGCTTTTGCGATGAAGGATTGGCGCATGCTACACTCGCGCCGCATGTCCCAGACAATGACGCCACGCATTTGCGCCATCGTGCTGACCTTGAATGAGCAGCGTCACATCGGCGATTGCCTGGCGTCGGTGGGCTGGGCAGACGATCGGCTGGTCTTCGACTCGTTCAGCGCGGATCGAACTGTTGAGATTGCCGAAGCCGCCGGCGCGCGCGTGGTTCAGAACCCGTTTGAGAATTACGCGCAGCAGCGTAATGCTGCGCTCGAAGCGGTCGCCGGCGCAGCAGATTGGGTGTTCTTCATCGATGCCGATGAGCGCTGCACGCCGCAACTCGCACACGAGATCCGCAGTGAGATTGCTGCGCCAAGGCACGACGTCTACAGCGTGCCGCGCCACAATTTTCTGTTTGGCAAATTGACGCTGGGCGCAGGCTGGTATCCCGATTTTCAGGCGCGCCTGTTTCGCGTGGGCAAAGCCGGCTTTGACCCATTGCGCGAAGTGCATGAGGTGGCGCAGTTTGCCGGCGAGATGGGTCGTCTTAAAAACGTGCTGGTGCATTACAACTACGATGACATCCAGCAATTCCATCGCAAGCAGCGCAAATACAGCGAATACGACGCCGGCATTCTGTTCAAGCAGGGCGTGCGCGCCAGGCCGCGCAACTTCGTGCTGCAGCCGCTGCGCGAATTTCGCCGGCGCTTCTTCACGCTCAAAGGCTATCGCGATGGTCTGCATGGCCTGCGCCTGAGCGCGCTGATGGCGTACTACAACTTCGACATGTATCGCCGGCTGCGGCGCATGTGGCATGCTTCTCGTCGAAACGGGGTAGAGCAGGGTGACGCTAAATGAAACTGCGACAAATTGGCAATTCGAAACTCATGGTGACGCCGTTGTGCCTGGGCGGCAATGTGTTTGGCTGGACCATTGATGAGCCGGCGTCGTTTGAAGTGTTGGATGCTTACGTGGCGATGGGCGGCAATTTCATCGACACCGCCGACGTGTATTCGACGTGGGTTGCCGGCAATGCCGGCGGTGAGAGTGAAGTCATTCTCGGTCGCTGGATGAAGGCGCGCGGTAATCGCGACAAGGTCGTCATCGCCACCAAGTGCGGCAGCAAGATGCCGGGGGGTTCTGGTCTCGGCCGCGCGTGGATTTACAGAGCCGTCGATGATTCGCTGCGCCGCCTGCAGACTGATTACATCGACCTGTATCAGTCGCACATCGACGACGCAAATGCGCCGCTGGAAGAGACGATGGAAGCGTTCAACGACCTCATCCGCACCGGCAAGGTGCGCGCGCTGGGCTGCTCGAACTACAGTGGTGCGCGCTTGCAGCAGGCGCTGGAGATCAGCAGGCAGCATGGCTTTGCCTGCTACGAATGCCTGCAGCCAAAATACAATTTTGTCAGTCGCGAATATGAGCATGATTCGTTGCCGGCGGTGCAGCGAAACCACCTTGGTTGCATTCCGTATTCGTCGCTGGCAAGCGGATTTCTGACTGGCAAATACAAGCGCGATGCGACGCTGCCGGAGAGCAAGCGCGCCGGCGGCGTGCAGCAGCGTTACTTCAATGCCGCAGCGTTTGAAGCGCTCGCAAAGGTCGAAGCGCTGGCGCCGGCGCTGAGCGCGACGCCGGCACAGGTCTCGCTTGCCTGGCTGATGCAGCAGCCGACCGTCACGGCGCCCATTGCCAGCGCCACCAGTGTTGCGCAGTTGAAAGAGCTGATGGGCGCTGTGGAGTTGAAGCTGCCGCAGGCTGCGCTTTCATAGGTGCGGCCATCGATCCCCCTGTAACGAAAGGCGTGTTTGTGGGATGATTGGCAGATACAAGAACATCTGTTCTGCTTATGGGCAAGGCTATGGTGCAACCTGCTATCTCGCCGGCGCACAAAATCATCTCTGGCGTGATTGAACGCATCACGTTTCAGAATGAAGACACCGGCTACACCGTTGCGCGTCTCCTGCCCGACCGCCGCGACGATCGCGCCCAACGCGATGGCCTCGTCACCATCGTCGGCTCGCTGATCGGCGTCAACATCGGCGAGGCGCTTGAACTGACTGGCTTCTGGCAGCACCACACTGCGCATGGCTGGCAATTCACTGTGCTGAACTATCGCGCGGTGCTGCCAGCCACCGCGCAGGGCATCCGCAAATACCTCGGCAGCGGCTTGATCAAGGGCATCGGTCCGCGCATTGCCGAGCGCATTGTCGCGCACTTCGATGTTGACACCCTCGACATCCTCGACGCGCAACCCGAACGCCTGCGCGAGGTGCCGGGCATTGGTGCAAAGAAGATCGCTGCGATCTCTGCGGCATGGCGCGAGCAGAAAGCCATCAAGGACGTGATGATCTTCTTGCAGGGCAATGGCATCAGCACCAGCCTGGCGGTGCGCATCTACAAGCAGTATGGCGATGCCTCGATCTCCATCTCGAAGAACGAGCCGTATCGTCTAGCGCGCGAGGTGGATGGCATTGGCTTCCGCACCGCCGACAAGATCGCGCAGGCGCTGGGCGTGAAACTGGATGACCCTGAGCGCTTGAAAGCCGGCATCCTGCATGCGCTATCGCAGGCCACTGATGATGGCCACACTTACCTGCCCATCGACAGACTGGCTGCGAATGCCGCCGAGTTGCTGGGTGTAAGCCTGGAGCGCGCGCGGCAGGCGACCGATGATCTGGTTGTGGAGCAGGGCGCGAGTTCGGAATATTTGCAAAAGCAACCCGATGGCACACTTGCCTTTCTGCCGGCGCAGATGCCATCCGGCAAAAAAGTGGGCGAGGCGAGGCCGGCCTATGGCGTGACGCTGCCGCCGGCAGGTGCCGAGCAGGTGGTCTACCTGTGGCCGTTCTATCGTGCCGAATCGAACGTGGCGAAGCATGTGCAACGCTTGATGGGGCGCGCTCTGCGCGAAGATCACTTGCGCGAGTTTGGCGACGCATCCATTGACGCGCTGCTGGATAGCCTGATCTCGCGTGAGTCGCTGCGTTTGTCGGAGAAGCAGCGCGCCGGCGTGGCGATGGCCTTGCGTCAACCCGTCAGTATCCTCACTGGCGGCCCCGGCACCGGCAAGACGACCAGCATGCGGGCGTTGATTCGCCTCTTGCAAAGCTGCAACAAGAAGGTGGCTCTGGCTGCGCCAACCGGCCGCGCTGCCAAACGCCTGAGCGATGCAACTGGCATTGAAGCAAAGACAATTCATCGCCTGCTGCAATTGCGCCCAGGCAGCCAGGCTGCCTTCGATCAATCCGAACCCATCGACGTAGATATGCTGATCGTCGATGAGTCGAGCATGTTGGACGTGCTGCTGATGAACACGCTGCTGAAGGCGGCGCCGACCGGCGTGCATGTGCTGTTCGTCGGTGATGCCGATCAGTTGCCCAGCGTTGGTGCTGGCAACGTGCTGGCCGATCTCATCGCCAGCGGCGTGGTGCCGGTGACGCGGCTGGATGTGATCTTTCGCCAGTCCGAGAGCAGCGCGATCATCACCAACGCGCACCGCATCAACAAGGGTGAGATGCCGGCGACTGGCGGCGTGATCGACGATTTTTTTGTCTTCGCCGAAGAGGATGCCGAGAGGGCCGGCGAGTTGGTGATCGACCTGGTGACGCGGCGCATCCCAACGAAGTTCGGCCTGCAGCCGGCGGATATTCAGGTGCTTGCGCCGATGCACAACGGCAAATGTGGCGTGTCCTATTTGAATGAGCAGTTGCAGGAGCGGCTGAATCCACCGGCAGCGGACAAGCCGCAGAAGCAATTTGGACATCGCACCTTTCGCGCCGGCGACAAGGTGTTGCAAACGCGCAACAACTACGACCTCGATGTGTTCAACGGTGATGCCGGCATCATCACGGCCATTTATCCCGAAGCGCAGATCGTGCAGGTGCGACTGGAAGATGGCCGCGCGGTGGATTACGAATTCACCGAGCTTGATCAGCTTGCGCTGGCCTATGCCATCAGCATCCACAAATCACAAGGCAGCGAATATCCTGCAGTGGTGATCCCGCTGGTGATGAGCCACTACATGATGCTGGAGCGCAAATTGCTCTACACCGCTGTGACGCGCGCAAAGCGACTCACGGTGCTGGTGGGCAGCCGGCGCGCGATCAGCATGGCTGTGCGCAACGCCGGCATGAACAAAGCCGGCCGCTTCACAGGTCTCGCCATCCGTCTGCGGAATTAGCCGGCTGTAAATTCTGTCGAAAAGTCACAACTCTTTGTTGATGGGCGGAGCGGCGGCATCAAGTTCAGCCCACAGCGCTTCAGGGATGGCTGTCTTTGCGAGATCGATGGTCTGCTGGATGCGCTCTGGCTTGCTCATGCCGATGATGGTTGACGTGATGCGCGGGTCGCGCAGTGAGAACTGCAGCGCGGCCGCCGCAAGCGGCACGTCATACTTCTTGCACACCGCTTCCAACTTGAAGGCGCGATCCACCATCTCGGCGTTGGCCTCGCGGTAGGCGAAGCGCGGATACGCGCTCGGCCCTTTGGCCAGGATGCCGCTGCCGTAGGGCGCCGCGTTGAACACAGCCACGCCGCGCTTGTGCGCCGCTTCCAGCAGCGGCTCTGCCACGCGGTTGAGCAGCGTGTAGCGGTTGTGTGTGATCACCATGCTGAATGCTCCGGTTTCGACATACCGGATCTCCATGTCGATGGGACCGCCGGCGACGCCAAGATGCTTGATCAGCCCTTCGCGCTG
This sequence comes from uncultured Anaerolineae bacterium, assembly GCA_964590135.1. Lineage (GTDB taxonomy): Bacteria > Chloroflexota > Anaerolineae > J036 > Brachytrichaceae > JBDHWI01. The sequence continues at coordinate 12,449 of CAZPVX010000002.1, read as the reverse complement.
CATTTGCTGCAAGACATCGAGCGGCCCGCCCTTCGACATCACGTTTTCAAACGTGGTGTTTTCGGGGTCGTGCAGGTGCATGATGTCGATTGAGTTCAGCCCGAGCAACTTCAAGCTGCGCTCAACCGATTTGCGCATCTGCGCGCCGCTGAAATCGCCGGTCTGCAGATTGCGGTCGGCCTTCGATGCCAGCACATAGCCCGCCGGCACCCTGCCGCCATATTCCTTCAGCACCAGGCCGATGCGGCGCTCGCTTTCGCCGTCGCCGTAAGAATACGCCGTGTCGAGAAAGTTGATATCGCTGTTGAAGATGGCGCGCACGGTGTCGAGCGCCTGCACTTCAGCCACGCTGTAGGTGAATGTTTCGGGCATGTCACCCAGTGGTGCGCAGCCGATGCATAGCGGCGTGACCATCAGATCAGTGTTAGCCACGGGCCGGCGGACTTGCTTCCCATTTTCAAAAAGTGATGTGTTCATGTTGGTTTCAGGTAGAGGTTGGCCGAGTATAAAGTCAAAATCCATCGCGTATCATCCAGCCGATGGCGCTGAATGCAACGATCTACAACTTCAACATCACCCTGAGCGATATGGACCGCAGCGTGTATGAGAACTTCGCGCTGCGCGTGGCGCAACATCCCACCGAGACGCCGGAATACATGCTCACGCGCGTGCTGGCCTACTGCCTCGAGTATTGTGACGGCATTGCGTTGGCGAAGGCGTTGGAGGATGCCAGCGAGCCGGCGGTGTGGGCACGCGATCCCACCGGCGCGTTGACGCTGTGGGTGGAGGTGGGCATGCCGGACGCTGAGAAGCTGCATCGCGCCAGCAAGGCCGCGCCGCGTGTTGCCATCTACACCCATCGCGATCCAGACATGCTGCGTCGCAACCTTGCCGGCAAATCGATCCACCGCGCTGAGTCGATCCCGCTGTTCGCCCTCGAGCGCGCTTTCCTGGCGTCGTTGGTAGTGTTGCTGGACCGGCGCATGACGCTCGATGTCTCCGTCACGGAAGGCCATCTTTACATCAACACTGCGAACGCAACGCTCGAAACGCAACTGCGTGAACAGTCCATCGTTAGATGAAAGAAGCCGGCGCAGGTGCATGATGCGCTGTGTGCGACCCGATGCTGGAAACTTGAGCGAACCTCTCAATCGACCGCCGGCGTGCTATACAGCACCTGCCCGTTGACCTTGATCTCCACATCCTGCAAATACCGTTTCAGCGCCGCCTTGCTCACCGTCATGCCCAGGCCCGGCGCGTCTGGCGCGACGATCTCACCATTCGCATCGCGTTCGATGTGATTCTCGGTCAAGTCATACGCCAGCGTCTTTGGTTCGAAGGGGTATTCGCTGATGCGGGCGGCGCGCAAGCCGGCGAAGGGCTGTAGCGATGCGCTGAGCGCGAGATGCGATGTAAAGGTGTGATTGACGTAGGTCACACCGTGAGAAGCTGCATAGTCTGCAATTTGCTTTGCGCCGCTGATGCCGCCGATGCGGCCGGCGTCGATCTGAATGAAGCCAAGCGCGCAGTGATCGATCATGTGTTTCGCCATGTAGGGGTTGTGCGAGCCTTCGCCGCCGGCCAGCTTCACCGGCGCGCACGCCTTTGCCAGCGCGACGTGCTGCTCGAAGGCGTCCTTGACGAATGGCTCCTCAAACCATGTCACGTTGCAATCCTTCATCACTGGCGCGCGCTGGATGGCCGCATCGGCGTCGTCGCCAAAGTTGGTGCCGGCGTCGATCAACAGGATGCCATCCGCTCCAACGCCTTCGCGCGCTGCCATCACCTGGTCGACGTCATCCTGCAGACTGCCTTTGCCGAAGTTGCCCCAGCCAAACTTCGCTGCGCGAAAGCCGCTCGCGCGCGCGGTGCGGCCTTTTTGCAGCGTCTGCTGGGGCGTGTCGCCAAATAGCACGGAGGCATATGGCATCTTCGGATAGGCATTCGTGTAGCCAAGCAAGCGCCACACCGGCTCACCCAGCTTTTTGCCCATCAAGTCCCACAGCGCCATGTCGATGCCTGACCAGGTGTGGTCGGCCTGCAGCAGGTCGAAGCTGTTGCCGTGCATGAGCCGGCCCAGGCGAGAGATGTCTTTAAGGTCATTTAAGGTTTGGCCAACGGCCGAGGCGGAGATCGGTTTGCATGCGCTGTGCGACATCGGCGCAACCATGCTGGCGATGGACGTGAGCGGCGACGCCTCGCACTCCCCCCAGCCTTCGTAGCCGCCGGCGCGCACCCGCACCACCAGTGCGTCCTGGCTGCCATCGCCAATGTCCAGCACTTCCGGCATCGAGAGATAAAAGAGATCGACCGATTCGATTTTCATGCTGCGTATTTAAGCATTTGCGGCAGATTGACGCTTCCTTGATTTCTGAATTTCACCTGCTGCCTGCTTTTGTGAATGCTGTCAGCACATCTCGCTTGATGGCCTCTTCGTAGCTCGTCGCGCCGGCGAAGGCATCAGCCAGCGCCGACTTAACCTGCATTTCATTCATCGGGTGTTGCGCCAGCCAGGGTTTGATTTGCGCCCATTGCGGCAGGCGATTCATCTGATGCATGATCTCGTCGGCCAGAATCTGCGCAGCGATGGCGGGATCGACGTCATCGACGCGCTCGCCGCCGATGACCAGATCGCGAAAGTGCAGCACCCGCCCAGCCGCCACGCGCCTGTTCAAGCGGTCATACACATGCTCGATCGTTTCGTCCAGGCCGGCCGGATTCAGCTCGCGTACCCACGCCGGCTGCACCGCGCTCACTTGCCCCAACAGCGCCAACGTTTCGCCGCTGCGCGTCGTAATCTCGCGGATGACGGATGCGACGACAAGCAGGTGCCGGCCCGCCACGCTCTCATTCATCAGCGTGCAGCGCCGGTCGTCCGTCAGGTCATATTCGTCGCTGCCGCTGCTGGTGCGCACGGCCAGGTGGTCGACAAAGCCGGCCAGATGGCAGCGCTGCATCGCATCCGGTGCTGGCTGGCTCTGTGCATCCGCAGCGAGCAAGCCGGCCTGTTCGCATACGTCGAGCAATTGCGAATAGGCCAGTGCCACTTCGCGCGCTACCTGCGCATGGATGCCGTGCATCGCGCAGATCTTTCCATCAAAGTTATTTTGTGCGGCAAAGTCAAACGCATTTGCCAGGAGGAAGAAATCTGAGCTGTGCTGACCCTGCTTCAACAGGCGCTCACGGTTGCGCTTTTGGATGCGGTCCTCGCGGTTCAGGCGGATCAACAAATCGCGTCCGCTGACCAGCGCGGCCATCAGCGCCACTTCGCGCACGGCTTGATAACGCTCAGCCTCGATCAACATGCGGGCAAAGCGCGGATGGGTTGGGATGCGCGCCATGCGCCGGCCCATCTCGGTGATGCGGTTGTCCTTCGTCGCGCCGAGCATCTCGAGCACATCGACCGCCGCGCGCAGCCGGCTTGCCTCTGGCCGCTCCAGAAAATCAAATTGCTCGACGTGATCGATGTCGAGAGCATGCAGCAATAGCAGCGTGGCGGCGAGGTCGGTGCGCTGCACTTCGGGCGTATTCTTCAAAGGGCGTTGCGCATGCTGTTTTTCCGACCATAGCCGAAAGCACTGCCCGCGTGCGACACGGCCGGCGCGGCCGGTGCGTTGGTCGGCGGACGCTTGCGAGATCGGTTCGACGTGCAGCGTGTTCACACCGCGCGTCGAGTCATAGCGATCGATGCGTGCAAGGCCACTGTCGATGACGAAGTGGATGTTGGGCAAAGTGATCGAGGTTTCAGCGACATTGGTGGCGACGATCACGCGCCGGCCTGTGTAGGGCGCAAAAACGCGATCCTGCTCGCGCGCCGGCATCTCGCCGTGCAGCGCCAGCAGTGCCGGCATCTCGTGCAGACCGGCCGCGCGCCAGCGTCGGCGAATCTCGTCGAGGGTGCGTTGAATCTCGGACATGCCGGGCATGAACACCAGCGCGTCGCCGACATCGCTGCCGCGCAGTGCGTCGATGACCTTCTGTGCAGCGCGCTCCCACACCGGGCTGTCATCATCCCAATCTTGATAGTGCATCTCGACTGGAAAGGCGCGACCTTCGGAGACAAGCGTGGGGCAGGGTGAGTCGCCGGCAAGGTAATCGGCGACGGGTTGCGCTTCCAGCGTGGCCGACATGACGATGAGCTTGAGGTCTGGTCGGCGCCCTTGTTGCAACCGTTTGCACAGGGCCAGTGCCACGTCACTCATCACGCTGCGCTCGTGAAATTCATCGAACAGCACCGCGCCGATGCCGCTCAGCGCTGGATCGCTTTGCAGCCAGCGCAGCAATATGCCCTCGGTGACGAAGGCGATCTTGGTCGTGTCGCTCAGGCGCTCGTCGAAGCGCACCTGATAGCCGACGGTGGCGCCGATCTCGCTGCCCATCTCCTCAGCCACGCGGCGGGCGACGCTGCGCGCGGCTACGCGGCGCGGTTGCAGCACCACAATGCGCCGGCCCTGTGCGATGCCGTCCTGATGCAACATCTGACAAACTTGGGTGGTTTTGCCGCTGCCCGTCGGCGCGATGATGACAAGGTTGCTGTGTCGTGTCCACGCCTCGCGCAGTGATTTGCGCAATGCGTGTATGGGGAGATCAGTCTGCACGATCGTGCGATTGTAGCGAAACACCCCCAATATCCAAGAAAATCGGGGGTTGAAGCGCGATGGCTGTCACAGGCACATTCGGGTGGATTTGCGCTAGCGACGTCGAGCTGTGCGAACCGCAAACTGGATTTGCGTGAAGTCAGGTGTCATGGGCGCTTACTGACTCTTCGCATGCAGCAGCGCAATCTGCAATTCCAGCGCCTCTGCGTGCGCACTGCACTCGCGCAATTCGCGCTCCTTCTCGGTCAGGCGCATCTGGCCGGCGATTCCCTCGCGCGTGTATTCGTCTTCGATGGCGTCTTTCTCGGCCTGCAGCGCAGCGAAATCGCGCTCCAGCCGCTGCAGCGTCAGCGTGGTGTCGATCAGTTGCGCTTCCAACGTGCCAGGTTCGGGTTTGGCGGCAAGCGCCTGCTGTGCCTGCGCCAGCGCGACGTGCGCAGCCAGCAAAGCGGCGTCGCGCTCCTGCAATTGCTGTTGCAGCGCAGCAGCTGTGTTTGACACTTCCACCAGCGTTTCCATCTGATGGTGCGTTTGCGTCTCCAGCGCCTCGCCGGCGCGCCGCAGCGCGTCATGCTCCCGCAACAGCGAGGCATGCGCCTGCCGCAGATCAGCAAGTGTCGCGGAAATTTGCTCAAGCTGGCCCTCGCGCTCGCGCAATGCCGTCTCCAGCGCCAGTCGTTCACCGGCTGCCGCCTCTGCGGCGGCTGTCAGCTCGGTGATGCGCGCTTCGTCCTGCGAAATTGCCATTTCGTGCTGCCGGCACACTTGTTCCAGCGCCTCAAGCGCAGCTTCACTGGCCTGCAGTCTGGCTTCGAGATCGGCGCGCATTGCCGCTGCCAGCTTCAATTCGTGGATCTGGCCGTCCAGGCGCGACTGGGCTGAGTGCAAATCGTTTTCCAGCCCGGCTTTCGCATGGGCAAGCGCCTTGACCTCTTCTGTCAGCGAAATCACGATGTCATCGCCGGCGGACTTTGCTTCCAGCAGCGCGGCATGTGCGCTGCGCAAGCTTTCGAGCGCGGCCTCGCTCTCTTGCAACCTCGCTGCGGCGCCAGCGTGACGCGCGCCGGCGTTTTCAAGCGCAAGCGCCAGATCATCGACCCGCGCTTCGGCCAGCTTCAAGGCGCTTTCCAGTTGATCCTTCACCTTTGCCAATGCAATGATCTCGCCGGCCTGCGCTTCGACCGCTTCGTGCAAGGCCGCATTGATTTCCTGCGCCTGGGCAATCTGTGTTTGTGCTTCTTCCAGTTCGCTATGCAGACGGACTGCATTCGATGTGGCGGCTGACAGTTCAGCATGAAGGCTGGCATGCTCGCCGCTCAACATTGCAATCTGCCGCTGAGCGCTGGCGATCTCGCTGGTGAGTTCTTCGCGCTCCGCGACAAGCTCGGCGATGCGCGTTTGCGCAGCTTCGCTGGCAGTCAGCGCCTCGTTTAACGCCGCCTGCGTGGCCTGCAGTGCGGCGGATTTCTCATTTGCGGTGTTGTTGAGATCATCCAATCCAGTGGTGAGATAGGCGATCTGTGCTTGCGCCGATTCCAATTCGCGCAAGCGCTCGCTGGCGAGGATGCGCAGATCGGCCAATTCCTGATTGCGCTCAGTCATTTGCTCACGCATCGACGTGATCACAGCTTCCGCGGATGCCAGCACTGCGGTCTTTGCCTGCAGGTGCGCTTCAAGCGTGGTGCGTGCCAGCGTCAAGGCGTTGATCTCATCGGCTTGTTCGCTCGCGTGTTTTTGCGCGGCTGCCAGCGTCTCTTCATTGCTTTGTAGATGAGTTTGCAGCGCTGCCAGCGCAATTTCTCTCTCGTCTGCCTGCTGCGTCGCCATCTGCAATGCAATCTCGAGCTCGCGCATCTGGCCGGCCAACTGCTCCACCTCTTCGCGCTTCTCCGCCAAGGCTGCCTGTGCTTTTGCCAGATCGTCTTCGACCTTGCTCACATGCAGCAGCAGCATCTCGAATGATGACTGGTGTTCGCGCCCGGTGCGCTCCAGCGCCACCGTCAGTTCGTATTCGCGCGAGGAAAGTTGCGCCAGATCGTCGTTCGCCACAGCCAGCGCCTGCATCTTGTTCTCCATCTCAACTTCCAGCGCTGCGCGGTCGGCTTCGGCATCGTGCAATGCTTCGCGCAAGGTGGCGAGGTTGGCGGTTGCCAGCAGTAGCGCCGCCTCCAGCGTCTCTCGCTGTTGCTCGGCCAGTGCTGTTTTCGCCTCCAATTCGATGGCTGCGCCATCGCGCAAGCGCAGCATCATGCGTGTTTCCTCGGCAACAGACACCGCGCGCGCCAGCGCTGCGCGGACTGTTTTCTCGTTTGCCTCAGCGCCGGCGATTGTCTGCGCCAGTTCCTCGCGCAGTGCGTCACGCTGCGCGCTTGTGGCAGCATGTTCTTGCTGCAACCGGCGCAGATCGCCATGTAGCTCAGTCACCTGTGCGTCACGCAGGGCCATCGCCTCATGCAGCGCATGCAGCCGTTCGCTGACCGTTTGAATTTGCGCGCCGGCGTCGTCCAATGCTGCGCGCAATTGTGTTGCGTTGCGCAGGGCGTCATCGCGCTCGCGCTCGGTTTGTGCGACCTGCGCCTGCGTGTCGGCCAGCAGCGACTGTTGCTTCTCCCACGCATTCTCGCGCGCCACCAGCCGCGCGTAGTCCTCTTCCTTCTCTTTCAAGCGCCGGTCGGCCAGCGTTGCGTTCAGCGTCACCACCTCGCCGGCCAGTCGGTCGCGGGTGATCTGGACTTCATTGACGGCAGCCTGCAGGGTGGTCTGCCGATCTTGAAGCCGGCTCAATGCGGCATCAGTGCTTTGCTGCGCCCACAATTTGGCGCGCAACTGGGTGTTTTCTTCTTTCGCCGCCTGCGCGTCATGTTCAGCGCGGATCATTCGGCGCTCCATCTTGCTGGCGCTGTTGATGGCAGCATCGAGTTGGGCGCGCAGCAAGGCCAGTTCGGCTTCGCGCTGCGTCACCTCGTCGCCGCGCGGCTCCTTCGCTGCCTTCAGATGGCGTTGCAGATCGGTTATTGCCTCATCAGCATCCAGGCGGTCTTGCTCCGCCCAGCGCAGCTTTTCCTCCAGGATGCGAATGTTCGTGTTTAGACTGTTGATGTGGGTTTGCTGGTAGTGAAGCTGAGTGGCGGTTAGCACATCCTCTGGCTCTGGTGTGGCCGGCGTGCCGGCAGATGCGCCTTCGGTGGCAAAGTGGCGCGTTGGTGTTGACAGGCGCGACAGCTTCGCCAATCGCGCAAAGATGAAGCCCAGCGCAAATGTGCCGAGCGCCAGCCCGATCAATAGTGTCAACAGTGAAATCTCCATGTCAATTCTTTTTGTCTACTGGGACGGTCTATGTGAGAAAAGTGCTTAGATTGTGTTAAGAATAAATTGCGATTTCAATATGTCTTTGGATGGACTTTTGGTGGACGATGTGCTGGATGCTGTGACGAGCGCCTAGATCAAGCAATTTTGTGCGGAATCGAATTGCCTTTGTTGCGCCGGCGCTGACATGCTGATGGGAAAATGAAATCGACGATTGGGCAGCCGGCGCCTCTGCAGCTACACTCACCCTGATGCAAACCTCATCGCCCATCCTGCCCATTGGCATTCTCACCAACACATTTCAACAGAATTCACTCGCCGGCGTATTGGAAGCGATTGCCTCACATGGCTTGCGACACGTGCAATTCGATTTGAATTGCGCTGGCCTGCCATCCATGCCGGATGCCATTGATCTGAGCGTTGCGCAGGCGATAGCTGCTGCTCTTGCGCAGCGCGGCATCGCCATGAGCGCGGTGAGCGGCACTTTCAACATGATCCACCCGGATGTGCGTGAGCGTGAAACCGGCTTGCGCAAGCTCGACACGCTGGCCGGCGTATGCAAGCATCTCGGCACGAATGTCATCACGCTTTGCAGCGGCACGCGCAACACAGCGAGCATGTGGCGGCGCCACCCCGACAACGACCTGCCGGATGCATGGCGCGACCTGCTTGCCAGCATGACGCGCGCTGCAGAGATCGCCGAGCGGCATGGTGTGGTGATGGCCTTCGAGCCGGAAGTGAACAACGTGGTGGATTCGGCGCAGAAGGCGCGCCGGTTGATCGATGAGGTCGGCTCGCCGCGCATCAAGGTGGTGATGGACGGTGCGAATATCTTTCACGCCGGCGAGTTGCCGAGCATGCGCGACGTCCTGCAGGGAGCCTTTGACCTGCTTGGCGACGACATTGCGCTGGCGCACGCGAAGGATCTGGATCATGATGGCGATGCAGGGCATCTGCCGGCGGGGCAGGGCAAGCTGGATTATGCGCTGTATCTGGCGCTGTTGCGGCAGAGCGGCTACGCCGGCGCGATCATCCTGCATGGTCTGAGCGAAGCGCAGATTGGCGGTTGCGTCGATTTCTTGCGAAGCCGTTTGTGAGCATTGTTTCAACAGTTTGATGGGGTGAAAAGCACTTTTTGCCCTGAGTCGGTCTGTCTGGAGTGAATCATGGAACAACAGAGTGAGCGCAAGGTGGCCCTGGTTACCGGTGCGGATCGCGGCTTGGGTCACGCGTTGGCGGCGCGTTTGCTGGAACAGGGTTGCATCGTATTCGCCGGTCAGCACCTGCCTGACTGGTTCGAATTGGGCGAGTTGGCAAAACGCTTCCCGGAGGCGCTGCGCATCGTGCCGTTGGACGTATCGAAACTGGAATCGGTGCAGGCGGCGGCGCGCGCGATTGGCGGCATGACGGAGCAACTCGATGTGCTGATCAACAACGCCGGCGTGAATTCACACACGTCGGAGCGCACCATCCGCCAGGCGCAGGACTATGACGAGATGCGCCGGCTGATCGAGGTTAACACATTCGGTCCCATTCGCATGGTCGAGGCATTTTTGCCGCTGATGGAACGCGGCGGGATGAAGCGTCTGTGCTTCGTGTCGTCGGAGGCCGGCAGCATCAACCGCAGCGCGAGGCCGGCGTGGTATGGCTACTGCATGTCGAAGGCCGCGCTGAATATGGCAGTGCGCAATCTGTTCAACTGCCTGCGACCCGATGGCTACACGTTCCGCGTGTATCACCCGGGCTGGGTGCGTTCCTACATCGGCGGAGAGAAGAACATGCGGGCTGAGTTGGAGCCTGAGGTTGCTGCCCAGCCGGCGGTGGCCTATTTCACCAGCACGCTTGCCGGTGGTGAAGAAGACCGGCTTGTCATGCGCGCGGGGCTGGGCGGCGAGTGGGCAAGGCATACAGGTGGGAAGGGGGGCGAGGGGGGG
>CAZPVX010000002.1:0-2601 GCA_964590135.1 uncultured Anaerolineae bacterium | reverse complement strand
GCGAATGGCCATGGTAAACACGTGACAATGCGTGCGCTGGCACGCAAGGCGCGCTCCCAGCTTGCGCATTCAGGATTGAACGGCATGAACACAAAAGCATTGGTGCTGTGCGATGATTTCTGGCACCCGGCGGCGACGCCGCGCGCCGGCCTGCAATACCTCGCCGGCGTTGCATCTGACCTCGCTTTCGACTGGGTGGAGGATGCCCGAAATTGGCCGACGTTGCGCATCCACGATTACCCACTCATCGTCCTCGTGAAATCGAACAATGTCTCAGCGCAAGATAAGACGCGCTGGATGACGGAGGATGTGCAGGCGGCGCTGGTGGCGTATGTCCGGCAGGGTGGCGGGCTGTTGGCCGTTCATTCGGGCACGGCAGACTACAAGGAGGCGCCGGCGTTGCGCGCGCTGCTGGGCGGCGTGTTCGACATGCATCCGCCGCAATGCAAGGTCACGATTGTGCCGTGCGAGGCGAATGCATGCACCGCCGGCGTTGAATCATTCACCGTGCAGGATGAGCATTACTTCATGCTGATGGAAGATGCGCCGGTGGACATATTTTTGAAGTCCACATCAGAGCATGGCGAGCAGCCGGCGGGTTGGCTGCGCGCAGAAGACAGCGGCCGCGTCGTGGTGTTGACACCCGGCCACAACCTCGACGTGTGGTTGCACCCACAGTTTCAATTGCTTTTGCGCAACGCGATGAAAGTCTGCGCCGGCGCGGCATTGCCGTGGCTTGTTTAGTCCGGCGTGGCAGCGAAAAGCCTACGCATCGACAGTCTGTTTGAGCGATTCGGCGATGCCCTGCGCCCAGCGCACGATCTCGATCCAATCGCGATAATCGCCCATCGGCGCGTTCACACCCTTGACGACGATCCTCTCGAACAGGTTGAGTTTCGCATCATCCAACTCGCCATGAAAGACAGCGATGTCGCGCGGACAGATGCGATTGGCGATATTTTGCACGTCATGCGGCAGCAATTCACCCTTCAACAGCGTTGCAACATCACCCTCGCCGGTAGGTCCACTGGAGAAGAGCCACACCGGGCGACTGGCCAACTCCTTCTCGTAGGTTTTGAGGAAACGCGTCGCTTCTTTGCGCCACTGGCCGACGTAAATTGCGCTGCCCAGCACCACCGCAGAGTAGGATGCGAGGTCACCGATGTGTTCAATCGGCAGCGCCACCGCATGGATGCCGGCGCTTCCCAGAATTTCGGCAATTTTGTCGGCAATTTCGGTCGTCGAGCCATGCTTCGTGGCATAGGCAACAAGCACTTTCTCTGGCATAGCATATCTCCCTGCGCCGCCGGCATCGCGGCCGTGCAGCGCTGTTTGTTCCAATCTAACGCGAGAAGCGCTAGATTACAACTAGACGAGCGGCCAAATCTCACTGCGGTCTTAACGTAGCCTCATACAGCCGCGCTATATCTTTGCGCATGCGCAAGCCGGCGCTTCAAATCGTATGAGCGAACCGTCTGAATCCACCGCATTACCTTTGCAAGTGCGCGCGAGGCAATTTGTGGCGCGGACGCGCACCGCGCTGCTGTTCTTTGCCGGCGTCGTTGCAGCGCTGCTGGCGGTGCTGTTGTATCAGGTCGCCACGCCGCCACCCAGGCAATTGACTGTGCGTGATGTGAATGACACGATCAAAGCTGCAATGGCATCTGCGACGCCGCCGCCGGCCTATTCCGTTGGTGTGCATCGCGCCATCATGCCGTCGCTCGTGCTGGTGCAAACGCAGGGCGAGGGCGGCGCAGGCATTGCTGGTGATGGCGATCTGCACGAGGGCGCAGGGCTGGGTAGCGGCGTGGTCATCAATGCGCAGGGCGCAATTTTGACCAGCCTGCATGTGGTGAAAGACGCGAGTGAGATCAAGGTGACATTTGCTGATGGCACCGAGTCGCCGGCAGAGGTGGTGACCGCGCAGCCCGAAAACGACATCGCGGTGTTGATGGCGCTCAATCCGCCGGCGCAGATATTCCCCGCCACACTTGGCAACCCGGGGACGCTGCGCGTGGGCGATGAAGTGTATGCCGTCGGCAACCCGCTTGGACTGTATGGCTCTCTGAGCGCCGGCGTGGTCTCTGGCCTCAGGCGCTCGTTCAAGCCCGATAGCGCCGGCGTCGAATTGAAGGAATTGATCCAGTTCGATGCGGCGGTGAACCCGGGCAACTCGGGTGGGCCGCTGCTCAATCGCTACGGGCAGGTCGTCGGCATCGTTGCGGCGCTGGTCAATCCCAGCGGGCAGGATGCATTCAGCGGCATTGGTTTTGCAGTGCCGATCAACATGGCCGGCGGCGCTGCCGGTATGCCGCCGTATTGAAGCATGCGTGATATGTGAAACAGGAGGGTGAACTTTGGCAACAGAAGTGAATGGCGGAATCAAGCCGGGCACGCCGATGGAGCGCGTGCTGTATGAGGTGAAAAAGATCATCGTCGGCCAGGATCACCTGCTGGAGCGCATGGTGGTGGCGCTGCTGGCGCGCGGCCACATCCTCGTGGAAGGTGTGCCGGGGCTGGCGAAGACGATGGCGGTGAAGACGCTGGCCGAGGCGATTGGCGGGGACTTCAAGCGCATCCAGTTCACGCCTGATCTCGTGC
>CAZPVX010000001.1:170441-215165 GCA_964590135.1 uncultured Anaerolineae bacterium | reverse complement strand
CTGAGCGCGCTGATGACAGCGTTCTACACGGCGCGTCAGATTGCGCTGACCTTCTTCGGCAAGCCGCGCACCGAAGCTGCGGCGCACGCCAGCGAAAACCCGCCGGCGATGACCTTCCCGCTGATCGTGCTGGCGGTGTTCGCGCTGCTCATTGGCTTCGTCAACATCCCGCCGGACTTCCCCGTGTTTGGCCCGCTGATGGGTGAATCGGCGCTCTATCTCAAGCACTTCCTCAGCAGCATGTTGCTGGAGAAGCCAGAGGCGCTGGCATTTAACATCGTGCCGGTGCTGTTCTCGCTCGTGGTTGCGCTGGGCGGGTTGGCGCTCGGCTTCCTGGTCTATCGTGGTCGCACCCTGGAGGCCGGCGTCACCGATCCAGTCGAGAAGCTCGGCAGCCTGTTCCGCTTCCTGCACAACCGCTGGTATTGGGATGAGCTGTATCGCAAGCTCTTCATCAACCCCTTGCAGGCGATTGCGGACAACTACAGTCGCATCGTTGACAAAGGCATCATCGACAGGATTCTTGAAGGCGTGTATCACCTCGGCGCTGCGATTGCCGGCGCATTCCAGACTTTCGATCGCGTGGTAATCACCGGCATCTCCGACACGATCGGGCGCGCCTTCCGCAGCGCCGGCGATTGGGGCCGCGAACTGCAAAGCGGCCAAGTGCAAAACTACCTGCTCTCCGGCCTCATCATGGCGCTGGCGATCCTGGTGTTCTTCCTGTTCTTCTTCCAATAAGACGATGAATCTGTTGAACTCAAACCTCCTCAGTATCATCACCTTCCTGCCGCTCGTCGGCATGGTGCTGGTGCTGATCACGCCATCCAGCCAGAAGCAGGTCATCCGCTGGGGCTCCATCGCCTTCAGCTTGATTCCGCTTGCGCTCTCGCTGTATGCCTTCTTCAGCTACAACCAGTCGCAGGGCGGCTTTCAGTTCATGGAGAGCATGGTGTGGTTCCCGCAGGTCAATGCCACCTACAAGGTTGGCGCTGACGGCATCAGCCTGCCGCTGATCGTGCTGACCTGCTTTCTTTCGCCGCTCGCCATGATCTTCAGCACCCGCATCGAGAAAAGTCCGAAGGCGTTCTACGCGCTGTTCTTCCTGCTGCAGACGTCGCTGCTGGGTGTGTTCATCTCGCTCGACCTGGTCGTGTTCTTCCTGTTCTACGAGATCAGCCTTGTGCCGATGTACTTCATGATCAACCAGTGGGGCAGCGCGAACCGGCGCTATGCCTCGCTCAAGTTCATCTTGTACACGATGGCCGCCAGCCTCGGCATGTTGCTGGCGATTCAGGTGATCGGTCTCGCATCGAAGAGCTACGACATCACGTATCTTGTCTCGGATCTGGGCCGACCCTTCACCGGCAGCAACACCATCAGTTTGCTCGGCGCCGATCCCAGCGTGGCGAAGGCCATCGCCTTCATCGCATTCAGTGTCGCCTTCGCATTGAAGATTCCAGTGTGGCCGCTGCATACCTGGCTGCCCGACGCGCACACCGAAGCGCCGACTGGCGGCTCCATGATGCTGGCCGGCATCCTGCTCAAGCTTGGTGGCTATGGCTTCTTCCGCCTGGTCATGCCGATCTTCCCGGATGTGTGGTCGCAGGCGGTCATCCCTGGCTTCGGCCTTTTCGGCCAGCCGGTCACCTATGCCGTGCTGTTCGCCTTCCTGGCCTTCCTCAGCATTTTGCTCGGCGCGTTTGCCTCATGGGGCCAGACCGACTTCAAGCGCCTGGTGGCGTATTCCTCCGTCAATCACATGGGTTTTGTCGTGCTTGGCATCGCTTCAGCAGCCATCGCGCTCAACCCCAACAGCGGCATTCGCGAGATTGATGCAACCATCGCCGGCAGCGGCGCGGTGCTGCAGATGGTAACGCACGGCCTGAGCAGTGCAGCCATGTTCGCGCTGGTTGGCGTAGTGTATGAGCGCGCGCACACCCGCGACCTCACCAAGTATGGCGGGCTGTGGACGATCATGCCGCTCTACGGCGGGATCCTGCTCTTCTGCTCGATGGGGTCACTTGGACTGCCTGGCCTCTCTGGTTTTGTCAGCGAGTTCATGGTCACGCGCGGCGGCTGGTCAGCCTTCACCCTGCTCACCATTTTGTCGATGGCCGGCCTGCTCATCACCGGCATCTACGTTTTGAAGGCGTTGCAAAAAGTGTTGCACGGCCCAGTGGGCGAGGAATGGCAGCACCATCCGTTGAAAGACATCAACTTTGTTGAAGTGCTGGGCGTTGCGCCGTTGATGGGTGCGATGCTGGTGCTTGGCATTTATCCGGCGTTGGCGCTCAACATTATCAACGTGGGCGTGCAGGGTCTGCTTAGGTAAACAACATGGCGAACTTTCCCATCCTCACGCTCATCATGATCGTGCCGATGATCGGCACCGTCGTGGTGTTGCTCACCCCGCGTGACCGCACTGACGCGATCAAGGCAGTGGCTGCCGGCGCATTCTTCATCTCGATGCTGCTGTCACTGGCGGTGTTTATTTCTTATGACCGGCTGGCCGGCGGCTTCCAGTTTCAGGAGAAGTCATCCTGGATTCCGAGCCTGGGCATCAGCTACCACGTTGGCGTGGACGGCTTCTCTGCGCCGCAGTTGCTG
Source organism: uncultured Anaerolineae bacterium (assembly GCA_964590135.1). Classification (GTDB taxonomy): domain Bacteria; phylum Chloroflexota; class Anaerolineae; order J036; family Brachytrichaceae; genus JBDHWI01. The sequence continues at coordinate 212,555 of CAZPVX010000001.1, read as the reverse complement.
CTTACCGGCATCGTGGCGTTCTGTGCCGTGCTGGTGTCGTGGAAGCAGGCTGACCGGCCGCGCGAATACTTCGCGTTTTTGCTGCTGCTGGTGGCCGGCGTCTTTGGCAGCTTCATGGCGCTCGATGCGTTCCTGATGCTGATCTTCTATGAAATGGTGTTGTTCCCGGTCTACGTGTTGATCGCCGGCTGGGGCAGCAAGCGCCGCGAATACGCTGCGATGAAGCTGACGATCTACCTCTTCGTTGGCTCACTCGTCGCGATCATCGGCCTGCTGGCAATCTACTTCCAGGCTGGCAACAGCTTCGACTTTTTCGATCTGCAGGCCGGCGTGCGCAGTTTGCCAAATACGGAGGCCTTCCAGCGCATCTGGTTCCTGCCGGTCTTCGTCGGATTCGGCGTGCTGGCCTCGCTGTGGCCGCTGCACAACTGGTCGCCGGACGGTTACGCCGCCGCGCCGACCGCAGTTTCCATGTTGCACGGCGGCGTGTTGAAGGCCACCGGTGCATATTGCGCGCTGCGCTTCGGCGTGCAACTCATGCCGGAGGGCGCGAATTTCTGGATGCCGGTAGTGGTGATCTTCTGTCTTGCCGGCTTGATCTATGCCGCCGGAATCGCATACCGCCAGACCGATCTGAAATACATCATCGGGTTCTCTTCCGTCAGTCACCTCGGCCTTGTGCTGCTCGGCATCGCCGCGCTGAACGCACACGGCTTGAATGGCGCCGGCATCGAATTGTTCGCCGGCGGTGTGATGACCGGCCTGATGTTCGCGCTGGTTGGCATGATCTATGAGCGCGCGCACCTGCGCGATGTGAATGAGTTGAGCGGCCTGGTGCGCGTGATGCCGCTCGCGGCGGTTGGCTTCATCGTCGGCGCGCTCGCGCTGATGGGCATGCCCGGCCTGCCCGGCTTCATCGCCGAATTACAAATCTTCATGGGTTTGTGGAGCGCCGCCGGCACGCCCAGCGCGTTTGCTGCGCAAGTCTTCGGCAGCGCCATCAACAGTTGGTGGTATGCGGTGGTTGCCATTGTCGGCGTCATCGTCATCGTCATCAATGCAGCCTGGACGTTGCGCGTGGCGCAGCGCGTCTTCTTCTCTGAGCCGGAGAACACGGAATTGTTGAAGTTGCCGCGCCTTGATGGGCTGGAGAAATTTGCCATCGCATTCATGTGCGCCATCCTGATCTTCGTGGGCCTCATGCCCAACTCGGTCATGTCGGTCGTGGAGGCCGGCGTTCAAGCCATCGTCAGGGGGCTGACTACGGCAGGATAACAAGAAGCTCCGCGTTTGGAGTTTAGAACTCAAAAATGGCTGGTTCATTCGTTCAACCCAACCCCGCCGAGTTTCTCGGCATCCTGCCGGAGATCCTGCTGGTGCTCTGGTCAGTTGTGATCGTGGGCATCGATCTGGCTGCCGGCAGAAAGGTGCAGCGGCGCGCGCTCGGCGTGATGTCGGGCATCGGCATGCTGGTCATCCTCGCCGTTGCCGTGATTGCGCGGCCAGCGGAGGGGCAGGTCATCCTCGGCGGCATGATCCGCAATGACGTCTTCACCTACGTCTTTCGCATCATCTTCATCGCCGCCGGCGCGCTGAGCATGTTCATTGCGACCGACTTTCGCCCGCTGCGCGCCAATGGCGAGTTCTTCGGCATTCTCACCCTCTCGGTGATGGCGATGTGCCTGATGGCCGGCTCGAACGACCTGATCATGTTGTATCTTGCCACCGAGACGGCCAGCTTCTCGCTGTATCTGATGGCCGCGTTCATGCGCAGCGACAAGCTCAGCGCGGAGGCCGGTGTGAAGTATTTCGTCTTTGGCGCGGTCACTTCCACCGTCATGCTGTTCGGCCTGAGCCTGTTCTTTGGCCTCAGTCAGGGCAGCACGAACTATGGAGCTGTGGCAGATGCCATCCGCAACCCCGACTTGCGTGTGCCGGTGACCTTTGCGTCGCTGCTGGTGCTGGTGGGATTTGCCTTCAAGACGTCGGCGGTGCCGTTTCACTTCTGGGCGCCGGACGTGTATCAAGGTGCGCCAACGCCGGTCTCCGGTTTTATCAGCACCGCTTCGAAGGCCGCCGGCTTCGCCATCCTCATCCGTTTCCTGTATTACATTCTGCCGCCTGGCACCTCTGAAGCGTCGCTGGCATGGGCGCAGGTGATGCAACCCATTGCCATGCTCACCATGACGCTGGGCAGCCTGCTGGCGCTGGTGCAGAAGGATGTCAAGCGCATGTTGGCGTATTCCAGCGTCTCGCAGGCTGGCTACATCTTCATCGGCGTCACGGCACTGGCGCTGGGTGGCGCAAATCAGGCCGAGGCGCTGGCCGCGGTGATCTTCTACATCGGCATCTACATGGTCACCAACATCGTTGCGTTTGGTGTGACGGGTGTGATCGAGCAGCGCGTCGGCGGCACAGACACTGCGAAATTCAACGGGCTGGGCCGGCGCTCGCCGTATCTCGCGCTGGCGATGACTGCCGCCTTGCTCAGCCTGCTTGGCGCGCCGCCGCTGGTTGGTTTTGTTGGCAAGCTGTTCCTGTTCCAGGCAGCCATCGGCGTGTCGCTGGTTGGGCTGGTCGTCGTCGCCGTCATCAACGTGCTGATCTCGGTGGTGTATTACCTGAACGTGGTGCGCGCGATGTATGTGGAGAAGACTGAGCACGACAGTGCTCCGTTGTTTGTGCCGGCGCCTACCACCGTTACGCTGGTCATCTCAGCCGCCGGCATCGTCGTGCTGACCATCGCTTCGATGCCATTCTGGAACCTCGCGCTCGACGCGGCGCGTTCGTTCTTTGGGGTGGCCGGCGCGTGAATGAATGCTGGGGGCAGGCATATCGACCTGCCCCCGACAAGCCGCCGTTCACGGTTGTGCAGCGACAAAAACGCCCTCGAAATGGCACAAACCACATGTTAGAATCGGAGCCGCACATGCAGAGTCGCAAGCGCGAATCATCGCTCGTCATCTTCATCAAGGCATTCCCACCCCATATCATCGGCATCATGGTGGCTCAGATTGCGTTGATCAACGGCGCATTGATGATTGGCGGGGCATTCCTCGGCATGGCGCTCGATCGCGCGCTCGGCACCCGCCCCTTGTTCACGCTGGCGTTGCCCATTGCCGGCGCGGTGCTGTCCGTGTTTGTCGCCTATGCGCTGGCAAAGTTGACAGTAAAGCGATCACGAAAGGCTTATCTGAATTGGGTGGAGACAAAAGAGCCGGTTGATGCGCCCGCGCCGCAGCCGCCAACGACGCTACCCGACGCACAATAACACATTCGAAACGAGAACAGAGTTGTAACAACATGAAGGGTTTGAAGTTTCTTGTCCTCCTCATCGGCTCATTGGTGCTGGGCATCCTGCTGAGCAGCTTTACGCTGAACATCAATGGACTGACCGTCCCGTTCAAGACGTTCATCCCGAACATCGTGGTGTATTCCGAGTCGCTGAACGGTCCGGGTGGCTGGTTGCACAACACGCTGTTTACCACTTTCATCGTCGATGCCGTCATCATCGTTTTGGCATTGATTGGCCGCGCCGGCTTGAAGGGTCTTGTGCCGACCAACTTCATTGCCCGCGCATGGGAAGCCTACGTCGAGTATCTCTATAAGAGCTACATGGTGCAGACGCTCGGCACGCGCGCGAAAGCCGTTGCGCCCATCGCCATCACCGTGTTCACCTTCATCCTGATCGCTGGTTTCTTTGAGTTGCTGCCCGGTCACGAGTCGATCGGTCAGGTCGAAGCAGCGCCGGCGGGTCTGCGTGGTTTCTGCGCCGTGAAGGCCGGTCCAGCCTGGCTCATCACCGGCTATGAGGTTGACCCAGCCAAGGGCTTCACGGAATCGTGCGGCTACTCGCTGACGCAGGCAGAGGGCGCGCAAGCAGCCCAGATTGGCCCAAATGTTGCCTCGATCACCAGTGATGTCAACGCCACTCCGACGCTCGCTGGCGGTGACCCGAATCACGGCGCGGCGGTCATCCCGGTCATGCGCCGGCCCACCTCATCGCTCAGCACCACACTGGCGCTCGCGCTGATCGCCTTCCTCTTCATCGAGTACCAGGGCGTCCGCGCCAACGGCGTGCATTACTTCGAGCGCTTCTTCCAGGTCGGTGCGTGGCGGCGCGCGCATCAGGGCATGATGGCCGGCCTCGTCGGCAATATTCAAGCCGGCCTCGTCGGCCCGCTTGAGTTGATCTCTGAGTTCATCCGCATCGTCACGTTCTCGTTCCGTCTATTCGGCAACATGTTTGCCGGCACAGTGCTGGTCTTCGTGATGATGTCGATCATCCCCGTGTTGATCCCCACCGTCTTCCTCGCCCTTGAGTTTGCGGTGGCGGTCATCCAGGCGTTCGTGTTCATGATGCTCATCATCGTGTTCACATCGCTGGCTGTGGCGCACGGAGAACACTGATTTGGCAATGAGTCGCGCTGGCGGGTGGGATTGCTGCCCGCCGGCGCAATCAGGCAATCCACCAACATTTTTTACAAGCAAACAGACATTACTGACTGAGGAGTAAACATGGAAACTGAAGCAGCACTTGTATTGGGTAAGGCCATTGGCGCGGGTATCGCCGGTGGCGCCGGCATGATCGGCCCCGGCATCGGCATCGGTCTCGCCGGCCTCGGCGCGTTGCTCTCGATCGGCCGCAACCCCGAAGTGACATCGACCCTGCAAACCTACATGATTCTCGTGATCGCCTTCGCCGAGTCGCTCGCCATCTTCGCGCTCGTGATTGCGTTCCTGCTGCTGTTCGCCTTCTCGGGCTAGCACTTCGGAGGTTTCATCGTGTTGGATATTGTGGCAATCAGCCGCGTAGCGGCAGAGGGCGGCGGCGCGAACCCGCTGGAAGGGTTGGGCATCAACACCGTCCAGCTCGTCGCGCAGATCATCAACTTCCTGCTCCTCATGTATTTCTTGAACGGCATGGTCATCCGGCCGATCCTGCGCAACCTCGATGCGCGCCGCAAGCGCATCGAAGACAGCATGGAGAATGCGCGTCTGGCCGATGAGCGCCTTGCCAATGTGGAGAAGGACTATCAGGCCAAGCTGAATGAAGCGAGCGCAGAGGCGCAGAAGACGCGCGCCGATACGCTTGCCGGCGCGCAGGCCGAAGTGCAGCGCATCCGCGCGGATGCGCAGGCCGAGGCCGAGAAGATCAAGGCTCAGGCGCGCGTGGACGCGACCGGCGAGCGCAACCAGATGCTCTCAGATGCACGCAGCCAGATCGTGGCGCTGGTGATGGCCGCCACGAACAAGCTGGTCGGCGAATCCCTGGATGCCAATCGCCAGAAGGCGCTCATCAACGACTTCTTCAGCAAGGTGCCGGCGGCCAGCATCGCTGGCGTCACTGGTGATGGCGCGCCGGTGACCGTGACGAGCGCGCTCCCGCTCACGCCGGCGGAGCAGGCCAACGTCAAGGCCGATCTGTCGAAGCAACTGGGCGAGATCAAGGAAATCGCCTTCGATGTCGATCCAGCCATCCTTGGCGGCCTCGTTGTGCGTGTCGGTGACAAGGTCATCGACGGCAGTGTGTCAAGCAAGGTCAATGCCATGCGCCAGCAGTTGAGCGCATAACGAGACCTTTTATGCCAAACCACAAAGCGTCCCCGCTGTCAGCGGGGACGCTTTGTCTTTTCCGCTAAGTATGACGTTCTCTCTGTGACGATCTTGCGCTCTACAACGCGATGCAAGAAAGATACATCATTCTTTCTGTGTTGCGAAAATAACGTATTCAAAGTAGTCATACCCGCAAACCGCAGTTCAGCCCTATCTCTTAGGATGATTCGGCCAAGAGCGCGATGGTTATTCTTTCAAATTCATCACAATATTGATATCGCATCGTTCCGAAAGGAATGAAATGGAGTACTGTGATGCAAAACCAAAAGTGGACAGATGAGCGGGTGATTGCAGCATTGGAGAAGGTAGGTCAGCCGAGTGTGCTTCTGAACAACAAGTCGCGCGGCAGGATTCAGCGTGCGCTGTTGGAAGAGAATGCCCGGCTTTGGAATGAGCGCAAGTCGATGGTGAAGCCGCGTCGCAGCTTGTTTACGCTGTTTGTCTCGCCATTCAGCCACTAACCTTCGCTTGGATTTCAACAGCCGGCACTTACAGCCGGCTTTTTTGTTGCATCTTTCCCATCAGCCTTTTCTCGCAGCCGGCGACCCTGCCTTTGTGCTAATGACAATTCGGTGAGGTTGTTGATATTGTGATTGACAATGGCGCTGGAAATTGTCATCATGTCGATGTTGAAAAAACGCAACCAAAGCAGGCTTGGCCGCATGATCCGCCGGCTGTTGCAGCAGCATAAAGCCAAGACCTTGCGCATGCAGCCGGAGCGTCGGCCACGTTGGTGGCAGGCGCCGGTGTTCACACCTCTGCCGGCACATTGAACAAAAACACCCGCAGCGTTGAACTGCGGGTGTTTTTTTTGTCGTTTCTACCCTTCTCGGTTCCTGCTTGCTGAACTGTCTACGCCGGCACAGCCATCGCTTCAGCCGATTGCACAGCCCGCTCCACACGCAGCCGCTCCAGCGTATTGAACAGCACTTGCCGGCGATTGCGCCGCGTCACGGCCATGCTCACAATGTTGCTGATCGCCGCGCCGTAGCTATAACCAGCAGCCAGACATGCGCCAGCAAACCCGCCCTCTGGCGTGATGTCAGGATTTGGATTTACATCCACCACATATGGCTGCTCCTGCGCATCGATGCGCAGATCGACCCGCGCGTAGTCCCTGCAATCGAAGGCGCGGTAGGTGCGCAACGCCACGTCCTCGATGCGTTTGCGCAATTCGTGCGAGACCGCCGGCTGCACGATCACCGGCATGGCGTTCCATTCGGGGCTGTCTGGCACCCATTTGCTGTCCCAGGTCACCATCTGATGCAATGGGTCTGGGATAGCTGAGAAGTCGATCTCACGCAGCGGCAACATGCGCGGCCGGCCATTGCCCCAGATGCCCACGTTGATCTCGCGCCCGGCGATGAAGCGCTCTGCCAACGCCGGCTCTTTCACCACCTCAACCACATAGGCCACGCGTTCTCGCAGTTGCTCAATCGAATGCACCACTGCATCGCGCGTCACTGCCACCGAGCAGTGCTGGCTGACTGGCTTGACGATGGCCGGAAAGTTGGCGGCGTCCCAGTTCTCAACAGTCACCTCATCGACGCTCTTGAATTCGCGGCCGGCGGGGGTTGAAATTTTCCAGCGCTGCAGGAAGCGCTTGACGCGCCCCTTCTCCACAGAGAGCTTCAGCGTATAGGGTGCGTTGCCGGTGTAGGTGTAACCCAACTGATCCAACTCGGCGCAGATGCGCGCATCGCCGCCAACCTCGTCCTCGATGCCTTCACACCAGTTGAAGATGATCCACTCGTCCGGCTTGAACTTTCGCAGCGCCGGCCTCACATCCTTCCAGAATTCGGCTACGGCCACGCGATGTCCCAGCGATTCCAGCCCGCTGACCATGGCTTGCGTGAGCTTGTCGCCCTCTTCTTTCTCCTGGGGCGTCCAATTCTTGTAGTAGTTGTAAAGCACTACCACCGGGACGCGTTCTTTGATGTTTGGCATACGCTCCTTTCCTTGCTCTTTCGATCGATTCCTTTGGCGTCAAGTGTCGTGTGCAATGCGCCGCCGCGATGCATCACTTCAAGCGCCCCTTGCTGCCCCGCCATCGATTCGCTTCCAAAAAATATTCAAATCATCACCCTCGGCGTAATAATCTGGCACTGTCGCCACGCGGACGAACCCTGCGCCCTCATACAACCGCCGGGCCGGCGCATACTTCTCGGTCGACGAGGTGTAGATCACCATCACGCGTCCATGCGCCTGATGCGCTTGCCGTTCCACTTCGGCCATCAACGCGCGTCCGGCGCCCTTGCCGCGCTGCGCCGGCAGCACGCAGATCCAAAACAGATCCCACGTGTCCTGTGTCAGCGACTCAGGCCCGTAACATGCGAAGCCGGTCATCTGGTCGCCGTGCCAGCACGATAGCCAGCGATAGTTGTCGGCGTCGTCGCGGCGCTTGCCCCATGTCTCCACAAACATCTCATCGACGCAATCAGCGTCGGTTTTGCCGAACAAACCACTGTGCATCAGGATGTCGTAGATGCCTGCGCGGTCTTCCCATTGCGAAGGTCGCACAGCCATCAGCACGCCATCAATTGCGGTCATGCGCGCACCTCAGCCAGCGCTGGCACGTTCTGTGCGTGCATGCGCTGCACAGCCATTAGCACCAGCCGCTCCATGAGTTCGCCATAGCTCAGGCCGGCGGCGCGGGCTGCATTGGCAAACCCACCCTCCTGGCTGACGTCGCAATTCGCGTTGATATCCAGCGCCATCGGCTCATCGCCGCGCAGTCGCAGATCCACCCGCCCGTAATCGCGGCAACCCGATGCGCGATAAGCTGCGATCGACACGGCTTCGATCTTGCGCTTCAACGCATCCGAAACCGGCGCGGGGCAGATGGCAGGAATGCGCTGGTAGGCTTCTGATTCCGGCGTCCACTTTGCGTCAAAGGTGCAAAGCCGATCATGAATGTCAGCGAAAGCGTCGTAAGTCATGCTGCTGATGCCCAGCACAGACACATCGCCGCCATCGCCCCACACGGTGACGTTGTATTCAGGGCTGTCGAGAAATTCCTCGATCAATGCCGGCTGCTTAAAATCTGCGATCACGCGCGCGGTTTGCCGGCGCGCCTCGATCTCGTTCATCACCACCGACTCACGCGTGATGCCATATGAGCAATGCTCCGCTGCCGGCTTGACGATGGCGGGGAAGGTGTCGAAGCATACATCCTCGGCGCGCTCGAAGATTGCCCACTTCGGCGTCGGCACGCCAGCGCCATCCATCACCGCCTTCATGCGCCACTTGTATTGCGTCTCGTCCAGCGACCAGGCGTCGGAGCCGGTGAAGTGGAAGCCCAGTTCGGCCAGCGTGCGCGTGGCTTTGGCGTAATAGAACGCCTGCGCCGGCGCGCCTTCGCACATGTTGAACACCACCCACTCGCGCGGATCAAACGCGCGCAGCGGTGTTGCCAGGTCGTGCGTCACCTGCAAAGGCAGCACGCGCCAACCGCGCGCGACCAGCGCATCGTTGATCGCCTTGATCACGCTGAGCGTGCTTTCGATCTCAAAAGCGAGGCTGACTTCATCGAGGCCGTAGAGCAGAAGCACAGAGGACGTCTTCATTTCAGATCATGCCGTAGCGTTTGAGGCCAGCGTTCAGCACGCTGCGCACCAGATCGCCGTGCGTCCAGCCTTCGGCCTGCGCCATCAAGGTCAGATCGCTAATGGGCGAGATGCCGGGCAGGCCGTTGATCTCCAGAATAAACAGCCGGCCGCTGTCGTCGAGCCGAAAATCTACGCGACAGAAATCGCGGCAGCCAGTGACGAGAAATGTCTGGTGGGTGAGCCGACGCACTTCGGCAGTTAGCTTGTCCTCCAGTGGCGCAGGGCATTTGTTTTTATAGAGGTGGTCCAGATCCACCTTCTGTAATGAGCCGTAGATGGGGAGCAGATCGGCTGGGTAGCCGCTGAAGTCGACTTCGGTGATGGGGAAGAAGTGCACGTCCTGGCCATTGCCAACCAACCCGCAGGTGATGTCGCGCCCAACGATATAGGTCTCGACCAGCGCCGGCTGTTGATATGCCTCGATGCACCATGCCACGCGCTCGCGCAGTTGTCTCTTGTTGTGCACCACGCTGTCGTTCTGGATGCCCATGCCAGTGCCTTCGTGGGCCGGCTTCACGAATAGCGGGAAGCGCAGCGTGTGACGTAGCGGTTCATCTGCCGTCTCGAACACCTGAAAGTGCGGCGACGGCAGGCCGTAATAGTGCAACACGCGCTTGGTGGTGGGTTTGTCGTGGCTGATGGCTGCGGCGAGCGGGGTGGGGCCGGTGTAGCGCGCACCGAGCATCTCCAAGAGCGCCGGCACCTGCGCCTCGCGACTATCTCCGCCAAATCCTTCGCAGGTGTTGAAGCAAATATCTGGCTTGACCTCGGTGAACCATGCCGCAAGATGGGCATCGCCTTCGCGGATATGCACCTCGTGGCCGGCATCGCGCATGGCTTGCGCATATGACTCGACATTGCGCTCGCTGTCCAATTCGGCAAGGATATCGGCCGGCGCATCCTTGCGATGGATGCGCGGAGCATTGCGCGCCATGTTTACGAGCAATGCAATGCGATAAGTGGTGGTGGAAGGGATGAGCGCGGGGGAGGCAAAAGCCTTGCGGCCGTTTGTGTGGCCGTTGGTCGAAAATGGTTTGTGCGCTTCTCTCTGTTTCGAACTCTCCAACATAGCTCGCCAACGTATATACGTTGCCTGATTTCGCGATTCTATGTTTCAAGTTTTCTATGTCAATGGTTTGTGAAAAAATGCTGCTTAAAAGTTTTCTTTAACATTATTAAAAGGCATCCGCATGCTTTTAAGCTTTCATGTTGTCCGCTCTGTCTGTTGCGCCTCCCATTCGTCGCGCTCCACAAAAATGCCGCCCGTGATGGAACGGCTCAATTCGCGATAGGCTTCATCGAAGCGCATCTCGATCTCCACCTGCCCATAGCACTTGCTGTCCACAATGACCTTGCGCACGAAAGGCATCTCTTCGTCATCGCGGCTGAGGTCATTGCGCTTGTCGATGCGCACGCGGGTGATCGCGCCGCATTTGTTCCCCTTCACGTAGTAGACCAGCGCATTGTTCTCCTCACTGGCGGCGCTGTTCTTCGACGCGCCTCCAAACAGCTTCTTGAAAAAACTCATGGGTGAACCTCCTCTGTGTTGTTGCCGATGGGCCATGTGAGGCGCTGAAGTGCGCCGCACATCACGTCGCGCCATTTTCATGGCTTTTGCGCCAGATGCGAATACCGGCGACCAGCAGAGCGGCCGCCATCGCGGTGAACAAAATGGCAGATAATGCCGAGCCGGCCCAACCCAACAGGTTTGTCACCCAACGCATGCCCGGCAACCCCAACGCCACCATCGCATAGATCAACCAACCCAGAATCCATATGCAAACTGCGATGCGCAGCCGCACGCTCATGCTCATGCCGGCGTGATGCTCCCGCGCTGTGAAGGCAAACACACTGAAGCTGATCAGCAACAGCCCGATGGCCGTGAGCAAGAAGCCGGTGATGCTGGCGCGCGCCGGCGAGGTGTTTGCGTCATTCGGCGGCAAAGAGGCGATGGGCGCCACGGCGGTTGGCCGCACAACGGCTATCGTTGGCGCCGGCGCCGGCGTCTCTGTTGGCACGAGTGTTGGCTTTATCGTCTCAATCTGCGTGGTGTTGCCGGTGTCCACACGCACTACGAAGGATGTGAGCGCCGGGTCAGCCTCTGCGCGTATCTCCAACTTGCCCTCCCGCTCCAGTGCAATCGTCGTTTCGGCGATGCCTTCGCGCGTGTTTACAGGTTGTTGGCGCTGTTCCACGCGCTCTGCCGGGTAAGACAAAATGAATTGCACGACTGTGCCATCCGGCACGAGGTTGCCATTCAGATCAACGATGGGGCCGGCACGCAACTTCAGGCGATCGCCCGTCTTCAGCAGCAGCGGTTCGGGCGTGGATTGCGTGTCAGTCAGCATGTCTCCGGTCGTCAGCGGGATCACTTGCGTTGGGTCAGGCGCGGTGACGTTGATGAGCGAGTAGTTCAACGCCGGCACCGACACAGGAGACTTGCCCGCTGGCACAAATTCACCAAATAGCGCGCGCAGCGCCGCCTCCAGAAATGCGGGCTGCCGGCTATAGACGCCAAAGTAGGCCGTGACCTTGCTCACCTCCGTTGCATCGAGATAATACGGCGCGCCAAGCGCAAACACGATGACACGCTTGTCCTTCAGCATGTCCGCGCTCTGCGAAAGAAAAGTTCGCAGCGCCTGCGTGGGTGTGATGGCCGGATTGGTGTCGATCATCGCGATCACGATCCATGTTGAGCGCTCGATGGCTGATTGGATGCGCAGGGGCCCGGCGGGTTGTGTGGCGGTGATTTCAGGTGTGGTGGATGGGGTTCCGGGCGTGCTTAAGCTGCCGACATCCGGGGTGCCGGTGATGGTTGCGCTGGCTTGCACGTTGTAGTCGATCAGGTCGCTGAATGTGAATGATGAAACACGCGCCGGGTCAACCTGGCCGGTGGTGCGCGGGCCATACAGATTCAGCGCGAGCTCTTCCATCGCCGTCTTTGGCACGGCGGGATATGGCTCGCACGAAGGACAATCGCGCAGTTGGCGATCATCGGTGATGAAGGTGATTGTGTCGTCCTTCGTCGGCGCGTTTGGCAGCACCGCCGGCAGATCACGCTGGCTGGGTGCAAGCAGGGTGATGGACTGCTTGGCGATGTTGGTGATGATGCTGGTTTGCAATGGCATCTGGTCGGCAGCAGTGTCGTCCACCAACAGGTTCGCCATGTTGATGTTGCCCTTGTTCAAGCGCAGCTTCAATGACAGGATGCGCTGCAACGACTCATCCACCCGCGCAGCGAAATTAGGGTCTTCCACGTAGCGCGTCTGGAAGAAGCGGATGGCATCCTTGATGTTGGCAAGCTGTTCCGGCCACTCTTTGGTCAGGCCAAAGGTGTCGAGCAGCAGCACGTCGTTGCCGGCGACGAACGCTTCCTGCGCGATGCGGCGCGCATTGAACGATGCCTCCATTGGATCGTAGAAGCGCCGCACGCTGCGCGCGCCGAGCGAGTCGCTGAAGGTGATGCCGCCGTTATTGCGCCACTCCGCAGTCTCAGGCAACGTCATCAGCGCCTGATAGGCTTGCGGATCGAGGCTGACGGGGCGCGTGCTGGCGCGAATGTTGCCTTGAAAACCGCGATAGCGAATGTGCGACACCATCAGGCCATCCACTGTCGATTCATCATAGATATTGCCGCGCATGACAGCGAAAAATGGCGCCAGCTCGATCTGCTTGAGTTGCTCAAGCGACTTTTGAACCGTCGGCATTTCCTCGCGCACGTCGCGGTCAGAGGAACCCAAACCAGGGAAATTCTTGGCGATGATGGCGATGCGATTCTCGCTGCCGCGATGGACGCCGGTGACAAATGCCGCGCCCATCCGCCCCACCCAGAATGGATCGCCACCGAAAACGCTCACGCCAAGGTCGCCAGGTGTGTTCGGTTTTGGCGCATCCACCACATCGAGCATCGGGCCAAACAGCACATTGATGCCCATCTGTGCAAATTCGCGCCCGAAGATCTCGCCGCTGATGCGCGCGTTGTCAGGCTTCCACGTTGCGCCATTTGCCATCTGCGATGGCAGCAGTGTGACGTTTTGTGTCACCTCGCTCAATTCGGCGCGCGGACGGGCATCTACATCGCTGGACAGCGCGATGAAGAGTGGGATGGCCGGCAACGGCGGTGGCGGTGTCTCGGTGGGTTCAGAGGTGGCGTCAGTGGCCGGCGCGAGATCCGGTGTTTCTGGGATTGGGCTCGCGCCAATGTTGAGGCTGGTGTTAGCTGCCGGGCGCGTCAGAGCCAGAGTTTGCAGCGCATTTGCCATCTGCGCCACCTGTTGCGGCGGTGATGGGTCGGTTTGTGCGTTGTTGAAATTGCCATTGGTTGCGCGCAGCAATACACCCCCGACATGATAGTTGGCAATGAGGTCGGCGATGTCGGTGTTCGGGGCGACATTGTTGCCAGGAAAACTGACGAGGAACAACTGGCCGACGCGTTGTTGCACGCTCATGCCGGCGATCAAGGCTTTCACCCGCTCGGCAAATGGCAGCGGCACTGGTGTGGGCGCTTGCGCAACCAGCGATGGAGTTGGCGCAAGAATTGGCAGCACTGCCAGTAGTGCCACGAAAAGGCAGCGAACGAACCGATGCATCATGAAACGTGAGCAGAATGGGACATAGATAATGCCTTGATCCAGCAGCGTCGCATCGTGCTATCCCCTGCGGCAAATTGCGTGTCCATTCCGCCGCCCCATTTTGCAACGCGCCTGAAGAATTATACGGGTGGCACACTGCGATGGTCGTGTTTTGGGCGCGAGGCTGCACCTTTTGCCGGCACTTCTGTGTTACTGAGACGCCTCTATGCAGATTGCAGGCGGCGCATAAAAAACGCCGGCCATTGAGATGGCCGGCGTTTTGTGGTTCGTGCTGCGTCAATACGCTTTGCCGATCAGCGCGCGCTCGCGCACAAGCTGGCCGGTGGCGACGCACTTCCATTCGCCGGCTTCCTGCTCGAATGGGAAGTTGCGATTGGTGGCTTGCATTTCATCCTTGATCCTGGCGTCGACCGCTGGATCATCCAGCAGCGGTGCGAGTGCCCAGCCGTCCTGCACAGCTTCTCTCACTTCATCCCATGTATTGCACGTGTGGATGTTGCCGTGCAAAAATGCCTTGGCCTGCTGGTGCAATGAGGCTTGAATCTCGTTCAGCAGCAGCTTGATGCGCTCGTCGAGGCCGGCTTGTGGCACAAACATCTTGCCGGCTTTGCCCGGCATGTCACGCCGCGCCAACGCCACACTATTGTTGGCCACATCTTTCGGGCCGATCTCCACGCGCACCGGCACGCCGCGCATTTCCCAGTCGTTGAACTTGAAGCCGGGCGTCTCATCGCGGTCATCGAACTTGACGCGCAGGCCGGCGGCCTTGAGCGAGGCAAACACGCGATCCGCTGCCTCAAACACGCTCGCTTTTTCAGCGTCATTTTTGTAGATGGGCACGACGGCCACCTGAATCGGCGCGAGCTTGGGCGGCAACCGCAAACCTTGATCGTCGCCATGAACCATGATCAGTCCGCCCATGAAGCGCCAACTCAATCCCCACGAGGTGGTCCAGCAGTGCTTCTCTACGTTGTCGCGGTCGAGGAACTTGATGTCGAAGGCTTTGGCGAAGTTCTGGCCGAGATCGTGCGAGGTGCCGGCCTGCAGCGCGCGCTTGTCGCCCATCATCGCCTCGATGCTGGTGGTGTTGACCGCGCCGGCGAAGCGCTCGTTCTGGCTCTTGCGCCCGCGGATGGTCGGCATGGCGCAATCTTCTGTGCCATGGTCGTGATACACGTCCAGCATGCGCATCACCTCTTCCCATGCGTCTTCGTGGGTGGCATGTGCAGTGTGACCCTCCTGCCAGTAAAACTCCATCGTGCGCAGGAAGGGCTTGGTGCGCTTTTCCCATCGCACCACGCTGTTCCATAGATTGATCAGCACTGGCAGGTCGCGATAGCTCTTGATCCAGCGCGAATAGGCGTCACCGATGATCGTTTCGCTGGTGGGGCGCACGACGATCGGCTCCTCAAGCTCCTTGCCGCCGCCAACAGTAACGACGGCCAATTCTGGCGCAAAACCCTCGACGTGATGCTGCTCGCGCCGCAGAAAACTCATTGGGATGAAGAGCGGAAACTGCGCGTTGACGTGGCCGGTGTCCTTGAAGCGCTTGTCCAGCGCCTCCTTCATGTTTTCATACAGCGTCCAGCCGTAGGGTTTGACGATGATCGTGCCGCCGACGGGACCGTAGTCAAACATGTCGGCTTCCCGCAGCACGTCGAGATACCACTGTGAGAAATCCTCGGAGCGAGGGGTGATCTTTGCCATTTTCGATTTGGGATTTGTGAATGTCGATTGGAATGCCGGCGCTCAAGTGTCGCATGTTGAGCAAGGGAGCGAAACAAGGGGAAAGCCCGCTGAACGACCTATGCAGCGGGCGGAGTCGGGAGCCGGTACACCGATAAATCTGCCATGAGAATGGCGTGATTATACTGAGCGACGATGCATGCCCATGAACAAGCGCTGGCCGACGACACCATTCGCATCCTGCGAGATTTGATTCGCCTGGATACATCCAACCCGCCCGGCAACGAGATCATCGCCGCTGAATATGTGGCGAAATTGCTGCGAGAGGAAGCAGGCGTCGAGCCTGTTGTGATTGAGACGGCGCCGGCGCGCGGCAACACTATCGCCCGCCTGCGCGGCAATGGCAACGCTGCGCCGCTTCTGCTCTACTCACACACCGACGTGGTGCCGGTGGAGCGCGAACACTGGACGGTTGACCCTTTCGGCGGTGAACTGCGCGATGGGATGATATTTGGGCGCGGCGCGCTGGATATGAAGGGCATCGGGGCGATGCAGATGGCCGTATTCATCGCCATTGCGAAGATGCAGGCTGCCGGCGAGTTTGTTTTGCAGCGTGACCTCATCCTGGCTGCCACCGCTGATGAGGAGACTGATACGAATCAGGGCATTGGCATCCTGGTCGAAAAACATCCTGACCTGTTGCGCGCTGAATATGCGCTGAGCGAGTTTGGCGGTCACAGCATGTATGTGGCAAATCGCACCTTCTATCCCGTTCAAACGGCGGAGAAAGGCAATGTGTGGATGCGCCTGGTGGCAAACGGCCGGCCAGGCCATGCCAGCGTGCCGCATGCCGAAAATGCAGTCGTCTATCTCGCGCAGGCTATCGACAAACTGGCGAAAGCGCGGCTGCCGATGCGCATCTTGCCAACCGCCCGCGCCTATATCGCCGGCCTCGCGGAGGGCATCGGCGGCGGGCAGGGCATTGCATTGCGTGCGTGGATGGATATGGAGGCATTGCACGATGTGCCGGTGAGCCGGCTGCTCAGCGATGCTTCCCTCGCTGCTGAATTGCACGCCATCACTCACAACACAGTGGCGCCGACTGGCTTGCGCGGCGGCTACACGACCAATGTCATTCCATCGTGCGCTGAGGCGACGCTGGACTGCCGCACGCTGCCCGGGGTTGGGCCAAACGAGATGGTTGAGGAGTTGCGCGGTGTGCTGGGCGAGCAAATGGCACGCTTGTCGTTCGTGGTTGACAGCGCCGGCGATGCCATCGAGTTCCCCATCGACACACCGATGTTCCGCACGATCAGCCGGCACCTGAAGCGCCACGACCCGCAAGCCATCCCCCTGCCTTGCATGTTATCCGGCGCGACCGACGCCAAACACGTAGCAAAGCTCGGCGCGATCTGCTATGGCTTCTCACCGATGCAGTTGGCGCAGGGCGAGAATTTCTTCGATCTTGTGCATGGCCACGACGAGCGCGTAACAGTCTCTGCGCTGGCGTGGGGTGCGCGCGTGCTGTTTGATGTGGTGAGCGAATCGCTGGTTGCAGGCTGACCGGTTGATCGGCTGTTCGATGTCATCGTCAACCACGAAACAGCCGATCAACCTGGAAATCTGCTACCAGCGCGCAGGCGCTGCGAGCAGCCGGCGCAATGTGACGAGCGGCACCTGACACTCCTGCGGGCCGGCGGCGTAGGGCGCAACCTGATACGGATCGAACGTGATCACGAGGTTGTGCAAACCCATGTTCCAGTTCTGATAGTTCTCCGGCTTGGGGTCTGCGCCTTCGGGGAAGTCCAACGTGCCGCGCCGTTGCAGCACCCGCTTGCAGTAATTTGAGATCGTGGTGAGGTAGTCCACGCCGGGCTTGAACACCTCATCAAGCTGAATCTCCGCGCCGGTGTTGAAGTCGAAGTTCAGCACCTTGCTGAAATTGTTGGGGTGCGCTGCGCCGGCAAAGTAGACGCTGTTCGAGAAGCGCACGCTGATGATGCCCTTTGCATTGCGCACGATCTTGTAATTGATGTAGAGCGTGTTGGTGAAGGTGGGCATGTCGGTGATGACACCGTTGGCGGCCACTTCTGCCTTGAATCCTTTGATGGTGGCATCGACCTTGTCTCGTGAAAGCTGGTTGAAGGCATCATGGGTTCCGCCGGCCGGCACGGCAGCCGGATACTTCACGTCAATGATGAAGTCGGGGTTGACGCCAGTCTCGGTGATGACCAGAGTGATGATCTTGGGTGATGCAGTTCGGCGAGCCGGCGGACGCGCAGGCCGGCGCGTCGGCGCAGGTCTGATCGGAGATGTGACCGGCGGTGCGGTAGTTGGGGCGGCCGTCGGCGCAGCGGTCGGTGCAACTGTTGGTGCAACCGTTGGCTCTGGCGTGGGCAAGGGCGAGTTGCCCTGTGTGTAGGCTGTTGCCGGCAACACTGTTGCAATCAGCACGCCTGCAATTGCGCACGCGCCCAGGCGTTTCATCAAATTGGTTTGGTTCATCTTAAGTTTCTCTCCCAAAGTAAGATACTCTCATCCAATATCAACTTGCATCCACGCGCACCTGACGGAAGGGCGACGAACGTTGAGCGCGACACACGAGATACTGAACGTAGACTAAATGTCGTTCGGCGTGCTGCATTACTGCACGGTGTTCTCAGAATGCCCTACTTTCATCTGCGCGATGCGTTACTGCTTTCCGATCATTGGCAGGCCGAGCAAGAATGCCGGCCCCACATGCTCGATCACGCGGGCGGCCAGGGCAGTTGCGTTCTGCGCAGCCAGCGCCGGCGCTTCACCTCGTGCCAGGCCGGCCAGCGTTGCGCCGCAGAAAGTGTCACCGGCTCCCGTTGGATCGCGCTCGTCGGCAGGATCGGCGTGCAAGGGCGTGGCTTGTTCGCCCTCGATCACGATCACCCCGCGCTTGTCGAAGGTGATGAAGAGCAGCGCGCCGGCGTGTGTGCGTGTGCTGATGCGGCCGGCAACCCGCAGTGAACCCCACAATCCAGTCGCCTCGTTTTCATTCATGAAAAACACATCCGCCTGCTCAAAAATTGCGCGCACAGTAGCCGGCTCGTTTTGGACCAGGCGGTAGTAGGTGCCGGCGGAGATGCGCCTTGCCCCGCGCTCGCGGCAGGCGCGCACAAACGCCAGCATCTTCTGGGCGCTGCTCAGCGCGGCGATGTGGACATATGCAAAGCGCGCGAGATCGTCGGGCAGCATCTCCGGCTTCAGCATCGACTCCGCGCCCCACGCTGCATCGATCAAGGTGGCGCGGCCCTCGCCGTGATGTGCGATTTCGAGACGTGGCATTTCCTGTGCGCGCGCTGCCGGCCCCATCCATGTGATGCGCTGCGAAACGGGCAGAAACGCCTGCGGCATGTTGATCGGACGCGGGGCAAGCAGCGTCGCGCGTGTGCCGGCGAACTGCGCAGCAAGCGCGGTGTAGAGGCCAGCGCCGCCGATGGTGTGATGCAACTGGCCGCCGATGTGCAGCATGTCGGCAGAAACTGTGCCGACCACGAGGATGTCGTGCATGGCATGCATCATAGAAGATTTCAGTTTTGCAATTTTGGATTTACGATTGGCGCAAGAGCGGCCGATGGCAGTTGATGACGATGAAGCAATGTTGTTTGTCGTCTGCTGTCTGTCGCCATGCAAATCCATGCCCGAAACCAAAAGCGAGATCCGCAAGCGCGTGCGGGCGCTGCGTGATGCTGCGCCGGCGTCGATGCGTGCTGAGTGGAGCCGGCGCATCTGCGCGCGC
Source organism: uncultured Anaerolineae bacterium (assembly GCA_964590135.1). Lineage (GTDB taxonomy): Bacteria > Chloroflexota > Anaerolineae > J036 > Brachytrichaceae > JBDHWI01. The sequence continues at coordinate 193,284 of CAZPVX010000001.1, read as the reverse complement.
GCGTTGCAATTGCCGGCCTATCGCGCTGCGCGCACGGTGCATCTGTTTCTGGCGTTCCAGAGTGAGATTGACACGACGGCGATCATCGAGGATGCATTGCAAGCTGGCAAATGCGTGGTCACGCCAGTGTTTGTGAAGGGCAGCGACGAGACGCCGGCGACCGAGATCATCTCGCTGGCCGATGGTGAATTCATCTCTGGCAAATGGGGTCTACGCGCGCCGAGGCACTTGCGCCTCGTGCCGCTCGATGAGATCGACCTTGTCTTCGTGCCGTTGATCGCCTATTCCCCCTTTCCCGCGGGTGAGGGAGGACAAGGATGGATGAGGATTGGCTATGGCGCCGGCTTCTACGACACCTTCCTCGCCCGCCTGCGACCGCATGTGTTGAAGATCGGCCTTGCCTTCGCGCTCCAGCGCATCGACTGCATCCCCATCGAACCGCACGACGTGTTGCTGGATGACGTGATCACGGAGCAGGAGCGATAAACCCTCGCAGCAAATAATCGCAGGTGCGATTAATCTTCTTCCACCGGAGGAACAATGAATAAGAAATGGATGCACGTATCGGCAATTATTGCTTTGATGATGGCGCTGGCACCGCTGACGGCGCGCGCTGAGCCGGATGCCGGCGTGGTGGGCAATGGCACGCCGGCCAGTTGTGACAGCAGTTCTTTTCAAGCTGCGCTGAACGGTGGTGGTAGTGTCACCTTCAATTGCGGCGCGGCCGCGCACACGATCCTCTCGAACACTTACGTGATTAGTGTGAATACGATTGTGGATGGCGGCGGCAAAATTACGCTGGACGGTGAGAACCTGCGTCAGCACTTTATCGTGAACGCCGGCGCTTCGCTCACGCTGCGCAACTTGAATTTGAACAGAGGCAACGCCGGGCAGGGCGGCTCGATCAACAACAGCGGCGCCCTGATCGTTGTCAATGTCGCCTTCAACAACAACAGTGTGCCGCTCGCGACCGGCTATGGCGGTGCGATAAGCAACACTGGCGTGATGACTATCACTGGCGCGACCTTCACGCAGAATGCGGCGCGCTACGGCGGCGCGATTTTCACTGGCGGTAGCAGCGTGGTGAGCATCGCCAACACCACCTTCAGCCAGAACAATGCGCAGATGTATGGCGGCGGGCTGTACATGAACAATAATCTCGACAGCGTGACGATCTTCAACACAGCCTTCGACAAGAACACTGCCAGCTTTGGCGCCGGCGTCAATCGCGGTGCTGGCGCGCTCACCATCAATCACGCCTCGTTCACCGACAACGCCGCGTCTCACGCCAGCATCGGCGGCGGTGGTCTGTATGTGGAGTCGACATCAAAGCTGGTGAAGGTGACCAATGCCACCTTTAGTGGCAACACCACGAACAGCAGCTACGGGGGCGGCATCTACAATCGCGGGCAACTGGAACTGGTGAATGTGACGCTGAAGAACAACAAGAACAATTTGTTCACCGCAAATGCCGCCGGCGTGAAGAGCGAATTGCGCAACACCGTGCTGGATACCACCAGCTCACTCAACTGCGATAGCGGCGGGCCGGCGGTCACATCCAGCGGCTACAACTTCGCCAACGACAATAGTTGCGCATTGAATGCGCCGAGCGACCAGAAGGGGCCGGCACTGAACGCGCTGCTCGGCCCGCTGACTGGCAGTTTCACCAAATATTTTGTTCCGCAGGCCGGCAGCCCGCTCATCGACAAAGTTGGCGCAATTTGTCCGACTTTTGATCAGCGCTATGCTGTGCGCGACAGCAAGTGCGACCTGGGCGCAGTTGAGGCGAGCGGCCTCGTCACACGTGCCCTGCTTCCGATTGTGTTGAAGTGAGCATTACTCACAACCCCAGCACTTGATGTAACTCGTGCTCGAAGCGGCGCGCGACGTAGGCATTCGGGTCCACCAGATCGACCATGCGCGTCTTGCACAGCGCGAAGGCGAGGTCATGCACAGGATCGGCATACGCGGTGAAGCCGCCGGCGCCGGTGTGCCCAAAGCCTGTCGCTGAGACGCATGTCTGTGGTGCAGACGCGCTGCCCAGAAAGTAACCCATACCTTTTGGCCAAGCAGCGCCCAGCACGCAATCCATCCCATCAGTCTGCATCTCGGTGGCAATCTGCACGCGCTCCTTTGAGAGCAACCGCACGCCATCCACGCCGTCGCCAATGAGCGATGCAAATACCTTTGCCAGGGCGCGCGCATTCGCCACCATGTTGCCGGCCGGCACCACCGCCTTGCGAAAATCTGCGCGGTTTGCCATCGTATTCAATGGCTGCAACGACACCGGTATGGCGCGCCACACCAGCGCGTCTGCCGGCGGCATGGGTATGTCGGGGTTGAGCAGGAAGTCCATCATGGCAATGCGATCCATCACGGCATCTGGCGCGCCGAAGAACAGCGAGTCGATTTTCAGCGGCGCGCAGATGTCCTCACGCACGATCTGCGCGATTGGCCGGCCGTCCACCAGTTCGGCCAGATGGCCGAGGATGATGCCAATGGTGAGGGCGTGATAGCCAGTCTGTGTGCCAGGCTCCCACAGGGGCGCCGCTGCTTCCATCCAACGCACCTGCTTGGCCCAATCTGACATGTCTTCTGGCACGATGTCGAGTGGCAGATGCGGCAAGCCGGCGGTGTGGGCCAGCACCTGCCGCACCGTGACGCCAGCCTTGCCGTTTTGCGCAAATGCCGGCCAATATGCTGCCACCGGCGCATCGTAGTCGATCAGTCCACGCTCGGCCAGCAAGTGGATGACTGTTGCGGTGATGCCCTTCGTCGTGGAGAAGGTGACGAAGAGCGTGTCGCCATCCACTGGTTTGCCGGTGATTGTGTCGACGCCAGCCCACGCATCGACAACCAATTTGCCCTTGTGATAGGCGGCGACCTGTAGGCCGGCTTCTGGGCCGGCGGCAACCTGCGCTTCGAGCCAGGTCTGGATGTGTGTTTGTGGCGTGTTCATGGTGTTTGCATTCAGTCTATTCGCAGGTCAGGGATTGGTATCCGCCATTGGTATAGTTTTGCACCATGGTGCTTAACGTCGAAACACTTCTGGCCACCCGCATGACGAACATGCGACCATCGCTCGTCCGCGAATTGCTGAAGAACGCTGCCGGCAAGGATGTCATTGCCTTCGCCGGCGGGCTGCCCAACCCTGCCTTCTTCCCTGCCGACGCGCTGGTCGCCTCAACTGCCGCCGTGCTGAGCGAGGATTCCGCCGGCGCGCTGCAATATGCCGTGAGTGAAGGTCACGCCGAACTACGCGCATGGATTGCAGCGCGCTACCGACAGCGCTACGGTCTCGATATCCCCATCGAGCAGATCCTTATCACCAGCGGCTCGCAGCAGGGGTTGGACCTCATCGCAAAGGTGCTGCTGAACCCGGGTGATGTAGTGACGAATGAGCGGCCTGGCTATCAAGGCGCGATTCACGCGCTGTCGATGTATCAACCGCGCTTCGCCGGCGTCACACTGAACGAGGATGGCCTCGATGTAGCGCAACTGCGCGAGACGATCCAAATGCAGGCGCCGAAGTTCGTCGTCATCACGCCAAACTACCAGAACCCCACCGGCATCACCTACACCGCAGCGAACCGCAGCGCCATTGCCGAGATCATCGCGCGGCACAACGTGTTGCTGGTCGAGGATGACCCGTACAGCGAACTGGGATTCAGCAGCAAGCATGCGCCGACGATGCGCGCATATCTGCCCGAACAAAGCATCTGCCTGGGGTCGTTCTCGAAGATCGTTGCGCCAGGTATGCGGCTGGGCTGGGTGATCGCGCCGGCGACGATCATGCCAAAGCTGGTGATCGCCAAGCAGGCCACCGACATGCACACCAATCAGTTCGCGCAGCGCGTGCTGCTGCATTACCTGCAAAACAACCCGGTTGATGAGCATATTGCGCGCATTCGCAAGGGCTACGCGGCGCAGGCGTCGGCCATGTTGAAGGCCATTCGCGCGCATTTCCCCGCCGGCATCCGCCATACCACGCCTGACGGCGGCATGTTCGTGTGGCTGACGCTGCCTGAAGAAGCCGATTCGATGGCGATCTTGCAAGAGGCCATCGTGCAGAAGGTGACGTTTTTGCCAGGTGTGCCGTTCTTCACGGATGGCGGCGGCAAGCGCCACATGCGCCTGAGCTATTCGATGTGCAGCGAGGCGAAGATCGATGAGGGCATCCGACGGCTCTCGCGCGTGGTGTTGCAACATCTCGACGCGCCGGCCTAAACATCGCGATATGCCGGCGGCGCAAATGATCGCGCATCCAGTGTCTTGAAGGTTGCGTATAGCTCCGGCGTGATGGGCGCGTCAGCGCATGCCTCGCCGCGCCACCTCAAAAACGGCAACACAACCAGGTCGGATGCGCGAAATTCATCCATCACCATTTGCCCGATTGCGCCGCAGCGATTGACAAACGCCTGGCGCTCGAACGCTTCGAACAGCGGGGTCTGGTCGTACGACACGCGCCGGAATTCTGGCTCCCAGCCATGGTTGCCAGCGCGCAGCAGCATATATTGCGCATCCGAGCTTCCATCCAGCGGAACGCCCACTGTGCCCGGGTTGAACACACGCCATTGATCCACTCGAATATCCATTGCGAGGTGGGTGTGGCCGGCGATGACAAAAGACTCCTCAACGCCGGCCAGCTTCGGCGCATTGACGCTGTCATCATCCATCGCGTAGATCGCTTCCCACGCGCTGCGGCACGAGCCATGCGTCATGCGGATGGGCGGGCCATCGACAAAACGCAGGCTGATGAAATCCGGCCATGTTGCGATGCGTTGCTGCCGGCTGCCTTGCAACTGTTCGCGCAGCCACGGCAGCAGCGGCCATTGCGTCGCATCCTGCCAGGCTGCCGGCGCGCGTGGCGTGTCGTAATCGAGCAGATAGTACTCGTTGTTGCCGCGAATCACCGGCCAGCCTTCGCGCGCGACGATGTCGAAGCATTGTGCGGAGAACGGTCCCCAATTGATGACATCGCCGGCCACCACGATTTGATCGATGTGAAACTGCGCCAGATCACGCATCACCGCTTCGAGCGCCGGCAGGTTGCCATGGATGTCCGACAAAACAGCGAGCGTTGTCATGTTTGTTTTTGGAAATAGGGCGATGGCGCAAGGGTCGAAATGGTAAAATCAGCCGCTCGTTGGGGCGTCGCCAAGTGGTAAGGCAGCGGACTTTGGATCCGCCATTCGTTGGTTCGAATCCAGCCGCCCCAGTCGGAAGCCCTGCCGATCTTGAAAGATCGGCAGGACTTTTTTATTTGCGGATGATCGGCTTGCGGCCGTGCTTGCTGCGCACCTTGCCATTTGGCGTGATGGGAGTGTCGGCCTTGCTGCGCGGCTTCTTCTCCGCCGGCAACAGCGCCGCTTCCAACACCGTCTGCACGCTCTCCGCCAGCACGAACTTGAGCGAATCGCGCACTTCTGCCGGCAGGTCGTCCAGATCTGGCTCGTTGCGCTTCGGCAGGATGATCGTCTTCAAGCCGGCGCGATGCGCCGCCAGCACTTTCTCCTTGATCCCGCCGACTGGCAGCACGCGCCCGCGCAGCGTGATCTCGCCAGTCATTGCCAGGTCGGGGCGCACACGGCGGCCGGTGAGCAGCGAAGCCAGCGCGGTGGCGAGTGTGACGCCGGCGGAAGGGCCGTCCTTTGGCTGTGCGCCGGCCGGCACATGCACATGAATGTCGCTCTTGTCGAACATCTTCTCGTCGATGCCAAAATCGCCGGCGTGACTGCGCACATACGAGAACGCCGCCATCGCGCTCTCCTTCATCACATCGCCAAGCTGGCCAGTGAGTTGAAAACCCTTGCTGCCGGGCATGCGCGTGGCCTCGATGAACATGATGTCGCCGCCGAAGGGCGTCCAACTCATGCCGGTGGCGACGCCTGGAATCTCAGTACGCTCGGCCACCTCGTTATAGAACCTGGCCTTGCCGCGCAGATCATGCAGGTGTTTGGGCAGCACGTCGAAAGGCAACGTTGCTGTGCCTTCCTGTGATCGCGCGACGAGTTTGCGGCAGATGCTGCCGATCTCACGCTCCAGATTGCGCACGCCGGCCTCGCGCGTGTAGTCGCGCATCAGCTTCAGAATGGTGTCGTCGCTGAAGGTGACCTCCCCCAATCGCAACCCATTCTCTTTCAACTGACGCGGCACCAGATAACCCTGCGCGATGCTGAGTTTCTCCTTCTCGGTGTAGCCGCTCAGGCTGAGGATCTCCATGCGGTCGCGCAGCGGGCCTGGGATGGTCTCCAGGGTGTTGGCTGTGCAGACAAACATGGTTTGCGACAGGTCGAAAGGCACGTCGAGATAGTGATCCCGGAATTCGCGGTTCTGCTCGGGATCCAGCACCTCCAACAGCGCACTGGATGGGTCACCGCGATAGTCGGCGCCGAGCTTGTCTACCTCGTCGAGCATGAAAACCGGGTTGCGGCTCTCGACACGGCGGATGCTTTGCACCACGCGGCCGGGCATGGAGCCGATGTAGGTGCGGCGGAAGCCGCGTATCTCGGCCTCGTCGCGCACGCCGCCCACGCTCATGCGGATGAATTTGCGCCCCATCGCGCGCGCGATGCTTGCGCCGAGCGAGGTTTTGCCGACGCCGGGCGGGCCGACGAAGCACAAAATCACGCCCTCACGCTCGCGGCGAATCACGTCTTCAGATCTGGGTTCCGAGTTTTGAGCGCCAAGCGCTGATGGGCTGTCCTCACTCTGCCCTCGGAACTCAGAACTTTGAACTCTCAATTCCATGCGGCGCTTGCGCACGGCCAGGAATTCAAGGATGCGATCCTTGATGTCGTTCAGCCCGTAGTGATCCTCGTTCAGCACATTGCGGGCGTGCGCAATATTGAGGTTGTCCTGCGTGGTCTTGGCCCAGGGCAGCGAGGTCATCCAATCCAGATAAGTGCGAATGACGCCGTACTCCGCAGCCTGCGTCGGCATCTTCGACATGCGATCAAGCTCGCGCTCGGCCTCGCGCCGCGCCTCATCGTTCATGCCGCTGGCTAAGATCTTGTCGCGGAAGTTGTTGATCTCGATTTGCTGCTCGTCAGCCTCGCCGAGTTCGCGCTGGATGGCCTTGATTTGTTCGCGCAGAAAATATTCGCGCTGCACCTTCTCCATCTCGCTCTGGGCTTCGGTCTGGATCTTCTTGCCGAGTTGCAGCACTTCCAGCTCTTTGTTGAGCAACTGCAACAGGAATAGCATCTTGTTCGGCAGGCCTTCCATCTCCAGCAAGCGCTGCGCATCAGCGATGTCCATGCGCATGTAGGTGGCGACGGCGTAGGCGAGTTGGCGCGGATCCTCGATGTTCTGGATCATCTGCGACAACTCATCTGGCATGTCGGGTCGCAGATCGGCCATCTTGCCAAATGCCTCACTGATGTTGCGCCGCAACGCCTCGATTTCCAGCGAGTGCTCCCATGGCTCAGGCAAGGGCTCGACCTTCGCGATGATGTAGGGGTCTTCGCTGATGATCTCGACGATGCGGAAGCGCTCTGCGCCCTGCACGATCATGTTGACCACGCCATCGGGCGCTTTGAAGTGGCGCACGACGCTGCCGACGGTGCCGATGGCGAAGATGTCATCGACACCCGGCTCTTCCTTGTCGGCGGATTTCGCGGCAACCAGACCGATGGGTGTTTTGCGCAGGGTGGCGTCGTCGATCAGCCGGATAGAGCGCGGCTGCGATACACGCAAGGGCAGCGCGGACATGGGGTAGACCATGACGCCGCGCAAGGGCAGGATGGCCAGCGTCTCCGGCACATCGGTCACTGTGCCGGCCTGTGGCGCATCATCGTCGGGATCATTCGCAGGTGCAGGGATGCTCATTGCTTCGGCCAGCAGCGTGTTCATCATATGAAGGTCGAAAGGGTTGTCGTCCATGAATGCGCGGCATAGCGTAACACAGTTGTCGTGCCGGCGGCAGTCGCTCATGCGACGGCTCTACAACGTTGGGTCATGTGGGTGCCGGTAATGCTCGACAGTTATGGGGCTTCGCCCCCTGCCTCGCAATCGCTCTGTGCTATATCTGGCGCGATAGGAAGATGGTGCGATCCTGCTCACTGTGGGGTGGTCGCCAGGCCGCAATCTCAGCAAAGCCGAGCGCATAATACAGCGCCCGCGCCTCGCGCATCGTTTCGAGCGTTTCGAGGCGCAGGGTGGAGTGGCCGGCGTTGCGGGCGTGCTCGATAAGCGTTTGCATCAACGCACGGCCAATGCCTTGCCCGCGCATGGCCGGCCGCACATACAGCCGGCGCACCTCGGCCGCGTTTGCGTCCACTGGTTGCAACAGCACGCAGCCGGCAACCTGCGTTTCGGCCAGTGCCATCAGCACCGCACCCGCCGGCGGCGCACATTCTCCCGGAAGCTGCACGAGCTCCGCATCAAAGCTGTCGAATCAGCCGCATAGATCAGCTTCCTCGGCCAGCGCCAGCGTCGCAGCGCGGTATTCGTGCAGGAGCAGCCGCACCTGATCGAATTGGAACGCACTGCGGGCATGAATGATGCGCGACATTTGTTATGCGGTGACGTTGAGATAGAGCTGCTCGCGCACGCTCATCACGTCGCGGCGCAGTTGCTCCTCGTTTTCCAGGCGATCCTTCACGCGCTCGACGCCATGGATGATGGTGGTGTGGTCGCGCCCGCCGAGCAGGCCGCCAATCTCCGGCAGCGAGGCGTCGGTCTCCTGGCGGATGAGATACATGGCGATCTGGCGCGGCTGCACCAATTCCTTGTTGCGTGAGGCCGACACCATCTCCGGCACCGAGATGCTGTAGAACTTGGCGACGGTCTCGATGACCTGCGAGGGCGTGATGCGGGCGCGCCGGCCCACCAGATCGGCCAGCGTGTCGCGGGCAAACTGCACGCTGATCGGCCGGCCGGTCATCTCGCTCGTGGCAATCAACCGCGTCAGCGCGCCTTCCAACTCGCGCACATTGCTCTGGATTTGCTTGGCGACGAACTCAATCACGTCCGCCGGCACGTTGTTTTGTGGCATCTGCGCGATCTTTTGCTGCAAGATCGCCATGCGGGTTTCCAGATCGGGCGGGGCGATGTCGACCATCAAGCCCCATTCAAAGCGACTGCGCAGGCGGTCTTCCAGCGTCACCATCATCTTCGGCGCGCGGTCACTTGTCATCACGATCTGCTTGTTCGCGCCATGCAAGGCATTGAAGGTGTGGAAGAATTCCTCCTGGGTGGATTCCTTGCCGGCGATGAACTGCACATCGTCCATCAGCAGCACATCCACCAGGCGATATTTGCTGCGGAAGGCTTCCTGCGATTGCGAACGGATCGCGCTGATCAATTCGTTGGTGAAGGTCTCCGAGGTGACGTAACGGCAGCCGAGGCCGCGCCGTTTGGCGGCATTGCCGATTGCATGCAGCAAGTGCGTCTTGCCCAGGCCGGAGCCGCCATAGAGAAAGAGCGGGTTGTAGCGCTCCGCCGGCATTTCCGCCACGGCCATCGCGGCGGCGTGCGCCATGCGGTTGCCGCTGCCCACCACGAAGGTTTCAAACGAATAGCGTGTCTGCACGCCGTCGGTGAATGGCTGTGAGGCCGGGCTGTGAGTGTTGGCATAAACCTGTTGCATCGCTGCAGGCGCCGGCTCAGCAGGCCTGGCCGGCTCTGTGGATGAGAAGGTGACCATGTTGTGCGTCATCACAGTCAGCCGCACATCCACGCCGCGACCCATCCGCTCACCCAGCATCTTTTTGATGTCGGTGAGTTTGCGCTGCTCAATCCACTCTTTGGCATAGCCGTTCGCCACACCAATGACGAACTGGCCATCCTCGTAGGTCAAGAGTTTGGCCGATTTCAGCCACGTCAAGTAGCTGCTCCGGCCCATGCCGATTTCAATTTCGCCCAGCACCGATTGCCATGCTTCTTCTGGCCTCATGTTCTTCCCTCGATGCCCAAATTTCCAGAAATGATTATCCCCCTGCGGCTGCTTGCGAGGCCGTAGGCCATCTTGTCGCGTGCCTGCGGCATGCGCAATGGATGGGAACGCGGATTCTAGCCATTCACTTGGCACAACTCAAGCGATGAAAGGCTGGATTTCTCAAATTGTGCATCAGTTTTAAGATTACTTATGGCGTTGTGAACAAGCCGGCGCTGGATTGTGAAGAAGCTGTTGATGAAGTGTTGACTGAGAATGGACGACCTGTTAGTATCGTTTCATGCGTTACCGGCTTCACAAATTGATCGGCGGGTCGGTTGGCAACACGCAGACGGAACAACTGGATCGCGGCCCCACAAGCTTTGATGATGCTCTGCAGGTTAATTTTCTTCGAGGCACACTCACCTTCACCCGCCTCAACCGCGCCATCATGGTCAACGGCGTGCTGGAAACTGAGGTCCCTGTGCAGGATGTGCGCACCCTTCAAGATTTCGGCTTATGTTTGCGCGTGCCGCTCGACGATCTGCTCTATAGTCTGCCGGATGCGTTCGACCCCGCCACCGACGAGGCTGATCGCCAGATCAGCGACGATGGCTGGATCGATCTGACTGAGACGATCCGCGAAGAGATCATCATGGCGATTCCGATCAACCCGACCGATCCCACGCATGCCGGCGATGACGACCCCGCGCTCCAGAATGTCTTGCACGAAAATGATGATTGGTTGTCCGTGAAATGGAACAACCTGCAACAGGAAGGGAAATAAACAGCATGACGCAGTTTGATGAAGATCAAATCGTCGCCTCTCTGCTCATCAAGGCCGAGACGCAAGGCTATGTTGTCACTGAGGACATTCTTGAGCTGTTGCCCGATGGCGACGACAACTTCGATCAGATTGAGCAGGTGATCACGCTGCTGGAAGAGGCCGGCGTGCTGGTGCAGGATTTGGTAGCGCAGGAAGAGGACGAGACAGAGATCGTCATTCTGGAGGACGCCGAAGAGGAAGAGGAGGAAGAGGACGACTTCGTATTTCCGCAACCCGATGATGACCTCGCCAGCATCAGCGTAGACGACGGCATCGGCCTCTACCTGCGCGAGATGACGCGCGTGCCGCTGCTGACCAATGAGGAGGAAATTCGACTTGCCAAAGCCATCGAGCGCAGCCGTGCCGCCCACACGCGCTTGAATGTGAAGGGCGAGAAGATCGGTGTGAAGGAGCGCCTGCAGATCGAGAAGGACATCGAGGAGGGCCGGCTGGCGCGCGAACACCTCATCAAGGCCAACACCCGCCTCGTCGTCAGCATCGCCAAGAAATACATGGGGCGCGGCGTGCCATTTCTGGATCTGATTCAAGAGGGCAACCTCGGCCTGATGAAATCGGTCGAGAAGTTCAACTACAAGCTCGGCTTTCGCTTCAGCACATATGCCACATGGTGGATCCGCCAGACCATCACCCGCGCCATCGCCGACCAGAGCCGCACCATTCGCGTGCCGGTGCACATGAACGACCGCATCCGCCGGCTGTACAAAGCCACGCGCGAGTTGGAGCAGGCGCTGGGCCGGCAGCCGACGCCGACTGAGGTGGCGACCGAGTTGGGGGTGGACAGTGAGCAGGTCGAGTGGATGCTGAAGGTGTCGTGGCGGCCGCTGTCATTGGAGCAGCCGATCGGCGAAGAGGAAGACAACGAGTTTGGCTCGTTTGTGGAAGACGAGAACACGCCATCGCCGGCGCAGACCGTCTACGAAGAGCTGCTGAAGGGCAAGATCGAAGAGGTGCTTAGCACGCTCACCCCGCGCGAGCAACGCATTTTGCGCCTGCGCTTTGGTTTAGTGAATGGCAAGTGTTACACCCTTGAGGAGGTCGGCCAGAAGTTCGGCCTCACCCGTGAGCGCATTCGCCAGATCGAGGCGCGGGCCCTGCGACGCTTGCGACATCCGCGCAGGTCGCGGCATTTGAAAGATTATTTGTAAGTGAGTCAACCTCGCGGGTTTTCTGAAACCCGCGAGGTTTCTTTACGCTTCCCGCCAATATACCGAACCATTCTTCGCGCGCTGCAGGCCTAACTCCTCGACCAGCGCGCGGCGCAAGGTGACGGCATCGATGTCGAAGCGCGACTTCGCCGGCGTCAGCCACGACGTAATCAACTGCGTGGCCTCACGTTCGGTGTAGCGCCGGCCCGGCATAAACTTGCCAAGCAGGTACAGCAGCACCGGCTTCTGCTCCTTCGGCTTGGTCGAGAATTTCGTCACGCGCCCATCAGCGTCCACAAACGGCTGCAAGTCGGGCGGGAAGGCGGCGATCGCAGCGATGCGCTGGGCGTGCTCGACCTGCTGTGCCATGACAGCTTTGGCGTTCTCTTCGCTGAGGAGCTGGTCGAGCTTGCCGAAGAGACTGCGCACACCGTCGACCTTGAGACGATACAGTTTATTGGCGTCGCCGGCGCGGCGCACTTCCACCAGGCCGGCCCTGACCAGATGTTGCAGATGTCGCGACACATTCGGCTGGCTCACGTCCATCTGTGCAACCAGGTCCTGCCCGCGCATCTCGCCATTTGCCGCCAGCAGCTCCAGCAGCCGCAGCCGCATGTCGTCGGCCAGCGCGCTCAGCGGCCCGAGCACTTCGGCGCGTTGAATCGGCGCGGTGCGAAGCCGGCGCGCGCCGGGTGGAGAAGTGGAATTGCTCATGTTTATTTATCCTGATATGCGTATATACGCATAACATTATAAATTGGGGGAATGCGCTTGTCAACCAACTGCTGTTTTCTCGGTGGACGCAATTCGTTCACGGATTCCGCTTGCGTCGAGCCGCATCCCGTACAATCGCATTGGAGCGGAGCATGCTGCGTTGAAGTTGATGTGATAAAAACGCTCGTCACCGGCAATCCGTAGTCGAGAATCCAAAATCATCCATCCACATGCGTGTCATCGTCGTGCTGCCCACCTACAACGAGGCGGATAATATCTCCCTGCTCATCCCAGAGTTGCTCAAGCTGCCGGCGTTGAGTGTGTGTGTCGTCGATGACAACTCGCCAGACGGCACTGGCCGCATCGCTGACGAATGGGCGGCGCGTGAGCCTCGTGTGCAGGTCGTGCATCGCGCCGGCAAGCTTGGCCTCGGCACAGCCTACGTCGCCGGCTTTCACTTCGCGCTCGATCATGGCTTTGATGCCGCGCTGACGATGGACGCGGATTTCTCGCATCATCCAAAGTACATCCCGGCCATGCTGGAGAAGATCAGGCAATACGATCTGGTCATTGGCTCGCGCTACGTGCCCGGCGGCGACGTGCTGTATCCGATGTATCGCCGGCTGATGAGCAAAACCGCCAACGCCGCGGCACGCATCGCGCTTGGCCTTAAGCCGCGCGACTGCACCGCCGGTTTCCGCCTGTATCGCGCGCAGGTGCTGCGCACTGTGCCGATCGACGCCATCTTCTCCAACGGCTATTCCTTTCTCACCGAGATGCTGAACCACGTGCAGGGCTACGGCTTCAGCATCGCCGAGGTGCCGATCATCTTTGAAGATCGCGTGCGCGGCAAGTCAAAAATCTCTTCGCGCGAGATCTTCAAGGCCGGCTATACCGTTGTGCGACTCACCTATCGGCGGGTGCGCGACAAACTGTTTGGGGTGAGGCGCGGGCTGTGAATTTTCTCTTCGATGCGCGCGTGATTCAAGATCACTTCCCCGGCATCGGGCGCTACGCGTTCAATCTGCTGGCAACCCTGCCGGCGGAGTTGCGACCTGGCGAACGACTCATCGCGCTGCATGATCCATCCACGCCATCCGCGCGTCTGCCTTTGCAGAGCTTGCGTGAAATGCAACATCCGCAAGTCTCCTGGCAGGAATGGCGCGTGCCGCTGTTTGGGTTGAGCAACCTGGCTGGCCGGCTGCCGCATCTGCCGGCGAACTCCATCGCGCACTTCCCCTACTATATGCGGCCAGTGGCGACTTCGGCGCCATCGCTCACCACCATCCATGATGTATTGCTGCTGGCGCATCCCGAGGTGGCCGCTTCTGCGTTGGCGCGCATCGCCAACCGCATGCTGAACGCGCTCGCTATTCGCGCCTCGCGCTGTGTGATCGCCGTCTCGCGCAGCGGCGCCAGGGACATCGAGCGATACTTCCCTGTGACGCGCGGCAGAGTGGTCGTGATTCCTGAGGCCGCTGATCCAGCTTTTGCACCGCGCAGCGTTGCTGAGCAGGATGCCACGCTTGCAGCTATGAACATCCGCCGTCCTTTTACCCTATACCTCGCCAGCAACAAACCGCACAAAAATCTCGCGCGCTTGGTGGAGGCGTGGGCGAAGGTGGTTGGCGATTGCGAAGGGACCTCGTCAGAGGCAAGCCAGCAAATAGATTCACCAGTCCTCGTGATCGCCGGCCATGTTGACCCGCGCTACTTCCTGGCACAACAGCGGGTGAAGGCGCTGGGGTTGGAGCGGCATGTGCGCTTCGCCGGCGCGGTTAGCGATGCGCAGGCGGCGGCACTCTATTCGGCGTGCGACCTGTTTGTGTTTCCCTCGCTGTATGAGGGATTTGGGCTGACGCCGCTGGAGGCGATGGCGTGCGGCGCGCCGGTGGCCTGCTCGAACACGTCGGCCATGCCGGAGGTCGCCGGCGCTGCGGCGCTGCTATTCGATCCGACCAGCCCCGATGAAATTGCGCAAGCCTGTTTGCGCGTGTTGCGCGACGCATCGTTGCGCAGTGCCATGCGCCGGCGCAGCCTGCAACAGGCCGCAACCTTCAGCTGGCAGAAGACCGCACAGCTTACAATCGATGCCTATCGGTCATTGACGACAAACACGTGACGTGTCTGTCGTAAACCGACAGGCGTCATGCGCATCGTTCACATCTATAAAGATTATTTTCCGGTGCTGGGAGGGATCGAGAACCACATCAAGCAACTGGCAGAGGCCCAAGCCGGCCGCGGGCATGCGGTCACGGCGCTGGTGACGCAACTGGCCAGCAAACCTGCAAGCGAGGAGGTGGTGAACGGCGTGCGAGTGGTGAAGACGCCGCGCCAGCTGAATGTGCAATCTGCGCCGATCAGCCTGCGCTTTGGCAAGGCGGTAAACGAGGAGACCGCCGGCGCGGACATTGCGCATTTGCACGCGCCGTATCCCATCGGTGAAGCGTGCAATCTTTATTTTGGTCGTGCCCAGAAGACGGTTTTGACCTGGCACAGCGATATCGTGCGGCAGAAGACGCTCCTGAGAATGTATGCGCCGGTGCTGCGCCGTGTCATTGCAAGGGCCGACCGCATCATCTCAACCAGTGAGGCCTATGCGCGCACCTCGCCCTGGCTGCGGGATGCCCTGCCCAAGTGTCAGGTGGTGCCGTACGGCATCGACCTTGCCCATTTCCAGCAGATGACGCCGGCGGTGCAGCAACGTGCGGCAGAATTGCGGACCGCATGGTCACAGCGCGCCGCGCTGACAAATCCGCTGGTGCTGTTGTGTGTGGGGCAGTTGCGCTATTACAAGTCCTTTGACACGCTCATTCGCGCGTTGCCGCAACTGGCCGATGTAATCGTGGCGATCGCCGGCGTCGGCGCGATGCGACAGGCATGGGAGGCGATTGCAGCATCGCTCGGCGTTGAGCATCGCGTCACGTTTTTGGGGCAGGTGGGACAGGAGGCGTTGCCGGCGCACTACGCTGCCGCTGATGTGTTCGTGCTGCCCTCAAACTCGCGTGCCGAGGCGTTCGGCATTGTGAACCTGGAGGCGATGGCATGTGGGCTGCCGCTGATCACCACCGAGGTGGGCAGCGCGACCAGTTGGGTGAATGAGCATGAAGTCACCGGCCTCGTCGTGCCGCCGATGGATCCGGATGCGCTGGCGAGCGCCGTCGAAAAGCTACGCGATGCCGATTTGCGCCGGCGCATGAGTGAAGCTGCCCGCCGGCGCGTCGAAGCGCATTTCACGCGCGAGAAGATGGTGGATCGAGTGGAAGCGGTGTATCGCGAAGCGCTGGGCAATTAGCGGCTCTCGTCAGCGGTCACGATCTCATTGATGTGAACCTCGACTGAGTGCTCACGCACATCCTTCACCTGCAAGGTGATGCGCTCGTTGTTGATTGCCGTCACCTGGGCGCGGTCTGTGACGATGATGCCGTTGCCGGTGCGATGCCGCCACATCACCGATGAGCCGACTTTGATGCCGCGCTCCTCGGGGCTGCGAGTGTCGCGTTTTTGCTCGGATTCCCAGTCTTCGTACGTGCGATAGACACGCTGCGCGTTGTTGCTGAGCGCAATGGACTTGGGCTTGGTGCTTCTGTTCAAATTACCTCCTGAGCAAATGGAAAGAACCGCTTGGTCTAAAAACGCCCCGCAATGACGCGGGGCGTTTTCCAATTCTGGACGAACGGCCGGTCTAGTAGCGGTCGTTGTTGCGGCGATCGTTGCGGTTGTAGCCGCCGCGATTGTTGTCCTTGTAGCCACCACCATTGCTGCGCTGTTCGGGTGGGCGAGCCTCATTCACCTTCAACGCGCGGCCATCCACTTCCTGGCCGTTGCACAGTTGGATCGCCTTGAGGGCCTCAGCGGGCGTCTCCATCTCCACGAAGGCGAAGCCGCGCGGCTGGTTGGTTACGCGATCCATCATCACGCTCACCGAGCGGATGTTGCCGGCCTGGCTGAACAGGTCGCGCAGGGTTGCTTCGGTCGTGTTATACGAAAGATTGCCCACATACAGTTTGTTGTTCATTCGGTTGATCCTCCTAACAGATCAGACACACAGAAAGTTGCGCCGAGTTTTGACCGGCGATGAGAAAAGTAGGACCCTTGGCAAATGATTCGCAATGGTTCAATCTCACAGAAAAGCGACGATGCGGATACCGAGGCAACTGGAGGAAGCAACTGACGAAACAATCCCTGGATGATCTCTACAGACTGGGCGATTATACCGCAAGCGCAGGCGGTTAGCGACTTGAAAATGGGCGTTGAACGAGCCGGCGCACCGCATGACGCGCGTCACGCCAGAATATGACCCCCGCCACTCTCCCAGATACGTCTTGCTTCCTACCATTTCTGGAAGTGAATATTCTGGAGGAAATAATGAAGAATTCAATCCGCGTTGTGGCGGGCATGATGACTGGCGGCCTTTTGCTCGCGGCCTGCGCCATGCCCGGCTTGCCCGGCGCTGTCAACGCCGATGCTCAGCGCGGCGCGCAGCAATCTGCGCAGTCATTCCAGCGCGCAACTGCCATCAAGGGCAGCATTGAGGACAAAGTTGTTGGCACCGGCGCCATCACCGCCAACCAGACGGTCGATGTGGCGTTTCAAACCAGTGGCAAGATCAAAGAGGTGCTGGCAAAGGTCGGCGATCAGGTCAAGCGCGGCCAGGTGCTTGCCACGCTCGACGACACTGACCTGCAACTGAGCGTCAAATCGCAGTGGGCCAGCTATATCTCTGCGCAAGCTGCCCTCAGCGAGACCATGCGCGGACCGACCAGCGCCGACATGTCCAAGGCGCAGGCAGCGTTGAGCAGTGCACAGGCGGCCTACAACGATCTCTTCAAAGGCCCCAGCGAGACTGATCTGATTCAAGTGCAGGCTGATCTGCAAGCGGCTGAAGCGTCGTTGCGCTCAGCGCAGGCGGCATATGACCGGCGCGCCAGCCGCGACCCGGGCGTGGGCGCATCGCAAGAGGCGCTATCGCTGGAGCAGGCAACCATCACCTACAACAAGGCTAAAGCCGTCTACGACGCCAAGTTTGCCAAACCGTCCAACGCGTCAGTCGCCAACGCTGTCGCACAAATTCAGACCGCGAAGGCAAACCTGGCCGCGTTGCAACCGGTGAGCGAGACCGTGACACAGCGCCAGTCCAATGTCGAGCAGGCTTACATTGCCTGGCAGCAAGCCGCCAACAATGTGGCCAAAGCCACGCTCACTGCGCCGATGGATGGGTTGGTGACAGCGGTGAACGTGGTCGCCGGCGCGCAGGCCAGTGCTGGCACATCAGCGGTGCAGATTGTCGATTTTGCCAACCCCGTGTTTGTCGTGAACATCGATGAGGCCGATCTGGGTTCGGTGAAAATCGGCCAGGATGCCAATGTGCGCCTGCAAACCTACCCCGGGCAGATCATTCCAGCCAAAGTCACCGCCATTGCGCCGGCTGGCACCAGCAATAGCGGCATCACCGTCTTCAAGGTTGACTTGACCATTCCACATGCCGGCGACACGCCGACGATCCTGCTGAACATGAGCGGTACCGGCGAGATCATCACAGCGCAGGCGAAGGACGTCATTCTGATCCCGTTTGCTGCATTGACCGAAGGCGGGCAGGGCAATGCAAAGACGTATAGCGTGCTGGTGCAGGGTGCAAATGGCCAATCGAAACGCGTTGAGGTGACGCCGGGCCGGCGCAGCGGCAACAACGTGCAGATTTTGAGCGGTGTGAATGCCGGCGACATCGTGCTTTACACGCCGGCGACGGCCACCACCTCTTCCAGCGCCACCCAACGCAATCAAGGTCCGGGCGGCGCACCAATGCCCTTCCCGTAATGGGATTGACCCGATCGGCTTGTTTTCACAGCGATTGGATGAGGTCAGCATGATTGAACTCAAGAAGATTTCCAAGCTCTACCAGCTTGGCGACCAGACCATCAAGGCGTTGGATGATGTCGACTTGACCATCCGCGATGGCGAATACATCGCCATCATCGGACCGAGCGGCAGCGGCAAAAGCACCCTGATGAATGTGCTGGGATGCCTGGACAATCCGACATCCGGCCAATATTTCCTGAACGGCAGGGATGTGAGCAAGTTGCGCGATGATCAACTGGCCGGTGCGCGCAACAAAAATATCGGCTTTGTCTTCCAGCGCTTCAATTTGATGGGGCGGATGAGCGCGATGCGCAACGTGGAGATGCCGGCGCGCTACGGCGGCCTAAACGCCGGGCAACGCCACCACAATGCGCTGGCTGCATTGAGCGCCGTGGGGTTGGCTGATCGCGTGAATCACAAGCCGACGGAGCTTTCGGGCGGCCAGCAACAACGCGTGGCGATTGCGCGCGCGCTGGTGAATCAGCCCAACATCCTGCTGGCCGACGAGCCGACCGGCGCGCTGGACAGCAAGACCGGCCGCGATATTCTTGACTTGTTCGAGAAGCTGCATCAGGAGCGTGGCATCACCGTGATTGTGGTGACGCACGATCCGAATGTGGCGCGCCGCGCAAACCGCATCGTGTCGATTCGCGATGGCCGCATCGAAAGCGACTTGGGCAATGAGCATGTCGCTGCGGTGAATGGCATTTCGCACTCCGAAGAGGAGCATGTTGTCCACGCAACAACGGCAGCTGTGAACAATGGCAGAGTTGCTGTTGCGACGCCGGTGGCCGCCGGCGTGATGGCGCAGGGGGCAGCTGTATCGCCGGCGCAAGCGGAGGCAGCAGCGTCAGCGAGCGCAGCACCCATGCCGGCTGTGGAGGAACCTGCGCCAACACCGGTCAAGCCGAGCGCCGGCCCCATCTGGAAACGTGGATTGATCGCGGTGGCGATTGCGACGGCAGTGAATGCGGCGCTTGCTCTGCTGGCCGGCGCGCTGTCGCCCATCGCTGGCCGGCTGCTGCTCTTCTCTCCGCTGGTCGTCGCCGGCGTCACCCTGACAATTGGCGTGCTGGCTGTCGCGATGTTTGTGTTGCTCAGCCGCAAGTCAGCAAAGCCGACAAAGGCGTTTCGCATCGTGGCTGCCGGCGCGCTGGTGTTGTCGCTGGCGCCGGGGGCGCTACTGCTGGCCAATCCGCGCATGCTGTTCCAGTTTGGGGGTGCAGGCCAGCGCGGGCAGTTTGTTGCTGGGCAGCCAGCTGGGCAGCCCAATGAGCAAGCCGGCGCAGCCGGTGCGCGGTCCAATCGTAACTTTGGCAATCGCGGTGTGCCGGGGCTTGGCCCGCTCGGCTCGGTGTTTGGCAGCACCGCTGGCGCGACACGCGCGAATAGTGGCATTGCGACCGCGTTGCCGGCCATCATTCTCATGTTGATGCCGCTGTTGTCGTTCTTCATCATTGTGCCGGCGCTCACGCGCAAGCCGCGCACTACAACGCTGAAGTTAAATACGATATGAACCTTCTGGAAATTTTTCGCACCGCGCTGGAAAGCCTTTTGGCCAACAAATTGCGCACGATGCTCACCATGCTGGGTGTCATCATCGGCGTTGGCTCGGTGGTGGCGCTGCTCGCCATCGGCGCCGGCGTGGGCAACAGCATCACCAGCCGCATCCAAAGCAACGGCACCAACCTGCTCACCATCCAGCCCGATAACCGCAGCAGCTCCAGCGCGCGCCTGACAGTGAGCGACGTTGAAGCGCTGTCGGATCAATCGCGCGTGCCACAGGTGAAGCTGGTCGTGCCGAGCGTGACGGGGCAGGGGCGCATAGTCGCCGGCACGAATTCGCAATCGGCTTCGATCAATGGCACGGTGCCGGCCAATTTTGAGGCGCGCAGCCTGACGCTCGTGGATGGTGAATTGTTCACTGCTGAGGATGAAGAAGCGCGCCGGCGCGTGGCCGTGCTGGGCAGCACCATCGCCGCCGAACTCTTTCCGCAGGGTGACTGGCTTGGTCAGACGATTCTGGTTGCCAACGTGCCGTTCAAGGTGACGGGGGTGCTGTCGGCCACCGGCGCCGGCTTTGGCGCCAGCTCCGACGACACCGTGTTTGTGCCGTTGACCGTGGCGCAGGAGAAGTTGTTTCCCATGCGCGCCGGCGGCTTGCACGGTATATCCAACATCACTGCGGTGTTGTACGATGCCAACGACGCCACGGCTGCACAGGCTGCCATCACCACCGTGTTGCGCGAGCAGCACAAGTTGGAAGATGAGCAGGCCGATGACTTCCGCATCTTCAATCAGGCGCAACTGGCTGATACGTTGAACAGCGTTTCGGCGACCTTGACCGCGTTTCTGGGCGCAATCGGCGCGATCTCGCTCATCGTCGGCGGCATCGGCATCATGAATATCATGCTGGTGAGCGTGACCGAGCGCACGCGCGAGATCGGCGTGCGCAAAGCCATCGGCGCGCGGCGCGGTTCCATCCGCCTGCAATTCCTGATCGAAGCACTGACGGTGACGGTGCTGGCCGGCCTCATTGGCATCGGGGTGGGCATCGGCATCTCGTCGCTGGTTGGCTCCATCAGCTCGTTCGCGCCACAAGTCAGCGTCACTACGATTCTGATTGCGTTTGCCGTGTCGGTGTTCATCGGCGTGGTGTTCGGGTTGTATCCAGCCTGGCGCGCCAGCCTGCTCTCGCCAGTGGAGGCGTTAAGATACGAGTGAGGCATGTCAGAAGTCCTGCGCCTGTTGCGCCTGAGCTTGATTTTGCGTCTGGTGATTGCGGTGTTGGTGGCCATCATCTCCGGCATCTCCATCGGCCGCTTGCCATCGGTGATCTTGCTGGCTGTCAGCGGGTCGCTGGCGTTGATCGTGATCACGTCAGTCGTCCTGACACGCGGAAAGGCGGATGAAAAGGCAGCCAATCGACTGCTTATTGCAGCCATTCTGGTGCAGGCCATCGAGGCTGCCACGCTGGGACTGATGTTTGGCGGGCGCGAGCCGCGCGAGCCTGGTCCGCGCCTGCCAAGCCAACCCGAATTCCCCTGGATGAATGCGCTGCTGATGCGCGGTGTATTGGCCAGCGCATTTTTCTATGCCATCCCCACCATGCTTGGCGCATGGATCGGTGGCCGGCGCAGCGTGTTGCGCTGGACGATCTTCGCAATTCTGTGCAGCTTCGGCGCCGATTTGATTGCCATCTCCGGCAACAGCAACGCACTGCCCTTTGTCACCGGCTCGGCGCTGTCGCAGGCGGTGGTGATCGGCATTCTGTCCTATTTTGTCGCGTCGCTGGCTGATTTGCTGCGCAGCGAGCAAGTGCAATTGCGCGAGGCGAATGAACGATTGGCGGAGCAGGCGCGCGTGCGCGAGCAACTGGCGACGACGCGCGAACGGGTGCGGCTGGCGCGCGATTTGCATGACACGCTGGCGCACACGCTTGCTGGCCTGGTGGTGCAGATGAACGCCATCGATACGCTGATGGAGGTGGATGCGCCGGCGGCGAGGCAGGAGTTGGGCAGGGCGCATGTCACGGCGAAGCGCGGTCTGGAAGAAACGCGCGCCGCCATCAGCGACCTGCGCGCGAACACCGTGGAGGAGTTGGGTCTGATCAGCGCGTTGCAGCGGCAGGGCGATGTGTTGCAGCAGCGCGCCGGCGTGCGCGTGCTATGCACCTTTTCCAGTACAGAGCCTCAACTCAGTAAAGAGCAGGGGCAGGCGTTCTTTCGCATTGCACAGGAAGCCATGAACAACATTGAACGCCATGCGCAGGCCAGGCAGGTGTGGGTGGCGCTCGATACATCACATGGCACTGTCGTCTCGATCAGGGATGATGGCATTGGCTTTGATGCGAAGGTGATGGACGATGATCGATTTGGCTTGCGTGGGATGCGCGAGCGCGCCGAGATGATCGGCGCGCATCTGCGGGTGGAAAGCGCTGCCGGCCGCGGCACCACAGTCACCGTAACGCTGCCGTTGCAAGGGCAAGCGCCTGAGACCCATTGAGGATCTCGGGCGCTTGCTCCGGCCATGCCCTCTCAGGTTTTACCGCAAGAGGAGTCTACGCGCCTGGAGCCTTGGGTGTGGCGTCTGGCGCCTGCTGGTCGCTGTGCTGGCGGCCGGGTCTGCGGCTGCCGCCGTTGGTCCAGTCCTTTTGTGCCAAGAGCGCCGGCAGATTTGCCTTCAGGTTGGCAATGCGCTGGTCGGCCTGCGCCTGCGTCAGCTTGCCATCGGTTACTGCCTGTGCCAGAGTCTTCGTCTCAGCATCCACGATCGCGCTGATTACTTTATCGAGCGAGACGTTCTTGGCAGTGGCGATATCGGCGACAGACTTGCCAGCCCGCAACTCTGCGCGCAGGTCAGCCTCGGTCATGCCGAGCGCTGTGGCGACGATGTCGAGTT
>CAZPVX010000001.1:149528-170341 GCA_964590135.1 uncultured Anaerolineae bacterium | reverse complement strand
GCGCGCAGGTCAGCCTCGGTCATGCCGAGCGCTGTGGCGACGATGTCGAGTTGTTCACCGTGGCCGAAGCCGCCAGGCCGATTCTCGCGCTCGGTGAGCGCAGCCACCGGGGCGGCAATGCCCTGCGCCATGGTGGGTGATGCAACGGCGAGGCCGGCGGCCACCATGGCTGCCAGGCCAGATCCAAGCCCGATCTTGAGTAGATTTCTACGATTCATATGTTTTGTGCTCCTATTTCTGCTCGTGCTTTTGTCGCCGGCGCTTGCGTGCCTGCGATGCCATCAAGATAAGGCGGCAATGTTGCGATATGGCGTAGAAACTGTGTGAAAGTTGTAAAAACTGCGCTCGTCGGGCTTTTGGGTTGGCACAGAACATTATTGGCAGAGCAGTTCGGCTGCCGGCGCCTACAATACAGGCGTGGAGAAAATTCGCATCCTCATCGCCGACGATCAGGAGATCGTGCGCCAGGGGTTGGCGATCATCCTTGACCATCAGCCCGACATGACGGTTGTTGGGCAGGCTGAGCATGGCGAACAGGTGGTGGCGATGGCGCGCGCACTGCGGCCGGATGTGGTGTTGATGGACATCAAGATGCCGAAGATGAATGGCATTCAGGCCACGCGCATCATCGCCGGCGAGTTGCCCAGGACGCAGATCATTATTCTCACCACGTACGACAGTGATGATTGGGTCTTCGACGGCGTGCGCGCCGGCGCGCAGGCGTATCTGTTGAAAGACGCCAGCAAAGACGAGCTGACTGCGGCCATTCGCAGCGTGTATAGCGGCGAATCACAATTGGATCCAACAATTGCGCGCAAGGTGATGGACGAATTTCGGCGTATGAGCGGACCGGTGACCAGGGCGTCGGCGGCGCACGGCAGCGATCTGCCACCAATTGAAGCGCTGACCGAGCGCGAGCGCGACGTGCTTTCCCTGATCGCGCAGGGCATGAACAACCGCGACATCGCCGGCGCGCTTTACCTGAGTGAGGGGACGGTGAAGAACTACGTCAGCACGATCATGGCAAAGCTGCATGCCAACGACCGCACGCAGGTTGTGGTTCGCGCGCTGAAAGAAGGGATTGTGCGGTTGTAAAGCGCTCCCTGCCGGCGCGCGAACCGATGCGCATCAAGCCGAGAACCCCACGCGGCTGTCGCCGGTTTGCCCGATGATCTGCGTGACCAGGCCGGAGACGCTGTCATACTGGATTTGCGCGCCACCCACATTGGTTACGCGCCCAGTCAGTTGGTCGTAGCCAATCTCCACATTGCCCACCCGTGCGAGCAGGCCGGTCACGGCGTCGTATTCGACATTGACCTCGCCGGCCTTGCTAATCCGCCCAGTCAGCCAATCACGATCCACCTTGCCGTCGTCAGAGGTGATTTGCAGCGTTTTGTAGCCAGGCAGCAGTGTCAGTCGCACCATATCCTCTCCTCTCCTTGTCTGAGCGTTCAATTATTGTCGTTAGTATAATATTTTTCGAGGGGTGGTCTTGCATAAATTTTCCGCGAGGCTGACCACAGCTGTTCCATTTCAGCCACGGACGTCATCTGTTGTGGCGCACCTGCATAGGAGAGGATATGATGAAAAGATCTGGACATTCGTCTTTGCTGGCCATTGCGCTTGGCCTGTTGCTGACAGCCTGCGCGCTGCCACCCAGCGCCGTAACACCGGCCGTCCCTGCGCCGGTTGCTACCCAGGTTGAAGCTGCACCCACCGCAACCACCCAGGCAGAGGCTGCGCCTACTGCGACCGTGCAGGCTGAGGCGACGGCAACTCCCGTTGCCGAGACGCCAGCAACTACGCCCGCGCTGTCGGGTGTCTATACCGCCAGTCTGCCCGGGCCGGGTGATGGCCGGCCGGTGACATTGACACTGGGCATCGGCGGCGATGCTAGCCTCACCATCGATCAGATGAGCGGCGATGCGCCGATGCCGGAGGTTGGCACATGGAGCGCCGCCGACGCAATGACGCTCACGCTCACCCTCACCGGCACTGCCGCGCAGACCTATGAAGCGCCGAGCATCATCACCTTCACGGTGAATGGCGCGACGCTGGTTGGGGTTGAGTTCAGCAAGCCCGAAGATTTCGGCACGACTGGTCTGACTGTCCAGCGCGTTGCAGAACCAACAGAAAGTTCGGCGCCGGCTGCGCCGGATTTCATGGGCGTGTATACCGCCAGCCTCCCTGGCCCGGGCGATGGTCGGCCAGTGACGCTGACTTTGACGACTGATGACATTGCCATTCTGACGACTGATCAGATGAACGGGGAAGGTCCTGTGGATGAGCTTGGCACATGGCTGGGTCAGGGCGGCATCACAGTGACGGTCTCCCTGACCGGCACGATGGGCAAGCCGTACGCTGCGCCCAACGTCATCACCTTCACCCTATCCGGTGATCGCCTGACCGCCATCGACTTCAGCCAGCCTGAGATGTATGGCACGGTGGGTCTGCCATTGCAACGTGTTGCATCGGATGATGCCGGTGCGCCGGCCTTGCCGGATGAGCTCACCGCGCCCACCTGGCAACTCGTTGAGATCGTGGGCATCGACGGCAAATCGGTCACACCGGATGACCCGGCGAAATATTCGCTGGCATTTGGGGCAGATAACCGCATCACCTTGAAGGCCGACTGCAACCAGGCCGGCGGCCCCTACTACACCAGCGACGGCATGTTGAAGATTGGGCCGCTGATCTCCACGATGGCGGAATGCGGCGAAGGGTCGCTTGCCGGCTCGCTGCTCACCGCACTTGAGCAATCCGAGAGCTACACGATTCAAGAGGGCAATCTGATCATCACACTGGTCGCAGGTGAAGGCGCATTGCATTTTGCGCCGGCGAAGTGATGCAGCACACAAGCATCACAAAGGAGAAAACACTATGAAACGTTTCTTGCTTGGCTGCATGCTCGCCATGCTTTTCATCGTCTCGCCCACTGCTGGCGTTGCAAACGCGGCAACCACCGCGCAGGCGCGCTGTATCGGGCGTCTGGGCAAGACGCTGGATTGCCCCATCCCCCTGCGCTTCAGGCGCGGCTCGTATGGTGTGCTGGTCAATGGCACCTTCCCCCGCGATGCGGACACGCGCTACTACTCGGTGGCAGCCCGCGCCGGCCAACGCATGACCATCGCCTTTCATGGGGATGGCCTCATGCGCGGCTATATCATCCTTCCGCAAGGTGGCACGGATGGCCCCTTTCATGGGCACGGTGACACCATCAGATTGCCACAGAATGGCGTGTATGTCATTCAGGTTGGCCAAGACACACGAGCCGACAATCCCTGGCACGGCAATTACACGTTGAGCGTGCTGGTGAAGTAGGCGCATCCCACTTCTGCGTTGTCGGATCGTGACGTTGCTCGCGCGGCGCGCCTCTGGAAAAGGTGCGCCGCGCGTTGTGTTGCAGGGCCGGCACTTGTCAACGAGGCTGTCATACATGAGAACAACACCAAAAATCTGGGCCGGCGTCGCTATGATGCTGGCTTGCAGCATGCCGCTGGGAGTCATGCCGGCTGCGGCAGCCCCTGCGCCGGCATATTCTGTTCAGCTGACCAACACCGAATGCCCTCACCGCATCCCGGATGATTTGGTCGAAGGGCAATCCGTGTTGTGCGGGCGAATGCGGCTGCCGCAGGACCGCAACAAACCCAAAGGCCTGCAAGTTGAGATCCCCTATGCGCTCATCAAAAGCAGCAACCCATCACCTAAAGCGGATGCGTTGCTGTATATCGTGGGCGGGCCGGGCGGCAGCGCGCTGACCGAATTCCCTCTGACGTTCAGTTGGTTTCGGCCGTTTCGCGCCGAGCGCGATATCGTGATCTACGATCAGCGCGGCACGCGGCTGGCAACCCCCAAGCTCGATTGCCTCCTGTTCGCCGGCACGGTGAGCGCTGGTGACAAACGCCGTGCTGATGCACGCATCCCGGCTGCCTTCCGGCCGGTTGATGAAGAGACTGCGGCCCTGCCGCGCTGCGTCGAGCAATTCAAGCGACAAGGCATCGATCTGACGAAATATGACACCACGACTCATGCGCAGGACGCCGCAGACCTGATGAAAGCGCTGGGTTACATGACATACAACGTCTACGGCACATCGTATGGCACGCGTGTGGCACTGGAGATGATGCGCACTAAAGTGAGCGGACTGCGCACCGCTGTGCTGGATTCCACTTATCCCCCGCAGGCGAACGCCTACGAGACGCAGAAGATCAGCGCGCCGTTTGAAATTGCCCACCTCACCTTGCGTCAATGCGAGGCAGACAGCGAGTGCAACACGGCCTTCCCTGACCTGACGAATCGGTTTGACGGACTGTTTGCAAAGTTGAATCAGGCGCCATTGAAGATGCCGGATCATGCCAACGAGCAGTTCACCGGCGATGATCTGGCTACGTTTGTGCTGACGTTCAATCTGCCTGAGCAACTGCCCTATTTCCCGCTGATGATCGATGAGTTAGACCGCGGTGTGACGACCACCCTGTCTGGCTTGTTGACAGGCGCGCTGCCGCCGGCCACGCTCGCGCCAACGGAGACGCCGGCAGGCACGCCCGACTTCAGCTACGACGTCACGATGCGCATCGCCGACGCCGTGCAAAACGCCTACTACGCCTTGTTAAAACAGAGCGGCGCGAAACGCCGCGCAGCAGAGGTTGAATACAACCTGATAATCGTTCGCAATCCGGATCGGGCGCGCCTGGCGAAATTCATTCAGGATTATTTGCCCAAGGCGACCGCTGCCAGCCTGTTGCCGCAACTGGAGGCGCTCTCGGAAGCCGGCGTCGCAGCCATCTTCAGCACCCTCGCCGGCCCGCCTGGCGCGCCGCCGCTCACCGCGGCCAACCTCGCCTCGGAATGCCGCGATGAGATTCCGTTCAATCGCTTTGATGTGGCCATGCACGCATATGCGCCACTGGGCATCACGCAGCAAGCCGCGCAATCCAGGCTGGATGTGGTTCGACTGACTTTTGCACAGTGCACGCTGTTCCCAACGGGCAAGGCCGATGCGGTGCAAGCGTATCCGGTGTCCAGCAGCATCCCGACGCTTGTCTACCAGGGGCTGTTCGACGCCATCACTCCGCCCAGTTGGTCGGTATCGGCGCTGCCCTTCCTCAGCAATCACTACGCCTTTGAGTTTCCGGCGCAATTGCACGTGATCTTGCGCCAACCGCAGAGCCTGGCGTCTGGCTGCGCCGCCGGCATCGTCACCGCCTTTCTGGATAACCCGTCCCAAAAGCCGGATGCGGATTGCATCAAGGGTGTCTATGGTTTCCGTTTTGTGACGAAGTGAAAGAGTGAATGGCGCATATCATGTTTTTTTTAAATCGCTCAACTGCGCGACGCGCTGTTTGCGTGCTCGCAACCATGGCCGTTGTAATCAGTCCCGCGCGCGCCCTTGGACAGCGTGGCGCGACGTCCCGTCAACCGGCTGTTGTCCATCAACAATCTGCCGGCATGATCACTGTTGATGGCCGGCTTGTCCTCGATCAGCCGGCCATCACGGCGTCGTTTGAGGTGTCTGGCACAGTCTCGTCTGTGCGTGTTTCGCCGGGCCAGATTGTGGCAAAAGGCGAGGCGCTGGCCACACTGGACGATGCTGCGCTCAAAGAGGCGTTGGATGATGCTCAAAAGCAATATGCATTGAAGAAAGCCGGACTGGCGAAGGACGATGATGCGCCCAGCGCAGCCAAGTTGGATCGCGCCAAGCGCGAATTGGCTGCCGCCCAGGCAGCCTATGACAAGCTGAAGGCCGGCGGCGGCAATCCGCACGAAGTGGAGCAGGCGTTGCGCAGTTGGAATCAAGACAAAAACTCGTTGTGGACGACGCAGATGAGCCGCGACGACATCTGCGGCCTGAAACCCGGCAGCAGCACGGAGGAAGACTTCAAGCTCGCCAACCTGAATCTGGAATGTAAAAAGAAGACGATCGACGTGCAGCTTGCTGAGTTCAAGGAGCAGGCTTCGCATCAGGCATACCTTGATGCGCAGAAGCCGGCGACCGAAGCCGCACTGGCGCAGGCTTGGGTGAGTGTGATGCAGGCAAAAGCGGCGCTGGCGGCGCTGCAACGAGGCTCTGGCGCAACCAGCAAGGAGGTTGCCGCCCTTGAACTGGCGCAGGCGCAGGTGGTTGTCGATCGTGCCCAGCGCGATGTGGGCAAAGCGCAGTTGCTCTCGCCATGCGATTGCGTTGTGCAGCATGTTGGCCTGAGCGCCGGCACACTTGCCGATGGCGGCATCGCCCTGCTGGATCTATCGACATTGATCTTTCAAACTGCAGAGGTCGGCGAGCAAGAGGTTGTCCGCATCGCGCCATCACAACCCGTCACAGTCCAACTATCGGTCATCAAGGAGGCTATGACCGGCACGGTCTCCGCGATTTTGCCATTGCCGAGCCAATCCGCCGGCGCTCCATCGAGGTATACCCTCAACCTGGCGATCTATCCACCTGACGGCGCGCTGCTGCTGGCCGGCATGACCGGGCGCGCCACCCTGGCGCTTCAGCCGCACGACTCCGCAGCGGCCTCAGCGACGCCAACCATGACAGTCACCCATGCGCTGACTGGCACTGCCCTTGCCGTCAAAGGTGTCGTGACGACCTCTGTGCCGGCCAGCACCCCTGGCTTTGCGCAACCTGGCCGGGTCACGGCGGTGCTGGCGCGAGCTGGCCAGGCCGTCAAGCAGGGAGACATCCTTGCCACCATCGATGACGCGGCGTTGCGGGACGCGGTGAAAGACGCGCAAATGGCATTGGATCTGATGATTGCGAAGAGCCGCGCGCCGGCTGGTACGACCTCGCGAGAAGATATCGCGGCGGCGCAGGCGGCGCTGGATGCGGCGCAACTGAATTACGACGCGGTGAAGGCCGGCGCAACTTCCTCGGAGATTGCCAATGTCAAACGCAATCTTGACGCGGCCTGGCTGTCCTATCTTTCGGCGCAGATTTCGAGAGATGTGGAATGTGGCACGCCGGAGGGACTGGAAGCGAAGCAATGCAAGAACGAAGAGGCGAGTTACGGCAGTGCCTTCGAGAGTTGGGTGGCTGCATTGGATAGCTACAACAAGGTGTTGGAGCCACCCAGCCCAGAGGCGCTGGCGCAAGCCAACGAGGCGATCATCTCGGCCAAAGAGAAGCTGGCCGAGATGCGGAACCCGACATCAAAGAGCGCGCAGGCGCTGATCGACGCGCAGATAGATCAGGCAAAATCGGCGCTTGCGCGCGCTGAGAATGCGCTGGCAAGGGCGCAGTTGCTGTCGCCGTGCAATTGCGTGGTGCAGCAGGTCAATGTGGCAGTCGATGTGTTATCGCCGGCCGATGCCTTTGTGCTGGTCGATTTGACGCGCCTGCAATTTGCCGCCACCTTGTCCGAAGCAGATCTGGCGCGCGTCGTGATTGGTCAGCCGATGACCATTCAGCTCAATGCCTTTTCACAGCCTGTGGCTGGCAGCGTGAAGACCGTGTTGGCCGGGCCGGCTGGCAGCGAAAATGGCAATGTCCGCTTTACGATGCTCATCGATATGGCGCCGTCGAATCACCCCCTGCTGCCAGGCATGGCCGGCCAGGCAATCAGCGCAACACCTTGAGGAGTTGGGTGTCAATCAGGATATGAGCAAACGCACTGCGCCGGCCCACCGGCCCGCCATCGTCACCTTTGTCGCGGTGATGTTCGGCATCGAGACCTTGTCGATGCTGGTGCTCTCGATCGTCTACCTGGCCGAGATTGGCGTCTTCTCGCAAGAGCTTGCGCGCACCGTCTTAACTGAGATGTCCGATGTCGCCGGACCATTTCTGGTGGTGCGCGCCATCATCGCGGTCGTGCTGACGGTTGCCTATTTTGTCACCGCGCTTGGCCTGCTGCGCCTGCGCCAGTGGGCGTGGAACAGTGGCATGGTTATTCTGGGCATTCGCCTCGCTCAGGGGTTGGGCGTGTTCCTGCTGGGAAGCCCGCTGTTTGGATTGATGTTTTTTTCAGTGCTGACTGTTTTTCTGCTCAACCAATACGCAGTTCGAAAGGCGTTCGGTGTTGTCAAGGAGAATCGTGACCCAACCAAGCCAGTCAAGCGCGCCGGCTGAGCTGTCTGACGCAGACCTGCTGCGGCGCTACGAGCCGGTGTTGCGCTTTACGCGCGGGGAAGCCTACTTTCCCAGCGACATTGACCGCTACGTCAGCCGATGCAGCCTGTGGATCAGCCATGCAAATGGCCTTGACGAGTGTCTTGTGCCGCGCGGCCAGTTGACGCTGGACAAGCTCGCCGAGCAGCGCTGGCTGGAGGTTGGCGCGGTTGAATACTTGAAGTTTGCGGCGGACCCGCACAACGCCGCCATGCCGGTGCGCCGCAAGCCGGCAACCGGCAGTGCTATGGCGCTCAATCGCAGCTTCAACCCGGGCATCAGCCGGCTCGCCCGCGTCGGGTATCTCTCGCGCCTTGCCGATGCCGGCATCTCACTATCGATGCTTGTGCGGGGCCGTGTGCCATCCGCCACAGCCGTGATTGCCGAACAATTGATGAATGACATCCAGGCCGGCCATCCACGCTACTGCTATTACGGGCGGGTCGTGCGCGAAGGCGGCTGGGTTTGCTTGAATTACTGGTTCTTTTATTATTATGATGACTGGCGATCAGGCTTTGATGGCGTGAATGATCATGAGGCTGATTGGGAGAATTTGTCGGTTGTTCTCTATGAGACGGCGGATGGCGAGCTGGAGCCGGCTTGGGTGGTTTTCTCATGCCACGACTTCACTGGCGGTGATCTGCGCCGGCGGTGGGATGACCGCGAACAACTGGAGATTGTGGGCGACACACATCCGGTCGCGTACGTTGGCGGCGGGTCTCATGCGCATTACTTTCGGCCGGGTGAATACCTGATTGAGTCGGAAGTGACCTGGCTGAAGCGACTGGAGCGGCCGGCGCGGATTGCCCAGCGCGCGTGGCACAAGCTGTTTGGCGATGAGGAGGCAGTGCTTGAAGACAACCGCCCGCTGTTTGCCATTCCCTTCGTTGAATATGCGCGTGGAGATGGCATGAGTATTGGACCGCAGCAGCCACAGACGTGGGAGCAAATCTTGCTCGACCCTGCGCCGGCCTGGTTGCATGATTTTCACGGCATGTGGGGCATGTTTGTTCGCGACCCGGTGGGCGGCGAGAATGCGCCAGCCGGCCCGATGTACAACCGCAATGGGCAGCCGCGATTTTCATGGCATTCGCCGCTGGAATACGCGGGTCTGGATGTTGTGCCGACGCCGGCGCAAGCGCCTGCCATGCTGGACGCGCGGCGTGCAACTGTGCTGGCGCGCCAGCAAGAGCTGGATGGGTTGATTGCAGGCAAGCTGAGTGAGCTGCAGACGCTGGGCGCGGGGAATGCGGCTGTGGCCGGCCTGTCTTTCCTTTTGCCCGACGTGCAGGCCGGCGCGGAACAGATGACAACCTTGCAGGCCGAGCTGCGGCAGTTGCAACGCGAGCGGATCGACAACGGCGAATGGCTGCGCGCGATCGATGACCGCATCCAGGCGTTGCAAGCCGGCGCAGTCGATGACCCGCGCGCGCACATCCGAGTCATGCAAACGCCCTTGCAGTCCGAAGCCTTGCGCTTTGGCACACTTGCGCAGATCTGGTCGGCGACCAGCATCGGCTTGCTATTGATCGGGGCGGCGGCCATCCTGATGCTCACCGCCGGCAGGACGGCGCTGGCTGCGTTGGCGCTGATGCTGGTGATCTTTCTGTTGGTGGATTCTGCCTTTCGCCGCAACGTTGCCAGCAACGCCACCAAGATCTCGATGACCCTGGCCGTCATCTCTTTGGTGTTGCTGATCGTCACATTCTGGCATCCGATCAGCATTGCCGTCATTGTGGGCATTGGCTTGTATCTCGCTGTCAGCAACCTGCGCAGCCTGTCGGCCGCGGTTCGTGCAACACGCAAACCGAAATGAGCCAGTTTGCTGCCCCTCACCACCTGCTGCTCTGCCGCCGAATTTCTTGACAATCTACAGATTCATACGACCATTGTCTGTATGAATAAGAGAATTGTCTTGATCGGCGCAGGCAGCGCCCAGTTTGGCTACGGCACCATTGGGGATATCTTGCAGTGCAAAACGCTTGAGGGCAGCCATATCGTGCTGCACGACATCAATCCCAATACGCTGAAAGCTGTCGAACAGAATGCATTGGCCTTCATCGCAGAGCACAAGTTGCCCTTCACTGTGTCTGCCACCGTCCAGCGCAAGGAGGCGTTTGAGGGAGCTGATTTCATCATCAACTCGATCGAAGTCGGCAACCGCTTTGAGCTGTGGGAGCAGGACTTGCACATCCCGCAGCAGTTTGGCATCCGCCAAATCTACGGCGAGAACGGCGGGCCGGGCGGGTTGTTCCACTCGCTGCGCATCATCCCGCCCATTCTGGATATCTGCGCGGACGTGCTGGCAGTTTGCCCGCAGGCCTGGGTGTTCAACTACAGCAACCCCATGAGCCGCATCTGCACCACCGTGCATCGCGCGTTCCCGACGGTCAAGTTCGTCGGCCTGTGCCACGAGATTGGCTCGCTGCCCATGTTCCTGCCGCGCGTCCTCGGCGTGCCGTACGAGGCGCTGGATGTGCGCGCCGGCGGGCTGAACCACTTCAGTTGCGTGCTCACAGCGAGTTACAAGGCTGATGGGCGCGATGCGTATCCCGACATTCGCGAGAAAGCGCCACAGTTCTTCAGCAACATGCCTTCGCTCAACAAGGCGTTTAAGTACTTCAAGGAGACGGGCAAGTGGCCGGAGAAGCCCGAAGATTTTGCGCACGTCGAAACCGAAGCCTGGCCGGAGCGGCGCGTGTTTCAGGTCATCCTGGACAAGTTCGGCCTGCTGCCGATCACGAGCGACAGCCACTTTGGCGAGTACATCCAATGGGCCTACGATGTGGCCGACCACAAGGCCATCGTGGACTTCTACCGTTTCTACAAGAGTCATCTCTCGCAGATACAGCCCAAGATCGAGCTGCGGCTGAGCGAACGCGTGGTGCCGATCATCGAGGGTATCGTCACAAATTCCGGCTACGAGGAAGCCGCGGTCAACATTCCCAACTGCACCAACGGCCGGCGCATCATCGACAACCTGCCGGACTGGATCGTGGTTGAAGCGCCGGCGACAGTGGATGCGGACGGCCTGCACGGCATTCCGCTCGGCGATTTGCCGCACGGGTTTGCGGGGCTGCTTGCAAATCAAGTCGGCGTGCACTCGCTCACTGCCGATGCAGTGATCCACAAGTCCAGGGCGCTGGCGTTGCAGGCGTTGCTGGTGGATCCGATCGTGAGCCAATACGACGGGCTGGAAGCAATGCTCGACATGATGATCGAGTATCAGCAGCCGTGGCTGGGATATTTGAAGTAAGAATGCACCGCGTGAGTCGCGGTTGGCGCGGCGAGTAAACCGACTCATTTCGGTTTGCTCGCCGGCGCATTTGCTCTTGCGGCAATTGCCCCCTCGCATGAGACAATTTGCTGCATGGCAAAGCAATACAAGACCCCGCCGGCGATGGTGATCGACCCGGCCAAGAAATACACCGCCCGCATGAAGACCGGCAAAGGCGACATCGTGATCGAGTTGTTCGCCGACAAGGCGCCAAACACGGTGAACAACTTCGTCTTCCTTGCGCGCGAGGGCTTCTACGACGGCACGACCTTTCACCGCGTGATCAAGGACTTCATGATCCAGGGCGGCGACCCCACCGGCAGCGGCGCGGGTGGCCCCGGTTACCAGTTCAGCGATGAGTTTCACCCCACGCTGCGCCACAGCGGCCCCGGCGTCTTGTCGATGGCAAACGCCGGCAGGAATACCAACGGCTCGCAATTCTTCATCACGCATGTCGCCACACCGTGGCTGGATGGCAAGCACGCCGTGTTCGGCAAGGTGATTGAGGGCATGGATGTGGTCAACGCCATCCCCGAACGCGACCCGCAGCGCGCGCGCACCCCGGGCGAGACGCTTGTCAGCGTTGAGATCGTTGAAGAATAGACTCGAGTCGATCAGGTCGATCCGTCGGGATATCCTCGCAACCCGATGATCTGCGACCTGCTGGCTTGAACGCAGGTGATAGGCGTTTTTGATTCTGGTGTGGGCGGGCTGTCGGTGTGGCGCGAAATTGCGCGCGCGCTGCCGACTGTCCCGCTCACATATCTGGCCGATCAGGCGCACGTGCCCTATGGCGCGCGGCCGCTTGAAGAGGTGCGCGCGCTCACGCTAAACGCAGCGCAGTGGCTGATTGCGCGCGGGTGCGGCATGGTCGTGGTGGCGTGCAACACGGCGTCAGCGGCAGCGCTGAACGATCTGCGCGCTGCATTTCCCCATATACCTTTTGTCGGCATGGAGCCGGCGGTGAAGCCGGCCGCGTTGCACACGCACACCGGTGTGGTTGGCGTACTGGCCACTGCCGGCACCTTCAAGAGCCAGCGCTATGCCGAACTTATCGCGCGCTGGGCCAATGGTGTCCGTGTGATCGAGCGCGCCTGTAGCGGCTGGGTGGAAGCTGTCGAACAACTGGATCGTCCCATTGCCGCAGACCAGGTTGCCCGCCATGTCGAGCCGCTGCTTGCCGCAAATGCCGACGTGCTGGTGCTGGGTTGCACGCATTTCCCATTTCTTGCGCCGCAGATCGGACAGGTGATTGCGCAGTGGCGGTCGACGCATGAGGGCGCGCCGGAAGTGCGGCTGATCGACCCTGCGCCGGCGGTCGCGCATCAGACCCTGCGAGTGTGGGATGAAGCCCGGAGCCGCGCAGATCTCGAAGCGTTGCAAGGTTCGGATCATCGGCATCGCAGCTTCTTCACCACCGGAGACGCATTACGCTTCTCGCACCTGGCGTCGATGCTGTTGCAGGCAAGTGTGGATGCGCAGTGCGCAAAACCATTACACTGACGAGCTTCTGCAATCCCGCTCGTCTGAGACTATTCTGGAAAGCACTCACGGCGCTGCAATCTGCACGTATTCTTGTCGCAGCACGACATCATCTTCCACTCCAAACAGCGCCAGAAGCTTGCCGATCATGTTCGCCTTGCGCTCCGCGTCACGCTTGCTCCAGGTGCGGCTCTTCACCTCCAGAAAATAACCTTCGCGCGACGGGTTCACCAGGCGATCGATGTTGATGAACAACTCTTCGTCCTCATAGAATGCCTCCCAGCGCAGACGATCTTTCTCGACCTGCACCTCGCGCGCTGGCTTGAAGTATTCACGATAGAAGCGCAGGCTGCGATCCGCCGGCGCCATGAAGCGCACGCGCGAGAGCAGGATCGAATGCGGATATTCGCGCTCGCTTTGACCGTCCACCAGTGTCAGGCGGTAGCGGCTGCCGATCACGTTGCCCTTGTCGTCGATGCGCTCATCCTCGCGGTAGCGCAACCGCGCCGGCTCGTCATCGAAGTAAAAATAGGTGTCGTACTGCCGGTAATGCACATGCCGCACGATCGAGATGTTGCCGCTGTTGATCACGTCGATCACCGGCTTGGGATCCTCGATGCGCGCCTTCACTTGCACCTCGAACGATTCTTCCTGCGAGACATTGCCGATGGCGACCAGTTTGCGCAAGACGTCGACTTCGCGCTCGTTCAGGAAGGTGTGGATCTGCTGCGCGGTTGCATTGGCCTGCGCCTTGATAGTCTCTTCATTCAATGTGAGCAGCCGGCGCTCGCGCATCAGACATCGGCCGTTGACAAACACATCGCGCACGTCGCTTGATTTGCTGGAGTAGACGATCTGCGTGTAGATGGCATCGCTGCCGGCGGCGCTGCGCGAATATTGCGGCGTGCTGTTCAGCTTGTCCAGATTCAGCACGATCACGTCGGCGCGCTTGCCCGTCTCCAGTGAACCGGTGATCTCCCCGATGTGCAGCGCTCGCGCGCCTTCGATCGTCGCCATCGCCAGCGCGGTCTTGGCCGGCACCACCACCGGATCGCGGAAATTGCCCTTTGCGATCAGCGCAGCCAGGCGCACCTCCTCGAAGTGATCGAGGTCGTTGTTGCTCGCCGGCCCATCCGTGCCGATGCCTACATGCAGGCCAGTCTTCAACATTTGTGGCACATTCGCAATGCCGCTGGCCAATTTCAGGTTGGCGGATGGGTTGTGTGAGACCGTGGCGCCGGCATTGCGCAACGTGCGCATCTCGCCGGCGTCGATGGCTGTGCAGTGCGCACAAATCACCTTTGCCTCCAACACGCCGTTCTTCTTGATCCAGTTCACGACCGGCATGCCATGCTCACGCCGGCTGTCCTCCACCTCCTGATGGGTCTCGCTGATGTGAATGTGCAGCGGCACGTCGTGGCGCACAGCGATCTCGGCGCAGGCGCGCATTAACTCACCGCTGCAGGTGTAGGGTGCATGTGGCGCAATCACTGGCACGATCAGCGGATGCTTCTTCCACTTCTTGATGAAGGCTTCGGTGAACTCAAGGCTTTCATCGGCGCTGCCGGCGTCCGGTGTGGGGAACTGCATGATGGTCTGCGAGCAAAGCGCGCGCAGGCCGGCGTCAGCGATGGTCTGCGCGATGGTTTCCTCGAAGTAATACATGTCGTTCACGCAGGTCACGCCGCTGCGGATGGCTTCGGCGCAGGCGAGTTGTGTGCCGAGCGCGACAAACGCCGGCGAGACAAATTTGCGCTCCACCGGCAACATGTAGCCGTAGAGCCACACGTCCAGTCGCAAATCGTCGGCCAGCCCGCGCAGCAATGTCATCGGCAAATGGGTGTGGCAGTTGATGAGGCCCGGCAGGATGCAGCAGCCGCTGCAATCGATGATCTCTTTGGCTGTGAAGCGTGTGACGATGTCTTCGGTTGGGCCGGCGGCGAGGATGCTGTCGTCGGCGATGGCGACAGCGCCATTTGCATATTGTGTGAAAGCATCGTCCATGCAGATGACGATGCCGTTTGTCAGGATGATATCCGCTGCGTGCATGAACGATTTATAGCACACAGATGCAGGGCAGAAAGCTTGTGCGGCGCGACGGCAGGGCAATTGCAGGTGGTGAGCGATTGCTCTCGCACAAACTTAGGAATTACATAGAATAGATGTATGACAGCGTCGTCAAACAACGTTCCGGCCAGCCAGACAGCTGTGTTGCAATCCAATGTGCGTTCCAACGAACGCTACCAACTGCGCAATGCGACGGTGCATATCGGGCGCGGCGTGGTGGAGCCGCAAGACATTGTGCTGCCGCCTGACGACATGCATGCCTCGCGCGATCATGCATGCCTGACTTACGAAGATGGGTCCTGGTATATCGAAGACCTGAGCCGCAATGGCACGTATATCAACGGTCAGGCGCTGCGGCGAAGCAAGGTGCAACTGCGCGGCAACGAGCGCATCCGCATCGGTGACACCTTTGACGTGATCTTTCGCTATCTTGGCGCGACGACGCAGACCGATGATGACGCAGGCGCGAAGCCTGTGCCGGCGTATATCTCCTCCAACCCCAATGAGCAGCCTGGCTCGGAGGCCGGCTTGTGGATTAGCCCCAGCGCAGCCGTTTGGCGCGACGGCCAGCGGCTGCCAGTTTTTCTCTCGCGCACCGAATACCGCCTGCTCAAGCACTTGATGCAACATCAAGGCGATGTGTGCGAGTATGACACTGTGATCCATGCGGTGTGGGGCGAACACCGCGACAAGGACAGCCTGCACGAGTTGATCTATCGCGTGCGCCGCAAGATCGAGCCGAACCCTTCACAGCCAAAATATCTCGTCATCCGAAGCGGCATCGGCGTGGTGTTGTTTCCGCAGGGTGCAAAAGTTGAATGAAAGATGAAATGAAGGATCAGGAACACTTCTGATTCCGTTTTTCCTGTTTGCCGGCGAGCAATTCATCGCACAGCGCGTAGAGCGCCGGCGTGTGATCGACCGGCGCGCGTTCGAGAAAGGCGAATTCCCCTTTGCGCGCCTGCGCATCTTCTTTCATGTTGCGAATGATCGTGGCGTATTTTCGCGTGCCTTGCTGATGGGTGATCAGCGCGCCAGCCTCGCGCACCAACGTGATGGCCTGCGGGCGGTCATTGTGATGGGCGTAGGTTGGGTTGAAAGCATGTGCCAGTGCGGCATAGCGCAACGCCGGCTCGGTTTTGCCCTCTTCCAGTTTGCCCTGTGCCACCGTGGTTGCCGCGCGCGTGAATCCATTTGCGTATTCGCGCCAACCCTCCAAACCGGCCATGCCCTTCTTGATCGCGCGCGTGGTATTGCCTTCGTCCAAATCCTGCTCGGCGGTGTGCAGGGCAATATGCAGATCAGCGCCATTGCCGGCGAAGATGTCATTCGCCTTGTGGCGGTGGATGCGCGCGTCGTCATGCCGGCCCTGCACATCCAAAATCTCCATCATGCGCAGATGCTCGAAGCCGAGTTGCAATAGCGGCGCGTCGCGCTGGATTTTCATTTCCAGCGAGATGTGCATGTGCGCTTCGGCCTGATGCAGCAGGCGCGAGATAGTCTGTGCATCAGTCACCTGCCGGCTCATCTCCAGCAAAATCCGCGCTGTGAAGTGGTGCGCGCTGTCGATGGCGTATTGCAAGGTTGGGGTGGTATGCAGATGGATGTTGTGGCGGAACCAGCGCAGCGCACTTTCGAACTCGCCGCGATCAAAGGCGATCCAGCCGCGCAGGGTGGCAACCTCGGCGCGCGTGAGCGTGTCCATTTCGCCGGCGTAGGCCGCCTGAATGCGAATCGCTTCGCGCTCTGCTGTGTCCAGATCGCCGATGTTGATCAGCACTTGCACACCTTGCAGGCCGGCGAGTGCACCCGGGCTGCTCAGGCCAAAGGCGCGCTCGGCCGCGAAGAACAGCGGGATGGATTTCAACCATGAGGCGGTGGCTGTCGTGATCGCCGTGTGCCATAGCAGCGTGGCGGTGTGCATGACGGCAAACAGATGGTCACCGCGCCAGGATGCAACGGCTTCGTTGGCGAATGCCGGCTCGTTGAGGCCGGCCAACTGTGAGAAGCGCGACAGGCCAAACGCTTCCATCAGCGTGATGCGCTCAGACGGACTGAGCGAAGTCTGCATGGCGTCGCAAAGGCGCGCGGCGGTTTGTGGCGTGATGGGCTGGCCGTTGAGGAAACGCGAGATTACGCTGCGCTGGACGTTGGCCTGATTCGCCAGCCTGGCGGCGGTGATGTTTTCGTGCCGGAGCCAGTCCCGCGTCAGCCGGCGTGCGGGGCGGTTTCCATCTTTGTCAGCCCCTTGCGAGCGTCGCGTCATGCAACGCCGGCGCATCTGATGCGTAATAGCGCGTGGAGGATGCGAACGTGAATCAATCGATTGTGTATGAGCAGGGCAACCGCCCGGGCTGTCTGATTCAGCTGCTGTGGTTTGCTTTTGTGGGCTGGTGGTTTGGCGCATTGTGGGTCGGCGTGGCGTGGGTGCTGACTGTCAGTATCATCGGCATGCCCATCGGCGCAGCCATGCTGAACAATGTGCCGCAGGTGATCGCGCTGCGCGGGCGCCGGCTGGTCACCGTATCGCCAGAAGGGCATATGCGCAGCGCGCCGGAGATCAATATCATCATCCGCGCGATCTACTTCGTGCTGATCGGCTGGTGGTTGAGCGCAGCATGGCTGACTGTGGCTTATGCGCTGTGCATGACGATCATTCTGTTGCCGATCGGCTTCTGGATGTTTGACCTGTCGCCGATGATCGTGTCGTTGAAGCGCGTATAGCGCGCGGTGGGTAATGGCAAAGCGGAAAGGTCAGGCTGCCTCTGGCAGCCTGACCTTTTTATGATCTTGCACCAGATCAGTTGTCCGCTCGACATTTTTCCTTGACATAGGCCATGCAGAGATGTTAAATCGCGCGCACAATCCGAATGTCATCAGGTTCGCAAGTAGGAGGATCATCATGAAGCGACGAACATTTCTAGGTATGACCGCCAAGACAGCTGCCGCCGGCGCAGCATCGACCGTATTTGCAGCCCCCGCCATCAGCCATGCGCAATCCCCCACGGTGAAATGGCAGATGGCAACCAGTTGGCCGGTGTCACTGGACACGATCTACGGCAGCGCGCAATTCTTTGTCGAACGCGTGGCTGCCCTGACGGATGGCAAGCTTCAGATCACGCCGAATCCCGCCGGCAAGCTCTCCAAAGGCACCGACATTCTGGATGTGGTGTCGCAGGGCGCCGTGCCAATCGGCCACACCGCGTCGTATTACTACATCGGCAAGGGCCCGGCGACCGCCTTCGGCACCTCTGTGCCATTCGGCCTGACGCAACGCCAGCAGAATGCCTGGCTGTATGACGGCGGTGGGATCAAGCTGCTGCAGGACTACTACGCGAAGAAATTTGCCGTGATTCAGTTCCCGGCCGGCAATACCGGCACGCAGATGGGCGGTTGGTTCCGCAAGGAAGTGAACACTGTGGCTGATCTGCAAGGCTTGAAGATGCGCATTCCCGGCCTTGGTGGCGAGGTGATGAAGCGGCTCGGCGTAACCGTGCAAACCATCCCGGCCGGCGAAATTTTTCAGGCGCTGCAAACCGGCTCAGTGGATGCAGTCGAATGGGTCGGCCCCTACGACGATGAAAAGCTGGGCTTCCAGAAAGTCGCGAAGTTTTATTACTATCCGGGCTGGTGGGAGCCGTCGCCGACGCTGGAAGTGCAGGTCAACATGGGCGAGTGGAACAAACTGCCCAAGCTTTATCAGGAAGCGATCAAGAGCGCGGCTGCCGAGGCGAACATCGGCATGATGGCGCGCTACGACGCGCGCAACGCGGCGGCGCTGAAGAAGCTTGTGGATGGCGGCGTGCAGGTGAAGCAATACAGCAAGGAGATCATGGATGCCGGCCGCAAGGCTGCGCTGGGGCTGTATGACGAATTCGCGGCCAAGGATGCCGACTTCAAGACGATCTATGAGAGTGTCAAGGCTTTCCAGGCGCAGACCAACCCGTGGTTTGGGTTGAATGAATTCGCGTATGAAAGTTATATTTTCAACGTGAAGTAGCGCCGCAACGTGCTCCGCGTTGAAGCGCACAGGCAGGTTTGCATCGTCAGACCTGCCTGTGTTTTTTACAGCC
Source organism: uncultured Anaerolineae bacterium (assembly GCA_964590135.1). GTDB lineage: Bacteria > Chloroflexota > Anaerolineae > J036 > Brachytrichaceae > JBDHWI01. The sequence goes on along the minus strand of CAZPVX010000001.1, from coordinate 151,338 downwards.
AGCCAAAGCGCTCCAGTGCTTCGCGCGCCACCTCGCGCGGTGTGCGCCCTTCGGTGTGAAACAGCGCATCTTCAAGCCGGCGTGCACTCATGAGCGCGCGCAACTCGATGGCGCGCGCTTGATGCCATTGCAGGCTCTCACCTGTTTCGCCGCGCTCGGCGAGCCGGCGATGCAGGGTGTCGATCTCCGCGTCGAGTCGCGCGATTTTGATGTCGGCGTTGGGGATGGCGCTGTGCCATTGCGCGATGTTTTCGCGGGTCTCCACTACATCTGCCACGATCAAACGTTGCGCGCCATAGGCTTGATAGTTCTGCCATAGCGCAGCCACATTCTGAAAACCCAGCGCCATGTGGAATGGATCGCGCTCAGGGCAGGCGATGCAATTGCGCAGATGATCCATGTCGATCAGGGCGTGCGGGATGCCGGCTTCATCCAGCAATTCCGATGCAGCACAGGCGGTGGTCGTTTTGCCGGCGCCAACCGGGCCGGTGAAAATCAACACAGCTGTGAACATGATCCGTCTATGGCGATGCGGTGGCAGCGCGCACCAGCCAATTGGCCGTTTCCGGCACGGCGATAACCAGCCCCAGCACGATCAATTGGATGATGACATAGGGGATGGCGCTGCGGTGGATCAACGCAGTTGAGATGTCTTTTGGCGCGACGCTTTGCATGTAGAAGAGCGAAAAGCCGACCGGCGGCGAGATGAACGCAATCTGCAGGTTTACAGCCATGACGATGGCGAACCAGATCATCGTGTAGCCCTCGGTGCCATAGGCGCCGGCGGCGTTGGCAGCGTTCAACACTTTCTCGGCTGCCGGCACCAGCAACGGCATGGCGATGAACGTGATTTCAGTAAATTCCAGGAACACGCCCAACAGGAAGATCACGATGTTGGAGACGATGATGAAGGTCCAGAAGCCGCCGGGTAGACCGGTTAGCCATGAGTTGATCAGCATATCGCCGCCCAATCCATACAACACCTTGACGAAGAGCGTCGAGGAGAACAGGATCATCAGCACCAGTGCAGTCGTCTTGGCAGTGGAGAGCGCTGCATCGCCAAGCGTCTTCCAACTAAATTTGCGGTTGGCGATGGCAAGGCCGATGGCGCCGATGGCGCCGAATGCGCCGGCTTCGCTGGGTGTGGCGAGCCCGGCGAAGATGGTGCCAAGCACTGCGAAGATCAACACCACCGGCGGCACAAGCGCCTTCATCACCTTCTTGCCCAGCGCCCAGCCGTGAATGGTGCGCGCTTCGGGTGGCAGCGCCGGCGCGAGGCGTGGGTTCATGTAGGCGCGAATCAGCACGTAGATCATGTAGGAAACCGAGAGCGCGAGGCCGGGGATGAGCGCGCCGGCAAACAGGTCGCCAATCGACACGCCGAACTGGTCACTGAGCAGCACCAGCACCAGCGATGGCGGAATCATCTGCGCCAGCGTGCCGGAAGCCATGATCGTGCCAGTGGCCAGGCCCTTGTCATAGCCATGTTTGATCATTGTGGGCAGCGAGATCAGACCCATGGCGATGATGGTTGCAGCGATGACGCCGGTGGTGGCGGCAAGCAAGGTGCCTACCAGGATGACCGCCAACGCGATGCCGCCGCGTATTGGCCCCATCAACAAGCCAACTGTCTCCAACAATTCTTCGGCCAGCCCTGATTTTTCCAGCACGGCGCCGAGAAAGATGAAGGCAGGGATGGCAAGCAGTGTGCTGTCGGTCATGGTGCCAAACCAGCTGTTTGGCAGGGAAAGCAGCAGATTGAAATCGAATGCGCCGATGGCCATGCCAATCAGGCCAAAGATGATGGCGG
>CAZPVX010000001.1:108033-149518 GCA_964590135.1 uncultured Anaerolineae bacterium | reverse complement strand
ACGACCTGGCGCGAACTGGGCAAGATCGCCTGGAAAAATAAAAAGCCGGCGAACATGAGGATGCCGAGCCACTGTGGATTGATGAAGTCCATGAGATGTTCTCCAGGTGGTGTCAGCGGGTCACGCCAGTCTCGTGCGTTTCGTGCGGGTGCAGGTCGTGCAGCGCCTCTTCAGCCAGTTGTTCGGTTGCGCCGGCAGCCATTACCGCGTGATCTATTTCGTGGCGGCCGGTGAGGATGGCGAGGTATTTGATGAGTTGTGAGACAGCCTGGATGAGCAAGAGAAGGAAGCCCAAAATGATGAGCGTCTTCAGCGGGGCCATGGGCAGACCACCGGCGTCGGATGAAACTTCCCACGCGCCGAAGGTGCCGTCGGGCAGTCGGCCCCATGCGATCAATACCGGATTGATGCTGACGTAGATTGCCAGCAGGCAGAAGGGGATGAGGAATAGCAGCGTGCCGAAGAAATCGATGAAGGCGCGCCGGCGCGGTCCCCATTTGGCGTATAGAAAATCGACGCGCACGTTGGTGTTGTGCAGCAGAATGTAGGGGAAACCGAACAGGAAGATCATCGAGAACAGATACCACTGCACCTGGATCAGCTCATTCGAAATCAGTGTTTGCGCGATGGCCTTGCCGAGATAGCGCAAAAAGGCGTTGAGAAAGGTGGCGGCGATGGTCAATACCACGATCAATTTGATGATGCCGCCAAGTTTGTCTGTGAACGCGTCGATGCCTTTGGAAAGCTTTAGCAGCAAGTTCACGGCCAGATTGCTCCTTTGCGCTAGTCGCGAGCCGGCGCTGTTGTGGCGCCGGCTGGGTGTGGGCGCATGGTATTCCGCCGGCGTGAATTGTCAACAAGCACTGAAGAATCAGTCTGGAGCGACAAAGATGTGCTGCGCGATGTCATAGCTCACGATGCGGTCTTCGCCGGCGGGCAGCGTCACGTGCAGATGGTCGCCCTCGTGTGCGCCGATCGTGACCACAGCCGGCGGCTTTAAGCCAAGCTCGGCCACTTGCCGCAGCAGTGCTGCGTCTTCGTCGCGCACGCGCTCCACGCGCACCACGCTACCTGCCTGCGCCTCGCGCAAGGTTGTGCGCGATGACGAGGCAACTGTGCCGTCCTTTGCGGGGATGGGATCGCCGTGCGGGTCCACCTTTGGATCGCCGAGCATCTGCGAGATGCGATCAACGAAATTCTCGCTGATGGCGTGCTCCAATTTGTCGGCCTCGGCGTGCACCTGATCCCAGGAGTAGCCCATCGCCTCGGTCAGATACAGCTCGATCAGGCGGTGGTGGCGAATGACTTCGAGCGCAATTTTCTCACCCGCCGGCGTCAGCGACGCACCCTGATAAGGCTCGTAGGCCACCAGTTTCATCTCGGCCAGCCGCTTCAGCATGCCAGTCACCGATGCTGCGGCGATGTTCAAGCGGGTGGCAAGCGCATTGGTCGTCACGCGCTCGTTTTCGTGGCGCAAGTCGTAGATGGTTTTCAGGTAATCCTGAATCGATTCACTGAGTGCCGACATGTCGTGCAGGCAGTATAACCATTTCGGTGTGCATTGCCTGAAAATTGCAATTCGGCGCGTGCTTTTTCGCTGCCGGCGGTGTTACTATTTGCGACCCATGAACGCCATCGTCACCAGCATCATCTGCGGCATCACTGGCTACGTGATAGGCTCGATTTCATTCGGTTGGATCATTGTCAAACTGATGAAGGGCGAGGATGTGCGCCGCTATGGCACTGGGCGCACTGGTGGCACGAATGTCTATCGCGCGGCCGGCGCGCCAGCCGGCGTTGCCACCGCTGTTCTTGATGTGTTGAAGGGCGTGGTGGCGGTGCTGTTGGTGCGGCAACTCACGCCCAACACCTTTGGCTGGGCGGAGGCGCTCACCGGTTTTGGGGTGGTGCTGGGTCACAATGCATCGTGCTTCCTCGATTTTCGCGGCGGCGCCGGCGGCGCAACGGCAGTTGGCACCAGCATCGCGCTTTCACCGCCCAGCGGATTGATTGCGATGCTCGCTGGTGGGTTGATGCTGTTTGTCGGCGGCTATGCATCGGTGGCATCGATCATCGCCGGCGGCATTGTCGCCATTGGCAACACCATCGGCGCGGTGCTTGGCGCGAACTACTGGTCGTATGCGGCATACGGCTGGAGCGTGCTGGGGTTGATTTTGATCGCGTTGCGGCCCAACATTCAGCGACTGCGCGCCGGCACTGAGAAGCGCGTGTCATGGTTCAAGCGCGGGAAGAACCCGCCGACATCCTCGGAATGAACCTCGCGCAGTGTTGCAAAGACCGAAGGCACAGAGAATTCAGTGAAAGGCTTTGCGTTTAGCTCCTGACATGAAGAATCCATTTCGCACGATAGAAGTGCTGTTTGATGACGAACATTTGCTGGCGGTGACGAAGCCGGCCGGCGTGGCGAGCGTGCATGACGGCGCGCGACCGCAGGACCCTGATTTGCATGCGGTGCTGGAAGCTCACGAGGGCACGTTGTTCCCCATTCACCGGCTGGATAAAGAGACCAGCGGGGTGATCGTGTTTGCGCGCACCGAGGAAGCCCACCGCGCCATGAGCGCACTGTTCGAAACCCGCGCAGTGCAGAAGACGTATCACGCCATCGTGGTTGGCCTGCCGGCGTGGGAGGAGCATACGGTGGAGGCGCCGCTGCTGCCAGATGGCGATCGCCGCCACCGCACCCTGGTCGACGCGCGACGCGGCAAGCCGGCGGTGACGCATTTCCGCCGGCTGCAAATTCTCAAGCAATTCACCCTGGTCGAAGCGCTGCCCGAAACCGGTCGTACGCATCAGATCCGCGTGCATGCCGCGCAGATGGGGCATCCGGTGGCTGTCGATGACCTCTACGGCGACCGCAAGCCGCTGTTTCTTTCAGCCTACAAGCGCGGTTATCGCATGAACACCGAAGAGGAATTGCCGCTGATGGGCCGGCTCGCGCTCCATGCGCTGCGCCTGCAGTTCACGCATCCGATCGCCGGCGAACCACTGGATTTGCAAGCGCCGTATCCCAAAGACTTTCACGCAACCGTCAACCAGTTGGGCAAACTGGCATGATCGGTGCGTATCGCTTCAGCGGCCGGTTGTCAGTCGGTGTTATCGCGCCATGCGCGCCACCGCATCGCGCATGATCGAGCCGTCGGCGTTCAACACGCGCGCTTTGAATTGCCAGTCGCCATCATTCTGATCGACCTTGATCAGCAGCGCATTCAATCCTTTCTTCAGTTCAATGGGCGGCAGGTCGATGTCGCGCGTGTCGTCGGGCATGTAGCGACTGATCTTGTTGCGCCAGATCTCCTTGTGGTTCAGCCATGCCGCAATGCCGTCATCGCTCATCAAACCGAGCAGCCCCTTGCGGTCTTCCGGAACTTCGATCCACACGAAGGCATAGGCCATCGTGTTGTAGGCCGGCGTGATGTGCTTCAGGAAGTTGATGTTGCGCGTTTCGCTGCGGATGGGGAAGGCGCTCTTGTCGCCGGGCTTCACGATCAAGTTGGCCTCGCCCCCCGGGATGGGGTCATCATTCAGGCGCAGGTAGGGGAAGCCGCCAACCAGCCACCATGAGCGAATATAACCGTCGCTCATCGGCGGGAAGAGCCGAATGCGTGATGAGGCAAGCTCACCCTTGCTGTTGGTCGCGCTGAAGATGGCTTCGATAAAGCTATCGTCTTTCATGTCGGCCGGCATGATGAAGCGGGTGCTCAAGCTCGCTGTGTCGGTGATGAGCATGGCGCGCCGGCCATCGTAGCGCGTCACACGCCAGTTGGATGTGTCGGCATTTTCAATCTTTCCGGCGAGCTTCACTTCGCTGCCGCCCAACACTGTGTCGCCATCGAAGGGCGAGATGATGGAAACGATGGGCTTTGTAGTTGTCACTGGTTGCGTCAGCGTCGTCAGTAAGCCGAGTTTCCCGCTCTCGGACACGATGCGGCGGAAACCACCGGAGTAGATCGAGAGGTAGTACAGCGCGCCATCCGGCCCGAATTGAATGTCGACCGGCTCGCCCATGCCCTCGGCAAAGTCGATGGTTTGTTTGAATTTGCCACTTGCATCCAGCACAGTGCGGAAGATTTTTTGTGTGGAGTAGTCGCCCCAGAAAAAGTTGCCCTTCATCTCAGCGGGGAAGTGATCACCCATGTTGAAGTCGCCGGCAGTCACAGAGGCGTTCTGTCCGTTGTGGTTATAGTTCAGTTCCTTCGCCGTGAACGATTGCGACGTCTTGCCCTTGCATTCGGCAGCATTGGCAAATTCCTTCAGCATCAGCGGACCTTCCATGCACGGCCAGCCAAAGTTCGATGCCGGCGTGCCAATCATCAGCATCTCATAGGTGTTCCAGCCCACATCGCCGACATAGGGCAGCGTGATCGTGGGGCTGAGTGCGAAGCGGAATGGGTTGCGATACCCCATCGACCATATGCGTGAGCGCGCGCTCTTTGGATTCGTGGCATCGAAGAATGGATTGCCTGCCACGCCGTTGCCGGTTTTTGGATCGATGCGCAATACTTTGCCTTGCAGATTGTCAGGGCTGAGTGCACGCAGCGAGAGCATGTCGGGCTGCGCAGAAAGCGAGCCATCGCCGAGTGAGACCCACAGGTTGCCGGCCGGATCGAACTTCAGCGTGCCGACGGAGTGATTCTGTGTGTCGTTCCAGTGGTCGTCGAGCAGCACCACGCCGCTGTTGGCGCGAATGACATCACCTTCGACGGTATAGCGCATCAACCGGCTCTTGCGCGGCTCATCCACATCCTTCGTCTGGCCAGGCGCATCCCATGCGAAGAGCAGGTAGATGTAGCCATTTCGCATGAAGTCTGGGTCGATGGCGATGCCGAGCAGGCCGCGGTCGACAAAGTCATTCACCTCATCGCGGATATCAAGCATGGGTTGAGCGAAGAGTTGACCGTCTTTCCACAGCTTCACGCGGCCGGCTTTCTCCAGAATGAAGATGCGGCCATCTGGCACGAAGGTGAAGCCGACGGGCAGGTCGAGATTGCTGGTAATTGGCTCCACCTTGAAGCCGGCGGGCAGCTTCATATCATGGGGCGGGCGGGCCTGGCCGGCTTGCGGCAAAGCAAGCAGCAGTGAAGAGCATGCGACGATCGCAGCAGCGATGCGCATGACGAGTGAATTTTTCACAAGGATTGCTCCTCTATGTGATTGATTTGAAAGGCGGATCAGGCGTCTGATTTGCGCCATTACAAGGTTACTCTGGCAGATTCAACAATACGATATCGTCTCGCAGCCGGCTGCCATCCGCCGAACGGGCAGTCAACCGCTCCCCAGTTATCGGGTCGTACCAGCCGATACTCAGACGGGTCGCGCCGGCGGGGATGGCGATCTCGCGCATGTCTCGCACGCGCTCGCCGGCATCCCACAGGCCGGTTGGGTATTGCCCGTTGAACGGCTGGCCATCAGACTGGCCGATCTGGTTGTTGCTGGCATCGAGAAAATGGACGAACAGCGTGTAATCGCGATCTGGAGTCTTCAGCGCTGTCCAGTCAAAAGTGATGTTGTTTGGCTGCATCTCGAATCGATCAAGTTGCAACATGTCGCCAAAGGTGGCGATGGCGTTTTGCGCCGGCATTGACTTCCCGTCAGTGTTCACCACCTTCACGCGGTCGATGATGAACTTGCTGGCATTCGTGCCGTCAATCGTCAGCAAGCCAGGCTGTGGGTATTGCGCAAACAGTCCAAGCTGAATCTTCGCCGGCCCGCGTTGTGCGTTTGCGTCGATGGGCAATGCATACTCATCAACGAAGAACTGCCCGGACTGCCAGCGCTGCGTGGCAAAGCGGCCATTGAACGGAATGAACTGTTGCCGGCCAATCACTTCGCCGTCGATATCAATCGCTTCCAATACCACGCGATAGCTCTGGTTGATGGGTTGGACGCCGCCCCAGAACAGTGTGACCTTCACGGCGTCGCCGGCATGCACGTGATTTGGCTCGACCTTTGCGTGCAGCAATTCCACTGTGCCGCCGAAGGTTGGATATTGCGCAGCCTGTGGCAGGTTGTATTGCTCGATGATTTGCGCCTGGCTCATCGTTTGGGGGGTGAAGTAGGCCGACCTGAGTGTGGCAAACGGTGTCGCGATGGACAGCGTGAGCATCGCTGCCGGCGCCACTGCCAATGCTGGCCGCCAGCGCTTTGGCAACAGCGTCACCCATCCCACCACCACCAGCACCGCCACCGGTGCGACACCAGGCATGATGAGCCGGCTGTTCTCGGTGCCGACGTAGCTGCGCAGCCACCACACGAACATGCCGACGATGGCCGCTTCCCAGATCAACAGTAGTGTGAAGCCGGTGCGATTTTGCACCAGCGGCAGCCGGCGTGCGAATGCGATGACACAACCGATGACTGCCGACGCCAGCGCAATGAAGAAAATGACATCGATCCATCGATCGTAGTGCAGCTCAATGCCAAGATTGCCCCAGTACGATGTAAACCACAGCGGCACGGTGGCGATGATCTGACTCAGCGTGAGTGGCGGGATGCGCATGAGCGATGCGTTGGCCTGTTGCACCTGTGACCATGCCAGTGGATTGCCGTAGTTGATCGTGTTGAAGAGAAACCAACCGCCGGCGATCAGCGCGAAGCCAGTCAGCAATGAGGTGATGCGCTGGCCAATCTGCCGGCGCGGTTGGATGAGCCACACGGCAGCCAGTGCCGGCGCAAACAAGCCCAGCCCGTGCAGCTTGGTCAAAGTGGCAGCGCCAATCATCGTGCCCAGCGCGAAGAAATGCAACGGCCGGCTCTCGCTGTTCAAGCGCACCATCCACCAACATGCCAGCGTGGCAGTCAGTGTGATGGCAATGTCGTTGCTGACAATGCTGCTGATATGGATGAATTTAGGATTGAATGCGACGATGGCAGCGGCGAGGATTGCGATGGGTGATTGAAGGTTGTTAACTTCAAGTCCCGCGCTTTCGGGCATTCGGCCAAAGATGTTCTTTGCAATCAGATACACCAATGCGACTGTGATTGCACCGAGGAGAGATGAGAACAGCCTGCCGGCACGCACTGCCCACACTGCGCCGGCGTATGGGAAATTTTCTGCGACGGTGTGCAGGTGCTGGCCGCGCACGCCTGTGTAGTTTTGGTTCAGCGCCGGCTCAAACCAGTCGGGATTCAGCCGGACGAGATCATCGAGGTTGCTCTGGTCGAATGGGCTGATGACGATGGCTGTCAGCACGTAGTAAAGCAGCGGCTGCGTCACCTCGTGCGATGGCAGATCACGCTTCAGGTCGGGCAGCCTGCGCTCGGTGGCAAGATAGTGCGCGAAGCGAAAGTGCGAGGCTTCGTCTGGCGCTTCAAAGACAGGCAGTGTGACGTTGTAGATCAGGCACAATGCCATGAACACAACGAGAATGAGCGCGATGAATCTGGAATCATGCGCAGGGCGTGGCGCAGCGCCTGGCATTATTGAAGCAGCCATCGGAACAGGTTGCGGGCATAGGTGCGGTTGTTGAACTGGTCGATGTCTGTGCCGGGGCCTGGGCCGTTGTGGAAGGTGTTGCGGTCGCAGGTGCCGGCTAATTTTCCGCCAGCGCTGTTTTGCCGTATCCACGTGCATGCCACCACATCGCCAGGTTGTATTTTTCTTGACTCCTCTGGTTTCACTGCGCATCCGCTGCGCGTCAGTGGCGAACACTTCGATAGCACCATGTTCTGTGCCAGCGTGTTCGCCTTGATCAGGAACTGGCTGCTGCCTTCAGTGGCAAACGATGTCACGCCGGCCATGATTGGATGTGAGGCAACGATATCGGTAATCTGTGTCGTGGGTTGAAAATTATCGGGAAAGACCGCGATGTCAAACTGGCTGAGCAAACCATTGTCACTGCTCCAGTTGTCGGGGCCAAACTGAAAATCGGCATAGGTGAGAATGCGGCCGCCGGCATTGTAATAGTCGGTCAGCGCGCTTACTTCGCCAGCTTGCAGCGCGCGCCCGTTTGATCCCAACACCACGACGGTATAGCGTGTGAGCAACGCAGGGGTGATGGCGTTGCCGGCGGTGAGGATGAACTCATCCACCTGTGCGTTCAAATCCCCTTCCAGCACTTCTTTGCGCAGTCGCGAAAAGCTCTCCGGCTTGGCGCCGTCGTCGCGCACTCGCGAGTGTGGATAACCGCTCTCTGGCATGAAATCGCCATTGATGAACAGCACCGCCCTTTGGCTGGCCTGTTTGACATCTGGCAGGAAGACGCGTGGTGTGAGTGTGGCCTGTGGCGCAAGAGAATTGGTTTGGATGGCTTGGGTGGGCGAAACGGGCGCGGCAGCGCAGGCAGCCAGTAACAGACACAACAGGCCAGCGCGCGCATTTCTCATCATCACGCCGCGATTATAAAGAAACAGCCCCTTTCGGATTGAGAGGGGCTGTTGTCAAGGCGATGATCGGCTACTCTTCGCGTAGCACATAGCCGACGCTGCGCACAGTATGAATCAGGCGTGGCTCACTGCTGGCCTCTGTCTTCTGGCGCAAATAACGAATGTAAACCTCAAGCACATTGCTTTCGCCACCGAAGTCATAGCCCCACACACGGTCGAGGATCTGCTCGCGTGTCAGCACCTGACGAGGGTTGCGCATAAGGTATTCCAGCAGGTCATATTCCTTCGCTGTCAATTCAAACTGCCTGTCTCCGCGCTTGGCGAGCCGCGTGCCGGTGTCCAGTTGCAGGTCGGAATATTTCAAAATCTCTGGCTTTGAACTGGGCTGTGTCCGTCGCAGCAGAGCATGCACGCGTGCGAGCAGTTCGGGGAAGGCAAATGGCTTGACGAGATAATCATCTGCGCCACTTTCCAGACCCAGCACACGATCTGGCACAGAGTCCTTGGCTGTGAGCATCAGGATCGGCACATTGCTGGCAGCGCGCAGTCGCATACACACTTCAAGGCCATCCAGCCCGGGCATCATCCAGTCAAGAATCACCAGATCGGGCGGGTTGTCGCGAGCCGCAGAGAGGCCGGCGGCGCCGTCATTGGCAGTGGTGACCTTGTAATTCTCGTATGTCAGGCCACGACGCAGCAAATCACGAATAGCAGGATCATCTTCAATGACGAGAATGTGTTCCATGACGCTCGCTACTTTAGTTTGATCGTATAAACGCAAGATTAGAAAGATGAGAAAAAGGGCTCAGGATAGTTTGGCTGTGCTGAACATACTGGCCCATTTCCAGCGCGGCAGGACTGCAGATGTGTCATTTGCATGGCGCAAAAAGAGCGAGCAGCAAGTAAACGCTGCTCGCTCCTGCTGAAACCGGGACTTGAATCGAATGCTATCGCGCTTGTGTGTCGTTTGCTTGCTGGCAGTAAAACTGCATTCGTTCCGCCTGCATTGCAAACTTGCGACTGTCTGCCTGGCATGCATTTTGTGCGGCGATCAGGTATTGCTGCGCAGCCATGCAAGCATCTCCGCGAACTGTGTGCAGTTCGGCCATGCTTTGCGCTACAGCCATCTGCAGGTGACGATCCTCGGTCAACGATGCGACCTTGCCATATGAGGCTAGTGCACGCTCATCGTTGAAACCTGCGCGCTGCACATCTCCAAGCAGCGCATAGGCGAGCGCTACTGCGGCTTTGATTTCCTTGCCGGCGTCGCCGGCAGAATTGTGAATGACATCGTTCAGGCGCTTGACCGCATCAACGAGTAACAATCGACTCTCGTTGCCTGCGGGAATCAAGTCGTGCAGCACAATCTTGGCTTGAGCGATGCCGATATTTGCGAGTGCGGCGGCCAAATCGTCTGCAGGTTGCACGCGCGCATCCAATGCGCGTTGATAGCGAGACAAGCCCTTGCTCAAGGCGGCTTGGATCTGATCGATGTTGTTCGGTGGAAGATTTTGGGCGCGATACACTGACACGTTGCCGAGATGAGCGAGCGCCAACGCGAACTCCGGTTCATGCCGTAACGCTTTGGAGAAGCTGTTTTCGGCCTGCTGAAGCAAGTCCTGATCGATCGTGTTGCAGGTGTCCAGAGCGCTGGCTAGTTGGGACTTGCCAGTCAAGTATTGCAGCATTGCCAAACCATGCCGATCGGTCACGTTGCCGGCGGCGGCGAGTTCTTGAAACAATACAGCCGCTTGCTTGAGCTCATCAATCGAATTTGTGGCGAGCAAGCGAAAGCCTCGCCCCATATCGATGAGGGTGGAGATGCGCGCAGCTTGTGCTCGCACAACCTGCTCAAGGGAGTTATTACCGAATTCAACTACAAGCGGGCTGGTCATGTCGTCAAAGCCATAGAACTCAGCCATCTCGGGTGCGCCGCGATAAAAGGGGTTTGATGCCATGATTTGCGGTCGCACCATGGCAATTTGGCCATTGCATTCGATCTCTCCGAAGAAGAGGAGGTCAATCTGGTGTTCCTCGGCGAACTGCCGGATGTCTGCGCCGGCTTTGCCGGCTTGCGGAAAAACGCCGGCCATCTGTTCAGGCATCCAGATCGTGACGTTTTGTGGATCGTTATTGCCCACCGCGTAGCCTAGGCGGTCGCCAAAGTCTTGGGCAAATTTGCTGCATGCCTTGTTTGCTGGATCGGTGGTGTGGAACGGTGCGATGACTGCATCCAGATGATATGCATCACCTCGCACGAACGGCTGAAGAGCGATTTTGCCTGAATTTGGCGTCGTGCTGGTCGCAACGCTGATGACGACAACAACGATGACGATGCCGCCAACAATCGCCCTGGTATCGATGCCGTCCAAGTGCACATTTGGCAAAAATATGATGCTGCGCGTGACATTGCCGCCAATCTCAAACTTGGTTATGCGGCCGTTGCTCCGGCGCGGAGCGCGTGGCTCGAAGGACAATGCCAAACGACGGGGCAACAGGCGCATCAACATGCGCACGAGCCGGCGGATTTCTTTGTGGAGCGTGTTCTTTTGCTTGCGTAGAAGTGCAAGCGCGCGATTGATTTCAGCCATTTTCCCTTGGGGTTGACCTTAAATATTTGTAAAATCAACCTTAAAGTGAATTCTAGGAAATCTCTTGGTGTCTTGCAAGTGAAATTTGAACTAATTGTTTGGACTGGCTTTCATAACGTTAGCGCGCTACAACAATGACACTGTGGGCAATAAATGTGATGACAGCCGCCCATAAAAGTGAATCCACCCGATCAAATACCCCCCCATGACCAGGAATGAGGCTGCCTGAGTCCTTGGTTTTTGCCTCTCTCTTTATGAGTGATTCAGTGAGGTCACCCATAACGGCGAAAAGGCCAATAAGACCGCCCACTGTTGCACCACTTAGCAGGCCGAGTGGACTGGCCCAACCCACGAACGCTCCGCCGACCAGCGCTGTGAGCGCGCCGCCAATATAACCCTCCCATGTTTTGCTGGGGCTAATGGCTGGCGCCAGCTTGTGTTTGCCCAGCAATCGCCCAAAGACGTAGGCGCCAGAATCGGCCAACCAGACAGTGACCAGTGTCAGTAATAACCACCAGGCGCCGTTTTCCAATTCGCGCAGCGCTGCGACCAAACCGCACGTCCAACCGATATAAAAACCGCCGGCGAAGCTCACCGCCCAATCACTGAATCGTCGTTTGCCGGCGTTGGTGAGTTGCAACCCTAATGTGATGAGCAACGCAAGTGACATGGCCGGCATCAATATTGGAAGTGAAGGCCATCTCACGCCAGTAAAGGCCGCCACAGCTGTCAGGAGTGTGATGGCTATGGATGACTTGTAGGTTGCCGCGATGCAGAGGCGCCACAACTCGTGAGCGGTGAGCAGCATGAGCGCGAACACGAACAGCGTGAACCAGATGCCACCGATGATGCCGAAAATGATGCTCACGGCGACGATGGCAACGCCGCTGATGATGCGCACGACGATCTCTGGGGTTTTATTCACAAGCCAGATGATAGCTGTTGCCAGCAACGCCGAAAAACAAAGCAACCCCGATGGGGGTCGGGGCTGTGCATCGATGCGCATCGATTTGAGCGTAATGTTGTCAGGCTTTTACACCACCAAAGCGGCGATCTCGCCGGCCAAAGTGATCGAGCGCCTTTTGCAATTCCCGCTCGTCGAAGTCAGGCCAGAACACATCGGTAATGTAGTACTCTGCGTAGGCGCCTTGCCAGATCAGAAAGTTGCTTACCCGATATTCGCCACTGGTGCGGATAATCAGATCCGGATCAGGAAGATCACAGGTGTAAAGATAGCGCCCGAGCATTTTTTCATCGATCTGCTCGGGTGCGACGCCGGCGGTGAGCATGTTTTTGACCGCATCCACAATCTCGGCACGACCGCCATAGTTCATGGCAATGTTGAGAATCAACTCGTTGTTGCTGTGCGTGTAATCGATGGCCTTTTGAATTTTTTTGTACAGGCTGGGTGGAATGCGATCAGATCGTCCGATGTGACGAATTTGCACTCCCTCGCGATGCAACTCGCCAAGTTCTTTTTCTATGGATGTCTCCAGAATCTTCATCAAGCCGGCGACTTCCTCCTGTGGCCGGCTCCAATTCTCTGTGGAAAATGCATAGAGCGTGACGATCTTGATGCCTTGATCTTTGCAAGCTCGAAGAATGCGATGCAGGTTGTCTGTGCCGGCTTTGTGGCCGGCCAGCCGGGGCAGGTTGCGCTGCTTGGCCCAGCGACCGTTGCCATCCATGATGATGGCGAGATGGCGGACGCCGTGCTTCGCCGGCGCTATCGCCACCGGCACATGCACCGGCGCAACGCTGCGACCAAATGTTCTCTTCAAGCTTGCAGAAAGTGCCATACGGTCTACATCTCCATGATCTCGCGCTCTTTGCGAGCGCCTAGTTCATCCGCACGGGCGATGAACTTTTGAGTCTGGGTTTCAAGTTCCTGCTTGCCGCGCTTGTGCTCATCCTCGCTGATCAGGTTTTCGTCCTCATACTCCTTCAGCATGTCCATCCCGTCGCGGCGGTGGTTTCGAACTGATACCTTGGCCTCTTCGAGGCGCCTGTGGACGAGTTTGGTGATGTCCTTGCGGCGCTCCTGGGTCAAGGGCGGAATATTCAGGCGAATGACTTTGCCATCATTGTTTGGCGTGAGCTTCAAATCGGAAACTGTGATCGCCTTCTCGATGAGCTTGAGCGTGGAAGGGTCGAAGGGTTTGATCATAATCGTTTGCGCTTCTGGCACCGTGATGGCAGCGAGCTGCTGAAGCGTCACGTGAGAACCGTAGTACTCTACATGCAACTTTTCGACCAGTGCCGGCGATGCGCGCCCGGTGCGAATCGCCTGAAAATCAGCCTCCATCGACTCAATAGAGCGCTCCATTTCCTTCTCGACCTCTTTCAGAATTCCCTTGACTTCATCTGCCATGATGATCAACCTCGTGTGTTTTAGTTGGTCTGCGCTACAGACAGGTGCAAGTTTGCTCCAAAATGCTATCACGAGTGCAGAATGCAGCTTTTGACAGCCGTTTTATGCAGACTTGAGCTAGATTTGAATGCTTGCAGGCACGTCTACTTGCCGGATGAAATGATTGTGCCAATCTTCTCCCCCAACACGGCACGTTCCAGACTGTTTGGCTGCCAGAGATCGAGCACCATAATAGGCAAGTCGTTCTCCATGCAAAGAGTGATGGCTGTGCTGTCCATTACCCCGAGCTTCTGGTTCAGCGCATCCAGATAATTCAATGATTCAAAGCGCTGTGCGGTTTCATTCTTGCGCGGGTCGGCGTCATAAACACCATCAACCTTGGTGGCCTTGATCATGATGTTGCAACCGGTTTCGGCAGCACGAAGTGCGCCAGCGGTGTCGGTGGTGAAATAGGGATTGCCTGTGCCGGCGCCCATGATCACCACGCGCCCCTTTTCCAGGTGCCGAATGGCGCGCAGCCGAATGTAAGGCTCAGCCACTGAACGTATCTCGATAGCAGTCTGCACGCGCGCCTCCATTCCTAGCCGCTCAAATGCATCGCGCAGCGCCAGCGCGTTCATCACGGTTGCCAACATGCCGATATGGTCGGCAGTGGTGCGATCCATGCCATGTGAGATGCCGTCTTTCCCGCGCCAGAAATTGCCGGCCCCCAGCACGATGACGACCTGCACGCCCAATTCCCTGACTGCCCGCACCTTGGCGGCCACCTCTTCGGCAAGTTGAGGCACGATGCCCATTCCACCAGGCCCTGCAAAGGCTTCACCACCGATCTTCAACAAAACGCGCTTGTACTTTGGCACTGCCATGGTATTCCTCCTGAAATCAACAGTTCGATCTCGATGCAATGATTGAACGAGACGAAGCCGGCGCCCATGCAAACAAAAAGGGCATTTTCATGCCCTTTGAATTTCTTCACTCGCCGCCCAACATATATCGGGCGAAGCGCCGAATCTGGATGTTCTCGCCGCATTTGGCGACTGTTTCAGTTACCAGATCCTTCACCTTCTTTTTGTCGTCTTTTACAAACACCTGCTCCAGCAGGCAGGTGTCCTGATAGAACTTTTCAAGCCGGCCGGCGGCCACACGCTCTGCAATTTCTGGCTTTTTGCCTTCGGCAATAGCATCCGCCTTGAATTTGGCGACTTGCTCTTCCAGCACGTTCGCCGGCACATCTTCCTTGCGCACATATTGCGGGCCAGTCGATCCAATTTGTAGCGCCACATCGTGCGCCAGCTCACGAAATTCTGGCATGCGCGCCACGAAATCGGTCTCGCAGTTCACCTCCACCATCACGGCCATGCGGCCGCCCATGTGCGAGTAAACCTCGATCATGCCCTCATTGGCCTCGCGCGAAGCCTTCTTGGCAGCCGCTGAAAGACCCTTCTCCTTCAACCACGCTTCAGCCTTTGCTATGTCGCCGGCGTTCTGTTCCAACGCCTTCTTGCAATCCATCATGCCGGCGCCAGTTTGCTCGCGCAGTGTCTTCACCATCTCTGCTGTAATCGCCATTTTCCTGCTCTCTTGTTTTTGTGCTGTTGGCATCAAAAAGGGCGGGTATTTGATCGCCCGCCCCTGATTTTCAGACGATTATTGCTCGTCTTCTGCATCTGGAGCGAAGGTGCGCGGCATGGCCTCTTCGTCGCCAACCTTGCCGGCGCGCATTTCTTCCAGCACTTCTTCGCCGGCCGCCGCCTTCTCCTCGGTGCCGGTGACTGCCACCACGTCGTCAGTGCCCTTGCGCAACGCCAACCCCTCCAGCGCCGCGTTCGCCATCGCCTCCACGATCAGTTTGATCGCGCGAATGGCGTCATCATTGGATGGAATCACGTAGTCTACGCCGTCTGGATCACAGTTGGTGTCCACCATCGCGATGACCGGGATGTCAAGGCGGTTGGCCTCCTTGATGGCGTTGGCCTCACGGCAGACATCGACGATGAACAGCGCATCGGGCAGCCGGCGCATGTTTTTGATGCCGCCCATGCGGCGGTTGAGCTTGTCGATCTCGCGCGTGCGCAACAGGGCTTCCTTCTTGGTGAAGCGATCGAATTCGCCGCGGTCCTTCATCGCCTCCAGCTCGGCCATGCGGTCGAGGCGCGACTTGATGGTGCGCCAGTTGCTGAGCGTGCCGCCGAGGAAGCGCTCGGTGATGTAGGGCTGGCCGGCGCGCGCTGCTTGTGTGGCAATCGGTTCCTGCGCCTGACGCTTGGTGCCGATGAAAAGCACGTTGCCCCCGCGCTCCACAGTGTCGCGAATCAGTGACGCCGCGTTGTCGATGGAAACGATGGTCTGTTGAAGATCGATGATATGAACGCCGTTCCGTTCTGTGAAGATGTACGGCTTCATCTTGGGGTTCCACCGCTTGGTGCGGTGGCCGAAGTGCACGCCCGTTTCTAGGAGTGACTTCATTGGCACAACTGGCATATTTTGTTTTCTCCTTGTAACCTCTGCGCCTTTCTTCTGCCGAGCGAATCCTTATTTCAGGACAGGTCGCTCTACATCGGGGCGCATGTTGTATTTCCGGTCCCATGCCGGCGCGCAATTCTACCATCAGCGCTGCACTCAAAACAAGGCCAGGAAACCATGTTTGCGGGCTGGCGCTCCATAGAAAAGGATGAAAAACAGCGTCAAAGCAATCACCTTGACGCTGCTTTATTTGACATGCGAGGCTCACCCTACCACCGGGATGACCATTGGTCTCCGGCGCGTCTCCTGCATGATGTATTTGTTCAAGGCCTCGACGGCCTTGTCCTTGATCGTCGTTTCGCTCATCGCCGCACCCATGTCTTTCAACACACCGCTCACAGCATCGCTCATGCCCTTGATCAGCGACTCGTTTTCCTTCATATAGATGAAGCCACGTGTAAGGATCTCCGGCGTTTCGGCCAACCCACCCTTCGCATCGCGGCGAATGATCACCAGCACAAAACCTTCGCGCGAGAGGATGTCGCGATCGCGGATCACTGCTTTGCCGATATCGCCGACGCCGCTGCCGTCCACGAACACATAGCCGCCTGGCACGCGCTCAAGCTGTCTGGCCTCGCCGGCAGTGAACTCCACCGGTGTGCCGTTCTCCACCACAAAAGTGCTGTGGATGCCCATCTCGCGCGCCAGGCCGGCATGCGCCTTCAACATGCGCAATTCGCCGTGAATAGGAATGAAGTGCTTTGGCCGGATCAAACTCAGCAACAGCTTTTGCTCTTCCTGACTGGCATGGCCGCTCACGTGCACCTTCGCCACCGGGTCATATAGCACGTTCGCGCCTTTTTGAAAGAGGCGGTTGATGATGCGATGGATGTATTCCTCGTTGCCCGGGATCGGGTGAGCCGACATCACGATGGTGTCGCCTGGCTCAACGTTGATCACCGGATGCTTGCCCACTGCCATGCGTCCCAGCACTGCGCCTGGCTCGCCTTGCGTGCCGGTTGCCATGATGGCAACCTCATGCGGTTTCATCCGCACCGCCTCTTCCAGCTTTACCAGCATGCCGTCGGGAATCGTGAGATAGCCCATTTTCTGTGCCATCTTCACGTTCTCCTGCATGGAGGTGCCGGCGAGCGCGAGTTTGCGCCCATAGATGTCGCATACGTTCACCACCTGCTGCACACGCGAGATCAGCGATGCGAACGTGGCGACGATGATGCGCCCCTCCGCATCGCGGAAGATATGCTCGAACTCTGGCTCGATCTCGCGCTCGCTCGGCGTGCTGCCTGGGCGTTCGGCGTTGGTGCTGTCGGCAAACAAGGCCAGCACACCACGCCCACCCAACTCGGCCAGTTTCGCAAAATCGCTCGGCAGGCCGTCCACCGGCGTATGGTCGAACTTGAAGTCGCCGCTATGCACGACAATGCCCGCCGGCGTGGTGATTGCCAGGCCGATGTTGTCTGGAATGCTGTGACACATGCGGAACGTCTCGACTTTGAAAGCACCGGCCTCGAATGTGGCGCCTATCTCAACCGTATAAATTTGGCTGCTGTCGAGCAGTTTGGCTTCCTTGAGCTTCACCTCCAGCAAGCCGCGCGTGAGTGGTGTGGTGTAAATCGGCACATTGGGAAAGTCGCGCACCACATGGGTGATTGCGCCGGTGTGGTCCTCGTGGCCATGTGTGATGATGAGCGCCACCACGTCCTGCTTGCGCTCCTTGATGAAGTTGTAGTCGGGGATGACGGCGTCAATGCCGAGCATGTCGCTTTCGGGGAACATTACGCCGGCGTCGATCAGCAGAATCTGGCTGTCGTACTCGAACATCATCATGTTCTTGCCAACCTCGCCCAGACCGCCGATCGGAACCCATTTCAGTGTTTTTGTTGTCATATGAATCGTAAATACTTAACGCGCGCCTCGCTTGCTGCGGACGCGCATGAATGTTTGTTATAGAAGCAGAGTTCGAACCGAATTGTGGAAAGCCAATGCAGTCAGCATGTGAGGGATCATGCCTGTGTGCTGCGCCGGCGGCTACAGGGGAAGGAACGCTTTTTCACTAACGAGCGCAATTATACTCGCGTAAATTTGATTTTTGTCAGAACAACTCCCTCTTCCTTTGGGAGAGTTGGGGCAAGGGAAATGTCCAACCTTAAATCACAACCCATCTTTCTGCTCGGCTTTGGCGGAGTGGGCCGCGCATTGGCAAGACAAATCATCGCCGCGCGCGACTTGCACGCGCACCGCAATCACCTTCGGCTGGAAATCGCCGGCATCGCCGATAGCGCCTCGACCCTGTTTGCGTTGAATGGCTTTGACAATGCCGTGATCGCTGACTTGATCGGGCGCAAGCAGGTCGGCGCCGCCCTCTCAACGAACACGCAATCGCCGTCGGCCAGCGACCTGCCGGCGAATTGCATCGTCGTCGACACCACGGCCACCGATGCCACCGTGCCGCTCTTGCTTGAGGCCAAGGCGAAGGGCATGGGTGTGGTCACGGCGAACAAGCTGCCGTTGGCCGGCGACCTCGACTGGTGGGGTGCCATTGCCGACGAGCGCTCACGCTGGGAGACCACCTGCGGCTCAGCGCTGCCGGTCATCAGCACGCTGAACACGCTGCTCGACAGCGGCGATCAAGTCGCAAGGATCGAAGGTTCACTCAGCGGCACGCTTGGTTTCATCGCGTCGCAGTTGGAAGCCGGCGTCCCCTTCGGCCAGGCCGTGCGCGATGCCAGAGCCAACGGGTTCACTGAGCCAGACCCGCGCCAGGACTTGGGCGGGTTGGATGCGGCGCGCAAGGCGCTCATCCTCGCGCGTATGTTGGGTTATCGTCTCCATATGCGCGATGTCGGCGTTGAATCGTTGTATCCGCCGTCAATGGATGGACTGACGGTCGAACAATTTTTGCGCGAGATTGACGACTTGAATGAAAGCATGGCAGCGCAGGCGCGCGATCTTGCCGCCGGCGGAAAGAAATTGCGCTATGCAGCGACCATCGAGAACGGCAAGTGCAGCGTTGGCCTCGTCGGCGCAGATCCGGCTACCAAGCTCGGCGGTATTCGCACCAGCGACAGCATCGTTGTATTCACCACCAAATATTTCAGCGACAACCCGGTGGCGGTGAGCGGGCGTGGGGCAGGGCAGGAAGTCACAGCCAGCGGCGTGCTGGGCGACATCGTGAGTCTGTCACGCGCGATGTGAAAAAGCCGTGGCTAGACGTGTTTCGCCAGCGCCTGTCGCAAAGCCGCTGCCGGCTGCACACCCACCAGCCGCTCGACCAACTGGCCGCGCTTGAAGATCAACAATGCCGGGATGCCGCGCACGTCGAAGCGCTCGGCCATGCGCGGGTTGTCATCCACGTTGAGCTTGGCGACGACAGCGCGGCCGGCGAATTCTTGCGCCATCTGTTCAACTGCCGGCGCGACCATGCGGCACGGTCCGCACCACGGCGCCCAGAAGTCCACCAGCACCGGTTTGTCGCTGCGCCCCACCATTTGATCGAAACTCGCATCGCTGAGGGTGATCGGCTGGTTGGCTGTTTGCGCAGTCGTTTGGGCGTTGGGGGTGCTGCTGGCCGGGCGGGGCTGCGCGCCATCCAGTGAAATGCTCGGTCCGCTGGGGTTTGCCGGCTTTGCGCCGCCGGCAGTGAGGAATTGCAGCCACGCCCGCAAGTTTGACTCAGGCGCTGCGCCACTGCCTTGCGCTATCACGCTGCGATCCTTGATAAACACCAATCCTGGCAATTGTGCAATGGCATAGCGTTTCACCAGCGCTGCATTGTCCTTCACGTTGACCCTTGCGATGAGCGCCGTGCCGGCAAACGCTGCCGCCAGCCGATCCAGCTCTGGATCGAGCTGTTTGCACGGCGGACAATCGTCGCGCCAGAATACCAGCAACACTGGCAGGCCGGCGCCCAGCACGCGGTCGATGCTCTGCTCATTTGTGTGGATGGGTGTGCTAAAAGCCATGCTCCTTCTCCTTTAGAAAAACACTTGCACCCTGTTTACCGCAGCAAGATAAGAAAAAGAGCAGCGCAGCATCAGCGTTGTCCATGTCAATGCTCCACCAATGCGCTTGGCGCGATCGGCCAGCCGGCGGCATCCCAGCCCAGCGCCTCGATGCGCAACTTGGCGATGCCAATTTGGTTGGCGTCGTAGGCGTGATACACCATCCAGTAGACGCCATCCTCGATGAGCATGCCGTTGTGGCCTGGACCGCGCCAGCGTTTGCCGCCGGCCAGCACCAGTGTGCCGCCGCCTTGCAGCAGCTTCTTGCCGTCTTTATCCACATATGGCCCGCCAATCTTTTCGGATCGACCGACGCGGATGTTGTAGGTGCTGTCGATGCCGCGACAACAGAAGTCGGCTGAGAAGAACAGATAGAAATACGCGCCGCGCCGGATGATGAACGGCGCTTCGATGGCGTTGGGGCTGGGCCGGCCGCCGGCGAGGCTGATGATGTTGTTGTCCGCCGGCTTGCCTGTCTTAGCATCCAGCCGGCGCAACTTCAGCCCGCTCCAGTAGCTGCCCCATGCCAGCCAGGGCTCACCTTTTTCATCAAAGGCCACGTTGGCGTCGATGGCGTTGAAGTTGTCCGCCGGCTTCGATTCCAACACCAGACCCTCATCAACCCACGCATATTTCGGGTCGTCTGGGTTCAGTGTTGTGTTAGTTGCCAACCCGATCACCGAGCGATTTTTGCCAAAGGTGCTGCCGGCGTAATACAGGCGCCACTTGCCGTTGTAGAACGAGATGTCTGGCGCCCACAGATCAGCGATACCCGGGATTGCATCGCGCACCCACTGCGGAGTATCCTTGAATACACGCCCGCAAAACTCCCAGGTTGTCATGTCCTTGCTGCACAAGATGAGGATGCGGCTGCCGGTGGTGAAGACGTAGTAGCGGTCGCCATCCTTTGCCATCACCGGATCGTGTGCTTTCACGTATCCGGTCGGCTCAATGATTTTGCCTGGCATGACCGCCGGCATCGAAGTGGGTTGAGCGACGGCATTGGCAACCCTTGAGGAGGCGGGAGACGCGCTGCATGCGGTCATGACAAAAACGGCGCTGATGAGCAAAACAGGCAGGTCAGGTTTGCGTGCAAAGTGTAGTTTCATGGTGCAATTTTGGTGATTGTTGCGCCAGCGATCAAGTTTGTCCGGCAGGTTGCACCACTGGCGCGTGGCGCGGGTCGCGTGGCAGCAGCAGCGCCAACAGCGCGGCAATCAATGGCAGCACTGAGAGCAACATCAGTGCGTTGGCCAACCCCAGATGCTCCGGCAGTGCCAGCCAGCCGGTAATTGCCGTGCCAATGCCGCCCATCGCGAATGCAAATCCCAACGCAATGCCCGATGCCACACCGGCGTTCTTTGGAAACAACTCCTGCGCCATCACGATCAAAGGCGGCCATGACGCGCCGGCTACGAAGCCGGCCACCGCTGCGAGCAAATACACACGCGCATCCGGCAGATTGAACATCAGCAACACCGCCGGTGCATAGATCAGCCATGAAAGGATCATCACACGCCGGCCGCCGAAACGATCAGCCAGCAAGCCACCCACCAGCCCGCCGGCAGCCAGTGCAAATAGATTCACGCTGGAGATGCGGCTGGCTTCACCCACGCTGAAGCCGGCGACCTGCGTGAAGAACACGGGGATGTAGGTTGTGATTGACGATTGTGTCCACGCGCGAAGGAACATGATCGCCATCAACGCGATCACGGCAAGGACGCTGAAAGTGCGGATGCTGCCGGCGATTGCGCTGCCTTTTGCAGCAGCGTGGTGCGCCTCGTGCGTGCCTTGCGCGGTCAGCACCAGCGGCACCAGCGCCAGCCCAATCATGCTGATTACCGCGCTGCCATGCACACCGAAGGCCGTCATGGCGGCTGCTGCGATCACCGGCCCCAGCGCGTAGCCACTGTTGCCGCCCAGCATGAACACAGCCATGAACGACGATTTGCGATTGCCGCCGGCGCGCGTCGCGCCCGATGCGCCATGCGGGTGAAAGGCGGCCGAACCGCAGCCGGCCAGCATCACCATCGCCAGCAGCATGGCGTAGCTGGTGGCAAAGCCGAGCATGCCTTGAAAGATGGCGATCATCGCAAGGCCGATGGCGGATTGATAGCGGCCGCCGGTGCGATCGCTGAGGTAACCGAACAGCGGCTGTGTGAGCGATGAGCTGATGGAATATACGCTGATGACGAAGCCAACCTGCGCGATCGACAGGTCGAGCTTTGGCGCGAGAAAGAGCATGATTACGGGCAGTGCGCCGGAACACAGATCGACGCTGAAGTGGGCGAGCGCAAAGCTGAGCAGTGTGCGATTGCGCAGGGCAGATTTCATGCTGGCAGGTTACACCGCCTGCCCTTCATGCGCAATCAGCGAGTGATGATGCAACCGCAGTTCATGAGTGCTTGCCGCGGATTTCCCGGGAGTGGTTCGAGATCATGCCCACCGCGTGATGCCGGCCACCACGCCGGCCAGCAGCGCGATCACCAGGCATGCGCCGACCAGCACCCCAGGACTGGCGCGCCGGTGACGCAGCAACCACCACAAAATCAGCGTCGTTGCCAGCGGCAACAGCCCCGGCATGATGCTGTCGAACACGCGACCTTGGAGCGGCAGCGTTGCCGCGCCGATGGTGATGACCGCGCCCTGCGGCAATGTGAGTGGAACGAATGAGGTGACCAGCGCGCCGAGCGTGAATGCGCCGAGCCGCATGGCCCCGAACAGCGCCGGCCGCAGCCAGTTCGTCACCCGCGCCTCATCCACAAAGCGATGTGTGAGCGAGTAGCCGAGCCGGAAACTGACAAAGCCGGCTGCGATGACGATGACGGCCTGCGCCACCGCAAACAAAAATGGCCCCAGCAGTGATCCGCGCCGCGCGAGTTCTGCGCCAATCGCCACCAGCAGCGAGGTGATCGCGCCGGTCATGATGGCGTTGCCGGCCACATCGAAGCCGGCCATCACACCCGTCCGCGCGCCTACCAGCTCAGCATCGTTGATCAGTTCGCCATTCACGCGTCGCTCTTCCAACGCGGCGCTCGCGCCGATCAGCGAAGCGCCAAACGTCCACTCGCTGCTGAACAGCATCAGGTTGCGCCGCAGCATGGCCACGCGGTCTTCCAGGGTGTCGGTCAGCCGGCGTGCCACCGGTGCCAGCGCAGCAGCTACGCCCATGTTCTGCCGGCGCTCGAAGTTGTCACCGGCATCGTGGAAGAACATCCATAGCAGAAATGACGCCTGCAACTCTGCGAAGCCCAGACGTTTTTGCGGGTTGTAAGTGATGGCCTGATCGGATGGCATCACGTCTTGCACCAGTGCGTTGGTGTTGGTATCGGTGCGCCGACGGGCAAGGTAGGCATGGATGAGCGCGAGGCTGCCGCCGAATAGCGTCGCTGGCGCCAACCCGAGCGCCGGCGCGAGCAAAAAGCCGATCAGGAAATACGCGAAGCTGCTGCCCTGCAACAGCAATCGCAAACTCATCGCAATGCCGAGCGCAGCCAGCAGATGCCGCGCCACGTTCATCGTGGTTTGCGCCCAGGGCGGGATGTTGGTCGAAAGAAAGATGATCGATGGCGCGTCGAACAACAGGATGATGAGGGCCGGCACGAATGAGATGACGATGAGCCAGATTTGCGTCGGCACGATGTTCAATGACGCCACTGTGTCGATGTTGCCGAGGTCGGCGAAATAATCCGCCCAATGTGCGACAACTGAGTTGAACAGGCCACGCACGAAGTTGAGCAGCACGCCAATGACGATGAGCGCGCCGAACAGTGCGGCGGTTTGCGGCGCATCAGGCTGCAAGCCGCTCAGCATCATCAGCGGCACGCCGACATAGCCGATCAGCGCGACATCCACGCCGAAATTGAGCCGTAGTTGGCTGAGGGCGAGGGTGCTGAGATTGAGCGCGCCGCCGATGACTGCGCCGCGCAGCGGGTCACCCAGCAGCGCGCCGGCGATCGCGCCGGCAATCAGCGGTTGAGACAGCACATACCTGCCGAGGCCGGCGTTGAAGGATGATCGCGCAAAAGCGTAGAAAAAAGCGATCGCGGCGGCCTGCAACACGCTCATGCGGCGTTACCTTCCTTTGCTTGTGGTCTTGCCGGCGGCCTTGGTGGATGGAGTCCTGGCGGTTGTTCTCTTCGCCGGCTTGCTGACTGGTTTCTTGGCCGCTGGTTTCTTGGCTGCTGGTTTCTTTGCAGGTTTGGTGGCGGGCTTTTTTGCGGCGGTTTTCCGGGCGGGTGGTTTTTTGGCGACTGGCGCAGGTTTTGTCTTCGCGGGTTTCGCCGGCGCAATCACCTCGGGCGTCGCCGGCGTGAGCTTGCCCTGTTCCAGCATCATGCGGTCATACAGCGCCAGCACATTCGCCTGATGCAGCGCCACCACCATGCCATTCAGCAGCACGCGCTGCATTCCGCACTGCTCGATCGTGATGGCCTTCACATCGTCGCGCTTGCCATTGGCATCGATCACTTTCTGCACTTTCGCGCGCACGTTGTCCAGATAGTTCGTTGCGCGCTTCATGTTGTCTTTGATCTCGCCGCGCAGGATCATCTCACCATGCCCCTGCACGATGTTCTCAAGCTGCATTCCGCCGATCATGTCGAGCGACTGCTTGAGTTGCTCGGGGTCGCCGTTGGCAATCGTTGGCAGCGCCATCACGGTGTCGCCGGCAAACAGCACGCGCTCCTCATGCAGCAGCACTGAGACCGAATCCGGCGTGTGGCCGGGCGAGTGGATGATTTCCAGCGTCTTGCCGGGCAGGCGCAGCGTGGTGCTGCCGCCACGAAACGTGAAGGTGGGCAGGCGCAGTTGCACCGGCCCGAATTCCTGCGACTGTGTCTTGGCGCGCTCCAGCGCCGCAAACCCGCGCTCAATCAGCACGTCGCGGCAGACCTCATGGGCGATGATCTCGGCGCGCGGGAAAAGGAATGCGCCGTACACATGATCGGCTTCGTGACCGGTGTAGATGACGAAGCGCACCCCATCGGGACACCGCTTGCGGGCGAACAGCGCGATCTGGGCGGTTTCTGCAGGGAAGGGCAGCGTGTCGATCAATATGCCGGTGTTGCCGGAAACAATCAGGCTGGCGGTGACTTGTGCGTAGCGATCGCTGGTGAAGATATAGATGTCTTCCGAAGCCCTTTCCCAATGCATGGGCTAGAAGATACTCAACCTTCGTACGTAACGCAAATTTTGGAACATAAGTATGCACCTGCGCGGCGATCAGGTGATGAGCGCGCGATAGGTTGCCGGTTTGCGTTGCTCAATCAGCGGGAAGAGTGCGCGCCAGAAGTTGAGCACGCTGAAATCGAGGTCGGCGACGACCACCGCCGGCGTGTTGCGCGGGGCCTGTGCCAGAATGTTGCCAGTTGGGTCGCACACAAATGACGAACCGTAGAACTTGACCAGTTTTTCCTTGCCGGTGCGGTTCACCGCGGCTACGAACACCCCGTTGGCGATGGCGTGCGCCACCATCATGGTCTGCCAGCGCGATTGTGAGTCGAACTTTGGGAAATTCGGTTCACTGCCGATGGCGGTGGGATAGACGATCAATTCAGCGCCTTTTAACGCGCAGATGCGCGCCATCTCGGGGAACCATTGGTCGTAGCATGTCGGTATGGCCAGCTTGATGAAGCCGAGGTCGTGCACGGGGTAATCCGAGTCACCCGGCTCGAAGTAGAACTCTTCTTCGTAGCCTGTGCCGCGCGGGATGTGCTGTTTGCGGGTGAAGCCGTGCAACCTGCCCTGTGGGTCAAAGATGACGGCGGTGTTGTAGAAGTGCGGGATGCCGGTGCGCAGCGCCTTCTTTAGCGGTGCGCCTTTTTCGAAGAGTGAGCCGGCGACGAAGACGCCGGCCTCCTTGGCGAACGCGCTGCACAGTTGACTGGTCGGCCCGCTGCCCAGTGGCTCCGCCAACGCGAACAGCGTCTTGTCCATCACGTCGCCGAAGTATCGATGCAGTGTCAACTCCGGCAGGCACACCAGCTGCGCGCCCTGTGCCGCCGCTTTTAGCGCGCCCTTGCGCAATGCGGCGGCATGTTTCGCCGCATCAGGCCGCCATTTTTCCTGCACCAGGCCGATGCGCACCGTGCGCGATGCTGAGGGTTGAGTGCTGGGTGCTGGGTTTCTCTTCGCCATCGCCGGCAATTCTATAATCAACACAGCACGTAGAACGTTACAGATCAGCACTCGGAACTCGTCGCTCAGAACTCAAAAATGGCTGCCGGCATCATTGGCGCGATCTTCGCGCTGTTACTCGTCCTCAATGGCTGGGGTGGATTGCGCAAGTCGCTGGACGACCTCATGCAATACGACCCGATTGGCAAGCGCATGTACGAGAAGCGCGGCGCGCAATTCACCCTGCGCGTGTATCGCATCATGGGCGCGTCCATGCTCTTGCTCGGCCTGGTGACGGCCTATCTTGCGGCGCGGATGATTCTGGCGGGGTGAGGCAGTTCTGAGCGGCGAGTCCTCCATCTGAAACGCGCGCCTGAAATCCAGCCTCGCTAATACGCCCCTCTGCCGCTCAAGACATATGGCACAGTGCGCAGCATGATTTTGAAGTCGAGCGAGGGCGACCATGAATCGATGTAGTACACATCGAGCAGCACCATCTCATCGAAGGTCAATTCGCTGCGGCCGCTGATCTGCCACAGGCCGGTGATGCCTGGCTTCACGCGCAGGCGCTCGTGATGCCACTCGTCGTACTGCGCCACCTCTTCCAGCAGCGCCGGCCTCGGTCCGACAACACTCATATCGCCCTTCACCACATTCCAGAATTGCGGCAACTCATCGATGCTGAGCTTGCGAATGAGCCGGCCCACCTTCGTGCGGCGTGGGTCATCGCGGATCTTGAACATCGGTCCGTCGACCTCGTTCATGTCTTTCAGCTGCTCTTTCAATCGGTCGGCGTCCTTGAACATCGAGCGCAATTTGTAGACCTGGAACGGCTTGCCGTCCTTGCCGGCGCGCGACTGGCTGAAGATCACCGCCCCGGGTGATTCGATGCGAATTGCAATCGCTGCGATCGCAATCAGCGGCGAGCTGAGCAGCAGCATGAGCGCGCCAATCACCACATCGACAGCGCGCTTGAAGGCGCGGTTGAATGGGCCGATGTCGCTGTCGTGCGCGCTGAGCATGGGGATGCCGCCGAAGTCGTTTACATCGATGCGGTTGAGGTTCATCTGCAACAGCGACGGCACCACGCGCGACTTTGCGCCGAACGCGTCACATTGTTCGATCACTTCCACGATTTTGGGTTGCGCCGACCACGGCAGCGTGATGACAACCTCGTCGATCTCGTGCCGGCGCAGGATTTCTGGCAGCGCCGCCACCTCACCGAGGGCGGCAAAACGGCCGATGTCGGTGCGCCCGCGATACGGATCATCGTCGACGAAGCCGGCGCAGCGATAGCCCAGCTCGGGACGCGCAAACAGCGTGCGCATCACCGCGCGCCCCAGTTCGCCGGCGCCCACGATGATTACGTTTGCCACCCCCACGCCCTTCTTACGTTGATGCGCGTCATACCAGGCGCGCACCAACCGCGAGATGCCCATCATCAAAATGAGCAGCATGCCGGCCTGCATGATGAGCAGGCGCGAATACACCACCGGCCCGTAGATGAAGATTGCCACCCACACCACGAAGGTGGCCTTGATGACGCTGCTGGTGATGGTCCAGATTTGATCGAGCCACGCCGGCGAACGCCGCAGCGCATACACTCCATCCAGCCAGAAGAAACCCAGCAGCGCGATGTTGAACAACGCCTGGATGGGCAGGTATTCCCGGAGCGTTGCGGCGAAGGAAATGTCGCGGAACCACTGCCACTGGTAGCGCATGACGAAGCCCACCGTGAAGGCAATGTTGATGAGGATGATGTCGGTGAGGAAAAGGGCGAGCCGGACGCGCTGCTGATGCCTGCGCGCGTTGATATGAGCCTGGCGCTCACGAGTGGCGTGCATGTGCAAGCCGGCCTCAGCCGATTGGGAAATCATAGATGCGATATTTCTTGTAAACATGGCCGCCCGAGAGGGCGTTGATGCGGTTCATCGCATCGTTCGTCTCCAGGATCCACGACATCTCACCGCCAATGTAGCCCTTTTTTGCGATCATCTCAAGCGTCTTGTAGATCAGCACGCCATCGATGCCCGACATGCGATGCTCGGGCAGCACGCCAAGCAAAATAAAGCGCACTGCGTTCACCATGCTGCGCTTGTACCATAGGAATTTTGCCAGCGTCCACAATTCTGGCGTTTTGGGGTTGGGGTAGGCTTTGTGCAGCGGGCGATTGACGTTGGGCAGCGTGAGGGAGAGCGCCACCGGCACGCCGTGTTGCTCGGCGACGAAGATGAAATCAGGATCGGCGAACTGGCGCAGATTCTTGACGGTATGCTCCACTTCGTGCTGGGTCATGGGAACGTGTCCCCAGTTGGCCTTCCATGCGCCGTCCTCGCCGGTGTAAATGTGCATCAGCGCCGCCACTTCCTCATCCAGCTTGTTGAAGTCGATGTTGCGCACGGTGAAGCGGCCGCGCTTCTGGGCAATGTTGGCGACGCGCTCCAACTTCTGCATGGCGTTTTGCAGCGCGCCCTCGGTCGATGACCACCACGCCCACAGATCCATCGCCTTCTTGAAGCCGTAGCCCTCGACAAGGTCGATGTAATAGCGCGGGTTGTAGGTCATCAGCACCTGCGGTTCGCTGTCGAAGCCCTCGACGAGCAGGCCGCACTCATCGTTGAAGCTGAGCGTCGCCGGCCCGCGCAGAATGTTCAGCCCGCGCGCCTGCACCCAGCCCTTTGCTGTGTCGAACAGCGCCTTTGCCACTTCGACATCATTGATGCACTCGAAGCCGCCGAAGAAACCGGTCTTCTCCTGATGAAAGGTGTTGTGCCGGCGATTCTCGATCGCCACGATGGTGCCGACTGGTTTGTCGTCGCGCTTCGCCATGAACATCTGCGCGTCGCTGTGCTCGAAGAAAGGGTTCTTCGCCTTGTCATAGAACGCCTTGCGCTCGCTGATGAGCGGCGGCACCCAGTACGGATCGCCCTTATAGATCTGCCACTGAAACTCAATGAACTCTTTGCGTTCCTGAGGTGTGTTGCAGGGGATGATCTGGACAGGGTTGCTCATGGTATGACGCGCCGGCGTTATCGCCGAAGCAAACGGGCGACCAGCTTCGCGCCAGCATGAGTTGACGCGCGCCATCGCCCTTGAATGTTTTTGGGATTGTAAACGAACAGAAAATTCCTTGAGTGTGGCTTGATCCATGAAGCGTGAGATCACAGCCGGCGCCCGCGCTCATTGCAAGAGCTTTTGCGCTTCAGGTAACATCGCCGGCATGACGCAACCCCTGCATGATCTGCTGCTCGCCGCCGGCCTGCCATGCCCGGCCGGCGCAGAGGCCATCGCCATCACCGGCATCACCGATGACAGCCGGCAGGTGCGCCCGGGCAGCCTGTTCGTGGCCTACAGAGGCGTCGAGGCCGACGGCCACAAATACATTGCCAGCGCCATCCAGCGCGGCGCAGTGGCGATCGTGGTGGAGCGAGACTGGAAGCTGGACGACGACCTCTCAACCACCCATCACCCATCACCAGTTTCAATCATGGCGGCTGATGGCCGCCGATCTTTTGCCTTGCTCAGCGCAGCCTGGCATGGCTTCCCTTCGCGCAGCATGACGGTGATCGGCGTGACCGGCACCGACGGCAAGACCACCACGTCGAACTTGATCTTTCAGATTTTGAAAGCCGCCGGCGTGAAGGCCGGCATCATCAGCACAGTGAATGCGGTGATCGGCGATGCTGCCACAGATACCGGCCTGCATGTGACCACGCCGGATGCCGACGAACTGCAAGGCTATCTTGCCCAGATGCGCGAAGCCGGCATGACGCATTGCGTGCTGGAAGTCACCTCGCACGGCCTGGCGCATCATCGCGTCGACGGCACGCAGTTTGATGTGGCTGTTGTCACCAACATCACGCACGAGCACCTTGACTTGCACGGCTCACGCGAGGACTACCGCGCCGCCAAAGCGCGGTTGTTCCAGATGGCAGAAGCGCATGTGCTGAATGTGGATGACGACTTCTCGCTCAGCCATCTGGCGAAGTTGCCGGCAAAAAAGCGCATCTTCTATTCGCGTGAGATTCAACCGCACGGCAACTACGATGGCGACTGGCTGTTTTCGTCGCAGATCGATCATGCCGCCGGCCTCATCGATGCAATCGTCTGCAGGTCGAACGGCGAGCAATCGCCTCTGCCGCTGAAGATGCAGTTGATCGGCGATTACAACGTGTCGAATGTACTGGCCGCCGCCGGCGCTGCGCTTGCCATCGGCCTGCCGGCAGAGGCGATCCAGGCTGGCATCGCCGCACTCGAAGGCATCCCAGGCCGGATGCAGCGCATCGATCTCGGCCAGCCCTATCTCGCGGTGGTCGACTTTGCGCATACGCCGAATGCGCTGGAGCATTGCCTGACGGCGCTGCGGCGCATCACGGCGGGCCGGCTGATCTGCGTGTTTGGCTGCGCCGGCGAGCGCGATCGCGAAAAGCGCTTCTTGATGGGCAGAGTCGCTGCGGCGCTGGCCGACGTTGCCATTTTTACGGCGGAAGATCCGCGCCGCGAGGACATCACGGACATCTTTGCTGAGATGCAGCGCGGCGCAGACGCTGCCAGCCCGCAGCGCGCGCGGGTCATCAAGATTGCGGAGCGTGGCATGGCTATTCAGCAGGCGTGCGGCATGGCAGCCGCCGGCGATACAGTGGTGACCTGCGGCAAGGGTCATGAGCAATCGCTGTGCTATGGCAGAGTTGAATTTGCCTGGGATGACCGCGAGGCGATGCGCGTTGCCATTCGCGGCGGCGTGATGCCGTTGGGGCCGGCGCTTGGGTGAATCAGCAAAATGTGAAGCGGCGAAGCAGCAGCCGTTCCCTATAACCCCAGATTCCCCAGATTTTCGCATTCCTGGCTGCTACACGCGCAACTGCCGCAACTTCGCGCGCAACGCATCGATTTCCGCAGTATGCGCTGTTTCGCCGTGGCGGATCATCTGCCTTTTGCGCTGTGCCAGCTCGCCGGCAAGTTGATGAAGCGTTGATGACTGCCTCGCCTTGCCCATCACCAGCGCCTCATACCCTTGTTGCGAGATGACATCCGGCGTCTCATCCACAAGATACGTCTTGAACATCTGCCGCGTATGGCGCAAACCCATGCGCCGCAGGCCGATCATCAGCGCGATCAGCGCCGCATAGTTCAACAGGCCGCCGAGCAACGAGCCGATGCCCATCGTATTGATCAGTGTGACAGATGCATTGTGGATGGCGTGAACCAGCATCGCGACGATGAAGCCGGCGAAAATGAACGTCAGCTTGCGCGCGTTGCTGTGCGCATTCCGCGCCAGACCAAAACCGATACCGATGAAAGAGGTGTAGAAACCGTGCATGTAACCCAGCACGATCACGCGCAGGAAGAATAGCCCCAGCCATTCGGGCAAGGTGCTAGTCTGCGCCAGATACAGCACGTTCTCGACGAAGGCAAAGCCAAAGCCGACGGTCGAGCCGTATACGATGCCATCGATCCAGCCGTCAAATTCGCGCTTGCGCCAGAGATAAATGATGGCAACGGCCAGCCCCTTGAACAGCTCTTCGGTGATTGGCGCATAGGCGATGACGGTGACGAGGCTGGCATTTTCCTCGCCGGCGAGGGCTTCTGTCGGCAATGACAGGATCAACTGCGAAACCAGTGCGAGAAAGGCAACTGGTATTGCGCCCCACAGAAATGCGGCGATGAGGTATCTCGTCGGCTCTCTTTCAAAGCGGTCGATACCCCGCACATGCCGCGCATACAGCCAGGTGAGAATTGCAGTGAAGAGCGCAGAGAGCAGCAGCGGCATGAGCCGGCGATTATACTGAGCGCCGGCATCGTGTTTGCGCGATTGCCCTCTTTGCAGAATATGATTCGCGAACAAGAAGCCCGCTTCCTCATTCAAGCTGTCCTTGAAGGCAACTGCGCTGCCATCATCGGCCTGAGCAACATGGGCAAGAGCGCATTGCTGCGCGAGCTATACGCGCCGGCAACGCATGCGCTACTGATGGATGGCCGGGACGGCGATTACCTCTTCGTCTATGTCGATTGCAACCTGATGGCCGAGCGCAGCGAACAGGCGCTATATGAGGTGACGCTGCGCAGCATCATCGCTGCGTTGCGCCGCGCCGATTCACCCATCACTTTGATCGCCGGCCTGAGTGATTTGTACCGCACGGTGGTCGAACCGCCTGCGCCGCTGCGCAGCCCGCTCGCCTTTGGAGATGCGCTGCACGAGGTGTGCGAGCAATCGGGCCAGCGGCTGGTGCTGCTGTTTGATGAGTTTGACGATCCGTTCGAGAAACTCGCTGGCCGCGCCTACCTCAATCTTCGCGCGCTGAAGGATCAGTTTCGTGAGAGGCTGTGCTACATCACCGCCACCGATCGGCCGCTGACGAGCATCCGCCAGGATCATGAGGCTGCCGAGTTCGTCGAACTGTTCGACACGCGCGAGCGCTGGCTGGGCTTCATGAACAAGACTGACACGCTGGCGCTGGCATGCGAGATGACCGCCGGCGCAAACGCCAGCGCCGACGATGTTCAGTTGATCGTGGATATGGCCGGCGGACATGCCGGCATGTTGGAAGCGGTCGTCGACATCTGGCGGCGCATTCTGGCCGGCACGCCAGACAATGCTCGTGATGACGCGCTGAAGATGGCGCATGAGGCGCTGGACGATCACGCCATCATCCGCGCCGAATGCGCCAAGATGTGGTCGCAACTCGGCGAAGACGAGCGCAATGCGTTGATCGCTGTGGTGCGCGATGAACACGCCGACATGAAGGTGATCGAGCGCTTGCGCGTGATGCGCTTGCTGGATGATGGCAGCGGGAGCGTGCTGGTGGGGAATGTGTGGCGAACATTCGTGCGCCGGCAGGCGCTCACGCGCCCCGATGCCGTGCGCGGCGTCATGGTCGATATCGACTCTGGTGAGGTGTATGTGGATGGCGGCAAGACCGAGCCATTGACAGATCTGGAATACAAGTTGCTGCTGTTGCTGTATGGCCGGCTGAACAAGATCGTGGATAAATACACCATCGTCACAAACGTATGGGGTGAAAACTATCTCGACAACGTGGATGACGCGCGGATCGAAAAATTGGTGAGCCGGCTGCGCAGCAAGTTGGAGCCGGGCGCGGAAGAGCCGAAGTATCTGACCACGCTGCGCGGGCGGGGTTACAAGTTGGTGGGATGAGCGCGAGGCAGGCAGCAAGGATGGAGCAACAACGCGCCGAGGATGCAAAGCCGGCGCCTGCGCGCCAGGTCATCCGCGCCAGCGAACTGGCGCAATATGGCTACTGCGCGAAGGCGTGGTGGCTGAGCAGCGTGCTGGGCAAACCCTCTGCAAACACGCGCGAGATGCAGCGCGGCACAGCGACACATCAGCAACATGGCCGCGCGGTGTGGTTGTCGTCGGCGTTGCGGGTCGCAGCGCTGCTGCTCGTTGTTGTCGCGGTGCTGATTTTGCTGATGGCGCTGCGGTAATTCCTCACCCAATCCTCTCCCAGAGAGGGCTTCCACATGAAACCCATCATTGCAATCACGCTCGCCCTCTCGTTCGCGCTGATGATATGGCCGGCGCGCGCGCAAATCACTGCGCCACCAGCGACCCGCCAACCCATCGTCACCGCCAAATCCGTCTCAGCGCCAAAGATTCGCGTCATGGTCGCACTCGTCTTTGGTCAGAGCAACGCCGGCAACTGGGGCGAAAGCCCAAAGACCGCCCGCCCCGCGGTGTTTTTCTTTTTTAGAGGGCAGTATGGCCGCGCCAAAGACCCTCTGCCCGGCGCCAATGGCAACTGGGGCAGCGTGTGGACGCGGCTGGGTGACAAGATCATTGCGGCAAAGCAGTATGACCGCGTGGTGTTCGTGCCCGCGTCCATCGGCGCGACCGAGATTGCGCTGTGGGCGCCGGGCGGCCTGCTGCACAAGGATCTGTTGCGCAACGTGCGCGAGGCCCGGGATGCCGGCTACACCTTCACCCATCTGCTGTGGCACCAGGGCGAAAGCGACGCCGTGCTTGGCACGCACAAGGAAGATTACAAGCAGCGTTTTCTCGCCATGCTGGCTGCCATCCGCGCGCTGGGCGTGGATGCGCCGGCGTTTGTCGCGCTCGCCACCCGCTGCGGTGAATACCCGCCGAACGCTGAGATTCGCGCCGCGCAAACCGAATTGGTCAATCCAGCGCTCGGCATTTTTCAAGGGCCGGACACCGATCAGCTTGATGCCGCGTGGCGGTATGACGGCTGCCACTTCTCCAACGCCGGCCTCGATGCCCATGCCGAAATGTGGCTGAAGGTGATCGAGGAGCATGAGCAATTTGTGGCGGGCAAGCGCCTTGAACGTCCCTGATTACAATCAGCCCCCGATGCGCCTGAAAACACTGACCCTCAACGGCTACAAGACCTTCGCCAGCAAGATGCAATTCGAGTTTGGCGATGGCATCACCTGCATCATTGGCCCGAACGGCAGCGGCAAGAGCAACGTCGCCGACGGCATCCGCTGGGCGCTGGGCGAGCAGCAATTCTCGTTGCTGCGCGGCAAGAAGACCGACGACATGATCTTCTCCGGCAGCGCCAAACGACCGCGCGCCAGCATGGCCGAAGTGATCTTGACCTTCGACAACAGCGATGGCTTCTTCCCAATCGAGTTCAGCGAGATCGAGATTGGCCGGCGCGCCTACCGTGACGGCGCAAACGAGTATGTGTTGAACAGCAATCGTGTGCGCCTGCGCGACGTGAGCGACCTGCTTGGCCACAGCGGCCTGGCTGAGCGCACCTACACCGTGATCGGGCAAGGTCTGGTCGACAACGCGCTGGCGCAGAAGCCGGAGGAGCGGCGCGCGTTGTTCGAGGAGGCTGCCGGCATTGGCGCATACCGCGATCGCCGCGAGGACGCCCTGCGCAAGCTAGAGGAGACGCGTCACAATCTTGAGCGCGCGCGCGATATTTTGGCCGAGATCACGCCGCGACTCGGTCAGCTGGAGCGCCAGGCCGCGCGCGCCAGACAATATGCTGTACTGGCTGAGGAACTCGACGGCCACACGCGAACATTTTTGGGCTATCACCACCGCGCGTTGTTGCAGAAGGTGGACGCCACCGCGCAGGGCAGCGCCGCGGCGAAGCAAGCAGTGGCAGAGGCCCTGGCAACTGTGCAGCAATGGGAAGTGCAGGCTGAGGTGCAGCGAGATGCGCGTATGACCTTGCAGCGCCGGCTGGCAGAGGCGCAACCCAGGCGCGATGAAGCCCGCCGCGCCAACGAATCAGCCTCGCGTGAATTGGCCGTAATGCGTGAGCGCGCAGCCGCATTGGACAGGCAACTGACTGATGCGCAGCGCGACCTTGAGCAGCACACTGCGCAGATCGAACCCTACGGCGCGCGCGCGGCAGAAGCTGCCGCTGCCTACGGCATTGCCCAAAGCGCGCACGCCGAACGACAAGCCGAACTGAATGCAGCGCAGGCAGTGGCCGCAGGGCACCAGCAGGACCGCGCCGCGCTGGAGCAGGGACGCGCTGAAGCGCACCGCCGGCTCGCAGCTGCGAGCGCCGATCTGCAAAAAGCAAGCAATGAGATCGCCGGCCTGCGCGCTCGCCGCGA
The DNA here is from genome assembly GCA_964590135.1 of uncultured Anaerolineae bacterium. Classification (GTDB taxonomy): domain Bacteria; phylum Chloroflexota; class Anaerolineae; order J036; family Brachytrichaceae; genus JBDHWI01. The sequence continues at coordinate 114,053 of CAZPVX010000001.1, read as the reverse complement.
CGCCCTGCACCGCCAGATCGAGACGATGGGCCGGCGCACTGCCGAGTTGGGCAACCAGCACGAAGCCGAGTTGACCACTTTCAATGCGCTCAGCGCAACGATGGATCACGAGGCATCTCAGGTGAACCTGTTCGATGCGCAATTTGATGCGGCGACGCAGACGCTGGAGGCTTCGCGCAACGCGCTGACGATTGCGCAGGCTGCTTTTGCCGCTGCCGAAGCCGAGGAGAAGATGACCTCGCGCATGACGCTATTTGCCGATATGCGCGCGATGCAGAGCGGCGATGAGCTGGCTGCCGCCGCGACCAATGCCGGCCTGCCGGGTGTGCGCGGCGTGCTGTCGTCATTCATCCACATTGCGGGCGATGAGCAAAAGGCTGTGGAAGCTGCGCTGGGAGATGTGCTCGACGCAGTGGTGATCGCGCCGGCGGATGCCGAGAGCACCGAAGCCGGCCTGACGCAGATGCGCGCCTGGCTGGTTGAGCAGCCATCGGGTCGCGTGGCAGTGGTGCTGAGCCATGCGCTGCGGCCATTCGACGAGGAACGCGCTGGCAATGATCGCATCTTGAACGACCATGCGCGCAGCCACGGCGCAAAGCCGTTGCTGGAGGTGATCAATGCGCCGGATTGGTTGCAGCCGGCGTTGCGCATCGTGGCCGGCCGCAAATTCATTTGCCGCGACCTGGCTGCGGCGCGCGCGCTGGCCGCGCAATTGCCCGATGGCAGCGTGTGTGTGACGCGCGATGGCGAGGTGACGCATGCAATTGGCGTGCTCTCGCTGCCGGCCGGCGCGAGATCTCCGCTGGTGCTGGGTGCGGAGGTGGCTGAAACGCCGGAGTTGCCCGATCATGAAACCGCGCTGGCGAATTTGCACAAGATGCGCGATGAGCGCGAGGCGATGCAGGGCGAATTTGACGCTGCGCGCAAGGCGCTGGCAGTGGCAACCGCCGCGCGCGACACCTTTGCGAAGGAGACGATCGCGCGGCGCGCGCGGATCGATGACGCGCAGCGCAAGGTGAGTTCGATCGAGGACACGCTGGCTGCGCTGGCCGGCGACATGGCGGCGATGGATGAGGAGATCGCCGGCTTGGATGCGCGCATCGATGAACGTGAGGCTGCGCTTGTGCAACTTGACGAGGCGCAGTCTGAAGCGCGCGAGGCGTTGAGCGCGGCAGAGGTGGCGCTGAGCAACCAACTCGCCGGCGGCTGGCTGGAATCGTTCAACACAGCCAGGACCGCGCTGGCGACTGCGCTGGGCGCGATGCAGAGCGCGGCTTTGATTCAACGCGAGCGTGAGTCGGCGCACGCGAACATGGTTGCACAGCGCGAAAGCAAGGAGCGCCGGCTGGCGCAATTGCAGAGCGAGGCGCAACTGGCGCAAGAGTCCCTGCAACGGCATGCAGATGTGGCTGCGCAGGCGGAGGCTGCATGGCGCGAGACTGATGCCGGCATCGCGCCGATCCAGGCTGAGATCGCCGGCGTGGAAGCTCAACTCAATGAGTTGGACGCGAAGAAACGCGAGGCTGAGCGCACCCTGCGCGAGCGCGAATCGCAGTTGAACGCGGCGGCGCTGGAGCAGGCGCGCGTGCATGATGAATTGGCCAACCTGCGCCAGCGCGCAGTTGAGCTGATGATGCGCGATTCAACCGAGAATGGTGAGTCTGCGTCCAGCATCATGCGCCAGACGTCGGAAGGCGACACCGAACAATCTGAAATCCAAAATCCGCAATCAGAAATTCTCGATTCGCTTCCAGTGGTGGATGAACTTCCCGAAGGCATGGAGGAACGCATCGTGCAACTGCGCAACCAGATCAAACGGTTGGGCGCGATCAACTACGAGGCGCAGGCCGAGTTCGAGGAGTTGGAGAAGCGCCATACCTTCATCACTGAGCAGAGCGAAGATCTGGACAAGGCATCCGTTGCGTTGCAGCAGGTGATTGCCGAACTTAACGACGTGATGAAGGTGACGTTCAAGCAGACCTTCGACGCGATCGCTGCTGCCTTCCAGAACACCTTCAAGGTGCTGTTTGGCGGCGGGCAGGCAAAGCTGACGCTGACGAATGCCGAGAACATCGATGAGTGCGGCGTAGAGATTCAGGCCCAGCCGCCGGGCAAGCGGCCGCAATCGCTGGCGCTGCTGTCGGGCGGCGAGCGCTCGCTGACTGCGACGGCGCTGCTGTTCGCCATTTTGCAGGTGAAACCGACGCCGTTCTGCGTGCTGGATGAAGTGGATGCCGCGCTGGATGAGAGCAACGTCGGGCGCTTTCGCAGCATGGTGGAGAGCTTGAGCGACCAGACGCAGTTCATTTTGATCACGCACAACCGGCGCACGGTGGAGGCTGCCAGCACGATCTATGGCATCACCATGGGCGCCGATGGGGCCAGCACGGCGCTGAGCATGCGGTTGGAGGATGTGAAGTGAGGTGTCGGGTGTGATTGGTGATGGGGCTATTCCATCACGCGATACGACGCATCAGTCTCGCCGCATGACACCATGAAACATGCCATCGTCATCGGCGCCGGCCTGGGCGGGATGAGCGCGGCAATTCGGCTGGCCGGCCTGGGTTGGCGCGTGACGGTTGTGGAGAAGCTGGGCCGGCCCGGCGGCAAGATGGGCGAAGTGCGCGCAGCCGGCTTTCGCTGGGATGCCGGCCCATCCATCGTCACAATGCCGCACGTCTACAGGCATTTATTTGCCGAGGCCGGCCGTCGGCTGGAAGACTACCTCGATCTCGTCTCGCTCAACCCGATCACGCGCTACTTCTGGCGCGATGGCGCGACGATCGACGCGGTGGCCGATGAGGCTGCGATGTGCGAGAACATCCGCGCGGCGTTCGGCGCGCGCGATGCGGACGGCTATCGCAAGTTCATGCGCTACGCGCGCCGGCTGCACGATGTGGTGGGCGGCCCCTTCTTGTATCGCGCCAAACCCAGCCTCAAGGACTTGATCAAGCTGCCGCTGGCGGACGTGCTGAAGATCGACGCGTTGCGCACGATGCACCAGGCCGTGAAGGCGCACTTCAAAGACCCGCATTTGATTCAATTGTTTGACCGCTTTGCCACCTACAACGGCTCATCGCCCTACCGCGCGCCAGCGACGCTGAACGTGATTGCGCATGTCGAGATGGCGCAGGGCGCGTGGTATGCGCGCGGTGGCATCTACCAGCTTGCGCTGGCATACGAGCGGCTGGCGCAGGAGTTGGGCGTCGAGTTTCGCTACGACACGCCGGCGACTGAGATCATCGTAAAAGATGACGTGGCAAGAGGCGCGCGGCTGGCCGGCGGCGCTGTAATCGAGGCAGACGCGGTGATATGCAATGCGGATTTCACGTTTGCGCAGGAGACGCTGCTTCGCACCGCGCCTGACCTCTCTCGCATCGGGGGCAAGGGTTTGGAGCCGTCATGCAGCGGGTTCGTGCTGCTGCTGGGCGCACGCGGCGCGCACGGAGGGCTGGCGCATCACAACATCTTTTTTGCCGACGATTACCCGCGCGAGTTCGACGACATCTTCAAGCGCGGGGTTGCGCCGAAGGATCCCACTATCTATCTATGCATCACGTCGAAGACGGATGCTGAGCACGCGCCGGCCGGCCACGAAAACTGGTTCGTGCTGGTCAATGCGCCACCCTTGAGCGCAGCATATGACTGGGCGAAGGCGCGCGCCGGCTATGCGCGCCACATCCGCGGCTTGCTGATCAACCATATCGATCGCGTCAGCCCCATCGTCGAGCCGCACACCGCGATCGTGGTCGAGCGCATCTGCACGCCGCAGGATTTGCAAAACACGTATGGCGGGCATCGCGGCGCGATCTATGGCTTTTCGTCGAACAATCCGATGGCGGCGTTTATGCGGCCGGCGAACCGCGCCAGCGCGATCCGCCGGCTGTACTATGCCGGCAGCAGCGCGCACCCGGGTGGTGGCGTGCCGCTGGTCACGCTTTCGGGCATGGCCGCAGCGCAGTGCGCAGCCGCAGATGCCGGCTGAAAAATCGCTGGTCTGTCCATAAGGTTAGCCATTCAGCTAGCGACAGCGCCTGACGTCAAGGCTACACTTATTCACTGGAAACCGTTAAAATTCGATGTTGGCAATTCAGCCATGAGGCGCGTGTGATGCTCTTTGTCACGTTTGAATGACCTCGTGGTTTACGCTTGAACGCATTAGCGCAAGGAGAATTTCGTAGACATGGCAGTCAAAACCCCAACCAGGAAGCCGGCGGGCAAGCCGGCTGCAAAAGCTGTTTCGAAGAATGGCGCGAGCAAAAACGGCGCTGCAAAGAAGCAGTGGGTCTTTCTCTTCAACGATGAGAAAGGCGTGAACAAAGTGACCAAGAGCTGGAACGAGGTGCGCGATTTGCTCGGCGGCAAGGGTGCGGGCCTCTTCGACATGACGCGCGCCGGCCTGCCCGTGCCGCCCGGCTTCACCCTCAGCACCGAAGTGTGCAATGAGTTTGTGAGCGCCGGCAACAAGGTCCCCAAGGAGGCTTGGGATCAGGCGCTCGCCGCGATGAAGGTCGTGGAGAAGCAGACTGGCAAGCGCTTTGGAGGCGGCACGCCAGGCATCCGCCCGTTGCTCGTCTCTGTTCGCTCCGGCGCGCGTGAGTCCATGCCGGGCATGATGGAGACTGTGCTGAACGTCGGCCTGAATGACAAGACGGTCGAGGAAATGATCGCCGTCACCGGCAAGGATCGCTTCGCATATGACTCGTATCGTCGGCTGCTGATGATGTTTGGCGCAACTGTGCTTGGCATCGACGACGAGAAGTTCGACGAGCCGATGGACGAGATGAAGCACAAGAAGGGTGTGAAACTCGACACCGAGTTGACCACCGATGACCTGAAAGAACTCGTGCAGATTTTCAAGGCAGTCATCAAGAAGGAGACCGGCAAGGACTTCCCGCAGGATGTGAACCAGCAACTGCACGAATGCGCGATGGCAGTGTTCCGCAGCGCCACCGGCCACAAGGCGCGCACCTATGCCAAGACGATGGGCTGGAAGTCGACGCTGCCGACCGCCGTGAACGTCGTGACGATGATCTTCGGCAACATGGGCGAGGACTGCGCGACCGGCGTCGCGTTCACCCGCGATCCATCCACTGGCGAGAAGGTCATGCTGGGTGAATATCTCGTCAACGCACAGGGTGAAGATGTGGTAGCCGGCATTCGCACGCCGAAACCAATCGTTGAGATGGCGAAGGAGATGCCGGCCACCTATAAGCAGTTCATGAAGATCAGCGGCATCCTTGAAAAGCACTACCGCAACATGCAGGACGTGGAGTTCACCGTCGAGCAGGGCAAGCTCTACATGCTGCAGACCCGCAATGGCAAGCGCACCGCTAGAAGCGCCATCAAGATCGCTGTGGATCAGTGCAAGGAAAAGTTGATCACGAAGGAAGAGGCGCTGCAGCGCGTCAGCACCGCCGATGTCGACTTCCTATTGCACCCGCAGTTCGATGACAAGCAGGTGAAAGCGGCCAAGGCGGAAGGCCGGCTGCTGGCAAAGGGCGTGAATGCCTCGCCAGGCGCGGCGGTGGGTATGCTGGCTTTCGATGCCGACAAGGCTGAAGCGTGGGGCAAGGAAGGCAAGGACGTGATTTTGATTCGCCCCGAGACCAAGCCAGATGATGTGCACGGCATGGTGGCGGCGAAGGGCATTCTGACCGCGCGCGGCGGCGCAACCAGCCACGCAGCGGTGGTCGCGCGCCAGTTCGGCATCCCGGCCGTCTGCGGCGCAGACGCGCTGGCGATCGACCTGAACAATCGCGTGGTGACCTCCAATGGCCATGTGCTGAAGGAAGGGGATTGGGTCTCGCTGGATGGCGCGAAGGGTGAATCGTATATCGGTCAGTTGCCAACGGTCAGCCCCTCGTTCGAGGAGCAGGCCGACCTGGTCACGCTGTTGAAGTGGGCCGACGAGATCAGCGCGCAGAAGACCCGCACAAGCGCCGACGGCAAGCCCGTGCGCGGTTTGCAGGTGTGGGCCAACGCCGGTTATTTCGTGTTCTTCTGCAACCCGCGCGGCG
>CAZPVX010000001.1:35026-108023 GCA_964590135.1 uncultured Anaerolineae bacterium | reverse complement strand
ACCCGAAGGATGCCGAGCGCGCTCGCGCCTATGGCGCGCAGGGCATCGGCCTGTGCCGCACCGAGCATATGTTCTTCGAGGCCGCGCGCCTGCCGATCGTGCAGCGCATGATCCTCGCGACCACGCCGGAAGAACAGCAGGCTGCGCTCGATGAGTTGCTGCCGTTCCAGCGCGGCGACTTCGATGGCTTGTTCCGCGCGATGAGCGGCCTGCCCGTCATCATCCGCCTGATCGACCCGCCGCTGCATGAGTTCCTGCCCTCGCAGGAAGAATTGGTCAGGGATGTGGCGCAACTGGAAACCAAGCGCCAGTACGAGAGCCTGAGCGACAGCGAGTTGAAGGATTACGCCAGGAAGCAGGAGTTGCTGCGGGTTGTGAATCAACATCACGAGCAGAACCCGATGATGGGGTTGCGCGGCATTCGCCTTGGCATCATGATCCCCGGCCTGATCATCATGCAGGTGCGCGCCATCTTCGAGGCGGCCTGCGACGTGAAGAAGGCGGGCGGCGACCCGATGCCTGAAGTGATGATCCCATTGACCGGCCATGTGAATGAGTTGAAGCGCGTGCAACCGGTGCTGGAGAAGGTAGCCAGGGAAGTGATGGCCGCCAAGGGTGTGAAGGTGAAGTACAAGTTCGGCACGATGATCGAGATTCCCCGCGCGGCAGTGACCGCCGGCGAGATCGCGAGCATGGCCGAATTCTTCTCCTTTGGCACGAACGACCTGACGCAGATGACGTTTGGCTACTCGCGCGACGATGCCGAGCGCAACTTCCTGCTCAAGTATGTCGAGGAAGGCATTTTGCCGGTCAACCCGTTCCAGACCATCGACCGCGATGGCGTGGGGCAGTTGATGAAGATGGCAGTGAATGAAGGCCGCAAGGCGCGGCCGGCGCTCGAGGTTGGCATCTGTGGCGAGCACGGCGGTGACCCGAGCTCAGTGGAGTTCTGCTACACGATTGGCCAGAACTACGTGAGCTGCTCACCGTTTCGTGTGCCGGTGGCGCGCCTGGCTGCTGCCCACGCTGCGCTGAAGCACGGCAAGAAGTAGCTCTTGCTGCGACATGCAAATCCCCAGCTTTGTAGAAGCTGGGGATTTGATTTTTCCAGTGCATGCAGAGACCCGACCGCCGGAAAATCGGGCTTTTGCCATCACGCCGGCGTCTTCAACCGATCCACAAACACCTTGCGCGCTTTCGCCACCTTCGGCGTGATGACCATGCGGCAGTAGCCTTGATTCGGGTTGCTGCGGTAGTAACCCTGGTGATACGCCTCAGCCTTGTAAAAGTGGTCGAGCGGCGCAACCTCTGTCACGATCGGGTCGTCATACAGCTTCGCAGCTTCCAGCGCGGCGATCACTTCCTTCGCCGCAGCTTCCTGTTCTGGAGAATGGAAGAAGATCGCCGATCGATATTGCGTTCCCACATCTGCGCCCTGCCGGTTCAGCGTGGTGGGGTCGTGGATGACGAAGAACACTTCGAGCAAATCGCGATACGAAATCACCGCCGGCTCGAAGGTGATCTGCGCCACTTCGGCATGGCCGCTTGCGCCGCTGCACACCTGCTCATAGGTTGGGTTGGGGATGCGGCCGCCGGCATAGCCGCTCTCCACCTTCACTACGCCGCGCAGTTGCTCATACACCGCTTCCAGACACCAGAAGCAACCGCCGGCCAGCGTCGCCATTTCAAGTTTGCTCATCGTTTTTACTCCCTCACCAGCTCCCTTCGAAGCGCTCCTCAGGCCATACGCGCGCGATGTTGTGATAGCCGGCCTGCTCCCAGAAGCCCGGACGATCCGTCTGCGTGAACTCCAGCCCGCGCAGCCATTTGCCGCCCTTCCAGAAGTAGCGCGTGTCGGGATCCTTCGCATTCTCTTTCACCGCGCCAACCACCACCCGCAACGGATAGCCGTGATCGGGATCGAGCGGCTTGCCGTCGAACTCAATGGCCAGCAAGGTGGTCGGCCGCATGAAATGATCGATGTCGAGATTTGTGGTGAAGCCATATTCGCAATGTTCGATGACGAACCTGGCCGCCGGCTTCAACTTGATGTAGCCCTGCTCGATCAAGTCGGGCAGCCACACGCCCTTCCAGGTGGTGTCGAACTTGCTCCAGCGTGTCACACAGTGAATGTCCATCTTGATCTCGCGCATGGGCAGCTTCTGGAAATCCTGCCACGACCACTGCTTTGACTCTTCCACTTCGCCATACACGCGAAAGGTCCACTTCGTCATGTCGTAGTGCGGCACCGAGCCGTAATGCAGCACGGGGAATTTCTCAGTCAGCGACTGGCCCGGCGGCAGCCGGCCCATACCCTTTAATTCGTTCTCGCGATCCTTGCGCGGGTTAAACAAGTTCATTCAGCACCTCAAATTCAAACCGGGATGAACAGAAGGCGGCCAATCAAAACCATTTTTGCGTTTCATCTGGAGATCATTGCGAGCCTTTCAGCGCTGGCCCTTTCGTTTCTTCACGCGGCAAGTCTACTGACACTGGCTGAGAATTTTCAGAGGCGGGTGGAACGACTGGCTGAGCCGCCGGAGTCCCATCGGCGGCGCGCCGGCGCGGCAGATAAAAGTCGAACACCACCGCATAGATCGCGCCCACAATCGGCACGCCGAAAACCAGTCCCCAGAAGCCGAGCAATTGCACGCCGATACTGATCGCCAGCAGCGCCACCAGGCTCGGCACGCCAACCATGTTTTTCATCAAGCGCGGCAGCACGCCATAGGCCACGAATTGGTCGAAGGTAAAAATCAGCAGCACCAATATCAGGGCCGCATCCGGCTGCACAATGAGGGTGACGATGCCGGCGATCACGATGCCGATCGGCCCGCCGATCAAGGGCACAAATGACAACAACGCAAATGCGATTGCCACCACCACGCCGAAATTTACGTTGAAAAGCTGAAAGACGATCAGGACAAACAGGCCGCGCAGAAAAGCGCCGGCCACCTGCCCGCGCAAATAGCCGCTGAAGGCGTGATCGATGGCCCTGTACATCGCGCGCACGGTCTCGTGCGAGCGCGCCGGCAGCAACATGAGAAATTGCCGGCCAACCTGCTGGTCTTCCACCACGATGTAAAGGCTCAGCACGATCACCAAAAAAGTCTGCCCGACCAGCGAGGCGGTCAATGCGGCAAACGTCAGCAACTGGCTGGCGGCGATGCCGGCGGCCTGCGTGGCCGGCAGCGTCAATTGCTCGATGGAGAAGAGCCGATTGAGCGCCTGCGGATCCATTCCAAAGCGCCCCGCGATGCCGGCCCACAGCTCGGCCACCTGCTCTGGAAAGGCATTGATGAATTCTGGCAGCCGGCGAATCAACTCGGCCGCTTGCGGAATGATCGTTACCGTCGCCAGCGTGACGAGGCTGGTGATGACGAACAGCACCACGAGATACACAATGGCAACCGCCAGCCACAGCGGCAGGCGAATGATCTTCAACTTGCTCGCCGCGCCATTGCCGTAGCGCTTGCGCATGTCTTGAACGATGAAATTTGGGATGATGCCCTGGCGCAGCCGGCGAATCGGTGGCTTCACCAGAAACGCCAGAAACCATGCTGCCGCCAGCGTCGACACCACCGGTCCGATAAATTGGCCGAACGACCACAGCCGATCGATGATAAAGATCAACAGCGCAATGATGCCCAGCGTGAGCGCGATGCGGACGAGGCGCGAGTTGCTCATGGCGAGTCCCCCTTCAACTTCACCACCGTCACGCCATCACCCCCTTCGCCTTCAAGGCCGGTTTCATACGATTTCACGTTGTGATCGCGCTTGATGGAATCGCGCACGGCGCGACGCAAGGCGCCCGTGCCTTTGCCGTGAATGATGCGCACGAAGGGCAGGCCGGCGCGCGCGGCGCGCTCCAGATAATCCACCACCCGCCCCACGCCTTCCTCGGCAGTCATGCCGCGCAGGTCAATCTCCATCGACGGCGCCGGCCCGCGATCGGCGTAGATCACTTTGGCGCTGTTCTCCACCGGCTTCTCGGCCTGTGCGACTCGCACACGCTCCAGATCGCCCAGCTTCACCCGCATGCGCATGCGCCCCATCTGCACGTCAGCCTCGCCATCGCTGATCGACGTCACCTCGGCGGTGGCATTCAGCGATTTCACGCGCACGGTGTCGCCGGCCTGGATGGCGCGCCGGCGCTGTGGCTCGGGCGCCGCCGGTGGCAGCTTGGCGCGTTGGGCTTGCGCCTGTTCCACAGCCCGGTCCACTTCCTGTTCGATCTGCCGCACGTCATCGAGCATGCCGCCGGCGGCGGTGATACGCTGGCGCAGCCGGCGCACCTCGGCGCGCATCTGCTCGGTTTCGCGCAGCGCCTCTTCTTTGGCCAGGTTCAGCAATTCCTTGCGCTCGTCCTCAATTGCATTCAGCCGCAGGCGGATGCGGTCGGCGTTGGCCTCAGCCTCGCGCTGCGATTTGCGCGCCGCCTCGCGCGCGTGTTCGCTTTGCTGTTGCAGCCGCGCAATCTCGGCCAGCATGTCTTCGGCGCGCGCCACATTCGCATCCAGGTAGCTGCGCGCCTTTTCCAGAATGTCTTCTGGCATGCCCAGCCGCTGCGCGATGGCAAATGCATTCGAGCGCCCCGGCAACCCGATGCTGAGTTTGTAGAGCGGACGCAGAGTCTCGTAGTCGAAGGCCATGTTCGCGTTGGCCGCGCCATCGGTCAGCGACGCCCATGCTTTCAACTCGGGATAATGCGTCGCCACCACGCAGGTTGCGCCGGTCTTGAGCAGAAATTCGAGGATCGCGCGCGCCATCGCCGCGCCTTCGGTCGGGTCGGTGCCGCTGCCCAATTCATCCAGCAGCACCAGCGACTGCTCATTGACCGACTCCAAAAATGAGCGCAGATTGGTCAGGTGGGATGAGAACGTGGACAAGCTCTGCTCGATGCTTTGCTCGTCGCCGATATCGGCATAGATCGCGTCGAACGCCGGCAGCGCCGCCTGGTCGCACGGCAGGTGCAGCCCGCACTGCGCCATGAGCGCGAGCAGACCGATGGTCTTCAGCGCAACCGTTTTGCCGCCGGTGTTGGGGCCGGTGATGACCAGCACGCGCGTCAGCTTGTCCGGCGTCACATCGATCGGCACGACCGTGTCGGGGTTGAGCAGCGGGTGTCTGGCTTGTGAAAGTGTGAGAGCGGGGAAGCGGGCCGGCGCGATCTCGCTCTCTCCTTTTCGCGCTTTCCCCCCTTCTGTGCGGGTGATCGCCGGCGCGACCGAACGCGTGGCGTAGGCGTATTTGGCCTTCGCCAATGCCAGATCGAATTGCGCCAGCGCCTCGACCGTGCGGATGATCGAATCGACCTCTGCGCCGACCTGCGCGCTGAGCGCGGCGAGGATGCGCCGCACCTCGCGCTCTTCGGCCAACTGCAATTCGCGCCACTCGTTGTTGAGTTCAAGCGTGGCGAGCGGCTCGATGAACAGCGTCTGGCCGCTGGCGCTCTGGTCATGCACGAGTCCCGGGATGCGGCCCTTGAAGTCGGCCTTGACCGGCACCACATAGCGGCCGGCGCGCTGCGTCACCAGCGCCTCCTGCAAAAAGGTGGCGTTGTTGCTGTCGCTCACCATGCGTTGCAGTTTGGCGAGCAGGCGATCGTGCACCACGCGCACTTCGCGGCGAATGGACGAAAGCGCCGGCGATGCGCCGTCGCGCACTTCGCCGCTGTCGTCGATGCAGCGTTGAATCTCGGCCAGCAGCGCGCCGCTCGGCTCGATGACGTTGATGATGGCGGTAAGTTGGGGATAGATGGCGCCGGCGCGGGACAGAGAGCGCTGCAGAGTGCGGCCGCTGTTGAGTGTGTCGCGAATCTCCAGAAATTGCTGCGGCTCCAGCACGCCGCCGCGCGCAGCCAGCCGCGCCGGCTCGCACACATCGCGCGCGCCGCCGATGGTCAGGTTGTCGTTTTTGAGCAGCGCCTCGCGCGCCTGCGTGGTCTCGGCCAGCCGGCGCTGCACCTCGCCGGCCTAAGTCGCCGGCGTCAATTGCATCGCCAGTTCGATGCTGGCAGAAAACGCACAATAGGCCGAGAGGCGTTCCAGAATCTTCGGCAGTTCGAGCGTATGGAGATGTTTTTCCCCGATCACATGAAGATTGTAGCGCACACATACTGCTCATTTGCGAGTTTTCACCTTGCGCCAATCAACCAGATGCGCTAGCTCACTTGTGACATTCAGTTCTTCTTCACACTTGTCTGCTATCTTTATTTTCGTCACTGACGTAATTCGCAATTTCAGCAAAGCTCAATTATTCGCTCTTTGTATCAGAAGAAGGAGTAAGAATATGACAGAGTCAGGCGAATTCGACAAACCAACGATATCAACATTGACAGATCGCGAGAAGGAAGTGTTGGTTCTCTTGGCTGAAGGCAAACTCGACAAAGAAATTGCTGAACTGCTACACATAAGCCCCAAAACAGTTAGCTTTCATTGTGGCCGCATTTATCGCAAGCTAGATATTTCATGCCGAACTGCGGCTGCTAACTGGGCTTTTCAAAGCGGGCTTGTGTCAAAGGACTAGGAGATTTCCTAGTTTTCAATTTCTTGACTTGTCCTTACTATAACGACAAAGCCAGTATTGAAAGTCTGCATTTCGTTGATGCTCTTGAAGAAACCCTCTTTCGATCTTGTTTGAAACAGACCGCGCTCATGAAAACCACACGTAGGTTATACGGGTTAATGGAGGCAAAATGATTAAAGGTCAAAATCACGCCCTATTTGCAAAGCTTTATCGCATTGCGAGCTTAAGCGCAGCATTGATTCTTGTGTCAGGATGCAACATTACTCCTAGCCAAATTCATGCGCAAGAAATCTTGACAAAAGCGTTGACCTCTAGCACTCCGCTGCCGGGCGCGGGCCTTTACACATTGACTGAATCAGAGGAATACTCCCTCCGTCCAAGCGAACCGCCAGATCCGTTTCACAAAACCGGGATGAAGCCAGCTCGAGTACAAATCAAATTCTGGCAATCAGGAGATAGCAGAGACACATATAGGATGCAACGTTTGAATCCACAAAGTGACACAGTACTCTTTGACGTAACACAGTCTGTAGTTACAGATGGAATAGTCCGACACACACATGATGTCGTAGCAGCTGTTGAGTTCACCGCATCCATTCCACTTTCCAATCAAGCCAACACCGATACAACTGTTGATGCAGCAGAGATCGCTCGGCGAAAGGCTATCGATGATTTGGCTAAAGACGCAGTTGTGTCTAGATTCCAATCGACTGCAACAAACAACAGTGCATACAGGATTGTGTCCAGCAAGGATTTTGTTACGGATCAAGCCCCTACCCAAGTTGATCTGTCCGATCTCCTAAAACAGGAACCCAAGAAACTCAAATACACGTTCGACATTGATGAGCAGACGTATGAGATCCTTTCACAATCCACTGTTGCGGTAATGTCAGATGGTTCGGAACACTTGCTCCAAAGCCGACAGCTTATTACGCGAACATCTGGAAACCTTGCGAGTCTCCCAGAAAACTGGCTGGTCGCCGATGGCAGTATTCAATCTAAAGAAGCACGAGATTTTGATATTCACCAAGAAGCAATAGCTGGCCGCGCAAATGAGCAAGTGGAATACCTAGCAAATGGCCGAGTCATTAGTGTTATTCGTGGCCCAAAGGCAACACTGACCCAGGGACTGCAGAGCGTTGCACCAGTGTGGGATGCGTCCAGTGAAATCACACTCACCGTTTCTTCGATGTCTGTGCAAGCTTGGCTCTGTGAAGGAGGAATTCTGGCAAGCGATCCAATTCGCCGAGTGCTCATCTTTACACGCGGTGACACGCTCTACTACATCACTGGTCAGTCATTCACAACAAGTGATGATTTTGTCAAGGCCGCGATAGCACAACTGGAGAGGTAAACATGAAAAGCTACAAGAACATAGTGCGAATCATGCTCGCAACCTTTTTGATCTTCTTCTCGTTGGCAGCTCTTTTCAAAACTACCGACAGCACTAAAGTGTTTGCACAAGGCAACGGTTGCAACACTTCAGTTAACACCAAATATGTGAGTGCTGGCTATGGTGTAACTGGTGCTTGCTTCAATGCTTCAAATCAGTATAGGCATTCCTCTCAGTCCATATCATATAGTAGCAATATGCTTCGAGTCTATCTGTCGTCCTCAGATGGTAATTCGTGCAATGCACGCGCTGCGGATAGTGGATACATTTGGGGCACCTCTGTGACCATAGCGACCAGTTTCGCATCCACCTTATCATGCTCACACCCACCACCCTACTTGCGCACAGGTGTTCATTGGATTGCGGCAATTCCGCAATTTACAACTACTTCTTCTTGAGCAATTTGTAAGCTAAGTCTTGTCATCTAGAACCATGCACAAGGAAATAGCCGCATGGAACTGAAAGGCAAAATACTCAAGCGCCGACAGTGAGATGGCATGATGTGCTGCAAAACATCATGTGAACTGTAATTTCACATCAGCCGTGCGCTTCTTGCTGCCAGCCGCGCCGCTGCCAAATCCCACAACGCGTGGCCGACGCTTTTGAAGAGAATAAGCGATGAGGGGTCGGAGCGCTCTGAGCGCTCCGACCCCTTTGCCACCACATCTTCCAACTCCATCACCTTCGACCAGTCAATATTTGCCTGAATCAGATCGCCGGCCTCATTTTGCGCGCCTTCGCGCGCATCAACGAAGATTGCGCACCGGCGCACCGTTTCCGCCGGCACTTCCGCCATCTTTCGCGAATATGCGCCCACCGCGATGATCAACGCATCATCGCGCACGCGGCCATGCAGCACCGGCGTCGCGCTCGTCGTCGCCGTGACGATCAGGCTGCAGACCGGCAGCACGTCGTCGATGTTGCCGATGGCCTGCGCGTTCACGCTGCAGGCGCGGTGAAGTTCGTGCGCCAGCGCCTGGGCATGATCGAAGTGGCGCGAGCAGATCAAAACGTCCAGCGCCGGCTGCCACGCGCAGAACGCCTCGGCATGGGCGCGCGCCTGCACGCCGGCGCCGATGATCAGCAGCGGTCCGCGCATCGCGTCATCATTGACCAGCGCCTGCGCCGCCACGAGCGACACCGCCGCCGTGCGCCGCGCGGTGACTGCCTTGCCATCCAGCAGCATCAGCCGCTCGCCGGTTTGCGCGTCCATCACGATCACTTCGCCGTGAATGCTGGGCAAGCCGCGCTCGGCATTGTGCGGGTGCACGGTGACGAGCTTGACGATGGCGAGGCGCGGGTCGGCCGCCGGCATGGCGAGCAGCACGCCATCGCCTGCAAGCGGCAGGTGAATGCGCGCCGGCGCTGCGATCAGGCCGGCGCGCTTGTCGCGCAGCACGGCCCGCACTTCCTCTGCCAAATCGAGCCAGGGCAGCAGCGCACAGGTGGCATCGTAGTCATGCAAGATCATGGCGATGTTTTACACGAAGAACACGAAGCGAGACGGTCCATCTCCCCTACCTTTGGGAGGGGTTGGGGGTGAGAACCGTTATTACACGATCACGAACAATTGGTGGCGATAAGAAATCCCACATCGCGTGTGGGATATGTTGTGGGATAACGCCGGACGAAAAAACCTCGCAGGTTTTCTGAAAACCTGCGAGGTTTACATGACTATGGCCCGACATCGAAGCGCGAATATCCGATCAGCGGTCCGTTGGCGGTGTTCACCGTGATCCGCAAGGTGTAGCGCCCGCTCGGCAAATCGCTGGTGTTCCACTGCGTGAGCTGGTCGTTGACCACCGGCGAGAGGTGCGGTCCGCTGATCCACTTCCATTCGCCCGGGTTGTCGCCGTCGCCATATTCGACGATGTATTGCTGGAAGCCGGGCGGGTTGACGGTGCCGCGAATGGAGATCAGGCCGCGCGCCGCCGGCGCGTGCTCCGCCGGCTCGCTGATCAAAATATCGAGCGACTGCGGGTTCGGGTTGGCCGTCGGCTGCGGCGCATTCACCAGATTCGGGTCGCCAGCGGCCACGGCGCGCTCCACATTTTCATCGGGCGGCAACGGCAACTGGTCGGCCTTGAAGAACTCGATGCGCTTGCTGGGGCAGTTCGGCGATGGCACATGCCCACCCAATGCGCAAATCTCGACCCCCACCACGCCGGCCGGCGGCACGAAGTCCTTTGCCGGCACGTTTGCCAGCGCGCCTTCCATGATGTCGTGCCAGATCGGCGCAGCGCCAGTGATGCCGCTCACGCCCTGCATCTCGCTGTTGTCGGCGTTGCCCACCCATACGCCCACCACCAGATCGGGCGTGTAGCCGATGGTGAGGTTGTCGCGGTAGTCGTTGGTGGTGCCAGTCTTTACCGCCGCCGGCCGGCTCAGCTTCAACACGCTGTTCGCGCCAAAGGACTTGGCGCGCGCGCTGTTGTCGCTCAAAATCGACGTGATGAGATAGGCGTGCTCGGGGCGCACCACCTGCTCGCCTTGCGTGGCGCGATAGTCGCGCAACAGCGCGCCATTTGCGCTCTCCACACGCATGATCGCCGTCGGCTGCATCTTCACGCCGCCATTGGCCAGCACGGCGAAGCCGGCGGTCATGTCGATCAGGCGCGCCTCTGCGCCGCCCAGCGTGATGGCGAGGCCGTATTGGGGGTTGGGCGGGAAGTTGATGCCGACGCGCTGCGCCATCGCCAGCAAATTTGGCACGCCCACAAACTGCAGGGTCTCCACCGCGGGGACGTTCATGCTGCGCGCCAGCGCCTCGCGCATCAGCATCGGCCCGTGGAACTTGTCGTCGTAGTTCTTCGGCGCGTAGGTCTGGCCATACTGGTTGGTGAAGGTGGTTGGCTTGTCCCAGAACAGCGTCGCCGGCGTCCAGCCTTGCTCCATCGCTGCGAGATACGTGAACGGCTTGATGCTGGAGCCAGGCTGGCGATAGGCCAGCGCGATGTTGACCTGCCCGTCGATGGCGGCGTTGAAGAAATCGGCGCTGCCGACCATGGCGCGAATCTCGCCGGTTTTCGGGTCGATGACGACTGCCGCGCCGTTGGTCACGTTCTTGCCGGCCAGCTTGGCAATGTTGTCCTTGATGGCCTGCTCGGCGATCTTCTGCACGTCCTGATCGAGTGAGGTGTAGACGCGCAGGCCGTCGCGATAGAGACCCTTCGCGCCATATTCGGCATCCAGTTGCTGCTGCACGAATTGCATGAAGTGCGGCGCGATGCGGGTGAAGTTCGGCGGCGGCGCGGTGAAGGTCGTGTCCTTGATTTCCTGCTGCGCGGCGAAGATCTCGGCATCGGTGATGTAGCCGCGTTCGACCATCAGCCGCAGCACGGTGTTCTGCCGGCGCAGCGCGTTGTCCTTGTTCGCCACCGGGTCCCAGTACACCGGCGACTGCGGCAGGCCGGCGAGCAGCGATGCTTCGGCCAGGTTCAAGTCCTTCGCCGGCTTGTTGAAATACGTCTGCGCCGCCGCCTCGATGCCGTAGGCCAGGTTGCCGTAGTTGATCTCGTTCAGGTAAATCTCAAGGATTTGATCCGGCGAGTAGCGGCGCGTCATCTCGTTCGCAAGGATGATCTCGCGGATTTTGCGCATCGGGCTGCGGCTGGTGCGCTCTTCCGGCGAGAGCAGCAAATTGCGCGCCACCTGCTGGGTGATGGTGCTGCCGCCACTCACCACATCGCGCTCGGTCACGGCGTAATACACCGCGCGGATGATGGCGATGGGGTCGAAGCCGACGTTGTATTTGCCGAAGTTAGGGTCTTCGGTGGCGATGGTGGCCTTCTTCACCCAGTCGCTGATCTGCGAGAGTGGCACGCGCGTGCGCCGGCCGGCGATGGGGCTGGATGGATCGGTCAGTTCGACCAGCAGGTTGCCCTTGCGGTCGTAGATTTTGGTGCTGGCAAAGGTGCTCTGGCGCTCGGTGAGCTGGCTGACGTCTGGCACATCGCGCGCGATGGTCATGTAGCCGGTTGCGCCCAGGATCACTGCCGCGAAGAACAGGACAAACACCAGCAGAGCAAAGGCGAAGAAAGCGCGCGCGATCTTTGCGCCGGCGGTGCGCCTTTGCTTTCGCGCTTGGCGGCTGGGAAGCGGCGATTGCGGGCGGGGCGTGGGCGATTGTGGTGTGACCGGCGCCGAGCTCCCAGCGGCTGCCGGCTGGCGTTCGGCAGCTTTCGCGCTCTGGCCTTCGGCCCCGGCCCTGGCGCTTTCAGAGGCCGGCACGTAACCTGCGCGCTCGTTGGGCGGCGTGTAGCGCCGTTTTGGCGGCTGCTCCTCGTTTCGTTCCTCACTCATCGCAATGGATAAAACGCCGGCGGTGCGCCAGGCGTTTCTTCGCCGCACAGTATAGCGAGGCAATCGTTGGCGTTTCGTGCGGCTCGCGTGCGCTTGGCTGCCCTTTTCTCCTCGCGCCGCCCACTGTGCGGGCGGAACAGGCAAGGGCAGGGCAGGATGTTTGAATCTTGCCTCGCACTTCGCGCTGTGCTATCTTCCATCCATGCAAGCGTTCTCCTACGTTCCTGCTCGCAGCATTTCCGAAGCTGCCGACATCCTCGTCAAAGAGGGCGACGGCGCAAAGCTTCTGAGCGGCGGCACCGACATCATCGTGCAACTGCGCGAAGGCCGGCGCTCCGCCAAAGTCGTGGTCGACGTCAAGGGCATCCCGGAGTTGAATCAACTCGCCTTCGATCCGCAGGCCGGCCTGGTCATCGGCGCGGCGGTGCCGGTGCATCGCATCTACAACAACGCCGAGATTGCCAGGGCGTATCCCGGGTTGATCGATGCGATCAGCATCATCGGCGGCACCGCCGTTCAAGGCCGTGCCACGCTGGGTGGCAATGTCTGCACCGCCTCGCCCGCCGGCGACTCGATCCCCGCGCTGATCGTGCACAGCGCAGTAGCGGTGGTTGCATCGCGCAGCGTGATGCGCGAGATACCGCTGGAGAGATTCTTCGCCGGCCCGGGCCGCACGGTGTTGAATACCGGCGAACTGCTGGTGCGCTTCCAGATCCCTGCGCCGCAGCCGCATGCCGCCGGCGCGCATCTGCGCTTCATCCCGCGCAACGAGATGGACATCGCAGTGGTGAGCGCCGGCGCCCATGTCGTGCTGGACGCGGCGCAGGCGAATGTGTTGAGCGCGCGGATCGCGCTGGGCGCGGTTGCGCCGACGCCGCTGTTTGTGAAGAGCGCCGGCGATGCGCTGGCTGGCAAACCCATCAGCGCCGAAAACATCGACGCTGCAGCGAAGCTGGCGCAGGCTGCTGCCACACCCATCACCGATATGCGCGGCACGGTCGAGCAGCGCAAGCATTTGAGCTATGTCATGACCAAGCGCGCCATCGAAAAGGCGATTGAACGGGCGAAAGCGTAGGCCGATTCTCAACGTTCTGGCTTCATGCTGCTTGCATGAAGCGCGTTCAAAGTTGAGATGAGAAATCTGAAATGACAAATACATCCATGTCAAAGGTTCCTGTTACTGCGAATATCAACGGCGAAGATGTCACGTTTTTGTGTGAGCCGCGCCAGAGCTTGCTGGAAGTGCTGCGCGACGTGATTGGTCTGACCGGCGCGAAGGAAGGCTGCAACAACGGCAACTGCGGCGCGTGCAGCGTGATCATGTCCAAGGACCCGGCAGGGAATGGCGTGCTGGTGAATAGTTGCCTCGTGCTGGGCGTGGAGGCGAGTGGCGCGAAGATCACCACGGTGGAGGGGATAGCGCCGGCGGACGGCTTGCACCCGATCCAGAAGGTGTTTCTGGAGGGCGCGGCGCTGCAATGCGGCATCTGCACGCCCGGTTTCATCGTCGCCAGCAAGGCGCTGCTGGACAAAAACCCGCACCCCACCGAGCACGAGGTGCGCAACTGGCTCGCCGGCAACCTGTGCCGCTGCACCGGCTACGACAAGATCATCCGCGCCGTGCTGGATGCGGCCGATGAGATGGGCAAAGAGAAGGCGTGATAAGCGCAACAAGTTGGAGTGTGCAATGCAAGTCAATGAAGGTGAAGTGACAATGCCTGTAACAGTTGAGCAGATCGCTGCAGCCATTCACCGCATGAATGAGACTGAACGAAACGAGCTCTTGCGCCTTGTGCCTGAACTTGCTGCTGGCGAAAAGGCTAATGAGCCAATTACAGGTCAACGCACATACAACTTCAATAAAGCACGGCAATTACTACAAGATGTGCAAGGAAACTTGAGCAGCACAGTAGTGGACGAGCGAGATGAGCGCGGATGAACACAAGATACTTCATTGACACCAGCGCACTTGTCAAGCTTTACCATCAAGAGGATGGCACAGAAAGTCTTGATGAATTCGTTAAAAACAAGAACGCCATCATCGTCATATCAGCACTCAGCAAGATTGAACTGACTTCTGCACTTGCACGCAAAGTAAGAATGAACGAGTTGACGCAAGCAAAATATGAAGAAGCTTTAATGCTCTTCAATGATGACTTGTCTAAATTCGAAATCGTACCCTTGTCAGAAGAAGTCTTCACCGGCGCATTAACTTTGATTAAAAATCTGGCTGTTTCATCAGGGCTTCGCACACTCGATGCTCTGCAGTTGTCGGCTGGTATTGTCGCTTCAAAGCATGCAAAGGTTATTTTCGTGGTATCAGACAAGAAACTTTCAGAAATCGCAGGGTCACAAGACTTGCGAATTGTGCCGATTGCAATTGAGGAGTGATAAATATGTCTGAAGTGATGGATAAACCCGTAACCACCAACGGCAACCAAACATTCAAAGTCATCGGCCAGCGCGTGGTGCGCCCCGACGGCGTGGACAAGGTGACCGGCCGCGCGCAATATGGCGCAGACGTGAGGTTTGCCGGCATGCTCTATGGCAAGGTGCTCAGAAGTCCGCATGCCCACGCCCGCATCAAATCCATCGACGCCAGCGCCGCCGAAAAGCTGCCCGGCGTGCGGGCAGTCGTCACCGGCAAGGACTTTATCCCGGCTGCCGACATTGTGGCGCACACCGGCGAAGGCACCGTGAACTTCGGCTATCTCAGCTTGAACCTGATGGCGCAGGAGAAGGCGTTGTATCACGGCCATGTCATCGCTGCCGTCGCGGCCACCAGCATCCATATTGCCGAGGAGGCGCTGGCGCTGATCAAGGTGGAATATGAATTGTTGCCGCCCGTGCTGGACGTGCTGGAAGCGATGAAGTCCGAAGGCGCCACCATCCTGCTGCCCAACCTGCGCATGAGTGAAGCCGGCGAAAAGGGCGACGCACCCACCAACATCGCTGCCCACGATCAGTTCCAGCGCGGCGATCTTGACAAAGGCTTTGCCGAAGCCGATGTGATTGTTGAGCGCGAGTTTGTCACCGCCACCGTGCATCAGGGTTACATCGAGCCGCAAAATGCTACCGCGCTGTGGAATACCGACGGCCAGATCACCATCTGGAGCAGCACGCAATCGGCATGGGATGTGCGGCGTGAGGTCAGCGAGATGGTGCATGTGCCGATCAGCAGCGTGCGCGTGATTCCGATGGAGATCGGCGGCGGCTTTGGCGGCAAGCTGAATTCGTATCTCGAATCGCTGGCCGTTGCCCTCAGCCGCAAGGCCGGCCACAAGCCAGTGAAGATGACGATGAGCCGCGACGAAGTGCTGAAGGCCACCGGTCCCACTTCGGCATCGGTCATCCGCGTCAAGATGGGCGCGAAGAAAGACGGCACCCTCACGGCCGCGCAGGCGTGGCTGGCATTTGAGGCCGGCGCTTTCCCGGGCTCGTCCTTTGGCGCAGCCATGCAGGTGATCTTTGCGCCCTACAAGCTTGCAAACGTGCTGATCGATGGCTATGACGTGGTGGTGAACAAGCCAGCGGCAAAGGCGTATCGCGCGCCGGGCGGCACCAACGCCGCCTTCGCCAGCGAGACCGTCGTCGATGAGCTGGCCGAGAAAGTCGGCCTCGATCCAATCGAATTCCGCCGGCGGAATGCAGCCGTGGAAGGCACGCGCCGGCCCGATGGCCCGGTGTATGAGCGCATCGGCCTCATCGAATCGCTGGATGCCGCCGAGCGGCATTCGCATTACGACGCTGCGCTGCCAACCCCGTCTGCAGCCCATCTCAAGGTCGGGCGCGGTGTGGCTTGCGGCATGTGGATGAACTGGGATGGCAAGTCGTCGCAATCCGCCACCGTGAACCCCGACGGCACTGTGAGCTACCTCGAGGGCAGCACCGACATCGGCGGCCTGCGCGCTTCGCTGGCGATGATGCTGGCCGAGACGTTGGGCGTGCGGTACGAGGACGTGAAGCCAATGATGGGCGACACGCAGACGCTCGGTTTCAACGACGCGACCGGCGGCAGCCGCAGCACCTATGGCAGCGGCATGGTGGCGCATATGCTCGGCAAGAAGATCACCGCCGAGATGGCCGCGCGCGCGGCCGCGCTGTGGGAGGTCAAGCCGGAAGAGGTGAAGGTGGAGGGCGATGTCTATAGCGCCGGCGATAAATCGATCACCTTCAAGGAGCTTGCCGGCAAGTTGGACGAACTCGGCGGGCCGCTCAGCGTGAGCGCCAGCGCCGATACGAAGGGCGCAACCCCGGCCTTCGGCACGCATATCGTTGACGTGGAGGTGGACGTTGAGACCGGCAAGGTGCAGATTCTGCGCTACACCGCCACGCAGGATGTTGGGCGCGCAATCCATCCCAGCTACGTTGAAGGCCAGATCCAGGGTGGTGTGGCGCAGGGCATCGGCTGGGGCTTGAACGAGGAGTATTACTATGACAAGGATGGCCACCTGCTGAACGCCTCGTTCCTTGACTATCGCATTCCCACTGCGCTCGACCTGCCGATGATCGACGCGGTGATCGTCGAGGTGCCGAACCCGAATCATCCCTTCGGGGTGAAAGGCGTGGGCGAGGTGCCGATTGTGCCGCCGGCAGCTGCAGTCGCCAATGCCATCTATCATGCCACCGGCGCGCGCATGACCGTGCTGCCCATGAAACCGGGCAATGTGTTGAAGGCGCTGGGCAGGATCTGACAAGCAAGCGCCGGGGAGTTGCTGCGGCTGATGTCTCGATCTGATCGGCGACAAATGCCGCAGCAACTTGAAGAATCTCCACCGAAATAAACGCTGATGAATGCTTGGCCGGCGTGCTGAGATTCAGGCGAACGAGTCACGATGCAACCAGCGAGCATGAAGCGTGCAGGCTGGCGCGCGTGGGGCGATCTGCTCCATCCGCCCTTCTTCGCGCTCTGTTCGATCCTGCTGCTGCTCGGCCACTTTTTGCCGTGGGCGGCGCACGCAACCTCGGCGCTGACGCAGAGCGGGCACGAGTTGGCGTTCTCGACGCATTTCACCCCCGGCGCCGGCGTCTTCGCCAACGCGTGGTTCTTCACGCCGGCGTGGTGTGCAGCATTGTTGCTGGCACTGGCTTTCACCCCTGCCCTCGCCTCTGCTAACTCCCTTTGGGAGAGAATTTTATGGAGCATCGTCTTTGGCGGTGCTGCCATGCTCATCGCCTCGCTCGGCTTTCCGGCCTACCCGCAGGTGCTGACCGCTTTCCGCTCGCCAGACTTTCGCGCGCAATTCTTTGCCACGCTTTTGACGATGGCCGGCGTGCTGGCGTTATTGCTCGTGCCTGCACGGCGAATGCCAGCAAAAGCGCCGGCGTTGATCGCGCTCGCCTGTGGCATGCTGGCGCTCATCCCTGTCCTCGGTTTCCTTGCCGTCAAACCGGCGATTGAGGCGCTCTATGGCGCGCCGGTCAACCTGGGCGCCGGCTGGTGGCTCACCCTTGTCACGTCGTTGCTGCTGATTGCGATTGCCAATGCTAAAATGTTGCGCAGCACGCGGCATTGAAGCGCATTCGTGCAACCACGCGTGAGCTTTCATGTCATTGCCTGCGCCGGCGCGGCTCATCGCCTGCGCGCAGTGCGCTCACAATCTATGAAACCAAAGACTCCTGCCCGACTGACGCTTCCTGCCACGCTCGTGCTGGCCCTTTTTCTGGCAGCGTGCGGCGCCAATCAAGTGCCGGCCAGCGCCACCATCACCGCCCCCACCGCCAATGCTCAATTCAAAGCCGGCGACGACGTAAAGATCGAAGGCAAGGTTGTTGGCAGCGCCGTGCGCAGCGTGGATATCTTCGTCAATGGCCAGAAGTTTGCCAGCATCGACACGCCGGCGCGCCCCAACGAATTTGATGTGGTGCTGACGTGGCCTTCACCTTCCGACACCGCCGGCACCAGCGTGATTCAACTCAAGGGCATGGACGAAAAAGGCGAGCCAGTCATCTCATCCGATGCGGTCTTCATCAACCTTGAAGCGCCGCCCACGCCGACGCCGACGCCGATTCCGCCCACGCCGACCTCATTGCCAGCCACCGTCGCGCCCACCGTCGCGCCCACCGCCGCGCCGGCCTCCACTGTGACCGTGAGCCCGCGCCCTGAAAATGATTTTGTGAATGTGCGCGCGCAACCCGACATCAACGCCAACAAGCTCGGTGAGTTGACCAAGGGACAGAACGCGCCGGCGCGCGGGCGCATTGCCGATAGCACATGGGTGCAGATCAACTTCCCGGCTGCCGCAGATGGCATTGGCTGGGTGCTGGTCAGCGTGGCGCAGGTGAACGGTGATCTCAACAGCTTGCCGGTGGTGACGCCTGGTCAGGCGGCAACCGGCACAGTCACCAGCACCACTACCGCGACGACCACCGCAGTGGCGACGACGGCGCCGGCTGCCGGTGGATTGCAACCGCCTTTTGTGAAACTGAAGGCTGGCCAGGACTTTGCCAATGTGCGCAATGGCCCCGACACTGCTTATAACCGCCTTGGCCAGCTTGACGCCACCACCCCGCAGGCTGCCGTGAAGGGCAAGAGCGCAAACGGCCAGTGGTGGCAGATTGCCTTTGGCACTGGCACGGCTTGGGTATATGGCCAGTTGGTCGATTTCACCGGCGATGCGGCGAAGGTGCCAGTGGCAGAAGCGCCGCCGCTGCCCACCGCAGCGGTCGCGCCGACATCCGCAGCCGCTCCGCCGGCGCCGACTGCCGATCTGCAACCATTGCCCACCGCCACATCGGCTGCTCCGCCGGCTGCGCTGCTGCCCTATCGCCAATCTGACCAGTTCCAGCCGCGCAACGACATTGGCGATGTGCCGCTCGGTCACAACGGCGAATCGCGAACGTCCACATGGACCTGGGTGATTGAGGGCGCGAAGAGCGCCGAGTTGGAAATCACTGCGCCAAACCCGCCTGATCTGTATGACTGCCCGCCAGGCAACCTGGCCGGCGTGCAGCCGAACACTGCCGCCGGCAAGCGCATGCCCGTTACCCTGCCGAACGGCTCCTTCGAGTTCACCATCACCGAGAAGGGCTACTACCTCTTTACGCTCTACATCGTAAAGAACGATGGCAGCACCACGACCATTCCACGCAGCGTGATTGTGGATTGCTACAAAAAGCCCGGACGATAAGGCAAATGCATGACGCATGATGCTGCATCATGCGTCATGCGCATGCATCCCATGAAGCGCCTCGTCGTCCTCATCTCTGGCAATGGCGGCAACTTGCAGGCGGTGATGGATGCCTGTGCGAAGGGCGTATTGCCGGCGCGCGTGGCTGGCGTGTTGAGCAACAAGCCGGATGCGTTCGGCCTGCAGCGCGCGATCAAGGCGGATGTGCCGGCAATCGTGCTGCCTTTCCACAAGGCGCTGCATGGCAGCCGCGCCGGCTACGATTTGCTGCTAGCAGAATTGGTGGCGCTCTTTCAGCCCGATCTGGTCGTGTGCGCTGGCTGGATGCGCATTTTGTCGCCGGCCTTTCTGCAACGCTTCCCGCGCCAGATCATCAATCTGCATCCGGCGTTGCCGGGCATGTTCGCCGGCGCGCATGGCATCGAGGAGGGTTTTGCAGCCTACCAGCGCGGCCAGATCACGCACACCGGCGCGATGGTGCATTACGTGGATGAAGGCGTGGACACCGGGCCGGCGGTTCTTACCGTCGATGTGCCGATTCACCCGCGCGACACGCTGGCCGACCTTGAGGCGCGCATGCATGAAGCTGAGCACCGATTGATCGTGGATGCAATCAAGCGCGTCCTATAATGCCGGCACCATGAAGGCCCTTCTCTCTGTGTCCGACAAAAGCAATCTCGTCGAGTTTGCGCGCGGGTTGCACCAGCACGGCGTCGAATTGATCGCGAGCGGCGGCACGGCGCGCGCGATTCAGAACGCCGGCCTGCCAGTGACCACCGTTGAGCAACTGACCCACTCGCCCGAGATTCTGGAAGGGCGCGTAAAGACGCTGCACCCTGTCATCCACGCCGGCATTCTCGCGCGCAACAACGAGGCTGACCGCGACGATCTGCGACGCACGCAGGCCGATTTCATCGACATTGTCGTCGTCAACCTGTATCCCTTCCAAAAAACCGTCGCGCAAAAATATGTCACCCTGCGCGATGCCATCGAGAACATCGACATCGGCGGTGTGGCGCTCATTCGCGCGGCCGCCAAGAACTACGAGCGCGTGGCCGTAATCTGCGATCCGTGCGACTACGATCTAGTGCTGAACGATCTTGGCCGATATGGTCATGTCTCACAGGAGACGCGCGAGGTGCTGGCACTGAAGGCGTTCTCGCACACCGCCAGCTACGATTCGGCCATCCGCGATTACCTGATGGGTCTGCAATCGACCGAGTCGGCAGTGACGACGTTGACGCTGCATCGCGTGCAGAATCTGCGCTACGGTGAGAATCCCCATCAGACCGCTGCGCTCTATTCGCTGAACAACCCGTGCGAAGGGCCGCTGGGCGGCAAGCTGTTGCAGGGCAAGGAGATTTCCTACAACAACCTGCTTGACCTTGACGCGGCATGGCGCGCGGTGACGTCGTTCAACCAGCCGGCGATTGTCATTGTCAAGCACCTCAGCCCGTGCGGCATCGCCAGCGCCGATGAACTGCACAAAGCCTACACTGCCGCTTTCAACAGCGACCCCACCTCTGCCTTCGGCGGGGTGATTGCATCGAATTGGGAGGTGGATGCGGCGACGGTCGAGGCGATGGGCGATCTGTTCATCGAGTGCATCGCCGCGCCTGGTTTCACCGACGAAGCGCGCGAGTTGCTGGGTAAGCGCAAGAACTGCCGGCTGCTGGAGATTGAAGATCCCGCTGCAACAAAAGCGCCGGCCTACGAGTGGCGCAGTATCACCAGCGGCATGTTGCGGCAGAGCACCGACAAGGGCGATCCCGCAAATGCACAATGGCGCGTGGTGACGAAGGCGCAGCCGACCGACGCGCAAATGCGCGAGTTGGAATTCGCGTGGAAGGCCGCACAGTACGTCAAGAGCAATGCGATCGTGTTGGCGAAGGAGAGCAAGGGTGTGCTGGCGACGGTTGGCATCGGCGGCGGCCAGCCCAACCGCGTGGATTGCGTGACCATTGCCGCGAAGCGCGCCGGCCGCAAAGCCAGGGGCGCAGTGCTGGCGAGCGATGCGTTCTTCCCCTTCGCCGACGGTCTTGCTGAAGCGGTGAAGGCCGGCGTGAAGGCCATCGTGCAGCCCGGCGGCGCGATGCGCGATGCTGAAGTGATCGCCGCAGCCGATGAGGCCGGCATCGCCATGATCTTCACAGGCGTGCGGCACTTCCGCCACTGATCCATGTTGAAGGTTGAATTCTGGAATTCAACCTTCAACATCCCGATCCCATGAATCGCCTTCACCTGCGCTATTTCATCATCACGCTGCTGGCGACGGCGGTGCTTTCGATCGGCGTGCAGATGTTTATCATGACGCTGCTGGCCGGCAACAACGTGGCGTTGGCCGGCGCGGCGTTGGTGGCTGGCTGGTGGACGAATGTCGTCGTCGCCGGCACACTCGCCATCATGGCCGGCCGCAAGTCTGCCTCAAGGTTCACCGACCCGCGCCTTGGCCGCGTGGCCGGCGCTGCCATCGGCGCGTGGGTGGGGCTCGGCGCCGCTGCCGGCATGGTCTCGTTTACGCTCGTGCTGATGGCGCAGGTGCCAAATAGCGGCATTCGCGCCGGCCTGATCATCGTCTTCGGCGCGATCAGCCTGCTCATCAGCGTCATTGCCGGCAGCATCGCCGGTCGCGAAGCTGCTCACCCGCCCGAATCGGAAGAGGATTGAATGGCGACGCGCAGCGAAGTCGGCGCATGGGGCGAGGCCATTGCCGCGAAACGACTGGTCGAGCAAGGCTACGTCATGCTGGCGCGCAACTGGCGCAAGGGGCATGGCGAGCTTGACATCATCGCTGAGCGCGCCGGCGTCATCACCTTTGTGGAAGTGCGCACCCGCCGCAGCGACGTGTTCGGCACGCCGGAAGAATCCATCACCCCGCGCAAACGCGCCAAGCTGATCGAGACCGCGCAGGCATATCTCGATGCCAACAACTTGCTCGATGCGCAATGGCAGATCGACCTGATCGCCATCGAACTCGACGCGCGCAATGGTTTGGCGCGCTACGACCACTACGAGTGCGCAGTCGAAATGACGAACGGGGAGTGAAAAAACGATCCGATTGCAGGTAACATTGGCGTGTTGCGCCAATCATGCACATCGGCCAGTTCACCGACAGCTATCCACCCATCATCAATGGCGTCAGCGCGTGCGTGGCTGAGCATCACGCGCAATTGTTGTCACGCGGCGAGTTGGCCTACGTCTTCACTGCCGGCAACCGCAGACACAGCGACGCACAACGAAATGTCATTCGCGCGCGCGGCATTCGCATTCCCACATCGCCTTTTTATTTTCCAACCCTGATCGATGCATGGCGGCCGCTGGCCGATGCGCTGGATGTATTTCACGCGCACGAAGCATTTATGGCCGGTGACATCGCGCGCCAACTGGCGCGGCGGCATGGGAAACCGCTCATCTTTACCAATCATACGCGCCACGATCTGTACATCGGAAACTACCCGCGTCTGATCCAACCCTTGATGCGCCGCGCCACGTTCAAGTTCATCGCGCGTGCTGTGCGCGAGAGCGCCATTGCCACCGCTCCATCCAACGAAACTGCCGAGCTGTTGCGCCGGCTTGCGCCCGACGCAGCCGAGCGGGTGCGCGTGGTGCGCAATGGCATCCGGCTCGATCAGTTTGGACAGGCTGGCGATTGCGATGCCCGCAAGCGGTTGGACATTGCGTGCGATGCAACGGTGTTCGTGTACGTGGGCCGGTTGACGCCAGAGAAAAATCTGCCGGCATTTGCGCGTGTGCTGGTGAAGGCGGTGCAGGCCGGCGCAGATGCCCATTGGGTGGTCATCGGCGAAGGCGTGAGCCGTGAGATACTGGATGAAGCGCTTGCATCCATTGCAAATCGCGCGCATTTTCTCGGCGCGGTGCCGCGTGAGGACGTGTCGCGCTATCTGGCGATGGCTGATGTTTTCGCCACATCGTCGTTGAGCGAAGTGAATCCTGTCTCGGTGATTGAGGCGCTGGCGAGCGGCAAACCGTTCGTGGGGTTGCAGGCCGGCTGGTGGGATGAGTTCAGCGTCGAGGGTGAAAGCCTGCAGGCCGGCGTGCTGGCGCGCGATGAAGAGGATCTGGCGCGCGTGATCATTGCGCTGTGCGGTGATCCCATTCGCCGGCGCGACATGGGTGAGGCCGCGCGAAAGCTCAGCCATCGCTTTGACATCCGTGACATCACTTCGCAGTGGCTGATGATGTATGAAGCGGCGATAATTGGCGGCAGGCAGTAATTGGCAATCGATAATTGGCGATCGGCAGCCCGCGCAATCATGAGCATCGTTTGAGCGGGAGCCATTGTCAGTTACCCATCACTTCAACGAGGAGTTCAACATAGATCATGCGAAACAAGATCACCATCATCGGCGCCGGCTTTGTGGGCGCCACCACCGCGCACTGGCTGGCCGAGCGTGAACTCGGCGACATCGTCCTGCTCGACATTCCGCAGACCGAGACCATGCCGAAGGGCAAGGCGCTCGACTTGATGGAAGCCGGCCCGGTGCTGGGCTATGACACACAGGTGACTGGCACCACCGATTACGCCGACATCAAGGACAGCGACATCGTGGTCGTGACCGCCGGCCTGCCGCGCAAACCCGGCATGACGCGCGAGGATCTCGTTGGCAAGAATCAGGCCATCATCACCGATGTGATGAACAACGTCGCCAGCAGTTCGCCCAACGCCATCGTCATCATCGTGACCAATCCGCTCGACACCATGACCTACCTCGCCTACAGGCTGCTCAACAAGAAGGGCTTCCCCAAGAACCGCGTGCTGGGGCAGGCCGGCGTGCTGGACAGCGCGCGCATGCGCACATTCATGGCGATGGAGATGGGCGTGAGCGTGGAGAACACGCACGCCTTCGTGTTGGGCGGCCACGGCGATGAGATGGTTCCGCTCACGCGCTATAGCACCATTGCCGGCATCCCCATGACCGAGCTGATGCCGCAGGAGCGCGTGGATGCCATTGTGCAGCGCACGCGCCAGGGCGGCGCTGAGATCGTCAACCTGCTCAAGACCGGCAGCGCCTATTTTGCCCCCGGCGCAAGTGTGGCCGAGATGGTTGAAGCGATTTTGAAGGACAAGAAGCTGATCCGGCCATGCGCATCGTACCTGGATGGCGAGTATGGCTTGAAGGATATGTATTTCGGCGTGCCGGTGGTGCTGGGCCGCAATGGCGTCGAGAAGATCATCGAAGTGAAGTTGAACGACGAAGAGCAGGCGATGATGCAGAAGAGCGCCGACCTCGTGCGCGGCACGATGAGCGCGCTGAAGTTCTGAGTGCGGAGTGTGGAGTTCCGAGTTCTGAGTTTCGAGTGCAACATGATGACTCAGAACTTGGGACTCGGAAGTGATTGTGAGAACGCTGCGCGCCTGCTTGCTCGATGAGCCGCTGTCCCGCGTGATCGCCATGGGTGATCTGTGGGATGCGCCGGTGAGCGCCACAACACCAAGTGAGGTGGTGGAATCGCTGGCGGCGCACATGCTGGTTGAGCGACACGCGCTGGACGCAAAGGCTGCATTGCCGGAAGGGGCGCGCGCAGCGTTGGAGGCGGTGTTGAATGCCGGCGGCAAACTGCCGCTGGCTGCGTTTGAAAGGCGTTTTGGCGCCATTCGCCTGATGGGGCCGGGCAAACTGGAGCGCGAACGTCCCTGGCAGGCGCCGGATAACGCCGCTGAAACGTTGTGGTATCACGGCTTCGTTTTCCGCGCCTTCGATAAAACGCTGCGCGCGCCGGTGGAAATGGTTTTTGTGCCAAATGACCTGCGCGCGCTGCTCACGCCGGCAGAGCCAGACCTCACCTTCGAAGATCAACGCCACAGGCCCGCCGACGGGGAGCATCCGTCATCCGCCATCCGCCATTCATCGCTGCTCGATGATGTGACGACGATTCTGTGTCATATTCAGGGTGGCGAAGTGCGGATGCGCGCAAATGGCGATTGGGATGCAGCATCGCGCAAGTCTTTGCTGCCGATGCTGCGCAACGCAGACGAAGCGCGATTGGCGCTGTTGCTGCACTTGATCAACAAACTCGGCTGGACGCGCGTGAGCGATGGCCGGCTGCGCCTCATCCCCCAGCCAGTGACACAGTGGCTGCAAAGCCGGCATGATGCGCAGCGCGATCTGCTCTTCAACGCCTGGCTGGATGATGCCGAGTGGAATGACCTTGCGCACGTGCCAGGCATCTCATTGCAGATGACGCATGCGTGGAGCAACAATCCCGCGCGCGAGCGCCAGGTGATAGTGGAGGCATGGAACAGCTTTGCATCGAATGATGCGAGTGATGCGAATGATGCTTCGCGCGCGCCGGATGCACCACTCACGGATCGCGATGCACAGCTAAAGAGATTCATCGCCCACGTAAAAGCGACCAACCCTGACTTTGCGCGACCCGATGGGCGCTATGACACGTGGCATGTGCGTGATGCGCATAGCGGCGAATTTTTGCATGGTTTTGCGCATTGGGATGAGGTGGAGGGCGCGCTCATTCGCTATGTGATCGAGCAGCCGCTGGCGTGGCTGTCATTTGACGCGCCGGCGCGCACCGCTGCGTCGGACAAGCGGCTTGCGCTGTCAAACGATGGCCGCGTGACGATTGCCGGTGTATTGCGCTTCGAGCGTTTTCAACTGGCGCGCGTGGCTGATTGGCAGGAAACCGCCGGCGAAAATTTCACCTACTTACTCACAGCGCGCTCGTTGGCGCGAGCGCGCGAACAAGGCATCCGCGCGCAGCGCGTGCTGGAATTTCTGGAGCAGAGCAGCGGTCAGCCGGCGCCGGCGGCACTCGCAAAGGCCATTGCGCGTTGGAGCGAGCGCGGCGTGGAAGCGCGCATGGAACCGCTGGTGATCGTGAAGACGCAGGACGGCGCGATGATGGATGCGCTGCTGAAGTCGAGCGACATTCGCCGCGCAGTGGTGGATCGCTTCGCGCCCAACTGCATCTCCATTCGCCTGCGCGATGCCGAAGCGGTGCGCAGCGCGATTGTGAGCGCCGGCGTGATGGTGGATTGGGGCTGACTTTGTGATCCGGCGTTATCCCACACGATATCCCACATGCCGTGTGGGATTTCTTGTGCGCCCGATGATCCATTCACTTTGATGCCCGACGCGCCGAATGAATTGAGTACAATTCACAACGCACAAAGCACATGGAGAGGTAGCATAGTCTGGCCTAATGCGCGCGCCTGGAAAGCGCGTAGGTGTAAAAAGCCTCGCAGGTTCAAATCCTGTCCTCTCCGCTGCGGTGCGGCAATGCGATGGTGAGCAGTGATTGGTTGCGCATGCCGCGCCATGACCGATTACTGCTTGCCAAGCACCTCTTTTATCCTCGCCGGCGAATCGCCGATGATGCCCTGCACGCCGCACTGCGCCATGCGCGCGATTTCTTCCGCCGAATTGACCGTCCAAGTGTTTACGCGCCTGCCCTGCGCATTCAACTGCGCCACGCATTCCGGCGTGACCATGCCGGCTTCGGGGTGGCGAAACTCATGCGGCACAAACGGCGCGAGCCATACTTCGCGCAAAAAGATCGGCATGTTGCCGGCGTAGAGCATCCCGCGCGGCACGCTGGGCAGCAAACCAGCCAGCCGCTTCACACTCAGCGGGTTGAACGATGAGAACAAAATGCGCTCACCGCAGGCATGACGCTTCACCACCTCAACCACCAATTGCTCCAGGCCATCTGCCGGCGTGGAATAGTTCGTCACCTCGATGTTGATGAGGAAGGGGGCGGCAGACGCGGCTGTGAGCTCGATCACCTCATCCAGCGTCGGCACGCGCTCGCCATTGCCGGCGTTCAACGCGCGCAGTTGCGTCAACGTCAGATCATGCACACCGCCCGCGCCATCAGTCGTGCGATCGACGGTTGCGTCGTGCATCACAACGACTTCGCCGCTGGCGCAGCGCTTTACATCCAGTTCGATGCCGTCTGCGCCCTGCGTCATCGCCAGCTGAAACGCAGCCAGCGTGTTTTCCGGCGCGTGCATGCTTGCGCCGCGATGGCCGATGATGAGGGGGCGATTGTGGGTTTCCAGCCAAATGTTCATCATGGGCATTTTACTTGCGCGGACGCGGGTAGGATTGCGTTATCCATGACCCACAACCTCGTCATTCCCGAAGACGGCATGATCATCGAGCAGGACACGACGTTCAAGCCCGGTGTGTATTACCTGCCCAATGGCATCTTCATTGCCGAGAACGGCATCACGCTGGATGGCAATGGCGCGCTGCTGATCGGCAAGGATTTCAATGGCGCTGGCGTGCGGGTGAATCAGCGCATCAGCGTGACGGTGAAGAATATTCGCGCCGAGCGATTTGAGCATGGCATTTCGGTGAATGCCGGCGCGAACATCCGCATTGAAAATTGCGCCGTCACCCGCACGCGCGAGATTCCCTCGCCCGACACGTTTCTGGATGTGTGGCTCAGCGCAGACGAGGCGTATGGCGCCGGCATCTTCCTGCGCGGCGTGAAGGATAGTTTTGTGCAGGGCAACGACCTGCAACACCAGCAGAACGGCATCCTGCTCTACGGCTGCAACCGCGTGGAGTTGGCGCGCAACAATGCCTCGTTCAACAGCGGCTACGGCATCATGCTGTTTGAGTCGTCGGAGAATGTGATCGAGAACAACACCGCAGACTATTGCTGCCGCATCTACTCATCCGATCCGAGCGGCGAGCGCTATCACAATGGCGCGGATGCCGCCGGCCTGGTGATGATGTGCAACGCTTCAAGAAACATCATCCGAGGCAACAAGCTGCGCGGTGGCGGCGATGGCGTCTTTCTGGGCGGCTTCCACAAGGATCAGATCAAAACGCCGTGCAACGACAATCTGTTCGAGAACAACGATGGCAGCTTCAGTCCGAACATCGCCTTTGAGGCGACGTTTTCACAGCGCAATGTCTTCCGCAACAACAAGGCTGAAAACTGCGGTTACGGCTTTTGGCTGGGTTATTCCAGCGAGACGACGGTCGAGGGAAATGCGATCAAGGGCAATCGCATTGCCGGCGTCGCCATCGAGCATGGCCATCACAACACGATTGCGGGCAACACCTTTGAGCGCAATGGCGCCGGCGTGCAACTGTGGATCAATGACCCGGCGAAGCGCAACGCCGGCGCGTTCACACAGTTCTTTCCCGATTGCGCCGAGAGCCACGAGACGAGGATCACCGGCAACACCTTCGTCCACAACGACGTGGCATTGCATGCCTGGACGGAGCGCCCTTCAACTGCGGGTGATGCGCAATTGCGTGGCGCGTCGCCCTCCGCTCAGGGTGCGCCTTCAAAACAGCGCTGCGCCGGCTTCACCGTGCGCGATAACACGCTGCGCGACAATCGCGTCGGGGTGCAGTTTGAGCGTGTGCGCGAGAGCATCGTCACTGGCAATCGTTTTGAGGCGAATGTGGAGGCTGGCATCAAGCTGGTGGGTTGCAAAGATGTGAGCGCCGACGGCAACACGATGGCGTGAACGTTCGCCGATGCGCGGCGCTGCGGGCTTGACCTTTGCGCCGGCGCTTTTCATTTCTCGTGGATAATCGCTTGAATATTCTAGGAGGAGCAATCACATGTCCAACGCAAACAAGAACGTCATCATTGCCTACTTCCCGTCGGCAGCGGCGGCCGAAGGCGCAACAGTGTCGCTCAAAGGCTGGGATCAGGCTAATGACGACATCAAGCTCGGCGGCATCGGTGTGCTGACCGTGGAGAATGGCGAGATCAAGGTGGAGAACGTCGGCGCAAGGACGACTGGTGCTGGCGCGAAAGCCGGCGCGGTGATCGGCATCGTGACCGGCATTCTGTCGGGCGGCATCACGCTGGTGGGCGGCGCGCTGGCCGGCTTGGTCGGCGGCTCGGTGCTGGGCGCGTTCAAACACAAGAACCTTGGCTTGACGGATGGCGATCTTGACACACTGAAGAATGAGTTGACCAGTGGCAAGGCTGCGCTCGTTGTCACCGCCGACGATGATGAGGTGTTCCCCACCAAGGCCAAGCTGGAAGAGTTCGGTGGCACCGTGACCTATTTCACTGCCGACCGCGAAGCAGCCGAGGCAATCACGCTGGCCGCTGTTGAGCAGGAACGTTTCCAGCGCAATTCTGGCCTCGGCCCGGGCGGCATCCCGCTGGGGCCGGTTTAGATCTCATTGCGCGTTTGCAAAAGAGCCGAGGTTCTTCAAGGACCCCGGCTCTTTTTTCATGCAAAGCGCACTTCGCTCAGGCCGCGAATGCGCTCTGCCGCTTGTTCCGCGGTGAGGTCGCGTTGCGGTTGCCCCAGCATTTCGTAGCCGACCATGAACTTCTTCACTGTGGCGCTGCGCAGTAGCGGCGGATAAAAGTGCAGATGCATCTGCCATTCGTCGTGTGCTTCACCATCGTAGGGCGCTTGATGCACCCCCATCGTGTAGGGAAATGACACCTCAAACAGGTTGTCGTAGCGCACGGTGATGCGCTTGAGTGCATCGGCCAAGTCCTCGCGCTCTGCGCCGCTCAACTCGACGATGCGGCGCACATGCCGCTTCGGCAGCAGCATCGTCTCGAATGGCCACACTGCCCACCACGGCACCAGACTCACCCAATGCCCATTCTCAAAGATCACTCGCGCGCCGGCGTTCAATTCATGCTCAAGGTAATCAACCAGCAGCGGGCGCTGAGGCGAGGCGGAGCCGCTGGAATTTTCTCCATCCCTCGCGCGGAAATATTGCAACTGCCCGCGCGTCTCTTTTGCAATTTCGGTGGGGACATGGCGCGTAGCCCACAGTTGACCGTGTGGATGAGGGTTGCTCGCGCCCATGATCTCGCCCTTGTTCTCGAATAGCTGCACGTAGGTGATGTCATCCCGCGCGCCCAGTTCCTCGCACTGCGCGACCCAGGTGTCCACCACAGCGCGAATCTGCTCGCGCGGCAACTCGGCCAGCGTCAGGTCGTGGCGCGGCGAGAAGCAGATCACGCGACAGACGCCTGTCTCCTGTTCGCTTTTCAGCAATTGCGAGGGGTCGGAGGGGTGGGGGGATGAAGCGGCGGCATTGCCGGCGTTGCTGGTGAGCAATGCCGGGAAGTCGTTGTCGAAAACGAAGACGCTCTCGTACGCAGGGTTGACCACGCCATTCACGCGCGTGTTGCCCGGACAAAGATAACACTTTGGGTCGTAAGCCGGCTTCTGCTGCAACGCGGTCTTCTCCACTGCGCCCAGCCACGGTCGCGTGGCGCGGTGCGGCGACACCAGAATCCATTCATCGGTCAATGGGTTGTAGCGGCGGTGTGGTTGGGTTAGGTCAGTCATGTTTTTGGAATGAGCCTTTCGCAGAATGAACGGGCTAGGCAGGGTTTAGATTCTCCACGATCAGATCGCCTCTGTCAGTCAATATATTTTGCTCATTCTGCGCAATCTGTCCAAGAACTTACCGCGGCTGATAGTCGTCGCCCAGGATGACGAGCGCGTCGAGCGGGTTGTTTGGCTCAGCCACGCCGGCGATGCTGGTGAGCGGCACGCCCAGTTGCTGCGCGATCTCTTGCGCCAGCCGCTGGTTGCCATGATATTCGACGATCACCGTGCGCGCGTAGCTCTGCGGCGCATCGGCGATGCTATCGACGGTATGCCCCTTGCTTTCCAGGAATGCCTTTGTGCTGGCAGCCAGCCCTTGTTGCTGTGTGCCGTTCTGGATGGCAATGCGGCCAGTCGCGGGCGGCAAGGCGGTGGATGACGGCGCACTCGCCGCCGGCGGATTGAAAAACTGTTCGCGCAACTCGCGCACCCGCTCGCGCACAGGGATCACCACGCTGCCGCCGGTCGGCGTGGTGTAGGGCTGCGTCGCGGTGTCGTCAATTGTCACGCGCGCGATGCGCTCATCAGGGATGTCCTTTGCCAGCAACGCCAACTGCGCAATCTCGATCGTGCTGAGGTTCGTGTCGATGGCGCTGCCGAGCGTTTGCATGATCTGCGGGATGCGCGGCAGGATCTTTGTCGCGGCATCGGTTGTGCGCAACTTCTCGCGCAGGGCCATGATGACCTGTTGCTGGCGCTTGATGCGGGAAAAATCGCTCGACCCGTGCCGCGTGCGGGCATACTTCAGCGCAGTCTTGCCGTCCAGCGTGTGCCAGCCCTTGCTCAGCACGAAGGGGTCGTAACCGTAGTTGTTGTCGGGGTAGGTCGGATCGTCGATGTCTTCGTCGTTGTAGATATCGATGCCGCCGACCAGATCGATCAGCGAGGTGAGCGTGGTGAAATCGACGCGCGCGTAATACTGGATGGGAATGCCAAAGTTGTATTCGACAGCGCGCATGGCATATTGCGGGCCGCCGTAGACGTGCGCAGTGTTGATGCGATCCATGCCGCGGTCAGGCAGCGGCACATACAGATCGCGCGGAATGCTCATCATGCCGGCGCTCCTGCTCTGTGGGTCGAGCGTGAGCAGCATCATCGTGTCGGTGCGGGCGGTGTTGGGGTCCTCACCTGGCCGCTGGTCGATGCCGAGCAGCAGCACTGTGATGCGATCCTTGCCCTGCCACAATCCGATCTCTGGCAGCGATAGCGGCGGCAATGGCGTCGCGCTGGTGTTGCCGCTTGCCATCAGGTTCAGGCGCTGGGTGAGGTCGCCGGCGACGCGCAGCGCCACAAACCCCACCGCCGGCAGCACCAGCAGTGCCACGCCCACTACGATCAGCACCAGGAAGCCAATCGGTTTGCGTTTGCGGGAGGAGTTGAAGCGCGGATTCATGGCGAGTCAGCCAATGGTAATGGGTGTTTGAGTGATCGAGCCATTGAAGCGCGTCATGCGCGCGCCTTTTCGTCTGTCATTGCCAGCGCTTCCGCTACAAGGTGCAGCGAGCCGGTGATGCAGATCACATCATCTGCGCCTGCCCACTGTTGCATCATGCACAAGGCGTCGGGCAGGTGTGGCGCGACGTCAGCGTGCTGCACTGACGCGGTTTCTTGACGCGGCAGGCTGCGCAGAAGTTCCATCAGATGCGCAGCCGGCGTCGCCCGTCGCACACCCATCTCGCAAAAGATCAATGATGTCGCTGTGCCGGCCGCCGCCTGCACGATGCCGCGGGAATCCTTGTCGCGCAGCGTGCCGATGATGAAATGCACGCGCCGGCCTGGAAAATATGCCTGCAACGACGCGCACAGTTGCGTCATCGAATACGGCGTATGCGCGCCATCGGTCACGGTGATGGGTGCAAAACCAAGCAGATCGAAGCGACCCTGCCAGTGCGTTTGGGCGAAGCCGGCCTGCACCGCCGGCGCGGGCAGTTCCAGACCCATCGCGCGCAGCGCATCCACTGCCGCCAGCGCAGCCACTGCGTTCTGCAACTGATACGCGCCCAGCAGCGGGGTGAAGTATTGCGCGTCATTGCTGATGAACCACTGGCCGGCATCCTCTTGTGAGATGACGAAGCCAGCCGGCGCGCAATGCCAACCCATCTCCGCTTGAATGACAGATGCGCCAGTGCGCGTTGCCTCTTCGCATAGCACGTCCAGTGCCTCACGACATTGCTGCGCGAAGATGGCTGGCCGGCCGGCACGCAAAATGCCAGCTTTCTCGCGCGCGATCTGCCCGACCGTAGCGCCCAGCAATTGCGTGTGTTCCAGGCTGATGTTCGTCACCACCGACAGCATCGGCTCGGCTAGATTCACCGCATCCAGCCGGCCGCCGATGCCAATCTCCATCACGGCGATGTCAACGCCCTGCGCCTCGAACCAGCGATATGCCATCGCAGTGTAGGCTTCAAAACGAGTAGGCAGGCCGAGTGCCGGCGCATCCCATGTCGCTGTGATCTGCTCAATGCGCGCTGCAAAATCGATAAAGGTCGCATCGGGCATCAGGGTATGCGCGCCATGCTGTGAGATGGCGAAGCGCTCGACCGGCATGTGCAGGTGCGGGCCAGTGAAGATGCCGGTGCGGTAGCCAGCGCACGAGAGAATCGACGACAACATCGCCACTGTGCTGCCCTTGCCCTTCGAGCCGGCGACGAGGATGCAGCGCGTGGTCGCGTTTGGCGCACCACCCAATCGCATCAGGAGATGCCGCGCCCGCGCAATGCCCTGTGTGAAGTGGTAGTTGTGGCTGTGCTGTGGCGTGTCTACGCGGTCGAGCGATTGAATGAAGTCGTTGGCCCCTTCGATTCCATCCCTCCTTGCAACAAGCAGCGCGGGTTCCTCCGCGCTGTTCTGAGGCGCAAGCGAGCGGGGTTGCAGGAGAGCAGGGATCACGGGAGTGTGCAGATCGCAGTTTGCGAATGGAGTCATGGCGATGTGAAAAGTGCGCCGCACTTTAGCAGGGAAATACACCGCGTGCAGAGATCAAACCAAAATCAAACCGGGGGCCATGGCATGGAGCGCTCGTAGCGATTGGGGCTGGGGAAGGTCTTGAGCTTGAGCAAACCATCGAGGCGTTTTTTTAGCGCATGCACTTCGTCATCGTCGAGCAACCCACCCAGCATCTCGCCGAGTGGATGATCATCGCTCAACTGCGAGCGCAACTGCTGCAAATCGCTCAGCATAACCTTGGAGATGGGCTGGCCGGCGAAATCCCAGATCACCGTACGCAATTTGTAGTCTGTGTTGAAGCAGATGCCGTGGTCGATGGCCCAGACATGCCCCTGCCTGTCGCGCAGGCAATGGCCACTCTTGCGATCGGCGTTGTTCGTTGCCAGGTCGAACAGCGCGATGCGTTGCAATTGCTCGCACACCGTCACATCCTCGCGGAAGGTGAAGAAGTGCTGATTGGGGTCGTTGTCGATGAAGAGTTGC
The DNA here is from genome assembly GCA_964590135.1 of uncultured Anaerolineae bacterium. GTDB lineage: Bacteria > Chloroflexota > Anaerolineae > J036 > Brachytrichaceae > JBDHWI01. Next base: position 73,921 of record CAZPVX010000001.1, on the reverse strand, counting down.
ACCGAGCCAAAGCCATTCTCGCCATTGCGCAGCACCGTCGGCGGCACAACTCTCCAGCCCAGCGCTTCACTCACCAGCCAGGCCGCATACTCGCGCAAGCACAGCGTGCCGCTGGGGAAATCCCACAGCGGTGATTCACCGCGGCGCGGCTTATACACCCCGAGCAATTCGACCCGCTCGCCTGCCGGCTTGTGCTTTGGCTGCGGATCGGCCAGTTGAACGAGAAAGGTGTAGTTCGACCCCCACGGCATCATGCCGAGTGAGGTCATCTCTCCTTTAGCGAGGATGTTCAGGATGGCGTCGAGAGGGAGCGACTCGCTCATGCCGCAAGCGTACCGCGCAAAGCGGAAAAATAAATGAGAAGAGAGTGCGATGCTGTGTCAGGCAAAGACGATCTCGTCGGAGTGACCGTTGCGGCGCGGGCAGAAGCCCTCAATATTGCCGTCGGCGTCCATTGGCTTGCCGCACAGCGGACAGATCGGGCGACCCTTCGACACGACCTCCATGCCATGCCGGCTCAACGCCTCCACCTGTGCGCGCGAACAGAAAAAGCGCGCAGTTGACGCCTCCTCTGGGTCGACTTCCTCCGGCACTAGTTCGCTCACCACGACCACGACCAGATCGCTGTCCTCGTCATAGCCCAGCCCCATGCGGCCGACGCGAAATTCTGGTGTGAACGGTTGTTCTAGATCCATGTCCATCGTCAGACGCATGAAGTTGGCGCCTTTCGGGTGCTTGGCGCGCAAGTCATCCAGCAATTGCAGGAGCGCGGCGCACAGCGCGGAGACCTGCTCTTTTTCACAAACCAGCGTTGCCATCTGGCTGCCTTTGCGCGCCTGCATGTAAAACGTGCGATGCCCTGGCTCGCCAATGGCGCTGATGGTGATGCGAGAAACAGGATTCATCTCGATCGAGCGGTTGGGCATACGCAGATTGTACTACTGTGTTACCATCGCTTCATTATTCCTTCGTTCGCCGTTTTATTGGATTTCTTCCTTTATTTTGCGCTGTGAAAACTGATTCATTCATCCTGATAGCATTGAGGATCATTGGCGCGGTGCTGTTTGGGTTGATTGGCTGGTCGCTGGGCGATTTCATCGTGCCGTTGCTGCCGCCGCCGCTCGACAACTACACCATCGTCCATCTCTTCACTATGCTGCTGCTCGGCATCGTCGGTGCGGCGCTCGTGCCGGCGATGCTGGCGAAGCGCGTAGGTTCGCTCTTCGACCGCATCGTGTCGCTCAGCGCGGCGCAAATCATCGCCGGCTTCCTCGGGTTGGCCGCCGGCCTGCTGCTGGGCCTACTGCTCGCCTTTCCACTCTCGCGTCTGCCCGAGCCGTTTGGGCCGGTGTTGCCGTTCCTCGCGGCGGTCGGTTTCGGTTCGCTCAGCCTTGGCGTGGTCAGCCTGCGCTATCGGGAACTGTTCCAGATCCTGAACATCAAACTGCCGGCCGGCAAGCCGGACGAGGTGGCGGCAACGCCTGCTGCGCTGTCAAAAGAGCCGCTGCTGCTCGACACCAGCGTCATCATCGATGGCCGCATCGCCGACATCATCGCAACTGGCTTCGTGCGTGGCGAGCTGGTCGTGCCGCGCTTTGTGCTGAACGAATTGCAGTTCGTCGCGGATTCATCGGACAGCATGCGGCGGGCACGTGGCCGGCGCGGGTTGGAAGTGCTGAAGCGCCTGCAGAAGGAATCGCCGACGCCGGTGAAGATAGTCAATGACGACCCAGGCGGCTCGCAGCGCGTGGATGAGAAACTGGTGCTGCTGGCGAAGAAGTGGAGTTGTCCCGTCGTGACCAACGACTATAACCTCAACAAGGTCGCGTCGATTCAGGGCGTGACCGTGCTGAACATCAACGAGCTGGCGAATGCAGTGAAGACCGTGCTGCTGCCAGGCGAAACGCTGCAAATCCAAATCATTCAGCCCGGCAAGGAGAACGGGCAGGGCGTGGGCTTTCTGGAAGATGGCACCATGGTGGTGGTCGAAGACGGGCAGAACTATCTGTTGAAATCCATTCCGGTCACTGTGACGAAGGTGTTGCAGACCGCCGCCGGCCGGATGATCTTTGCGAAACCATAGCCGCAGTTCGCCAGCCGCTGAGCGCCGGCGCGGCATGCAAAGGTCAGCGCGCTACAACAGGCGATAATGCAAGCCTGAGCGTTGACAACTGTGTATCATCAGTGACCTGTGGTGGGCAATCCCGTTGATGGCGGTTGCCTCATCTCTTGCACATCCTTCATCCAAACATGTCTCTTGTCATCTATAACGTCCTGAAACGCGAGAAAGAAACCTTCACGCCGCTGGTCGATGGCCGCGTGCATATGTATGTGTGCGGGCCGACCGTGTATGACCACGCCCACCTCGGCCACGCCAAGACCTACGTCTCATTCGATGTGGTCGTGCGCTGGTTCCGCTACAGCGGCTACAAGGTGCGCTATGTGCAAAACATCACCGACGTCGGCCACATGCTCGACGACGGCGAAGACCGCATCCTGAAGGGTGCGCGCCGCGAGCGCATCGAGCCGATGGAGATGGTCGAGCGCTATATGCGCTCCTACTTCGAGGACATGGACGCGCTCGGCGTCACGCGGCCAGACATCTCGCCGCGCGCGTCGGCGCATGTGCCAGAGCAGATCGAGATGATCCAGACGCTGATCGCAAAGGGTCACGCCTATGAGGCGAATGGCTCGGTGTATTTCAGCGTCGAGAGTGATCCCGACTACGGCAAGCTGAGCGGCCGGCGCGTGGAAGAGATGGAAGCCGGCAAGCGCGTGGCCGTGCGCGAAGAGAAGCGTCATCCGCAGGACTTTGCGCTGTGGGTGAAAGCGCCGGAGAACCACGTGCTGCAATGGCCGTCGCCGTGGGGGCGCGGCTACCCGGGCTGGCATATCGAGTGCTCGGCCATGAGCGGCAAGTATCTCGGTGAGACATTCGACCTGCATGGCGGCGGCATCGACAACATCTTCCCGCACAACGAGGCCGAGATCGCGCAGAGCGAATGCGCGCACGATGCGCCCTTCGCGAATGTCTGGATGCTGACCGGCAGCCTGCTCGTGGACGGCGTGAAGATGAGCAAGTCGCTTGGCAACTTCCGCACGATCAAGGATGCATTGCAAAACTACAAGGCTGAGGCGCTGCGCTTCTTCATCCTGTCCGGCAAATACAACAGCCCGGCAGATTACAGCGATGCCGCATTGCAGGCTGCGTCGAAGGGCTGGGATCGCCTGAGCAATGCCCGCCGGCGCGTGCAGGACGCGCTCAAGCAGGTTGACCTGCACCTGAGCGAGGACAGCACGCCGGAGATGACCGCCAATTTGATCGAGACGCTCGACCAATACCGCATGCGCTTTGTCAGCGCGATGAACGATGACTTCAACACGCCGCTGGCGCTGGGCGCGCTGCAAGACATGACGACCGATGTGAACCGCTGGCTGGACAAGGGCATTGCAACCCATGAAGTGCTGGAGCAGGTGGCGAACATCTACAAGGAGCTTGCTGGCGATGTGCTGGGGGTGGTGCGCGATCAGGCCGCGTCGGCAGACGCCGGCAGCGCCGAACGCGAAGCCGCGCTGGTCGAGATGATGATTCAGATGCGCGCCGACGCCCGCAAGGCCAGGGACTTCGCGCGCGCTGATGAGATTCGCAAGCGCCTGGCCGAGATTGGCGTCACGCTCGAAGATGGGCCAAAAGGCACCAGTTGGAAAGTGAGTTGAAGCGGATGATAGCTTGGTTGAGCCATTGTTTGATTGTGCGATGCAATGACACAATGGCTCAATGCTTCAATCGCTCAAGAGCTCAAATTTTTCTGCGCGGGTCGAGCGCGTCACGCAGGCCATCGCCCAGCAGGTTGAACGCCAGCACGGTGAGCATGATGGCGATGCCAGGGAAGAACACGAGGTGCGGTGCGTTGAACACGCTGTTGCGCTCGTCGCCAAGCATGAGGCCCCATTCGGCGGTGGGCGGCTGCGCGCCGAGGCCGAGGAACGACAGGCCGGCGGCTTCGAGGATCGCGCCGGCAAAGCGAAATTACAGCAACCAGCAACGCAAGTCACGCAATTAGCACCTTCCTGGCGCTGTCAGTTGCGTGAAACTGCATTTGCAGGCTGCGCATTCTCCACTACACTCGTCCGAAATTTCAAATGAGCACAGCACCCTCTGCGTCACCTGCTTCTCCATCGGTTGCGTTGCATAGCGTGGAACCGATGACGACAATTGTGCCGCTCAGCCCGGCGAAGCTGGCCTGGCGCCGGCTGCGCCGCAGCACCAACGGCATGGTTGGCCTCGCCATCGTGCTGGTCATTACGCTCATCGCCGTAATTGTTCCTATCATCGACCCATACGACCCAAGCATCGATAGCAACATGGTGATGTCGCGCAAGCCGCCGTCAGCGCAATATCTCTTTGGCAACGACTTCATCGGCCGCGACATCTTCCGGCGGGTGATGCACGGCGCGCGCTATTCATTGCTGGTGGCGCTGCTGACTATCCTGATCGGCACCACGCTCAGCACAGCCATCGGCATGATTGCCGGTTACTTTGGCGGCGTTGTGGATATGCTGGTGCTGCGCTTTACCGAGATCTTGCTCGCATTTCCTGCCATTCCGCTTGCCATCGCGGTGGTGGCAGTGATGGGGCCAAGCCTGCTGAACACCGTGATTGCCATCACCATCGTCGGCATCCCTGGCGGACTGCGCGTTACGCGTGCCATGGCGCTCTCGCTCAAAACCCGTGAGTATGTGGACGCGGCGCGTTCCCAGGGCGCATCGCATACGCAAGTTATCTTGCGCCACATCCTGCCGAACTTGATCTCGGTGGTGATCGTCGGCGCGACACTGGGCGTAGGCGGCATCATTCTGCAGTCGGCAGCGCTGGGCTTTCTGGGGCTGGGCGCACAGCCGCCCACGCCGGAGTGGGGCGTCATGATCTCGGATGCCATCAAATATTACCGGCAGGCTCCGCACATGGCGTTGTTTCCTGGCCTCGCCATCATGGTTACGGTGCTGGGCTTCAACCTGTTGGGTGACGGCATCCGTGATGCCCTTGACCCGACTTTGAGCGGCAAGTAGTCGCCGACTGCGTTTGCTACAGGGAGGTGTTTGCCTGTCAGTGATACCTGCTCGATAAAACAGGCTTGGGAGTCATTTTGCTTTGCCGAGGTGCGCGTGCGCGACATGCCAAATCATGTGTCCATGGCCTCGCGCGGCGCCATCCATCACCCATCTGAATCGCAAGAAAAATAAAAAAGGAGAACCATGAGGACGATACATCGCATCATTCCGCTTGCAGCGGCATTCAGCATCTTGCTGTCTGCCTGTGCCGGCGCAGCACCGGCCCCAGCTGCCACAACAGCGCCGGCAGCGACCGAAGCGCCAGCTGCCACCGAGGAGCCAGCTGCCACCGAGGCGCCGGCCGCCACGGAAGCCCCAGCTGCAACTGAGGCTCCAGCCGCCGGCACCGCCTCCGACACGCTCATCATCGGTCGTGGCGGCGATAGCGTCGCGCTTGATCCTGCCATCGTGACCGACGGCGAGTCTGCCCGAGTCTGCCAGGCCATCTACGATACGCTGACCATTATCGAAGGCACCAGCACCAAGGTGGTGCCGTGGCTGGCCGAATCATGGACCACCACCGACAGCAAGGTGTGGGACTTCAAGCTGCGCGAAGGTGTGAAGTTTCACGACGGCACCGACCTGGATGCCGACGCTGTCAAGTTCAACTTCGACCGCTGGCAAGACCCGAACAACAAGTACCGCTATCCCAGCCAGAAGTATGAGTATTGGGATACTGAGATGAGCGGGCTGGTTGACACGACCGAAGTGGTCGACAAGCACACCTTCCGCATCACGCTGAAGGAGCCGTCGGCGCTCATCTTGGTCAAACTGGCACTGTTCAACTTTGGCATTGCCAGCCCGAAGGCCATCCAAGAGCAGGGCGAGAAGTTTGCCACCCAGGCCGGCACGCCGGTCGGCACGGGCCGCTTCAAGTTCATCAGCTGGGTGCCAAACGACAAGATCACGGTGGAGCGCAATGACGACTGGTGGGGTGGCAGCGCCAATTTGCCTTACACCCAGAAGCCTATCGTCAAGACGGTGATCTGGCGCTCGATCCCCGACAACAACACGCGCTTTGCAGAGTTCCAGGCCGGCACCGTGGACATGGCCGACCTCGCGCAGACCGATGCCGCCACCCTGGAGGGCAACCCCGACTATGTGAAGACTGTGCAGCCCTCACTCAGTGTTGGTTACATTGCCTTCAATCAGGCCAAGGAGCCGTTTGACAAACTGGAAGTGCGCCAGGCCATCGCTCATGCCGTGGATTGGGACTTGCTGGTCAAGACGTTCTATGGCGAATATGCGCAACGCGCCGCTGGCTTCCAACCGCCGGCCATCCTCGGCCACAACCCGGAGCTCAAGCCGTATGAATACAACCAGGAGATGGCGAAGGAATTGCTGAAGAAAGCCGGCCTGCCGGATGGCTTCACCACTGACTTCTGGTACATCCCTGTCATTCGCGGCTACTTCCCTGACTCCAAGGCGCTCTCGGAGGCGATGGCCGCTGACCTCGCCAAGGTTGGCATCAAACTCAACCTGCAAACCAAGGACTGGGGCGCTTACTTGACTGATCGTACAGAGGGCAAGTTCCCGATGTGGGCGCTGGGCTGGGGCTCTGACAACGGTGACCCCGACAACTTCATCGGCTACCACTTCATCTGGAAAGATCCGCCGAACCCGAACGTCGAGGACGGCTACAACAACCCCAAGTTGCAGGAGCTGTTGCTGCAGGGTCGCGTCGAGTCGGATCCGGCCAAGCGTGAAAAGATCTATCAGCAAGCTGAGCAGATCGTGTACGACGATGTGGCGCGCATCCCGGTGGCATGGCCGGCCACCGTCACGTTCAACCACACCTTCTTGCAGGGCTATCGCCCGCTGGTGTTCCGCGACCAGCTGGAGTATCTGTCTGTCGTGAAATAGCCTTGACCAGACAACGCGGCGCAGCCTGTCTTTCGGGATGGGCTGCGCCGGCATCGCCTTTTCATCTGCACTCGCACTATGGGCGTATACATCATTCGCCGGCTGATCACGCTGATCCCCACGCTGATCGTGATCTCCTTTTTGTCGTTCGTCTTCGTCCGGCTTATCCCGGGCGACCCAGCCGTGATCATGCTGGGCGAGCGCGCGCGCAAGGAGGACGTGGATAAATACAAGGAGCAGATGGGTTTGAACCAGCCCATCCTTGTGCAGTACGGCCGCTATGTCGAGCAGGTTTTCCAAGGCAACCTCGGCAACTCCATCATCAACCGCGTATCGGTGACCAGCCAGTTGGCCTACCGGCTGCCGGCAACCATCGAGGCTATTTTTGGCGCGCTGTTCATCGGCATCATTCTGGGCGTGGTGATGGGGGTGATTGCAGCCATCAAACGCAATACGCCCATCGACACGCTTGCCAATCTGATCGCGCTCACCGGCGTCTCCATGCCGGTGTTCTGGCTGGCGTTGATCATGATCTACCTGTTTGGCGTAAACCTGAAAATTCTGCCGCCGGGCGCGCGCGTGGACGCGAACATCAACATCACGCCTGTGACCGGCTTCTATCTGATCGACAGCTTGCTGATGGGCCGGCCCGATTACTTCCTCAACGTCGTCAAGCACCTGATCCTGCCATCGGTCGTGCTCAGCTTCACTATCATGCCGTCGATCATGCGGCTCACACGCGCATCCATGCTCGAAGTGATGCGCACCGATTACGTCCGCACGGCGCGGGCGAAAGGGTTGAATAATCGCAGCGTGCTGCTGAAACATGCGCTGCGCAATGCCATGCTGCCAGTCATCACCGTCATTGGTCTGCAAATTGGCGGCCTGCTTGGCGGCGCCATCCTGACCGAGACTGCATTCTCATGGACAGGCATGGGGTCGTGGTTCTACGGCGCCATCTCCGGTCGTGATTACCCGGTCATCCAGGCTGCCGTCATGTTCAATGCCTTCATCTTCATTGGCGCGACGCTGCTGGTCGATATCTCCTATGCGCTGATCGATCCGCGCATTCGCCTGCAATAGGCACATCCATCATGACAAACGCATTCCTCTCCGCAGAACGCGGAATGATTGGCGATATCTGGACATCGCCCAGCGCATGGCGCAGCATGAAGGTGCTATGCGATGATTTCAATGGCCGCTTCGCCGGCAGCGACGATGAGCGCAGCGCCGCAGCATTCATTGCCGATCAATTACGCGCCTATGGCTTGAGTGACGTTCACATCGAGCCATTCGCCATGCATGGCTGGCAACGCGGGCCGGCTTCACTCACCGCCGGCAGCCACACCCTCGACTGCATCGCCCTGCCTGGCACGCCTGCCTGCAACCTCAGCGCGGCGATCATCTTCGTCGGCAACGGCGAAGTGGCTGATTTTGCGCGCGCCGGCAAGGCCGCCAAGGGCAAGATCGCGGTCGTGCGTGGGCATGGCTCGCACCGCCTGGAGAAGTATTCACGCGCGGTCGCCGCCGGCTGTGTCGGTTTCGTATTCGGCGGCGCAGAGCCGGGTTGTCTGCCGCCCACCGGCAGCCTCGATTTTGGCGGCAAGCCAGCGCCCATCCCGGGCGTCGGCGTCTCGTTTGAAAATGTTTCAAGGCTGGAGCGCATGTTGAACGTTGGCGCGCTTGAGGCGCAACTGCGCATCGACTGCACCGCATCCCCGGCACAGGGCTTGAACGTGATTGGCGACATCCCCGGCACGGATCCGCAGGCCGGCATGTTGATGCTGTGTGCGCACTACGACGGCCACGATATCGCGCAAGGCGCGGTGGACAACGCCAGCGGCACGGTCGCGGTGATGGAAGCCGCGCGCGCGCTGATGCAGGTGCGCGAGCATCTGCGACTCGGCATCCGCGTGGCGCTGTGGTCGGGTGAAGAGATCGGCATGATCGGCAGCTTGGCTTACGCCAATGCGCCTCGCCGCGAGTTGAAGCGCATCCGGTTCGTGTTCAACTGCGATATCGTCGCCAACAGTGGCGACTTGTGGCTCGGCATCAATGGCCTCGACTGCGATCGGTTGGTGACCTTTTTTCGTGCGCTGGCCGCCGATCATGTGCATGAGGTGCTGCCTTCCACCGAGCACATCGTGCCCTACTCAGATCACTTCTCATTTTTCTTGAAGGGCGTGCCGACGCTGATGGCAGGCACAGGTGGCGCGAAGCTGCCTCACGCCGGCCCGCATACCTGGGGCGACACGCTCGACAAGGTGGACATGCGCGGCTTGCGCGGCAGCACCGCTTTTGCGGCGCGCGCGCTGCTGCATCTGGCCCAAGACCCATCACCCCTGCCGGCGCGGCACGCCACGCGCGCCGAGGTGCAGGGCGTGCTGCGCAAGGCTGGCTACGAGCCTTTGCTCAAGGCGCAGGGACGCTGGAAGTTCTGATCGCTGCGCCGCCTACGCCACCCAAAGAGACCAGCGCTTTGGGTGGCGCGCCGTCTGTTCTTTGTAAAATGCGTGCCGGGCTGACGCGATCGGTGTTTCATCCTTCGCACCCACGATGCAGCCTACGCATGAGGACCGATGGCGACGATATGGATTCCCTCTCTGCTCCGTAATTTCACTGGCGGCCTGTCGGCAGTGCCGGCCAATGGCGCGACCGTGGGCGAGGCAATTGACGACCTCGACACACGCTACCCAGGCATCAAAGCGCGCCTCGTGGCCGATGATCGGCTCAAGCCACATCTTGCCTTGGTGGTCGATGGCGCGACGAGCAAGCAGGGTCTGCGTCACCCATTGACGGAAAGCAGCGAAGTGCATTTCGTGCCGGCCATCAGCGGCGGCATGGAAATGCAAACGCCGGTGGAAGTGGTCGCTGCGCCGGCGCCAGTGAACGCAGCGACGCTCGAAGAGATCTTCGTCGCCCCCACGCCAAAATCGCGGCTGCGGGCGTTGTTTTTTGCTGGGGCTGGCGCTCGCCATCAGCGGCGCTGTGATCTTTCTATCGGCTCACTTTCGCGACGTGCTGATTGCCTTCGGCCAGCTTGGCTTGGTCGGCCTGTTCGTGCTTAGCGTGGTTGGCAATGCCACCGTTTTCATTCCTGCGCCGGCGTTTGTGGTGGCGTGTGCCGCCGGCCCGATCTACGGCTCACTGGCCACTGGCTTGGTTGCCGGCGCCGGCTCGGCCATCGGCGAACTGACCGGTTACATGGCCGGCTATGGCGGCACGGCGGTCTTGCCCCAGGGGCGCATCTATCAGCATCTGCACACGCTGATGCGGCGTTTCGGGCCGCTGATGATTTTCGTCATGGCTGCGTTGCCCAACCCGGCCTTCGATGTGGGCGGACTCATCGCCGGCGCGCTGAAGATGAGACCGCTGGTCTTTGTTGCGGCCACCGCTGCCGGCAAGGCAACGCGCCTCACGCTCGTCGCGTATGTCTGCACCGGCGGTCTGCCATGGCTCGCGCATCTCATCCGGCCGCTCGTTGCACCGTAACGCGCCTCTTGTCAAATGACTCAACCCCAAACAAAGACACACCGCCTGTCTGACCCCATCGCCACTTGCGGCGACCGCGTCTACGTTATCAGTTCCCAGAACGGCCAGTTTCCAGATTCGTGGGGCGGGCATGTGCCACAGGAGATGGGCGGCGTGTGGGACCACCCGATTAAGCTGCTGGATGGTTACTGGTTTGGCGTAAGCGCCGGCGATGCGCCAGCGTATTGGCTGAGCGAAGCGATCGCATGTCGCGCCGGCCTGGGCTGGACCGAGTTTGAATATCACACCGGCCCGCTGCGCATCACGCGGCGCGACTTTGTGCCGGATGGCGTGGAAGGGTTGATCGTCACGCTCCAGATTCAGTCAAATGAAGCTCTGCGCGATGTGAAAATCCACGCGCTGTTTCGCAGTGATTTGCAGCCGGCATGGCTGGGTGAGCGAGCCGGCATGATTGATGGCAAAGATAATGTGGTGTTCGATGCGCAAGGTCGCTGCATTTTCACTGACGCCAACAACGCATGGTGCTGCGCGATCGCGTCTGATGTTGTGCCAGTGCAGCCCCAGATTGGCGATGCCCTGTGGGCGGTGAATCGCACGAGCGGCAACGGCACAGCGGCGGAGATGACCTTCTCCCCATCCCTCGCCGGCGAGAATCTGAGGGTGATGTTTTTCATTGCCGGCTCGGTGCAATCGCAGCAGGACGCGCTGGCAACGTTGAAGAAGCTTCAGTTACAGCATGCAGCGCTGTTTGCCGAAAAGTCCGCGCTGGCTGAGGCCATCAGCAGCGTCAGCGAAGTGCTGACACCGGATGCAAACTTGAATGAGGCAATCGGCTGGTCAAAATGGCTCAACCAGATGTTCATGCGCGAGACGCCAATCGGGCGCTGTGTGGGCGCTGGGCTGCCGGAATACCCGTGGTGGTTCGGCATCGACACCGCCTATGCGGTGCTGCCCATGCTGCAAAGCGGACAGTTCGAGCTGGCGCGCGATTCGTTGCGCTTGCTCAAGCAGCAGAGCGAGTTGCACAACCCGGCTGAGCGTGGGCGCGTGATCCACGAGATGAGCACCGTCGGCGTCGTGTTCAACGAGGGCAACCTCGTCGAGGCGCCGGTGTTCACCCGCGCTGTGCATGATTATTTCCTCTGGACTGGCGACCATGCTTTCCTGCATGAGATGTACGCTTTCTGCAAGCATGGCCTGCTCGACTACACGCTCGGCGCGTGCGACCCGGATGGTGATTTGTGCGGATCGGGTCGCAGCATCATCGAGACGCTGGAGATGCACGCCGGCTTCGAGGTGATCGATGTGGCTGCCTACACCTGCGACGCGCTGGCGCGGTTGCAGGACATGGCGCAGGTCGTTGGCGACTCACTCGACCTCGCCAGCTTGGTCAGCCGGCTTGGGAGACGCATTCGCGAGGAGTGGTGGCTGGAGGACGAAGGTCTGTTTGCTGATGTGCGCGCCAGCATGAACGATGTGGAACAGGTGCTGTCAAATCTGGAAAGGCAGGCGCGTGAGCAACACTGGCTGCTCGATCAACAGCGGCAAGTGCAGACTGCGCGCGCGCTGTTCGCACCGTATCTGCAAAAGCACGCCGCTGCGCCGCGCGACATCGACCTGCCGTGGCTGCTGCGGCATTGGGTGGTGATGTGCCCGCTGGAGGTGGGCATCGCGACGCCGGCGCAGGCTGACCGCGCGCTGCGGCGCTTGCTGAGCGACGAGTTCTGTAACGTGTGGGGCATGTATCTGCATCCACAGCGGCACGACGTGATGAGCATCAACACCGGCTTGCTGGCGTTGAGCGCAGCGCGCTATGGCCGCATGGACGATGCGCTCGCTGTCGTGAAGAAACTGGTCAGCGCATTCGGCCATCGCACACCTGGCGCAGTGGGCGAGGCTTTGCCCGACAGGTGGTGCTTTATTCAGCTTTGGTCGAACCTCGGCCTGGTATCACCTGTGGTCGAAGGTTTCCTGGGCCTGCAGCCGCGCGCGCATGAGCGCCGACTGCGCATCCGGCCCAATTTGCCGGCAACGTGGGATGAGCTTGAAGTGAAGCGCTTGCGCGCCGGCGAGGTGTATTTCGACATTCGCGCGACGCGCAAGGGTGATGCGTACGATGTAGAAGTGAAAGGGCCAGCAGATTGGCAAGTCGAGATCACCGCCTGACGCGGATTTATTTGCGCGGCCCGGGCATGATGTCGCCGGCGCGACTAACAAGATGGGATTCGTCGTTGTGCGTTGCAACTGCGATGGAGTAGGAAGTGATGTTTTTCATGGGTTTCAGGGATGGAGTGTGTTGTGTTGCGACGTCTGCCTTCTGGAAGAGCGTCATCGATGTTTTCGACTCAATAGGACAGTCGCGTTTACGCAGGCAAGGTACATGCTTTTTTGCCGCTTATTTTGAGGGATATATGCGTTCATTAGTTGGACTGATGTGCAAAATGCAATCATTTCCTTAATTGCGGAAATTGTAGTAAATCACACTTTCATTGTTTGACGTGAACTGCCCTGCACGTGGCTGCGGCAGCGCATTCGTGGCATCTACCGGTGTAAGCGGGGCTGCGTTTCCTCGTACAATGGCGCGATTCATCATGCAGACTTTCCAAGACCTGATCCTCACACTGCAAAATTTCTGGGCATCCAAAGGGTGTTTGATTTGGCAGCCATACAACCAAGTGGTCGGCGCCGGCACCATGAACCCGGCCACCTTTCTGCGCGTGCTGGGACCCGAGCCATGGAGCGTGGCCTATGTGGAACCGAGCGCGCGCCCCGATGACGGCCGCTTCGGCCAGAATCCCAACCGCCTGTACACCCACACCCAGTTCCAAGTGATCCTGAAGCCGTCACCGGAGCGCTCACAGGATTTGTATCTCGAAAGCCTGCGTGCCATCGGTATCGATCTGAGCCGGCACGATGTGCGCTTTGTTGAGGATAACTGGGCACAGCCGACCATCGGCGCGTGGGGCTTGGGTTGGGAAGTGTGGCTCGACGGCCTTGAGATCACGCAATACACCTACTTCCAGCAAGTTGGTGGATTGCAGTTGAACCCGGTGTGCCTGGAGCTGACCTATGGCCTGGAACGCATCGCGATGGCGCAGCAGGGCGTGCGCAGCGTGTTTGATCTGAAGTGGGATGCAACCCGCACCTATGGCGATGTGAAGTTGCAGGATGAGATCGAACGCAGCCAGTACGCTTTTCATGTGGCGGATGTCGAGGAATTGCACGAACTGTTCGACAAGTATGAGCGCGAATGCCGGCGCACCATCGAAGCCGGCGTCGTGCTGCCCGCCCACGACTATGTGCTGCAATGCTCCAACGTCTTCAACCTGATGGATACGCGCGGCGCAATCGGCGTGACCGAGCGCCAGCGTTACGTAGGGCGCATGCGCGACCTCGCCCGCGAAGTGGCGCTGAAGTACGTCGCTCAGCGCGAGGCGATGGGCTTCCCCTGGCTGACAACAGAAACAGGAGTGAGTGAGCCCCTTGCATCCTCGCACCCGCTTCCTGTCGCATCCGCCCGCCCCCTTGACTCTTCGTCGCTCCTCATCGAGCTTGGCACTGAAGAATTGCCGGCTGACAATGTGCCGGCGGCGCAAGAGCAGCTCGGCCGGTTTGTCATCGAGGCGCTGGATGCTGCGCGCATCACGCATGGCGCAGCGACGCTGATGGCGACACCACGCCGCATCGCTGTGCTGGTGAAGGATGTCGCGCCGGCGCAGCGCGACATCGACGAGTTGGTGAAAGGGCCAGGCGCAAAAGTTGCCTTCGATAAAGATGGCAATCCCACTCAGGCTGCCATCGGCTTTGCCAGGCGTTTCGGCGTCGACCCGAAATCGCTGGTGGTGAAGGATGATGCAGGCGGCACATACGTTTTTGCGCGCAAGGTCGAGCCGGGCAAGCCGGCGCTTGAAGCGCTGGCGCAGGCGCTACCGGCAGCCATCGCCAAAATCACCTTCGAAAAGACCATGCGCTGGAATGCGAGCAATATCGCCTTTGCCCGCCCCATCAACTGGATTGTGGCGCTGCTGGGCGACCAGGTGATTTCATTCGCGTTCGCCGGCGTGCCGGCAGGCAACATCAGCTTTGGTCCGCGTGGCGAAGGCTCCCCGCAGTTCGCCGTCGCGCACGCCGATGACTATGCAGCGCTGTTGCAGCAGCATCACATCCTCGCCGGCATCGCCGAGCGCAAGACGGTCATCAAGCAACAGATCGATGCGGCGGCGGCGTCGATTGGCGGCGCAGTGGCGGAGAACGAGGATTTGCTGGACGAGGTGACCAACCTTGTCGAGCAGCCGGCGGCCATCGTGTGCGCCTTTCCGCCGGAATACCTTGACATCCCCGCGCCGGTGCTGACCAGTGTGATGAGCAAGAAGCAGCGCTACTTCACGGTGTTGAATCTCAACCCCGCCCGTTCCCATTCGGCAGGCGAGGAGCTGATGCCCAACTTCATCACCGTGCGGAATGGGCCGGCAACCGATCTGGATGAGGTGCGCAAAGGCAATGAGGATGTGGTGAACGCGCGCTTCGCAGATGCCGCCTATTTCTATCGCGAAGATATCAAGAAGCCGCTCGAAGCCTATCTGCCGCGCCTCGACACGATTACATTTCAAGGCAAACTCGGCAGCATGCTGGACAAAACCAGACGCATCGAGTCGCTGGTCGAGCCGATTGCGAGCCAGTTGCATCTGTCGCCCGTCGATCTGGAAATTGCAAAGAGAGCAGCGCGATTGTGCAAGGCCGACCTTGCCACCAACATGGTCGTCGAGATCACCGCGCTGCAAGGCACGATGGGGCGCGAATATCATCTGCGCACCAGCAACGATGCTGACAAGGCAGCCGTGGCCGAAGCCATTTTCGAGCATTACTTGCCGCGCTTCGCCGGCGACCGTACGCCCGCCACACCAGCCGGCCTCGCGGTGGCTTTAGCCGACAAGCTTGACAGCATCGCCGGCCTGTTCGCCGCCGGCTTGGCGCCAAAAGGCAACGCCGATCCATTTGCGTTGCGCCGCGCCGCCATCGGCATCGTGCAGGATTTGATCGCAAGCGACAAGCCATTTTCGCTGCTCGCCGGCCTGAAGAGCGCGATGGCGCGCCTGCCAATGGCGATGAGCAATGATGCGCTGAACGCTGCGCACACCTTCATCCTCGATCGCGCGCGCCAGTTGTTGTTGGATGAAGGTCATCGCTACGACGTGGTGGACGCGGTGCTGGCGGCTCAGGGCGACGACCCCGCCGGCGCGCGCAAGACCATCATCCAGCTTGCGGCGGCCATCCAACGCGAGGATTGGCCGGCGACGCTGGCCGCCTACGCCCGCTGCGCGCGCATCGTGCGCACCCAAAGCACGGATGGCAAAATCCCATCCGCCGATGCCGAGCCGGCGACAGTTGCGCTGAAGCAAGCGCTGGACGCGTTGAGCAAACCAGCCGACGCCACAGCGCTCATCGCTCAGCTGCAAACACTGACTTCACCCATCAGCGCCTTCTTCGACAAGGTGATGGTGATGAGCGACGACGCCGGCTTGCGCGCTTCGCGGCTTGCACTTTTGCAACGCGTGGTCTCGCAGGCCGACGGTATTGCCGACTTGGCCAAGCTTGAGGGCTTCTGATGGAGAGCCACCAATACGATCCAGAATTGGAGCGATTGAACACTTGGTTGCGCGCGCGGCATGAGGCAGCCTTTCGCAGCCACCTGCAGCAAGGCACCTTGCTGTTGGCGCAGGGTCGGCCGGCTGACGCGCTGCCCCTCTTGCAGAAGGCGCACTGGCTGAAGCCCGACAACTCCGATGCAGCATTGAATCTGGGCGGCGCGTTCATCATGGCCGGCCGGCACAAGCATGCCGTGCCGATTCTGGAGCAGGCAGTGACGCAGGCGCCGGCCAACGCGCAACTGTGGATCAACCTCGGCGCGGCCTATCTTGGCAACCCGATCACCGCAACCGACGAGCGCCAGCAAAAGGCGCTAGGCGCGTTCCAACGGGCGCTGGAGATAGACCCGCTGGCGCACAGCGTGGCCTACAACATTGGCTTGATTCACCGTGACCGCGGCGAGATTGGTTTGGCGATCGCGGCATTCCGGCGCGCGGTGCTGGCCGACCCGCGCGATCGTGATGCGCAACGTTTGCTGGAGCGGTTGGAAAACGCAAATCCAAGATGAAACTTGACAACAAAGTGGCGCTCGTGACCGGCGCGGCACATCGCGTAGGCAAGGCAATTGCAATGGCGCTGGCAACAGAAGGTGCAGACATCGTGGTGCACTACGGCAGAAGCGCAGACGCCGCAAGGGAAACCGCGCGCGAGATCGAAGCGCTGGGCCGGCGCGCGCTAGTGCATCAGGCCGACATGGGCAACTGGGAAGCGGCGGAAAATCTGGGTTATGCCGCACTCAGACAGTTTGGCCACATCGATATTCTTGTCAACAGCGCATCCAGCTATGTGCCAAACGATTTTTTCTCGACGACTGAAGCCGGCTTTGACAGGGCCTTCGATGTGAACGTCAAGGGAGCATTCGCGTTGAGCCAGGTGATCGGCAGGGCAATGGTGGATGGCGCCGGCGGCGTCATCATCAACATGGTCGATGAGGGCGCGTTTTACCCGTGGCGAAAATATGTTGCGCATAGTCTGTCGAAGGCGGCGCTGCTGGCGCTCACGCGCTCGCAGGCGCTGAATCTGGGGCCGAAGGTGCGCGTGAACGCCATTTGCCCCGGCCCCATCTTGAAACCAGATGGCTCCAGCGAGGAACAATGGCAGGCGTTGCGCAAAGGCAACCCGCTGCGCGCGCTTGGCACGGCGGAGCAGGTGGGTGAGGTCGTTGTTTTTCTGGTCGCCGGCCCGCAATTCATCAACGGTGACTGCATCATGCTCGATGGCGGGCGCATGTGGCAGCACCAGTAAACTTATCCCAGGCCCGATGGATACGCGAAGAACATGCATCATTGCAAAGAGTTGTCTTTCATGCTCTTCGTGAAGCTGGGCGCAAATAGGTGATGCGTCATGGATTTACAGCAACTTGAAAAACTCGTGCAATACCTGGATGAGGAGCGGCGCAAGGATCGCGCGCTCGTCGTTCAAATGCAGGAGCGCGTGGATGCGCTCTCGCGCGAGGTGGAAGCGCGCTCGCGCTACGCCAATTCGCTGGAATCTTCGCTGAGCGAAATAAAGATTCAACTGACTCGCGCTGCCGGCTGGACCAGCGTGACTGAGCAGATTCGCGCCGAATTCAGCCAGATCATCGAGCGCATTGAAGATCAACGCACGAAAGCTGAGCGCGAATTGACACGCACACGTCAGATCGAGATCGAGTCGATTGTGCGGCAACTCAACGAGTTGAAGCGTGAGATCAAGCCCTATCCGCGCCTGTTCGACGAGATGGAGGCGCGCAAAGTGGAGGATGGCCGGCTGGCAGATCTGATCAACCGCCTGCAGTTGCAGGTAATGGAGATGGACCGACGCTTCGATCCGCCGGCGACGCAGATCGCCTACCTTGAGGAGCAGCGCCGGCAGGATGCCAAGCGCATCGCTGCCGTTGAGCAGGAAATCCCGGACGTCAAGAAGAAGATTGAGCAATTCCCGCCGCGCCTGC
This sequence comes from uncultured Anaerolineae bacterium, assembly GCA_964590135.1. Lineage (GTDB taxonomy): Bacteria > Chloroflexota > Anaerolineae > J036 > Brachytrichaceae > JBDHWI01. The sequence continues at coordinate 55,875 of CAZPVX010000001.1, read as the reverse complement.
TCTTGCTCGACGAAGCCATTCGGCGCAAGCAAACCGAGATCGACGAGGCGGCCAAGTTGCTTGAGTCGCAAAGCCAGTTGATCGAGAACCAGCGCGTGGCCGACATCCGCCGCGAGCGCCAATTTGCTGAATATGCCGAGACCATCGAGAAGTTGAAGGTGCGCGCCGATGAGATTGCAGCGCAGGTCGTCGGCTTTGTGCAACTGCGCGAAGAAATCAAGCGCGAATTGGCCGTGCTGCCCGATTTCCAGGAGCGGCTGGAAGTGCGCGTGAACGAGTTGTTCGAGATTCAGCGCGATGCTGAGGAGCGCGTGAAGCGCACAGCCGAATCTTTCCGCGATGTGCTGGAGAAAGAGTGGAAGACATTCGCCACTTTGCAGGAGGAGAAGTGGCACTCGCGTGATCAGCGCATCGCCGAATACGAGCCGCGCGTGATCGACCTTGAGGAGGAGTTGCCCAAGTTGCAGCCGCAGATTGGGCCGTTGTATGAAATCCTCGACGCTTTCTCAAAGGCATATGCAAGTGCCGGCCGCGAATGGCTGGCCGAGGCGAATGTGCTGCTCGATAAGGCAAAGATCAATGTGCCATCCGAGATCAAACCCTCGCGCCGACAGCGCCGCAAGCAGCAGGCGCTTGTCGAGGCCAGCATCGCTCCTGCCGAAGATGGCGCCAATGGCGTGGACTTGAACGCCGATCTGGTGGAGTGATGCGCGTCATTGCCACCGCCGGCCACGTCGATCACGGCAAATCTACGCTGGTGCGCGCGCTCACCGGCATCGACCCCGACCGGCTGCGCGAGGAGCAACGACGCGAGATGACCATCGACCTCGGCTTTGCCTGGATGACATTGCCGGATGGCGAGTCAATTGGCATCATCGACGTGCCGGGCCACATCGACTTCATCGAGAATATGCTGGCCGGCGTGGGCGGCATTGACGCGGCGCTACTGGTGATCGCCGCCGACGAAGGCCCCATGCCGCAGACGCGCGAACACCTTGCCATCCTCGACCTGCTCAAGGCGCCGCGCGGTGTGGTGGCGCTGACGAAAGCCGACCTCGCGCCGGATGCAGATTGGATCGAGTTGATCCGCGCGGATGTGCGACAGTTGCTTGCCGGCACCTCGCTGGCCGGCGCAGCTATCGTGCCAGTGAGCGCGCGCGCCGGCACGGGGCTGGATGCGCTAAAAAATGCGCTGGCGGATGTGTTGAAGGCTGCTCCGCGCCGCCGCGATGTGGGCAGGCCGCGTTTACCAGTTGATCGCGCCTTCACACTGCAAGGCTTCGGCACTGTCGTCACGGGCACACTGGTGGATGGCACGCTGGCACTAGGCGATGAGGTCGTGGTCATCACGCAGCAGGGCGAACAGTTGCTAGCGCGCGTGCGCGGCTTGCAGACGCACAAACAAAAGATGGAGCGCGCCACACCAGGCCGGCGTGTTGCAGTCAACCTCGGCGGCGTAGATGTGAATCAGGTTGCGCGCGGCAGCATGGTCGCCAAGCCCGGCACGCTCTCGTCGACCACGCTGACGGATGTGAGACTCGAGCTCATTCCCTCTGCCGTCGATCGGGGGAGAGCAGGGTGGAGGCTGAAACACAACACCGAGGTGAAAATTTTCAGCGGCGCGGCGCAGAGCATGGCGAAGGTGTGGCTGTTGGAGGGTGACATGTTGGCCGCCGGCGCGAGTGGCTGGGCACAAATGCAACTTGCCACGCCAATGGCGTTGGCGCACGGCGACCGCTTCATCGTGCGATCGCCGTCGCCCTCACTCACGCTTGGCGGCGGCACCATCGTCGATGCGCATCCAGCGCAGCGCTATCGCCGGCGCGCCGGTAGGGCCGACGCAAGTGTGTTGCAGCGCTTGACTGCATTGAGCGAAGGCACGCCATCCGAGCGCCTGCTGAATGCGTTGGCAGAGTTGCGCTTCACCTCTCGCAAAGACGCGCAGGAAAAGGCCCAATTGAGTGTGGATGACCTTGAGCGCGCGCTGGCTGAGCTGGCGCGCAATGGCGCTGTGATCGAGGCCGGCACGGTGCTGGCGCTTACGGCATCATGGCGCGATGCGCAGGCGCAAGCCGTTGCCCTTCTGCGGGATTTTCATGCCGTGCAGCCATTGCTGCCTGGGCTGCCGCGCGACACATTGCGCAGCAAGCTCGGGTTACCGGCAAAAGTATTCGACGCGTTGTTGATGCTGCCGGCGGATGATGCGATCGTGGATGAAGGTGAGACCGTGCGGCTGGCGTCACATCAAGTGCGCTTCAGCACCCAACAGCAAAAAGCTGTGGATGCGCTGCTGGCACAGTGCGCCGCGCAGCCGTGGAACACACCTTCGGTCAAGGATGCGCGCGCGGCTTTGGGTGATGCGGTATATGAGTCAGCAGTGCGGCAGAAGCTGCTGGTGCAGCTTGGTGCGGATGTGATTTTGCTGCCGGCGACCTATGCGCAAGCTGTGAGGGATGTGCGCCAATTCATTCAGCGCGAGGGGCAGATGACGGCGGCGCAAGTGCGCGATGTGTTCGGCACCACGCGCAAATATGCGCTGGCGCTGATGGAGCATCTCGATGCGATTGGAGTGACGAAGCGCATCGGCGATGCGCGGGTGTTGCGCTAAAAAAACCTGACAGGTCTTCAAGACCTGTCAGGTTCAATGTGCAGTTACTTGGTCGCAATCTTGATCTGCTTGGGCTTGACGATCTCAGCCTTGGGCAGCGTCAGCGTCAGCACGCCATTTTCGAAGTGCGCCTGCGCCTTGTCGGCTTCAATCTCCACCGGCAGCATCAGTGTGCGCTCAAAGGAGCCGTAGCGAATCTCCTTGCGATGCCATTTGGCCTCTTCGCCCTTGTCCTCGTTTTCATCCTTCCATTCGCCGCGCAGGGTGAGCTGGCCATTTTCGAAGGTGATGTCCACATCTTCGGGCTTCCAGCCAGGCAATTGTGCCTTGACGGTGTAGGCGTCCTTGGTTTCAGCGATATCGAGCGCCGGCGTATTACCATTCATGCCATTCTCGAGCATCGTGCTTGGCGAGATGAACGCGTTGCGCATGAGCTGATTCATCACATCGTTGAGCGCCAGAAATTCACCTGAAAACGGATCGCGGGTTCTGCGAGTTAGAAAAGTTGCCATGTCAATCTTCCTCCTAATTTACGCTTGGTTGTTGTTGCGCTTCTCAGCGCGAAATATGCCCATAGCGTAGGCGCGCTGTGTTAGAGCGAATTAGAAGGAAAGTTAGAAAAACATTTTCGCCGGCAGGAACCTGACTTCCATGATGTCCGGTTCACGAAACAACGCAGCCCGATGCGCGGCCGTCTCTTACAAGGATGCGCCTCCCGCCTTCTCATACCGCGCAAGCCACGAGCCGGCAAATGCTTCGAACCGCTCTTCGCGGATGGCGGCGCGCACTTGTCTCATCAATTGCAATAAAAACGCCAGGTTATGGATGCTCATCAGGTACAAGCCGAGCATTTCGCCCACCGCAAGCAAGTGGCGCACATAGGCGCGGGTGAAGTGCCGGCAGGTATAGCACTCGCACTCGTCATCGATCGGTCGCTCATCTTCGGCAAAGCCCTTGTTGCGCATGTTGATGCGGCCGTCGTGGGTGAAGGCTGCACCGTGTCGCGCCAACCGCGTCGGCAGCACGCAATCGGCCATGTCCACCCCGCGCCATGCCGCGCGGATCAAATCGGTCGGATCGCCAACGCCCATCAGGTAGCGGGGCTTGTCTGCCGGCAGCGCGTCGTTCATCCAGTCCAGCACCTGAAACATGTCATGCTTGCTCTCGCCGACGGCCAGCCCGCCGATGGCGTAGCCCGGGAAGTTCAGGTCGGTGATGAAGCGTGCCGATTGCTCGCGCAAGTCGCGGAAGATGCCGCCCTGCGTGATGCCAAACAGCGCCTGATCGTCTCGCTGGTGTGACTCGCGGCAACGCGTTGCCCAATTGTGCGTGCGCGTCAGCGCGATCTGTGCATATTCGCGGTCAGTCGGCTTGGCGCACTCGTCGAAGCACATGATGATGTCCGCGCCAAGGTTTTGCTGAATCTTCATCGACTTCTCCGGCGTGAAGCGATGCATCGAGCCGTCGATGTGGCTCTTAAAGGTCACGCCGTCGTCGTCGATCTTGCGCATCTCGCTGAGCGAGAACACCTGAAAGCCGCCGCTGTCGGTCAAAATCGGGCGCGGCCAATTCATGAAGCGATGCAACCCGCCGCGTCGCGCGATCAAGTCGTCTCCTGGTCGCAGGTAGAGGTGGTAGGTATTGCTGAGAATGATGTGCGCATCGAGTTCAAGCAGGTCACGCGCCGGCACCCCTTTCACAGTGGCTTGCGTGCCAACCGGCATGAACGCCGGCGTCTCGATTTCGCCGTGTGGCGTGCGCAGGATGCCGGCGCGCGCGCGGCCGTCTTTGTGGTTGATGGTGAAGGTGAACATGGAGAGTGCAGGGTGATGCAAGGGTGAGCAGGCGGGAAGGTAAGAAGCGAGAAGCTTTCGACATCTCTTTCAGGCCTTCTTGCCCTCTGTGTCATGGGACAAGACTCACGTTCAAATTGATGAATACGCCGGCGAGCAGCGCGGACAGAAAGGTGAGCGCTGCGAGATAGAACACCACGCGCCGGTGGAAAAGGTTGAGATACATGCTGATGCCCTTGATGTCGAGCATGGGGCCGAAGACGAGAAAGGCGATGATGGCGCCGGCGGTGAAGGTATTGACGAATGACAATGCGATGAATGCATCCACAGTGCTGCTGGCTGATAGCACGATGGCCAGCGCTTGCAAGGCGATCACCGACGCCAGCGGCTGTTGCGCGCTGCTCACCAGCGCCGGCTGTGGAATGAGCATTTGCAGAGCGGTCGCGATGAGGATGCCGATGATGAGATAACGCCCCACATCGAGGAATTCGCGCATGGCGATGCCGAGTGCGTGATGCATGCGAGAGGTGAAGCCGGAGAATTTTGAGTGGTGAAATGCGCCGGGCTGTGCAGTTTGCTTCGCGCTTGAATCTTCACTCCCAGTTCCTGCGCTGCCCATCACTGACGCGAGCGAGCGCGGCAGCAAGACGCGAGTAATGTTTGGCTGCACGCTGAAAACCAATCCCACGCCGAACGCGATGATGAGGGTGAAGATGATGCGTCCCCAGAAGAGAGGACTGTTGCCAAAGGCAACCCAGGTGCTGGCAATCACGATTGGGTTGATGACTGGTGCGGCGAGCAAAAACGAGATGCCGGCGGAGATGGGAAATCCCTTTTGGCACAACCGCCGCACCACCGGCACACCGCACTCGCACACCGGCAAACACAGCCCCAGCAACATGCCGGCGAACCCGCCCAGCACCTTGTTTTTTGGGAAGAAGCGCGCAATATCGCCGGCGCTCACAAACTCGTTGATGAGGCCGGCGATTACGCTGCCCAGCAGCAAAAATGGCACAGACTGGATGAAGATGCCGAGAAAGATGGTGATGAAGCGATACAACCAGTCGGGCAACGAGATTGCCGGCGCCAATGCGTCCAGCACAATCGTGCCAAGCAAGATGCCCAGCATGATCAGCACAGAGGTCAGCAAACGATTGCGGTCTCTCAACGCTGGCGATTGTATCGCTCGGAATTTGATGAACAGAATGGACAGCACGATTTGAGGACGCTGTGTTCGACTGTCCATCCTGCTGGAAAACTACCAGTTTGTGAAACTGCCGTCTTCGCGATGCAGCATCGGCAGGTCGGTCAGGCGGAATGGGTGTCGCTTGGCTGCTTCGCGGTCGAACGTGATGCCGAGGCCAGGCGCTGCCGGCGGCAGCAGGCAGCCATCAGCCCATTCAGCTTGCCCGATCACCACGTCGGTGAGCGTGGCGCCGGGCTTGCGCGGCTGCTCCTGCACGCCGAAGTTGCTCACCGCCAGGTTGAATTGCAGACATGCTGCGCTGCTCACTGGCCCAAGCGGATTGTGGACGACCATCTTGATGTAGTGCGCCTCACACCAGCCGGCAATCTTTTTTGCCTCGGTGAATCCGCCGGCGATGCACAGATCGACGCGCGCATAGTCGATCCACTCCTCTTCGATCAACTGTCGGAATTCCCACTTGGACGAGAATTGCTCGCCGGCAGCCAGCGGCACGGTCGTGCGAGGGCGCAGCGTCTTGAATGAATCGGGGTTTTCGCAGCGCAATGGGTCCTCAATGAAATACGGGCGCACCGCCTCGGCCTCTTTGCATAGCCACAATGCATCTGGCAGATCGAGCCGCGTATGCACATCCAGCGTGATCTCGATGTCGTCGCCGACAGCCTCGCGCACTGCGTGAAGTTGCTTGATCGCCGCTTGCACTGCCTTGCGCGGTTCGATCAGATCGCCGGCTTGCGGCAAACCCCAACGCACAAACTTCCAGCCTTCCTCTTTCGTTTGCAGGCAGCTCTCGACCAGCGGGGCGATCTCCATGGCGTGGCCGGCGTTGTGCGGGTAGCACACCACCTTGTCCCGCACGCGCCCGCCCAGCAGGTCATACACTGGCACGTTCAGCGCCTTGCCCTTGATATCCCACAGCGCGATGTCAATCGCGGAGATGGCCGACATGATCACGCGTTGCGCGGGAAAGAAGCCGCCGCGCGTCATCATCTGCCAGAGATGCTCGATGCGCGATGCGTCTTGTCCGATTAGCAATGGCTTGAGATGCTCGATCGCACCCATGATGGCCAGTTCGCGGCCAGTGATGCCGGCTTCGCCAACGCCATAGATGCCCGCGTCGGTGTCAACGACAACAAAAAGGTAATTGCGGTGACCGCCCCATACTGGATACGCCTCGATGTTGGAAATTTTCATGGCAGTATTTTGGCAAACAAAAACGCAGTCACTCACCTGAGTGACTGCGTTGAAGTCTAGGCCAGATGCCCGCAGCGGCAAAGAGTGATGCGCTACAACCCCAAACTCGCGAGGAAGTTCGTCGCAGCAGAGCGCACATCTGGCGGGATCACGGTGGTGGGCTCAGCGTGCTTGATCACGAGCGTCGCATCGTTGCGCGCCTTGTTCAGCCAGTCGGTGAAGGCTTGCTGCCGCGCTTGCTCCAGATCGCTCTCGTTGAGCGGGCGCACCTCGCGCCCCAGAGGCAACAGCACATACACGCCGCCGAGCGTCGAAGTGAAGGGGCCGGCTGGCGCATTCAACGCCTTCACTGCCATCGCATCGGCGATCTCCCTGCCGTATTGCTGCTCTACGAGGTTCGCCGGCATCCAGTCGACTGAGCCTCCGTTGCCAATTGGCTGTGGCAGGGTGATGGCATTCGTGCGCGAGATGAGCGCGGGGAAGGTGATCTCCTTGCGCGTCAGCTCATCCATCGCCTTGCCGGCGTCCACATCGCTGTTGAAGCGCACGTAGTCGAACTTGTAGTGCATCGTCTGTGTCGGCACTTCGTCCGCGAGCAGCTTTTCCAGGCGCTGCTGATACAGGTTGTTCTCCACCAACATGCGGATATCCGCGTCGGTGAAGCCGATGGTTTTGTAGCTCTCCAGCGAGCGATCGTAGAGCAGCTTGAAGTCGGCCTCGGCGACGGAGGTGGGTTGCAGACGCGGCGTGGCCGACGGCAACGGCGTGATGGTGACGGTGCTGGCGATGGTTGCCGTCACTGTGCCGGTCACGGTGGCAGGGATGGCGGTGGCGGTGGCCGGCGGCTCTGGCGTGTAAGTGGGGAACGGTGTCAGGGTCTGACGATAGAGGCCGAAGCTGCGCTCCAATTCTGCCGTCACTTCGTCGGCCGTCACGGTGATGCCGCGCTTTTGCGCTTCCTGCCGGATCAATCGCTCATCGATCAGGTTGCTCATTGCCGTCTGCGCAATAGCTTCGGCGCTGCCCTGCTGGCAGAGCGACTGCAACTGCTGCTGCGCAATCTGGAGCATGAACTGGTTGGAAGGATCGTTGCTGGATTGCAATTGCGCGATGTTTTGCGCAAGCCGATTGTATTGGCTGACCACCTGTGACTGGTCATAGCGCATGCGCTTTTGCAATTGTGAGACGGTCACCGGTTGGTCGCCGGCGGTGGCGATGGCGCGCTGTGGCTCTAGCACAAGCATTTGCAGCAAGGCCGCAACCACCAGCGCCAGCGTGACCACGCCGACGAGGATGCTGCCCAGGATGATGAAGCGCCGCAGCCGGCGCTCGCGCTCAAAGCGCGATTCCTGTAGGCGGGTGAGGCGCGTATTTAATGATTCGTTTTTCTTGGTCATGCGATGGGGCGTCAGGGTTGCCCTGGACGTGCGGAAGGGTCAAAACGGTGGCGACTCTTCATCAGAAGATTCGGGTGCGGAGTTGGCGTCGTGATGCGGCCGGCGCTCGCCCAGCATCACCATCTCATTGGCGACGATCTCGGTGCGATAGTGGCGTTTGCCCTCAGCATCCTCCCAGCCGCGCGTTTGCAGCCGGCCTTCAATGTAGACCTGCTGCCCGCGTGCGAGGTGTTGCTTGCAGATTTCAGCCAGACTACCCCAGGCCACGATATTGAACCATTCGGTTTCATCGTGGCGTTGACCATCGGGCGTGACCCAGTCACGGCGGGTTTCCACCGCAAAAGAGGTCACAGCCTTGCCGCTGGGGGTATAGCGCATCTCGGGATCGCGCCCGAGATGGCCGATGATCATGACCTTGTTTAATCCACGCATCGCACACACCTGCCGGCAGGCGCAACATTGAGGTTGCTCTGGCGTTGTGCCGCGCCCTGGCGATTGGCTGGCAACAAAGGCCGGCGCGCCGCATCGTCAGCCAATCGCAATGGTAAATCCATGCGGCAAATTTTGCAGCGATGGTTCAGGCTGCCGGTGCGGGTGTGTCCGCCGGCGCTTCGGCGGCTGGTTCGGTTGCAGCTTCAGCTGCAGCTTCGGCTGTTGGCGTTTCCGCCATCTCAGCGCCGCCCATCACGTCCTCAGTTGCCGGCTCGTTGGCGGCTTCCTCAGCGCGCACCAGCAGATAACGCAGCACATCTTCAGTCAGGCGTAGGCGCTGCTCGATGCGCACCGCAGACGCCGGCTCGATCTGCACCAGCGAGAACACGTACTGCCCTTCGCGGTAACGACCGATGGGGTAGGCCAACTGGCGCATGCCCCACTGGTTGGTTTTGACGACGCTGCCGCCGCCATCGGCGGTGACAAAGCCATTCACACGCTCAATCACGCCGGCGCTCGCGGCCGGGTCAAGATCCGGCTTGATGATGTAAATCAATTCGTAGTCACGCATTCTTTCGGTACTCCTTTCCACGGTATACGCTGCCCATGCCACAAAAAACCTGACAAGCCCCATGCGGCGCCCGTCAGGTCTCTTGACAAGAGCGGAAAGCACGCCGCCTCGCGGCGCGTTTAGGGCGGAAACTATATCACGGTTCGACGGTGCGCAATTTATGCAAGTGCGCCAATTCATGCGCACGCTCCCGATCGCAGCCCTGTGGTCGTTGAGCTCAGGCGGCTGCATTTGGGATGAGGGGAACCCTTGGCTTTTGTCATTTCTAAACACCCTTTGGTTTTCAGAAATCTCGTATATACTCCCGCCATTGGTTCGCCGGCGACGGCACCCATTTTGTCCCGCTATCTTTTTAATGGAGGTGATGTCACATGAGTAGTACGAAACTCAGCGCCGTGGCTTCACCTCTGGCGATTCGCTAGAACGGCCACGGCGCGCGAAACAGCCACCCTTGCGGGTGGTTGTTTTGTTTTTCTTCGCAATGGTTTGAAGGGCAGGCAACTCCAAGCGATCCTGCCTCACTTCTTTTTTAACAGGGTGTGGCGGGCAGCGCCGGCGGCTCCGCGCACCATCTCGATGTTCTTGAACCGCGTCCGCTTCGGCATGTCCAATTCTTCCGGCAGCAGCGAGAGCAGCTGATCGGCATCATCGCCGCTGAAGCGCCGTGACGAGTAGGCCAGCGCTTCGGCGACTTGCGACATTGGCATGGCCCACGCCATGTCGCGTCGCAACTCGTCAGCCTTGGAATGAAACGTGCGCTTGTCCCATGCGTTGGCACTCTTCTCGGTGTCGTCATGCACGCGCCGCAAGTTGATTGCGATCACAGCGCACATGTCCTTGCACAGTTCACTGTCGTCAAGATGCTCGAAGAGATGCTCGCGCACCAACTCGACGACCATGTTCAAATCCTGGCTTCGCTCTTTGATCGTCATGGCGATGAAAGTGTAGCACAAGCGTTCTAAATTGGGGATTGCGGGATTTGCGCCATGTGGCAGCGCTGCGTCTGCAATGGCACAATCATGCAATACGCCAATCACTTAAGGTCAAATTTGCAAGTAGTTGAGCAAGATCGTCGCCAGGCCGAGGGAGAAGGCAAAGCCGCAGCAATCAGTGAAGGTGGTGACGATGACGGCGGAAGCCAGCGCAGGATCGATTTTCAGCGCCTTCAACGCAAATGGCACAGCGGCGCCGGCCAACCCGGCCACAATCAGATTACCCATCATCGCCGCGCCGACCACGAAACCCAGCGCTGCGTTACTCTGCCAGACGGCCACACCACTGCCCACCAACAACGCAATGGCCAGCCCCTGCAACAAACCCACCAGCGACTCCTTGGCGATTACACGCCAGGCATCTTTCAGTTCGGCCTCGCCCAGCGCCAGGCTGCGCACGATGATGGTGATGCGCTGCGTAGCTGCGTTGCCGCCCTGGCCGGCTACGATGCTCTGCATCGCAGCCAGAATTGCCACCTTTGCAATAGTCCCTTCAAACAGGCTGACCACCCACGCTGCCAGGAATGCGGTGCCAAGGTTGATGTAGAGCCAGGGCAGGCGCTTGCGCAAGGAAAACCCGATTGGACTCCACACCCGCTCTTCATCTGGCACGCCGCCCAGGCGATATACGTCTTCCGTCGCCTCCTCTTCGATCACATCGACAATGTCATCGACCGTGATGATGCCGACCAGGCGGTTCTGCGCATCGACCACCGGCATGGCGAGGAAGTCGTACTTCTTGATCAGGTTGGCAACCGTTTCCTGGTCGGTGCCGACTTGCACAGTGATGACCTCATGACTCATGATCTGGCTGATCAGTTTGCTCGGCGGCGCCACCAGCAATTGCCGCAACGACACCACACCCACCAGTTTGCGCTCACGGTCGATGACGAAGAGGTAGTACGGCATCTCGTCGTCGGGGTGCCAGTCGCGCAATGCGTCGATGGCTTCCTGGGCCGTCATGCCGGGCCGCAGCGTAAGGAAGCTGGTGGTCATCAGACCGCCGGCGCTTTCGTCGGGATGGATCAGCAGCGGGCGCACATCACTGGCATCTTCCATCTCGGCCAGCACACGCTCCTGGCGCTGCTCCGGCAGATCGCCAATCACGTCCGCCGCATCGTCAGGCTCCATCTCGTCGAGAATGTCGGCCAGCACCGCGTCATCCACGCGCCCGGCAATCTCAGCCTGATCTTTTTGATCCAGCTCGACGACAATGTCTGCTGCCGTCTCGGGGTCGAGGCGCGGCAACAGTTCGGCCTGATCTTCAACATCCAACTCGTCGAAGACTTCGACCTGATCTTCCTGCTTCAGTTTCTCAAGCGCGGTGATGGCCGCGGCAATATCGTTGCGGTCAAGCGCTTCGCGCACGTGGTCGAGGGCGGTCTCAACCGTATCGCGGGTCAACTCGGTCATCGCTCACCTGCCTATGGATAAGCCAGGGCAGGCCAGACCGAGCGACTCGCGAAGCGCGTTGGAGTTCATCATCAAGACCTGACAGGATTCCGGGAATCTGTCAGGCCTTGCGACTAGACGACGCACATGGTCGCACAGCCCGGCTCAACCCCTGGCTTGCGTTTGGGTATTGTGCCTTCGCTGTTCATTCCTTCGTTACTTTCAAGACGACGCCGGCTCGCTTAGGAATCGCCAAGCCCTCCAACTGTCCTGCTTGCAGGACATACTGATGGGGCTTGCCGAGGACAACATCGAGGATGGCGCCGTCGTGCAACAGGTCGCGCGTGGCGATGTCGATCGTCGCGGCGGCCGAGCCAGAGTTTAGCGCAACAATGAGTTTTTCGTCACCCTTTTCACGCATGTACACCACACATTTGCCCTTTGCGTGCACGACGCGGAAGCTGCCGTCGCGCAGGGCGCAGTGCTGGTTGCGCAAGGCGATGCAAGCCTTGAAGTGATCGAGCATGTCGTGATTCCATGCGCTTTGATCCCAGGGAAATGCGCGCCGGCAATCGGGATCGCGCCCGCCGGCCATGCCGATCTCGTCGCCGTAATACACGTTCGGCGCGCCAGGGAAGGTAAACATGCACAGCGCAGCCAGTTTCAACGCAGCCTGGTCGTTTTTTGCAATCGTGAGGAACCGCGCAGTGTCGTGGCTGTCGAGCAGGTTCATCTGCGCGCAGTTGATCTGCCAGTCGTACAGGCCGAGTGTCGAATTCAACGCGTAGGCAAAGCCTGATGCATCGAGCGCCGGCAAAGGATCAAGGTTTGAAGTGAGGTTGTGATCGATCTTCTCACTAACGAAGAAGCCGATGCAGGCCTTGGTGAACATGTAGTTCATCACTGCGTCGAACTGGTCGCCTTTCAGCCAGCGCTGCGCCTCGTGCCAGATTTCGCCAACGATGTAGGCGTCTGGGTTGATGGCTTTCACGCGCTGGCGAAATGCGCGCCAGAAGTCGTCATCGTCGATCTCCGCCGGCACATCCAGCCGCCAGCCGTCACAGCCAAACTTGACCCAGTGTTCGGCGACATCGAAGATGAACTCGCGCACCGCCGGCGTGTTGGTGTTCAACTTCGGCAGCGCCGGGTTGCCCCACCATGCGTCGTAGCTGTGCTTGCCCTCGTAGGCATGCAGCGGAAAACCATGAATGTGAAACCAGTCCAGATACGGCGAATTGGCGCCATTCTCCAGCGCATGATTGAACTGGTAGAAGCCGCGACTGGCATGGTTGAACACGCCGTCGATGATGATGCGAATGCCCTTCGCATGCGCCGCGTCGAGCAGCTTCCTGAGGGCATCGTCGCCGCCCAAAATCGGATCGACGCGGAAGTAGTCTTGCGTGTGGTAGCGATGATTGGCGGTCGATTGCAGGATCGGATTGAGGTAGATCGCGTTGATGCCGAGATCTTGCAGATAGTCGAGATGCTCAGCGATGCCGAGCAAATCGCCACCCTTGAAACCATAGATTGTCGGTTTCGAATCCCAGGGTTCCAGGTTGTCTGGTTTTTTGACTTGATTGCTGCTGGCAAAGCGATCTGGAAAGATCTGGTAGAAGATGGCGTGCTTGACCCAGTCGGGTGTGTGGATGGACATGATGGTTGATGATGTTTGATCGATAGGCGGTAATAAGCCGCCAGTCATTTGCCGTTGGTTAACAGGGTGAGTGCCATGGCGATGGTTGCGCCGAAGAGCGTGGAGATGGCGTTAACCCAGTCGTTGGTGAGCCAGCGCCAACCGCGCAAGGGTTTGTTCCAACTGCCGTCTTTCTCACGCGGCTTCTCTGTCTCTTTCATTCGCTGCTCGCTGAAATACATTGCCTGCACCGTCGCGCCAAGCAGACTGTCGAATAGCGCGCCGGCAACTCCGCCCAGCGCCACTGCAATCAAAAGCGCGGAGCTTGCCGGCGCTGCAACCGCATTCCAGCCCAGCAGGGTGAACATGCAATGCAGCGCAGCGATGAGGCTTGCGCCGGCCAATGCAGCCAGTGTGCCGGCGCCAGTGATGCCGCCACTCGTGCCGGGCGCAACCGATTTGCGCAGATTCGTGATCGATCGCGGCGGCGTTTTGCTCAGCACGCCCAACTCGGTGGCCCAGGTATCGGCGTTGGCTGCGGCCAGCGCGCCGGCCATACCAGCGAACAGCACTGCTGCCGTCAGCGCATCGTTGCATATGGCTGCAATGCCCCCCAGCACTGCCAGCCCGCTTGCCGCGCCGGCGTTCGCCAGCGCCTGCCACAGGTCGCGTTGGCTGCCCTTGTCAAATGCCTGTGCGGCGCGCTGCTTCTGCGCGTCGCGCTGCTTGAAATGGCTGAGCAACGACGATGAGACGAAGAAGGCGATCAGCAGCAAGCCGGTGCCCCAGCCGCCAAAGCCGAAGATCAGCGTGCCCGTAATGATAGCGCCCCACACGCCGCTGGGCGCAAGCGACCCACGCCGGCGCGCCAGTGTGCCGATGCATATGCTGAGCAACAGTCCCAGCGCGAGGCGAATGAGCAGTGAAACGCCGGCGGACGACATGGGGCAGAGATTGTAATCTGCATCTCGCTCTCTGTTCTGGAGAACGAAGGCAAAGATCACAACGCTAACCCAGCGCCTGTTCGATGTCGGCGATGATGTCGCCGGCGTCCTCGATCCCCACCGATAGCCGCAGCAGCCCATCGCTGATGCCGTGCGCGGCGCGCTCCCCGGCGGTGAGCTCACGGTGCGAGGATAGCGGCGGATAGGTGATGAGCGAGTAGATGTCACCCAGGCTGGTCGCCGGCAAAATCAGTTTCAGCCTGTTCATGAATGCAAATGCTGCCTCGCGCGTTGCCTCGGCGAGTTCGAACGACACCATGCCGCTGAATTGTCCGCATGTGTTCAGCGATGCCAGCAGGTGCTGTGGGTGATCCGGCAGCCCGGGGTAGATCACGCGCCCGATCTTCGGCTGTGCTTGCAGCGCCTTTGCCACGCGCATTGCATTGGCGCAGTGCTGTCTCATGCGCAGGCCAAGCGTGCGGATGCCGCGCGAGATCAGACGCGCTTCAAACGGCCCCAGCACGGTGCCAATCTGCACCGCATACTTGCGCGCAGTGTCCAGCACGAGGCTGGCGCGCGCGACCACGATGCCGCCCATCGCGTCGGCGTGGCCGCTCAGGTATTTCGTCGCGCTATGCACCACCAGGTCTGCGCCGTGTTCGATGGGGCGGAAGAGCGCCGGCGTGGCCAGCGTCGCGTCCACAATCACGCGGGCGTCGACTTTGTGCGCGTGCGCAGTGATGGCTTCCACGTCGGCCCACTTCAGCAGCGGGTTCGAGAGCGATTCCAGCAGCACCACATCCGGCTCAATCTCATCGATGGCCGCCTTCACCGCCTTCACGTCGCTCATGTCGATGTGTGTCACGCCGATACTCTGCGCCTTGAAGAAGTCGCGCAGCAGAGTTTCGGTGGTGCCATACAGATCGCTTGAGGCGAGGATATGGCGTGGATGCGGCTCGCTTGCGCCGCGCGGGGTGCCGGCAGCCAGCAGCGCCACATACAGCGCCGACATGCCGGAGCCGGTGGCGATGGCGCCGCGACCGCCTTCGAGATCGGCCATCAGCGCTTCGAGCGATTGCACGGTGGGGTTGCCCCACCGAGAGTAGGTGACCTGATCGCCGCCGGCGACGAATGCCTCATCCAGCGCCTCAGCCGACGGATACAGAAATGTGGTGCTGGTGTGGATGGGCGCGCTGGTGGGGGTGAAGCCCTGCGCGCCAGGAGTGCGCTCGCCGGCGTGGACGATGCGGGTGCTGAGCTGATAAGCGCTCATGACTTGGCAGCGCCAAACAGGCGCGTGCGTTGCAGGCGAAACTGGTAGTACAAAAAGCAGCCCACGCAAAAGCCAAGCAGCGCCACCAACGCCGCCGCTGCAACGCCGAACGACAGGATCCAGCCAATTGCCCATGCGTTGAGCAGGAAGGCAATGGTCGCGCCGCCCAGCATGATCGCGGCGATCGTGTTGTTGAAGCGTTGCAGACGAAAGTCTTCCTTCTCCGCAGTTGCGTTCTGTCTGGCAAATACCCTGCTGCCTAGCTTGTAGATCAGCGAGGCGCGCCGGCCCCAGATCGCCGCCGGCGCGATCACCACGAACAGCGCCGCGATGATGATTGGCGCTTGCAACAGGAATGCAATGACGACGCCGCTCACCAACACCACGCGGTTCAATCGCACAATTGGCAGTGGAATGCCATCGACACAGTTTTCATTCGGCTTGCTCATGTTCTCCTTTGCCTGCAAAGCTTTTTCAAACGCACACTCGGAAAAACAAAACACCCTCTTGCATCACTGGGCAAGAGGGCGATAACAGGCTGTGCTGTTGGCGCGCTCTCATCTGCCAGTTTTTGCTGCCGGAATTGGCACCTTGTGTTACAGGTTGCCGAGGTTTCAACGGGCCGGTCCCTCAACCTCTCTGGATAAGAGTGTGCTACGAACGTTCTTAACTTGGGGCGAAATATTAGCGACTTCGAGAAGAGTTGTCAATGTCTATTTTGTTTTGGCGTCTGGGGACATGGATGGTGACTGCCTTTGCCCATTTGCATTTCACGCAATCAACCCCTATAAATCGAAGCTACATCGCAGAATATGGTTGTCACAGCGCTGCACGTCATCAACTGAAGAGCGCTCCCTTGTCGTCTCGTTTTGGATGAAGTCGTCTTCATCTGTTGGGGTTCCTATTTATCAGGAGGAAAACGAAATGCAAGTTCGACAGCGTTCCGAAAATGCACGCCGGCGTATGAGATGGCTGGCGATGCCGATGGTTGCAACGTTGCTTTTGGCTGCATGTGCAACCGCCCCGCCGGCCGCGCCAGCTGCGCCGGCGGCAACAAGCGCGCCGGCGGCGACTGAGGCTCCGGCAGCAACAAGCGCGCCGACGGCCGACGCAGCTGCTGCGCCGACCAACACCCCCATCCCGCCGGCGCCCACACCTGCGCCGGGGCGTTTCACCTACTGGGGCGGCCTGATCTTCTCCGACGTCGCCAATAAAATGCTTGAGGATCGCATCAAGCAGTGGGGCAAGGAGAAGGGCGTCGAAGTCGACGTGGTGATGATCAATCAAAACGAGACAGTGGCCAAGGTCTCGGCGGCGGTGGAATCTGGCGCCATGCCCGACGCGCTCGACATGGGCACTGGACTGATGCAGACACTTTCCAAGAACGGCCAGCTTGAGCCGCTGGATGACATCTTCAAGAAAATCGGCGACGACAACGGCGGCTGGTTGGATTCTGCCGCGGCGTCTGTCGATCCCAAGGTGTATGGCGGCAATATCTGGGGCATCCCATTTGGTCTGTCCGGCAACCTGATCAACCGGCGCGACGACTTGCTCAGCGCGAAGGGTTTTACTGAAGCGCCAAAGACATGGGAAGAGCTGGGCAAGATGGCTGAGGCGGTAAACGATCCGCCGAAGGTGTTTGGCATGGGTTTCGCGCTTTCGAACGTGGGCGACGGCAATTTGATGCAAACCATCATGCAGACGTATGGCGGCCGCATTGCCGATGACGAAGGCAAGAATTGCACCATCGACAGCCCCGAGACGCGCACCTTTCTGGAATGGGTGACCGGCCTGTACAAGAAGGGTCTCTTCCCGCCGGGCGCAACCACCTGGGATGGCGCCGGCGACAACAAGGCATTTCAGGCCGGCGAGGCGGCATTCATCGCCAATCCCGGCAGCGTGTATCTCAATCTGCGGGAAAATGACCCGGATCTGTTGGCCGCCAGCAAATTCTCTGGCCTACCCGCCGGCCCCAAGATGACGCTCCAGCCCTATGGCCCGAATGTGCGCGCCATTCCGGTGAAGAGCGACAAGAAGGAACTTGCCAAAGACTTGTTGGCATATCTGGCTGATCCTGAATTCATGCAGCAGTACTATGCCAATGCCATCTATGGCCCGGTGCTGAAGAACCAACTCGGCTTCGCAGTGTTCAAGGACAGTGTGATTCACGTAGGTTTGCTCGACATGGCGCAGAATGGCACGGCGCCGGCCTACCCAGATGTCAACAACCCTGCCTTCAACGAATTCACCAGCAACTTCCCGATCCCCAGGATGATCCAGCGCGTGGTGGTCGACAACTTGAGCATCGACGATGCAGTCAAGGAAACGCAAGCTGCGTGCCAGTTGATCTACGACAAGTACAAGTGACAAAGAGTGTGTCAGGCGTCGAGGGTCAGAATCCTGATCCCCGGCGCCTGATGTCTAATCGATGGCCGAACCTGCCGCACTTTCGACCCGTGCAAGCGCTAAAAAACCGCGCATGACGCTCCGCCGGCGCAACAGCCTGCTGGGGTACGCGCTGGTCGCGCCGATCATCATCTGCCTGCTGGTGCTGGTGGTGTATCCGTTCATCTTCGGCGTGGCCATCAGCTTCACCGATCGCGAGGTTGGCACTGAAGGCAATTTCATCGGGCTGGCCAACTTCATCTATCTGTCAAAAGTGCCCAGTTTCCAGAAATCGATCATCAACACGATTGTGCTGGTGTTCTGGGTGCAGTTGCTGAAGCTGGTGCTGGGTCTGAGCATTGCCATTCTGCTGAACCAGGCCATCCGCGGGCGCAAGTTGTGGCGCGGGATGGTGCTTTTGCCGTGGGCGATGCCGGCGTTCGTGGCGTATCTCACCTGGCAATTGCTGTACGCTCCGCAGGGCGGCGCATTCAATCTGATCTCGGTTGGCCTCGGCTTTGGCAAGATCGATTTTCTGAGCAAGGACCTCGCCATGCCCAGCGTGATCTTTGCGACATTCTGGCGTGGCTTTCCGTTCTGGGTGATTTCGTTTCTGGCGGCCTTGCAGAGCGTGTCGCAGGAGTTGTATGAGGCAGCCGCCATCGATGGCGCGAATGCCTGGCAGCGCTTCCGCCACATTACTATCCCGGCCATCCTGCCGGTGGTGCTGGTTGTGGTGTTGCTCTCCACCATCTGGACAACCAATGGCTTTGAAAACGTATGGCTGATCACGCAGGGCGGCCCGTCGGATGCGACGATGACCTTCCCCGTGCTGGCCTACTTTGGCATGCAAACGATGCGCATCGGTGAAGCTGCGGCGGTGTCGGTGACGCTCCTGCCCATCTTTGCCATCATGGCGTTTGTGGGTGTGAAGGTTTTGGAGAGGGATTAGCGCGATTGGGAACCAGTCGAATGTCAGTATTTTGACCTGATGTTGAACAAACTTACCGCCGGCCAGAAAATCTTCGCGTATGCCTGCCTGTTGCTGCTGGCCATCGTGATCGTGTTTCCGATCTACTACATGATCACGGTGTCGTTCAAACTGCCGCGCGACATCTATCGCGTGCCGTCGTTGCTGCCAGTCAATCCTACGCTCAAAAATTACACCGACCTGATCACAAAGCAGGATTTTCTACTCAACATTCGCAACAGTCTGATCGTGGCTATGGCGGCCACCGTGGTGTCGGTGTTTATCAGCACGCTGGCGGCATACAGCCTGACGCGATTGCAGTATCGTGGGCGCAGTTGGGTGGGCCGGCTGATTCTGTTCTCATATCTCACGCCGGCGGCGCTGCTGTTCATTCCGCTTGCCGTCATCATCAACCGCCTGCAGCTGGGCAACACGCTGCACGGCCTGATCTTCACCTACCTCACGTTCGCTGCGCCGCTCAGCACCTGGCTGCTGATGGGGTTCTTTCGCGGCGTGCCGATCGACCTGGAAGAGGCAGCGATGGTGGATGGCGCGACGCGGCTGGTGTCGCTCTTCCGTATTTTGCTGCCAGTCATCGCGCCGGGCATCGTGGCGGTCAGCGTGTTCACCTTCACTGGCGCGTGGAATGAATTGCTGCTGGCGATGATCTTCATCACCTCAAAAGACCTGCGCACGATCCCTGTTGCGCTGCAATACCTCATCACCGGCGACGTGTTCCGTTGGGGCCTGATCATGGCCGGCGCAGTGATGGCCGCCGTGCCAATCATGCTGTTGTATTACCTCTCTCAGCGCTTTGTGGTGGCCGGCATCGGCGCCGGCGCAGTAAAGACATGATCATCGAGTGGATTCATCACCTGTTCAGCAGCGACGCGCAGCGCTATCCGTGGCACCCGCGCGCGACCTACATCCCGCAGAATACGCACGCCGACCCGCTGGCGAACTACCTGCAACGCATGGCTACACTCGGCATCGATCGCGCAGTGGTGGTGCAGCCGGAGCCGTATGGCGATGACCACTCGTTGGTGTTGGATGCGCTGAGGCGTGAACCAAATCGATTGCGCGCGACGTCGCTGTTCTATCCCTCTGACTCGGCGGCGCCGGCGAAGCTTGAGGCGTTGCGCAAGCAGGAGCCGCGCATTGTCGCCACGCGCTTTCACGCGCATCGCGGCAAGGAGATGTATCTGCGCAGCTTCAATGACGCCGGCGTTCGCGCGCTGTGGTCCAAAGCCGCCGACTTGGGCTTGATCGTCGAGTTGCACATCGGCCCGAACTACGCAAATGATGCGCGCCGCTTGATCGAGGCATTTCCTGGCACGCCGGTGCTGATTGATCATCTTGGCGAGCCGCAATTCGGCACGATCCCAGAATTTGCGGATGTGCTGGCGCTGGCCGAATTGCCGAACGTGACGATGAAGCTATCCGGCATCAAGTATGTTGCAGATGACGCGCCGATGTATATGAGCGCGGCGCGCTTCATTCGGCAACTGGCCGATGTGTTTGGGCCGGATCGGCTGGCGTGGGGTGGGGAGCCGCCGGCGGCCATTCGCGCGCATCTGTCGCACTGGCCCCAGGCCAATGTCGACAAGGTGTTGGGCGGCAATGTACAGCGTCTGTTGCACTGGCCGTGACCCGCTTGTCCGCCAGGCAGGCAGGATTTCATCTCGCGCCCCGGGCTTGCAGGAGAACGGATCGACAATCATCGACAACGGTCGTGCGCGGATACCCTTCTGTGCGCTTTTGTTTACAATCTCCACGTAGCAACTCATTTTCTGAATCAAGCTATGGCACCATCAAAAGATCTACTGCTCTCCATGTATGAGCGCATGAATTTGATTCGCGCCTTCGAAGAGGCGTGCGTGCAGCTGTACATGGAGAAGGAAATTCGCGGCTCACTGCATCCCTGCGTGGGTCAGGAAGCCACCGCCGTCGGCGCGTGTTTTGCCATCAACCCCGACGACTACATGACCTGCACCTATCGCGGCCACGGTGCGTGCATTGCAAAAGGCATCGATGTGAATGCGGCGATGGCGGCGGGCGAAT
>CAZPVX010000001.1:27267-35016 GCA_964590135.1 uncultured Anaerolineae bacterium | reverse complement strand
GCTGAACCGCAAAACCGGCGTCAGCAAGGGCAAGGGCGGCTCGATGCACTGGACTGACCCGAGCATTGGCCTGCTGGGTGAGAATGCCATCGTGGCCGCCGGCGTGCCGATTGCGGCCGGCGCTGCCTTCAGCGCGCAACTCGACGGTGATGGCCGCGTTGCGCTGACCTTCTTTGGCGACGGCGCGATCAACCAGGGCGCATTTCACGAGGCGCTGAATCTGGCGCAACTGTGGAATCTGCCGCTGATTTTGCTGTGTGAGAACAATCTGTATGCCGAGATGACGCCGCTCGCCATGTCGAACCCCTTGAAACAGATTGCCGACCGCGCCAAAGGCTACAACATGCGCAGCATGGTGGTGGATGGCAACGATGTATGCGCGGTGTATGACGCGGTCAAGAAAGCTGCGAAGTTTGCGCGCGACGGCAAGGGGCCGACGTTTATCGAGGCGCACACCTATCGCCTGCTCGGCCACATGATCGGCGACAGTGAAACATATCGCACCAGGGAAGAGGTTGCGCAGTGGCGACAGCGTGACCCGATCAAGCGACTGGCAGAGCATCTCACCGCCAATGAGAATCTGAGCCAGGCCGATCTGGATGCGATTCATGCGCGGGTGGACGCGCAGATCGCCGGCGCGGTGAAGTTCGCCAAGGAATCGCCCTATCCCGATCCCGAAGAAGTGCACACGGATTTTTGGATTTAGCACAATCGTCGTCGTAGACGCCGGCATCGACGTTTACGCATGCATTGACGACTTATCATGCGAGAACTGACCTATACCCAGGCCCTGCGCGAGGCGCTCACCGAGGAGATGGAGCGCGACCCCAACATCGTTTTGCTGGGGGAAGATATTGGCAGCTATGGCGGCGTATTCCGCGTCACTGAAGGCTTGATTCACAAATTTGGCGACAAGCGCGTGAAAGACACGCCGATCAGTGAAGCCGGCTTCGTCGGCCTCAGCGTAGGCATGGCGATGACGGGCAAGCGCCCGGTCGCCGAGTTGATGTTCATGGATTTCGCGCTGGTGTGCGCCGACCAGATTTGGAACCAGGCCGCCAAGCTGCGCAGCATGAGCGGCGGGCGCGTGCAGATGCCGCTGATGATCCGCTCGCAGCAGGGCGGCGGGCGCGGCAACGGCGCGCAACACTCGCAGAGCTTCGAGACGTTGTTCACCCATTTGCCTGGCTTCAAGGTGGTATTGCCGGCGACGCCGGCAGACGCCAAGGGACTGCTGAAGAGCGCGCTGCGCGATCCGAACCCGGTGATGTTTATCGAGCACAAATTGCTCTACAACACCAAGGGCGATGTGCCGGAGGGTGAGCATCTGGTGCCGCTCGGCAAGGCCGATGTGAAGCGCGCCGGCAGCGATCTGACGATCGTGAGCTATTCGCGCCAACTGCTGTTTGCACTTGAAGCTGCTGAGACGTTGCAGAAAGATCACGGCATCAGCGCTGAGGTGGTGGATCTGCGCTGCACCGTGCCGATGGATATCGACACGGTGATCGCGTCGTTGAAGAAAACGCATCGCCTTCTCATCACGCACGAATCGCACGCAGCCTGCGGCATTGGCGCGGAGGTGGCAATGCGGGTGATGGAGCGCGCCTTTGACGAGTTGGATGCGCCGATCATGCGCGTCGCCGGCATGGATCTGCCGATTCACTCCGCGAAGTCGCTGGAAGAGCAGGTGCTGCCGCAGCCGTCGGCCATCGTCGCCGGCGCATTGAAATTGATGAAGGGCGGGTGAAGCGCATGATCCAGGGCGTCTTTCACGTCTCGTTCACCGTCAAAAACCTGGAAGCGTCGGTGAAGTGGTATACCGAAGTGCTGGGGTTGCAGTACTTTCGCGGGCAGGAGCAGCACAACGCGTACACCGCCAAGTTGGTTGGCTTCGAGGGCGCGCATCTGCGCATTGCGCAATTGCATGTGCCAGGCCAGCCCTTTGCCGAGCGCGCCAACCATCATATCGAACTGGTGGAATACATCCACCCTGAAGGCAAGGACGACATTGACCTGTCGACTTATCACAACGGCAACGGGCATTGGGCTTTCATCGTCGATGACATCTTCAAAGAGTTTGCGCGAATGAAGGCGCTCGGCGTGCATTTCAAGGCGGATGCGCCGGTGGCGATTGAGCAGGGCGTGAACAAAGGCGGTTACGCCATCTACCTGACCGATTGCAACGGCATCACGCTGGAGTTGTTGCAGCCGCCGCCTAAATCGTAGCGGCATCCGGCGCATCAGCTCTACAGGGCGGCAGCCGCGCAAAGCTGGTCATTGCTCGATGATTCGATTCGGATTCAGTTGGTGGAACAACTCGCCGGCGACAAAAATTGATTCGCTTGACGACCTGACAACAACCCACTATGAATATTCTCTTTATTGCCTCCGAATGCGTGCCATTTGCAAAGACCGGCGGGCTGGCTGATGTCGTCGGTGCGCTGCCGAAATACCTCAAAGCATTGGGTCATGAGGTCATTGTCGTCATCCCCAAATATGCTTCGATCAACGCGGCACGCTATGGCATTGAGTGGGCGCATGGGCCGATGGGAGTGTGGATGGGTGACCGTCAGGAGTGGTGCGCCATGCATCGCGTCGAGCGCGATGGCATAGCGATCTATTTCATTGAACATGACGGCTACTTTGGCCGCAGTGGGCTGTATCACGATGCGAACTTCAATGACTATCTAGACAATCCGCGCCGCTTTGGCTTCCTCACGCGGGCGGCGTTCCAATTTTGCAAGGACACGGGCTTCAAGCCAGATATCGTTCACGCACATGATTGGCACACCGCGCTCGCGCCGGCGTATCTAAAGATTTGGGATTGGAATGATTCCACGCTCGGCAATGCGGCCAGCTTGCTCACCATTCACAATATCGCGTATCAGGGCAAATATCCCGCCGGCCATCTGAATTATCTCGGCTTGCAGTGGGGCAATTTCACACAAGACAAATTTGAGGACAACGGCGCGCTGAATTTTTTGAAAGGTGGCATCGTGTATGCCGACATGGTGAACACAGTCAGCCCGAACTATGCGCGCGAAACGCGCACGCCGGCGCTGGGCTATGGCATGGCGCCCTACCTCAACAACAAAGGCGATGACTATATCGGCATCCTCAACGGCTGCGATTACACCCAATGGAACCCTGAAACCGACCAGGGAATTCCAGCGACTTACTCGGCCGATGATTTGTCCGGCAAGGCTATTTGCAAGCGTGAGTTGCAAAAACGATTTGGCCTGAACGTTGATCCGAATGTGCCGGTCATTGGCGTGGTCAGCCGGCTTGTCGATCAGAAAGGGCTTGACCTGCTTGCTGCATGCATCGAGAGCATTGTGAGCAACATGCAGGTGCAGTTCGTGGTGCTGGGCAGCGGCGACAAAGCGCTGGAGCGGTTCTATGGCAGTTTGCCGGCGCGCTTCCCTGGCCGCATCGGCAGCTACATCGGCTACAGTGATGAGTTGGCGCACTGGATCGAGGCCGGCGCGGATTTTTTCATCATGCCGTCGATCTTCGAGCCATGCGGTCTGAACCAGATGTATTCACTGCGCTATGGCACGCTGCCCATCGTGCGCGCCACCGGCGGCTTGGATGACACCGTGCAGCAATATGACGAGGCGACTGGCGCCGGCACTGGCTTCAAGTTCTACGAGGCCAGCCCGCACGCGATTTACTATGCCGCCGGCTGGGCAGTCAGCACCTATTACGACCGGCCACAGCACATGCAGAAGATGATTCGCGCGGCAATGGCGCAGGACTTTTCATGGGAACGCAGCACGGCGGAATACGTGAAAGCCTATGAGCGCGCGATGCAGAACAAGCACAGATGAAGGCATTGAAAATTGCGCTTGGACGCGGCAATGCTTTGCAGCCCGATGGCGAGCTTTGATGCATTGCATCAGCCTTCGACCTTCTCTTCCAATCCCTTGCGATTTTTCACCACGATCGTCCCTTGCCGCATCTCGATCAACCCCAATCCCTCGAACGTTTTCAAGGTTCGGCTGATCATCTCGCGCACGGTGCCGAGGTGATTGGCCATATCGGCCTGTGTCATAGGCGGCATCGGAATGCCGCGCTCGGCCGCTTCGGCGCGGGTGAGCAGCAGACTGGCCAGCCGGCCCTGCACTGTATGCAATGCCAGCTCATCGATCAGGCCAACCAGCCGGCGTTGCCGCGCTGCAAGATCGGTCAACATGGCGACAGCCAGCGCCGGCTCGCGCCGGATCAACGCGCGCAGCGGGTCGCACGGGAATGACAGCAATATGCAACTCGTGAGCGCCTGCACAGTTGCAGGGTTCGGGCCATAGTCCAGCACCGGCACCAGATTGATGTTCTGGCCTGGTGTGGCGATGTGGATGACTTGCTCGCGGCCAGATGAGGATGAGCGCAGGATTTTGACCTGCCCTTTTAGCACGATATAGGTTGCCTCGACTGGGTCACCCTCAAGTTGAATGATCGTGCCGGCGGCATGGTTGCGCGTGACAGCCATCCCATTCAACATCTGAATCACCTCATCAGGCAATTCTTCGAAAAGGGGAAAAGCCCGCAGCAGACTGGCGTTTGGCGTCTCCATGTGTGTGTGGCGATTGTAGATGAATGAGATGAGGGCTGTTGGCGGCTTCAATCGCACGATGCCGCAACTGAGCAGATGCTCATTTGTGTGACTAATGTCATATCAGCCTCATTACATCCTGCCTATCCTCTGCGTATCATGCAGAGTGAGGAGCAACCGGACAATTGCCGGCTCATTCCCGCCATCGATCCTGTGCTATGCAATGGTTGCGGCAACTGCGTCTTGCTGTGCCCAGTGCGGGCGGTCGTGTTGGTAAATGACAAAGCTGTGATCGTGAGGCCAGATTATTGCACCTATTGCGACTTGTGCGAAACCTTCTGCCCTGAGAGCGCAATCGGACGCCCCTTCACCATTGTGTTCGCGCCAGACCAGCAGGCCGGCCTTGCGCAATAACCTCCTCTGTGCATTCATCTGTATGGCACAGCATAATTAAGGCATGTATCAGCAAGCACGCTTCTTCATTCGCACCGCATTGGTGTGGCTCGCCATCGCCATCTTCGTCCTGGCGCTGATGCTTCTAAATCAGGGTTTTGACATCGATGCGCGCATCAGCGCATTGCAGCCGGTCATGTATCACCTGCTCATGGTGGGGTGGGGCACGCAATTGATCGGTGGGGTGGCGTTGTGGATGTTCCCGCCCTTCACCAAAGCCCAACCACGTGGCAATGAATCGCTGGGCTGGGTGACCTATGTCGCCTTGAATATTGGCCTCACGTTGCGCCTGGTTGCTGAGCCGCTGAATGCCATCACTCCAAGCCCGGTTTTTGCGGTTATGCTGGCTGTGTCGGCTCTGCTGCAGGTGGTTGCCATCTGGTGTTTGGTCTTCCAGCTGTGGCCGCGCGTGAAGGAGCGCATCACACCCTTGCCGGAAGGCAAGCGCCCGACAAAGGGGGGTGCGTGATGCCGCGCGTGTGCATGTGGATGTTGCGTACGTCGCTGGCATGGATGCTCATCGGCTATTCCATTGGCGGCCTGCTGCTTGCCAACAAGGCGCTGAATTTCTTTGAGCCGATCTGGTCGCTGCGCTACACGCATATCTGGATGCTGCTGCTCGGCTGGCTGGTGCAACTGAGTACGGGCATGATGGTGTGGATCATGCCGCGCTTGGTGAAAACGCGCGATCGTGGCGATTTGCGCCCGATTTGGGTCATGTATTTCGCGCTGAACGCCGGCATGCTACTGGCTGCGCTGCAACCGCCGTTGAGCCGGCTTATCGACCCTGACAGGCTGACATGGATGGCTCCGCTCGCTGGCGTGCTGCTGATCGTGGCTGTTTTGTCATTCGCATTGCATATCCGACCGCGCATCCGGCCGGTGGTGGAATATCCCATTCCGCCGGCGCCAAAGCGCGGCAACAAAGAATCGACATGAATCAATCCCTTGTATCGCGCGCGACGGGTAAGACTCGCGTTGCGCGGATTGCTCTGATGGCCGGCGCAATGCTGGCGCTTCTGGCTGGCCTGTGCGCCGGCCTTACCCGCATTGGCTGGCAGTTGCCCGAAACTTCAACCAGCCTGCTGCTGGCGCACGGGCCGCTGATGGTGTGCGGTGTTCTGGGCGCGCTGGTGGGGCTGGAGCGCGCAGTCGCCCTGCAAAAAGTGTGGCCCTATGCCGCGCCGGCGCTTTCGGCGTTGGGTGTGCTGACCGTGATCGCCGGCCTGCCACTGACATGGACTGCGCTTTTGTTCACGCTCGCCAGCGCTGTGCTGGCGCTGGTGTATGTGACGATCATCAAGGTGCATCCGGCGCTTTATACAAAGGTGATGACCGCCGGCGCGTGGTTGCTGCTGGCCGGCAATCTGCTGTGGCTGTTGGGCCTGCCACTGTATCGTGTCTTTCCGTGGTGGATGGGTTTTCTGGTGTTCACCATCGCCGGTGAACGGCAAGAGTTGGGCCGCGTGCAACGGCTCAGCGCGAGCGACCTGCGTCTGTTTGCCATTGCATCCATCGCAATGGGCATCGGCGTGGTCGCGGCGACGGCGCTGCCTGAGTGGGGCGTGCGGCTGTTCGGCCTCACACTGATCGGCATGGCCTTGTGGCTACTGCGTTACGACATTGCGCGCAGAACCGTGCGCACCCAGGGGCTTCCTCAGTTTGCAGGCCTCAGTCTGCTGCTTGGCCACGCGTGGCTGCTCGTCGGCGGTGTGTTGATGGTTGTGATTGGCGCCGCAGCCAGCGGCCTGCTCTATGATGCCATGCTGCACGCGGTATTCGTTGGCTTTGTGTTCAGCATGATCTTCGGCCATGCGCCGATCATCGTGCCGGCGGTGATGGGCGTGCCAGTGGCGATGACGCGCCTGTTCTACCTGCCACTTGTGCTGATGCATGGCTCGCTGGTCTTGCGCGTGCTGGGCGATGTGGTGGTGAATGTGGAGATGCGCCGGTGGGGCGGGATGCTCAATGCGCTGGCGCTGCTGGCCTATGTGGCGGTGTTGGTGCTGGCGGTGCGGCGAGCGCGATCATCCATCAAGCCGGCTGGTTCAAGCAGCGCTCAACCACAACCGACTGTCATGTGACCATTCTGATTTCGCGCTCAAGACTGCAGCATTTGCACGCATGATCTGCACCTGTTTTTCCATGCGCTTGCAGCCCAACGCATAATCGCAAGCCAGTGATTGTTCATGGTGGCGGGAGGCTGCCGCATACGCCTTCATCTGCAGGTAATAGCGATACAGGCATTGATGCACCTGCCCTTGCAGCTTGATCGACTTGATCTCGTCTGCCATTACGAGCGCTTGTGTCAGGGCGTTGCACGCATCCGGGCGGTTGTGGCATTCCCACTCCAACTTGGCTAGATCGATGAGCGAGCGAATGGCTTGTTGCTTGTTCAGATGCAGGGAGAGAGTTGTGCTGCTTTCGAACAGCCGGCGCGCTTTTTCATAGCTTTGCTGGTGCAAATGGATCAAACCCAACGTATGGAGGATCATGCTGCGCCAGGATTGGCTCTCGATTGGACAGCGGTGCAATGCTTCGTTTGCCAGCGTCAGGGCCTTGTCATGTTGCCCCATGCCGGTCAACAGGTATGCCAGGTTGTTTAGCGAGATCACCTGATTGGGATCGTCTAGTTCGATGTAGATCTCATGCGCCAGTCGCTTATGGTCGTAGGCAAGGGCGAGATTAGATTGCTCTTGATGCAGGATGCCGAGCGCAGTGAGGTAATCGGCTTGGTGGCGACG
>CAZPVX010000001.1:18808-27257 GCA_964590135.1 uncultured Anaerolineae bacterium | reverse complement strand
ATCCAGCCAAAATGACTCAGCTTTTTGGTAATTGCCGGCTTCGTAATGGATCACCGCTAGCATGTGAGTGGATTGAGCCTGCCGGCGTTTGTCATCCAGTTGATTCGCAATAAAAAGGGCATGCTCAGCTTGCACATATGCCGAATCAAGCTTGCCATCCTGAATGAGCAGCCAGCTGAGATTGATGAGACTGTCGGCCTCGCCCTGAGGATAGAGTAAATGGCGCGCCAATTGGCAAGCTGCGCCGGCCGTGTCGAGACCCTTGCGAATATCCAGCGAATAATATGCGTGAGCCAATTCATTCAAGGCGTCGACAAGTTGGGTTGATGAGGCCGGCGCAGCCTGAAGTGATGCTACCTGTTGCTCAAGCTGCTGAATGAATGTGTTCCCCATAGAAATTCACTCAAAGTCATTTCTAAACTAGTGGCAAGTGTATTCGGGTTTTGTTGTGTTGTATACGGTCAATAAGTAGGACTTAGTCAAGGCATATATTTCAGTCGATTGAGGCAGGTATGTTGCGCGTATTCTGCTAATCTGTTCTCCAAGCTGTAGAGGCGATAAATCGTCAAATAACGTTCAAGAAGGAGAAGAAACGATGAAGTTTAGAATGATCATTGCGCGATGTGTCGCAATTGTTGCGCTGATGGCCGGCATGTTTGCATTTGTGGCGCAATCCGCGCATGCCGGCGAAATCATGCCGCCGCCGCGCGGCAAACTCGCCAGAACCGCCGGCGATATCATGCCAGGTCCGCGCTAGCGATGTTATCGTTGCAACGCCATAATGACTGCGACCCAAGGCAAAGAGTCGGGCTATGTGAAGCCCGGCTTTTTTTTATTGTTGATCATCGTCGGTTGTGGCCGGCATATTGATGCCAACGATATCGCCATGTCTGTTAATAATGACACGAAACCCTAGCATTCCGAGGTATTGGCGCGCACCCTCGGGGATCCCATTTTCGAAGAGTTGCGGATAGGTCTTCTCGAAATTGCGCACATTGCTTGCCACGGCTGCTTTGGTGAAGATATCGTCTTTGCCCATCAGCTTCATCACGCTCTCGCTGATCAGAGATTCATTTTCCTTCACGTGTCCCTCAAACTCTGCCAGCACCTGCTCGTCCACCTTGCGCGCGTCAATGTGATACTTGAAGCCGTCCTCATCGATCGCATAGGTTGGCTCTGTGCCAACATAGATCACCTCTGCCGGCTTGTCGTTCTCGTCCACTACCAATCCTTCAAAAATTGCTTTTGTCATGTCTCTTCCGTAGCATAGCAATGATGAATGAGAATGTCAGTAGAAAATGGATTTCGACGCTAGGCCAGCCCTAGCCAGCCGGCGACTGCCGGCCCCAACCCAGTCACATTCAACGTCACTGGCACCAGCAAGACCCCCAGGCAATTTAGTCGTCGCCCACCTACAACCAGTGGAATCAGGCCGATGCTGGTTGCCACGGCTGTCACTGCCAGGCCAGCCAACCCTGTAAACAGCGCCACCAGTCCACACACGATGATCAGCGAAGCGGCCGCGACCCATTGCACGCGTAAGCGATGCGCATGTCGTGACGCCAACCGCACTACCAGCCCCAGGAATGCAAATGCCAGCGCGCCGCACACCCCCACTGCCGCCACAGCCAGCCAGTAATTGTGCCAGCCATACGGCACATAGGCGCTGCCGATCATCGCAGCCATGCCACCGCGCGCAGCCGTGACGCCGGGCAAGAACAGGAGCAGCAGACTGCCGATGTAATAGGCCGACTTTGACGCACCAAGCGAGATCATGAAGGCGCGCTCATCGCGCTGGGCGGTGGCGTGGCCGGCTAGCAAGCCGCCAATGCCGCCTGTGACCACCGGCAGCAGCATGCTGAAGAGACCGCCGACGGTCCCAGTCGCCGCGCCGCGCAAGAGCAATTGCGGCGGCAGCTCGTTCAGCGCGCATGACACCTGTGCCGGCGCGCGACCGCGGCTGAAAAGCAACTGTAACAGCGCCGGCGCCGCGAAGAGGCCGGTAAACGCCGGCATCATGCCCTGAAACGCGCTGTTTAGCAGTATGGGATTACGGTGGAAAAGCGCGATGCCGAGCAGACCGCTCAACCCAAATGTGAGCAACCCCGCGCCAAGATATACCCACGCTGAGCGCAGCCGCCGTAGCGGCGTGCCGGCTAGATCGTTGTGGCGCGGCCACTCGCCCATCAACAAGAAGACGATGATGGCGAGCAGCATCCAGCCGAGATGGGGCTGCAGAATCGTGCGCAGCGGACGAACGATCATATCGAGCACTGGCGCGACGATGACCAGCGCGAGCATGGCGCACAGGCTGCCGGCGCCGATGAGCAAGGCCGCCTCTGCGCCGCGCCCCTGCAATAGATAGCGCGTGGCCGGCAGCACTGCCATTGCCTGCGCGTCGTCGGTGGTGCGCAGAAAAACCGCCGGAGCCACATTCACCGTGGCCCAGCCCACCAGCGCGCCCATGAACGCGAATGCGAGTGCGTCAATCTGTTGTGGTGCCATCAGCAACGCCAGCGCAGCGAACGAATACACGTGCAATCCCGGCAACAGTGCGAGCAAACAGCCGGCAATTGCGCCGGCGAGCGCGATGCCCAGCAACGTGAAATCACTTGAAATCATGCCCATTCGATGCCCCTCGCACAGCCATTTTTTCGGCATTTTTGCCCTTGCGCGATAGCCATTCGTATGAGTTAATAATGGCTTAAGACCAAGATACAAGGAGAAAAACATGGCAAACGGCAAGAAGGCACTAAACAAATCGCAGTTGACAGCCACGCTGGCTGAGAAGACTGGCCTGACCAAGGCGCAGGTGAACAGCGTGCTGGGCGCACTGGGCGAAACCGTGCAGAAGGAACTTGGCAAGAAGGGGCCGGGCCAGATTACGCTGCCCGGCATGTTGAAGCTGTCCGTGACCAAGAAGCCGGCCACGAAGGCGCGTGATGGAGTGAACCCCTTCACTGGCGAGAAGATCAAGATCGCGGCGAAGCCGGCGCGCAATGTCGTGCGCGCGCGCGTGTTGAAGCAGTTGAAGGACGCGGTCTGACGCTTCGTTGGATTGCATGAATTGAGGAAGGCGGCCCACCAAAGCCGCCTTCCTCATTTTTCCGGCGTTTTCATACAATAGCCGCTATCTCATTTCGCCGCAGAAACACGAAGAGACGGGCTTCATCGGCACGCTTCTTGATTGCAGCGCCATCTGCTTCGATGTTCTCCGCGGCGAAGACATGGAGCAATCATCGTGACAAGCGAAGTGAAGAGCCGGTTTGATGAAATCATCGATCGCAGCGCCGGCAATAGCCTGAAGTGGAAAAATTATGATCGGGATGTGCTGCCCATGTGGGTGGCGGATATGGATTTCAAGGCGGCAGAGCCAATCATTCGGGCGGTGAGCGCGCGCGCAGCGTTCGGCGTGTATGGCTATGAGATGCCATCGAAGTCGTTGCACGAAGCGATCTGCGGATGGTTGTTGCGCCGGCATGGCTGGCATGTGCAACCTGATGAGATTGTCTTTCTGCCAGGGCTTGTCAGCGGATTGAACCTGATGTGCCGCGCGTTTGGCCGCGTGGGTGATGAGGCCATCGTGCTGCCGCCGGTGTATCCACCCTTCCTCACTGCGCCGAGAAACAATGGCATGGCCGCGCGCAAGGTGCAACTGATCGAGTCGTTGCGTGATGGCCGCATCGAGTACACCATCGACTTTGACGCCATAGAGCGTGCATTTACCAGCCGCACCAGCCTGTTGTTGATGTGTCATCCGCACAACCCGATTGGCCGCGAGTGGACATGCGACGAGATGACAAAACTGGCGGAGTTGTGCGCGAAACATGATGCGGTGATTGTGTCGGATGAAATTTGGGCTGACGTGACGCTGGATGGCGCAAAGCATGCGCCGTTTGGCAGCCTGTCGCCAGAGATTTCGCAACACTGCATCACACTGATGGCGCCGAGCAAAACCTTCAATGTGCCTGGGCTGGGGTGCAGTTTTGCGGTGGCGCAGAATCCGACATTGAGGCGCCTGCTGATGAACGCCGGGAACGGCATCATCCCGCATGTGAATGCTTTTGGATTGGCTGCCGCGGAAGCTGCTTTTACACAATGCGATGAGTGGCTCGATGAATTGTGCGGCTATCTGAGCGCAAACCGTGCTGCGATGTTGGCATACATTGACGATCACATGCCGGCGATCCGTGCCACCGTTCCGCGAGCCACGTATCTCGGTTGGCTGGATTGCCGCAACGCTGGCATCGACGGCAACGCCAGCACGTTCTTTTTGAAGCAGGCGCGCGTGGCGTTGAATGATGGCGCCGGCTTTGGCCCGGGCGGTGAGGGCTTTGTGCGCTTCAACTTTGGCTGCCCACGCAAGCGGGTGCTGCAGGCGCTGGAGCAGATGAGCGCGGCGCTCAGTGCGAAGCGCTAGTTGGTGCGCTGCTGATTGGCGGCATGCTGTTTGGCTGCTGCGCCGGCAGATATACATCGAACGTCGTGCCGGCGCCGGGCTTGCTTGAGACTACCATGCGGCCGTTGTGCGCCTGCACGATGGACGACGCAATGGACAAGCCGAGGCCGGCGCCGCCATTTGCGCGCGAGCGCGATTTGTCCACGCGGTAGAAACGCTCGAATACAAAAGGCAGGTCTTTGACCGGGATGCCGACGCCGGTGTCGCTCACCGTGATGCGAATGAAGTTGTTGTAACTGCGCGTCGCGTCCACGCGCACGGTGCCGGCGTCGGGCGTGTGCTTGATGGCGTTGTCGACGAGATTGAGCAGCACCTGTTTCAAGCGATCGGGGTCGGCCTGCAGCGTGAGCCCGTCCTCACATGTAGTGACGACGGTGAGCCGGCCGCCGGCCAGCACCTGCGCGCTGCGGTCGATGTCCGCTATCAGCGGCGCAAGATCCATCTGTACGAACTGCATGGTCAATGCGCCAGAATCAGCCTGCGAGAGCAGCAGGAGATCGTTCACCAATCGCGTCATACGATCGCTCTCACGCGTCAAGGCGTCCAGTGATTCGGCATCGCTGCAACCGAACGCGCGCATCAGATCGACATTGCCGCGAATCACGGTCAGCGGTGTGCGCATCTCATGCGAGACATCGGCCACCAACCGCTGCTGGGCGGTGAACAGTTGTTGCAGCCGGTCGAGCATCTCGTTGAAGGCTTGCGAGAGGTGGCCGACTTCATCGTTTGATTTCGGCGCCGCCACGCGCTGGTCGAGGTTTTCGGCGCGATAGATCGCCATCGCAGTCTGCGTGATCTGCTCGACGGGCCGCAGCGCGCGCTGCGCAAGCATGGCGCCGATGAGCGCCGAGAAAATGACACCCAGCGTGCCGAGGCCGGCGAGGGTGATGAGTAAGAATCGCTGCGCCGTCTTCAAGCTCTCCAGCGATGTGCCGACCTGCACCAGGGCGATCAATTTGCCCTCGCGCGTGGCGATGGGGCGCGTCAGCACACGAATGGGCGGCACGTTCTGGTGTTGCACCTCGCGATAGATCTGCTCGTTGAACGCCGCGTATCCAGGCGCAGTCATCGTGGTGAACGCGCTGGGATCGAGTTGATCGACAAAAGGCGCGTTGACTAGATTGGGCGAGACGCCGAGCAACTCGCCAGTGGAGCTGATGACCTGCACATACACTTCCGAAGCGCGAAAGGCGTCGAGGTTGGGAAAGGACACGACCTGCTTGCCAGAGGTGCTCTCCACCAACTTTGGCTTGAAGCTGAAGGCCAGTGATGGTACTGCGTTGATGGCCTGTTCCAACCGTGAATCGACTTGCTGCACCATCAGCGTGCTGACGATGCCGTATACGCCGACGCTGAAAAGCACCAGCACCAGCGCCAGCACTGCGCTGTACCAGATCGTGAGTTTTGTTCTTAGCGGCATGTCGGCGGTTGCGCCAGCATAGCTTTTTTTTGTGAGAGTGAACTGAATGGAAAATCGCGCTCACTCCGCGCTTGCAACGGCGATCATGCGGGTGCTGCCTTCGACATATGGCGAGAGGTTGTAGTCGCCGAACCACGCCGGCGCAGCAAAACCGCTTTGCAGCAGCAGCAATTCCATCTCGTGCTTGAACACGTGCCGCAGCCGGAACGACACGATCTGCTCGTCCGGTTTGTTCATCGCGTCGCCCCGCCGGCGCTCAATGCGATAGGTCAGCTCCTGCTCCTGCGTCGCCCAGAATACGCGGCTGGCGACATACTTGTTGATTTGCGTCTGCGTGGACGGGTCGATCATACTAGCCTCGAACTGGAATGCGCCATCGTCCGGTTGAAACACCAGCTCATCGTTCGGAGGCAGGTCTACGATCAGCAGGCCGCCGGCGTTCAGATGCCGGCGCGCGGAAGCCAGCGTCGCCAGTTGGTCGCCGCGCGTAGTGTTGTGCAGAAATGTGTTCAGCGCGATGAACGCCAGGTTGAATTTCTCGTCGAGTTGCAACGAGCGCACATCGGCCAGCACCAGCGACCAGGGCTTCGCCGGCGCGCGCGGCGATTTGCGCAGGTTGTCTGCTGCCAATTGCAACATCTCCGTCGATTCGTCGACGCCCACCACGCGAAAGCCGGCTTCGACCAGCGGAGTCAGCACGCGGCCTGTGCCGGCGCCCAATTCCAGGATGGCCGATTGCGCCGCGTGTTCGCGCGCCAGTTGCAAATACATTGGCACATCATCCAGAAAGGTGCGGTGTTGCAAATCATAGACGTGAGCAAAGGAATCGTAGAGGGGTGCTGTCATGGTGTGCTGGGCCTGCAAAATGCAATTGCAAGGCCGCGCCTATAATCTTAGCCGAATGGAGAACCCATGAGCGAAGATCACGATCCAATCACCACATCTTCACCGGTCACCACGGAAGAGTCGCTCGATGCTCCATCGCCATCGCGCTATATTCTGGCCGGCATCGGCACGGTGCTGGCCTTGATTGCATGTTGCACCATCGCCGGCCTGTTGCTGGGTGAAGGCCTCAACAACCGCGTCAATCCTGATCCGACCATCGCGCCTCAGAGCAGCGCGCGCATCGAACTGGCCGGCGCAGTGCTGCCAGGCTCGCCATTCAGTGTCCGCGGCAGCAATTTCCAGCCGAACGAGGCCGTCGAAATCTTTGTCGGCCCATCAGCGGATGCACCCTTCAACCAGTTCACGCGACTGGGTGACGCGGTGGCCGGCGCGGATGGCGTATTCGTCAGAGATGGCTTGATTGCGCCCGCGCAAACGGGCCAATTTGTGCTGGTCGCGCGCGGCGCAGCCAGTGGTTTCACCCAATTCACCTCGTTCAACGTGTCGGGTGATGCGGCGACGCCCACGCCAGTTGTGCAACCTGACCTGCCCACGCCACCGCCGACCGGCCCGCTGCCTGATTTGGTGATTGCCGGCGTGCGGATCGAGTTGGAGACGGGCAGCGCATGCTCGCCGCCCAGCCCGCAACTCGGCATTCGCGTGGATATTTTGAACACCGGCACCGCACCCGCCGGCCCGTTTGTCGTGCAGGTGAACAACCAGCAAGCATTCGTGCCGAATGGCCTCGCGCCAGGCCAGTTCGCCACACTGTGGGTGCCGGGCTATGTCACTGGCCCGAACACGGTCATCATCGACCCTGCCGGCCAGATACTGGAGAGCAACCGCGAAAACAACACCATCAGCCAGCCGCTGCCAGTGCCGACATTGCCGCCGGCGTGCGCAGCCACGCCTGGTGTCACGTCCATCGTCGTCACGCCCTCGCCCGATCCGAATGCGCAGGGTATTTGGTTCGCACAATACTTCGCCAATCAGGATCTGAGCGGGTCGCCGGTCTTTGAGCAGAACCTGAACAACTTGAGCGTGAACTGGGGCACGAACAGCCCCGGCCCGGGTGTGCCGCGCAACAATTGGTCGGCGGTGTTCACGCGCAACGAGAACTTCCCCTCCACCGATAACTTCCAGTTCACATTGCAGGTGGATGGCGGCGCGCGCTTTTTCATCGACGGCCAGATGGTGCTGGATCAATGGTTCAACGGCGGCCTGCGCACGGTGACGGTAAGCCGGCCCCTGACTGCCGGCCCGCACTCATTGCGCGTGGAATATTACAAATCGGGCAGCACCGCGCGGCTGGCGCTTTCATGGCGGGTGTTCTATGCCGGCTGGGTGGGACGCTACTACAACGACCCAAATCGTGGCGGCCCGATCGTGTTGAAGCGCGATGACATCAGCTCTGACATGCTTGTGCCGGATCCATTCATCAGCTTTGACTGGGGCACGGGTTCGCCGGCGGTGCAGGTGAATCCCGACAACTTCTCGGTGGACTGGCAGCGCACGGTGAACTTCCCCATCGCCGGCACCTATGTGTTCACAGCGGATGTGGATGATGGTGTGCGCGTGTTCATCAACAACAGCATCGTGCCAGGGTTGGATGCGCTTACGCCCGGCGCGAAGATCATCACCGGCCACGCGCTGCGCAACGCCATGATTCCGGTCATGAGCGTTGT
>CAZPVX010000001.1:0-18798 GCA_964590135.1 uncultured Anaerolineae bacterium | reverse complement strand
CGGCACGCGCGTGCTGCCCGCTGGCAACAACTTCATGCAAGTGCAATTCGTGGAGTTCAGCGGCGTGGCGCGCATCAAGTTCACGTGGAGCCTGTTGCCAGCGCCGCCTACGCCGACGCCGCCATTCCCGCCCACGCCAACCAACACGCCGATCATCATCATCGTGCCGACAACGCCGGCGCCACCAACGGTGCTGCCCATGCCAACGATCGTTGTGCCAACGATCATCGTGCCGACAGTGTTACCCATGCCGACAATCGTTGTGCCGCCCACGCCGGCGCCGACTGATACGCCAAGCCCTACTGGCACGGTGATTGTGATCATCTCAACGCCGTAATTTCAAATCTCGAATACGACGACCTCGGGCCACGTGTTCAGGCGGGTGGGGGAACTGCCTTCGCCCACGCCGGCGGACACATACATCGTTCCGTAGGGGATGCGATACAACCCGCGATAAAACTGTGACTTGATCGGGATGGCGAGGCCAGGGGCGAAGGGCAGGTGAATCTGGCCGTGATGCGTATGGCCGAAGAGGAACAAGGTGCCATGCTCCCTCAGTGCCGCATGCTCGTCACCCAGACGCAAAACCAGATCAGGGTTGTGACCCAGCACAAGCGTGCGTTCTGCGCAGGCTTCGCAGCGCGTGATTGCGCCGGCGAGGTCATCACGATCGGTCCAGATCTCGTCCACGCCCAGCAGTCGCAGGTCGTCGCGCAGTTGCACGCATTGGTTGTGGATGATGCGAATGTTCATGCCGGCGAGCAGGCGATGCAGCGCCTGAGAGTGGTCGATGTCGGGCAGGCCGTAGTCGTGATTGCCCATCACGGCAAAGGCGCCGATGCGCGGCTTCAATTGAGCCAGCGGCGCCAGCAGCGCCGGCAGTTCATTGCATTTGACGTGGCCCACGAAATCGCCTCCGATCAACACCACGTCGGGTGATTGTGCGTTGACCGTGTCGACAATGCGCTGCACCCATCTGGCGCGCTTGAACCGGCCGGCGTGCAAATCGGAGAAGAAGACGATCTTGAGCGGATGGGAATTCGGTGAGTTGAGATTCTGAAGCCCCAGATCGCCCACGTCGAGCCGTCTGATTTTCAACTGCCACGGCGCGATGAAGCGCGCGTAGACGCCGACCAGCGCAATCGCAGCGAGGAGCACGCACAGCGCGGCGAGCGCAACTGAGCCATTGAGGAGAAAAAGCACTGCGCCGGCAAGCGCGAGCGCGACGAGGGCCGGCGTGATGAAAAAGCACACTTCGATCAATCGCATGAACAGCGGGCCGGCGGACTTGATGATGTTGTCGTTGTTTGGATGACGATCTCGCACTGGACGACGATATCAAACCTGTCTGAGAAAATGAAAAGGGCGGACCGCCGGTCCGCCCTTTTCATGTGCGCTTCTCGCCTGGAATGCAAACGCTGTGAGGAGAATCCTACTGCGCAGCCTTGATTTCATCG
This sequence comes from uncultured Anaerolineae bacterium, assembly GCA_964590135.1. GTDB lineage: Bacteria > Chloroflexota > Anaerolineae > J036 > Brachytrichaceae > JBDHWI01. The sequence goes on along the minus strand of CAZPVX010000001.1, from coordinate 17,341 downwards.
AAGGCGCGCTGGAAGAGCTCGTCCACCTTTGGGTCGCCCTTGTGCAAAAACTCCAGCCGGTCGCCAAGCGCCTGCACGTCGGGATAGACCATCGGGTTGTTGCGCAATGCCTCGTCGATCAACCCTTGATTCAGCGCTTCAGCATTCGGCGTAGTCAGGCCGATCTCATTGGCGTTGTCTGCGGCGTTCTTCGGGTCAGACAAGAAGTTGATGAACACCTCAGCCGTGTATTTGCTCGGCGCATCCTTTGGCACAGAAAGGTTGTCCTGCCAGATCGTGCTGACGTTTTCGGGGATGATGTATTCGATGTTCGGGTTTTCACTCTTTGCCGTCATCGCGTCGTTGGTGTAGATCATTGCGACCAGCACATCGCCAGCGACCAAATTTGTCAGGTTGGTCGGGCTATCGGAGTAGTTCTTGGCGAATTGTTTCTGTGCAATCAGCGCATCGCGCGCGGCGTTGATTTCATCAGCGCTGGAAGTATTGGCCGAGAAACCCTTGTAGCGCAGCGCCATGCCAAGCAATTCGCGCATATCGTCCAGCATGCCGATCTTGCCCTTCAAATCGTCCGCCGGCTCCATGATCTGCTTCCAATTCGTGATCGGCTCCTTCACCTTGGTCTTGTCGTAGGCGATGCCGGTGGTGCCCCAGCTGTAGGCGACCGAGTATTCGTTGTTCGGATCGAAGTAAAGGCCCTTGTGGCCCGGGGCGATGTTCTTGAAATTGGGGATGTTGTTGAGGTCAAGCTTCTCCAACATGCCGGCAGATGCCATCTTGGCGACCATGTAATCTGATGGCGTGATCAGGTCGTAGCCTGGGTTGCCGCCGGCCTTGAACTTGGCTTCCATCTCCTCGTTGGAACTGTAAACGTCGACCTTCACGGCGACGCCGCAAGCATCCGTAAAGCGCTTGACCACCTCATCGGAGACGTAGTTGCCCCACGTGTACCAGCTCATCTCTTTGGCGAGCTTGCTTTTGTCACCCGGGCACTCGCCACTTGTGGCGGTAGTGTTGCCGCCGGCATCTGGCGCAGTCGTGGCTGCCGGCGCGCTCGTCGGTTGCGCGGCTTGTCCGCCGCATGCTGCCAGCACGAATGCAGCGGTCATTGCCGCCATCAACGACTTCTTGCTCTTCATTTCTATGGATGTCCTCCGGTTCAATAGATCTCGCCGGCGATTATCGCTCACGCCGTTGCAGCGCTTGTGATAGCACCACCAGCACAATCGAGAATACCAGCATCACTGCTGAAATGGCGTTGATCTCCGGCGTGATGCCACGCTTGATCGACGACCAGATATAGATCGGCAGCGTCGTCCAACCCTTGCCGTTCACGAAGAACGAGATGACAAAGTCATCAATGGAGAGCGTGAAGGCCAGCAGTGCGCCGCTGACGATGCCGGGCATGAGCAGCGGCACGGTGATGCGCCAGAATGTCGTCCACTCATTTGCGCCCAGATCCTGTGCCGCCTCCTCCACCGACATGTCAAAATCGGCCAGCCGCGCCCGCACGGTGAGGTACACAAATGGCATGGAGAAGGCGATGTGCGCGACGACCAGTGTGAACAGACCACGTTCGAAGTTGGCGGCGGCAAAGAACAACAGCAGCGATACACCCATCACGATCTCCGGGATGATGACCGGCATGTAGAGCAGCGCGTCCCAGGCGCCCTTGCTGCGAAATTTGTAACGCTCCATTGCCAGCGCCATGAGCGTGCCGATGACGACTGAGCCGGCGGTCGAAAGCACCGCGATCACCACACTGCGCCACGCTGCATCCAGGATGCGCGGATTGTTGAACATACGCTCGTACCAATCCAGCGTGAAGCCCTGCCACACCGCGCCGGTGCGGGCGCTGTTGAATGAGAATATGACCAGCAGGATGATCGGCACATACAAGAACACGAACGTGGCGAGCGCAATGAAGACCAGAGTGAAGCGGCCGATGCGGGCGGAAGGGCGGTCGTTGCGCCGGCGCGGTCGCACCTCGCTGCGGTCGCCTAGCAGGATGACAGTTGAATCGGTTGTCATGTCAGAGTGCGGCGCGCTCGCCGCGGCTGTAGCGGAAATACACCACGGCGGCAATCGTTACGATGACCATCAGCACCAGCGCCATGGCCGAGCCAAAGGGCCAGTTGGCCGTGTCTGAAAACTGCGCGGCGATGCTGCGGCCGATCATGTTGACGCGGCCGCCACCCATCAATTCGACAGTGATGTACGAGCCGACTGCCGGCACGAACGTGAGGATGGCGCCGGCGACCAGCCCCGGGCTGATCAGCGGCAGCATCACGCGCGTGAAGGCGCGCAGCGTGTTTGCGCCCAGGTCGTGCGCCGCCTCGATCATCGACCAGTCGAATTTTTCGAGCGATGTATAGAGCGGCAGGATCATGAACGGCAGGTTGCCATACACCAGGCCGATGACGATGGCGGTGGGCGTAAACAGCAAGTCTAGCGGCGGAATGCCCATCGCTGTCAACACCAGGTTGATCGGCCCGTTGCCGCGAAACAAGAACAGCAGCGCATAGGTGCGCACGAGGAAATTCGTCCAGAACGGGATCATCACCAGAAACAACAGCACATTGCGCCATTTCTTGGGCGAGCGCGCCATGAACAGCGCCACCGGAAAGGCCAGCAGCAGCGTGATGATGGTGGTGATGAACGACAACCAGATCGACTGCCAGAGCAGGTTGAGATACAGGCCATCGAACAGTTTGATGTTCAACTCGCCATCGAATGTGATGGATGGGTTGAAGCGGATGTCGTCGACCAGCGTGCGGTAGTTGTCGAGCGTTGCCGGCGGTGCGGGGAAGCCCTGCGCATCGCGCGACATGAAGCTGATTACCAGCACCCACATCAACGGCACGGCGAAGAAAATGAGCAGCCAGAATGCGCCGGGGAACATCAGGCCGGCGATTTGCAGTGACTTGCGCTCGCGGATGGTTTGGATCATTCCAGTGTCGCTCCTCGCACAGATTTAATGATCGAAGAAACCAGGTGATAGATCGGATAGATCAAGGCCAGATACACCAGCAGCGGCAAAGGGTTGTCGAAGTTGAACAGCAACAGATAAATCACCAGTGCGCCGCACAGCCCCAGCGCGACCCATTCCCACCGGCTGAGCGCCTGTGAGGACGGAAACTTCATCGGCAATAGCACCAGCGCGGCCAGCACGGTGATGACGATGGCGTTCACCGCCGGCGATGATTTCAGCAGCGCCATGAACAGGGCAACGACATTCCAATAAGACGGGAAGCCGGTGAAGTGCTTGTCGTCGGTCTTGGCATCTTCGCTCACGAATCGATATGCCGAGGCAAGCAGCGCGAAGAGCAGCGCGAAGACTCCCCAGCCGGCAACCAGTTGAAATTGATACAGGATGAACACCGGCACAAATACATATGTCAGGTAGTCGATGATGTCATCGAGTTTGCGACCATCAAAATTCGGCGTCCACCTTTTTACATCCCAGCGGCGCGCCAGGGGACCGTCAGTGCCATCGATTAGAATGGCGACCAGCAGCACGACGAACGCGGTGCGCGCCTGGCCGGCCTGCGCAAACAGCAGCGCCAGAAACGCGCATGGCAGACCGAGGCTGGTGTAAATGTGAACAGCGCGCGCGCGCCAGATTCTCCATTCCCCGGCAATTGAAATTGAACGCATGGTTGTCTTTGATGCGTGATGATGCGCGGTCAACCTGCCAGCACCAGCGCGTTTTCAGGTTTGAAAGTCATATAGGCCTTCTCGCCGGCCTTGAAGAAGTAGTTCGGGTCGAGCGTGCTGGTCGTGTTCTGTTCCCAGATGTCCAGCCGGAGCGCGTCCAGGTTGACGATCACGCGCGTGTCGGAGCCGACGTAGGCGATGGAATGCACGGTGACCGGATAGCAATTGGGCTGGGTTGAGGGCTGCTCGATCAACTGCACTTTCTCTGGTCGCACGCTTAGGCTGGCGTCGATGCCGGCGCGCACACCCTCCATCGCCCGCCCGATGAACTTGTAGCTGCCGCCGACAATGATGGTGGCAAATTCGCCCTCCACTGATTCGACCTTGCCGTCCAGGAAATTTGTCTCGCCGATGAAATCGGCAACGAAGCGACAGGTGGGGCGCTCATAAATTTCCAGCGGCGTCCCAACTTGCAACACCTTGCCTTTGGAGAACACCGCGATGCGGTCGCTCATCGTCAGCGCTTCTTCCTGATCGTGCGTCACGAAGATGAACGTAATGCCCACTTCACGCTGCAGCGTCTTGAGTTCGATCTGCATCTCCTTGCGCAGCTTCGCATCGAGCGCGCCGAGCGGCTCATCGAGCAGCAGCACCGCCGGCCGGTTCACCAGCGCGCGCGCCAGCGCCACGCGCTGTTGCTGCCCGCCCGACATCTGCTTGGGGAAACGCCGCGCCAGTTGAGGCAACCGCACCAGCTCCAGCGCCTCACCCACGCGCCGGCGAATTTCGTCTTTGGCGGTATTCCGCATCTCCAGGCCAAAGGCGACGTTTTGCTCCACGGTCATGTGTGGGAAGAGCGCGTATGACTGGAACACAGTGTTGACATTGCGCTGGAAGGGCGGTGTGGCGCCTACATCGCGACCGTTGATCATGACATCGCCACTGGTGGGGCGCTCGAAGCCGGCGATCATGCGCAACGATGTCGTCTTGCCGCAACCTGACGGCCCGAGCAAGGCGAAGAATTCTTTCTGGCGAATGCCCATGCTGATGTTGTCCACGGCGATCACATCGCCAAAGGCTTTCGTCACGTTGCGCATCTCAACTGCGAAGTCAGACAAGTCGGGTGCCTCCAAATTTGGGCAAGCAGCGGGCTTGCATGATTGCGCCGGCGACAAATTCGTTGCTTTGTGCCGGCGTTCCAACCCTCACACTGCATCACAGATGCAAGAGGGCGACGGCGCGGATTATAGAAGCCGCGCACCGTGTCAACAACTATTTTGCGCGCCTGGCCAGCGCAATCTCGCGCAGCAATTCCAGGTTGCCGGTGTGATACGCCTCGTGCCGCAGCAGGAACAGCATCCACTCGCCGGCGCTCATGTTGAGCTGGCCGAACGTCCACCACTTCTCTGTCTCAGCCGGCGTGATCGACTTCATCGCCGTCGCAATGGCAGCCTGCGAGGCATCCAGCGCCTGCAGCATGTCCTCGAAAATGCCGATGCCCGATTCATCACCAAGAATGGGCTTCGAGTTTGCGGCATAGCGCGCGGCAGTGACCTCATCGAAGATTGCCGGCTGCCCCGCGATCTTCAAGATGCGATTGCGATAGACCAGTATGTGACCGATCACCCAGTTCATACAATTGCCTGGCACCGGCGGCTGCACGAGCGAATCGGAGTGGTTTAAGCCGGCTGCGAATTCCTTGATGAAGTGCAGGTTGCGCGCATACATCGCGATCAGGTTGTCGGTGGTGATCATGCCCGCGAGTATAGGAGAAAGAGGGAAAGAGGGAAGGGGTCGGGCAGAGCAAGCGCGATGCAGTTTCTCAGGCTTTGCACATCTGATCGGCGCGGCCTGTTAACCTTCGCTGCCGCACGACACAAAGACGAAGCGCGCATGGAAACAGCGATGACAACAGCGACGCCGGCGCAGGCAGTGACAGGCGCGGATCCAAACTCGAACTGGAAGCCGCGCTTTTTTGCCATCTGGACAGGCCAGGCGTTTTCGCTCATCGGCAGTTCGCTCACGCAATTCGTGTTGATCTGGTGGATCACACAGACCACCGGCTCGGCGAGCGCGCTCGCCACCGCCGGCATCATGGCGCTTTTGCCACAGGCGCTGCTCGGACCGTTAGGCGGCACTTTTGCCGACCGCTGGTCGCGCCGGCACATCATGCTCATCGCCGATGGCATCACCGCGCTGTGTATGCTGGCGTTGATCGTGCTCTTCGCATCCAATCGTGCGCAACTGTGGCATGTCTATCTCCTCATGTTCTTCCGCAGCGCCATGCAGGCGTTTCAACATCCAGCGGCAGTTGCCAGCACAGCCATGCTTGTGCCGCAGGAATGGCTTTCGCGCGTGGCCGGCATGAATCAAACGCTGCAAGGCGTCATTGCCATCGCCGGCGCGCCGCTTGGCGCAGTGGCACTCTCGCTGTTGCCATTGCAGGGGGCGCTGATGATCGACATCGTCACGGCCATCATCGGCATCGCACCGCTGCTCATCTTCGCCATCCCGCAGATCCGCCAACCGGCATCGTTGCAACTCGGCGTGTGGGCAGATTTCAAGCTCGGCTTGCGCTATGTGGCTGGCCGGCGCAGCTTGCTCGTGTTGTTCGGCGTCATGGCGCTGGTGGTGCTCACCATCATGCCCACCTTCACGCTGACGCCTCTGTTCGTGAAGCAGCATTTTGACGGCGGCGTGAACGAAGTCGCGTTCATGGAGGCGTTGGCTGGCATCGGCATCATCGCCGGCGGCGTGGCCATCAGCATCTGGAATGTGACCCGCAGTCGCATCTATGTCGTGATGGTCTCATTTGCCGTGTCGTGCGGCTCGGTTGCACTCACCGGCCTCACGCCGGGCAATCTGTTGTTGTTGGGTGCGTTCTGGTGGTTCCTCAGTGGCGTCACCTATTCCACGGGCAATGCACCGATGATGGCGATCCTGCAATCCAGCGTGCCAAACGAGATGCAGGGCAGGGTGCTTTCACTGATGAACACCGCCATGGGGCTGGCCGGGCCGGTTGGCCTGTTGATCGCCGGCCCGCTCGGTGAAGCGATTGGCGTGCAGGGCGTGTTCATCGTCGGCGGCACGCTTTCCGCGCTCGTATGCGTGCTGGCGCTGTTCTCGCGCGCCCTGCGCCATGTTGAGCAATCACTTTTGTAAGCTGGAGCAGGCTGGAGCCTACTCGTAGCGCAGCGCCTCGATCGGGCTGAGTTGCGATGCGCGCCAGGCGGGATACACGCCGAAGATGACGCCGACGGCGATGGAGAAGCCAACTGCCAACAGCACTGCATCCGGCGTCACCAGCGCGACAAACTGACCCTGCGAAAACAAGGCCACCAGGTTTGCCAATCCCACGCCGAACAGGATGCCGATCACGCCGCCGAGCAGCGACAGCACCACCGACTCGATCAGAAACTGCATCAGGATGACGCTGCGCCGCGCGCCGATGGCCTTGCGCAGGCCGATCTCGCGGGTGCGCTCGGTCACACTGACCAGCATGATATTCATGATGCCGATGCCGCCGACGAAGAGTGAGATGCTGGCGATGGCTGCAAGGAACACCGTGATTGCGCCGGTGACTGCGCCAATCGTATTCAGCAGGTCGCGCTGTGAGGCAATGGTGAAGTCATCCTCGCCGGCATACAGGATGTCGTGCCGCTCGCGCAGCAGATCCGTTGCCTGTTCTGTCACAGCATCGATGCGGTCTGGTGCAACAGCTTGAATCAAAATGACGCCGGCCAGTTCCTCGCCCTTGGCGTTGCGCTGGGGGAAGAGCCGGTCGCGCGCAGCGGTGATGGGCATGGTGATGATGTCATCGTCGCCGCCGGTGGTGCCGCCGGTGCGCTCGGCCAGCACGCCGATCACGCGAAATGGAACGCCGTTGATGCGGACGTCCTCGCCGGTGGGGTCGCCGCCGTTCGGAAAAAGCTTGTGATAGACCACGCTGCCCAGCACCGCCACACGCGAGCCGCCTTTCACCTCTTCGTCGGTCATATAGCGGCCATACAGCAGCGTCGGGTTGTTGAGTTGGCGATACTCAGCCACGGTGCCGCGCACGCGTGTCTCGTAGCGGTTGTCGCCGGCCTGCGCCTTGCCGCTGCCGCTCACCACCGGCGCGATGAATGCAGCATCCGGCACACGCGTCTTGTCATTCAGCGCATCAGCATCGCCCTGTGTGAGCGACAGCGCGGTGCCGGAGCGCGCGCCGGGCTGCATGGCGCGGAAGCCGGCGCGACTCGCGCCACCCTGCTCGATGCGCGCCGGCAGCACGAACACCAGGTTCGAGCCCTGCCCTTCGAACTGGCGCGTGATGAACTGTTGCACGCCGTTGCCGATGGATAACAGCGCGATCACGCTGGTCACGCCGATGATGATGCCCAGCGTCGTCAGCACGCTGCGCAATTTGTTGGCAGTCAGCGCGCGGGTGGCAACCTTGACGTTTTCGGTAAACATCTTCTCTACTCAAACCTGAGCGCGTCGATTGGGTTCAAGCGGCTGGCGCGGCGCGCGGGATACACGCCGAAGAACAGGCCGACGACGATCGAAAAACCCACCGCCAGCGCGATGGCGCTGAGCTGCACCTGCGGGGTGAAGCCGATGTCGGGGATCATTTGCACGGCGAATGCGATGCCGGCGCCGAGCAGAATGCCAAGCGCGCCGCCGATCAATGACAGCACCACCGCCTCGATCAGAAACTGCGCCAGAATCGCGCCGGGCTTCGCCCCAATGGCCTTGCGCAGGCCGATTTCGCGGGTGCGCTCGGTCACGCTGACCAGCATGATGTTCATGATGCCGATGCCGCCGACGAGCAATGAGATGGCCGCAATCGCGCCGAGAAACAGCGTCAGCACGCTCGTCACTGCGCCGAAGGTGTTCAGCAATTCCGTCTGCGAGATGATCGAAAAGTCGCTCTGGTCCCCTTCCCGCAGATGATGGCGCTCGCGCAGGATCTCCTTGGCCGCTTGCTGGATCGACCTGCGCGATTGGTCGTCGCGCGCCTGCAGATAGATGGTGGAGACGATGCGCTCGCCGGTCTTGGCATTTGCCAGCCGGCTGAACAGGCGTTCCTGCGCGGTGGTCAGCGGGATGTAGGCAATCGCATCCTGATCGCCGAGAAATGACGCGCCCTTGGACTGCATGACGCCGATCACGCGAAATGGCACGCTGTTGATGCGCACGATCTTGTCGATGGGGTCCTCGTTGGGAAAGAGGTCGTTTACGACCGTCTGGCCCAGCGCCACTACGCGCGACCGGCTGGCGTTGTCAGCGTCATCGATGAAGCGACCCTGCACCGCCGGCCAGTTGCGCACCTCGGCAAAGCTGGGCGTCACGCCGCTCACCTGCACCTGCGAGGCCTTGCCCTCGTAGGCGAAGTTGCCGACGGAGGTGAAATCGGCGGCGTAGTTGTCGAGGCCGGGTATGTCCGCCGTCACCGCTTTGTAGTCGCCGAGCGTGAGGTAGGCCTGCTGCGTGAAGCTGTTCGGCGGGCCGCCGCGCTGGATGCGGCCTGGTGCGATGCCAAGCAGATTGGTGCCGCTGCTGGTGAACTGGTCGTTGATGTACTGCTGCACGCCACTCCCCAGCGCCATGAGCGCGATGACTGCGCCGACGCCGATGCTGATGCCAAGCATGGTGAGGAATGCGCGCAACTTGTTTGATACCAGTGTGCGCAATGCCAACCGGATCGACTCGATGAGGTTGATGTTCATCTGCTGACAGGGCGTGGTTCATCCGGCACAGGCCATGATCTGATTGCGTACGGGCTCATCGCCGACGATGCAGCCATCTGCGATGCGAACAACCCGCCGCGTGTGTTCGGCGATGCGTTGGTCGTGCGTGACGAAGATCACTGTGTTGCCGCTCTCTTCGTTCAGCCGCTGGAAGATGCACATGATCTCGGCGCCACTCTTTGAATCGAGATTGCCGGTTGGCTCGTCGGCCAGGATGATGGCCGGGTTGGTGACGAGCGCGCGCGCGATGGCGACGCGTTGCTGTTGGCCGCCCGACAATTCGTTCGAGTGATGCTTCAGGCGGTCGCCGAGGCCGACCTGCTCCAGCGCGCGCGCGGCGCGTGCTCGGCGCTCCTTTGTGCCGACGCCGGCGTAGATCAGCGGCTGCTCGACGTTGTCGATGGCAGATGTGCGCCGCAGCAAGTTGAACGACTGGAACACAAAGCCGATCTTCCTGTTGCGGATCTCGGCCAACTGGTTGTCGTTGAGCTTTTCGACATCCACGCCGTCAAGCTGGTAGCGCCCGCTGGTCGGCTGGTCAAGACAGCCGAGGATGTTCATCAACGTGGATTTGCCAGAGCCGGACGGCCCCATGATGGCGACCAGCTCACCCGGGTAGATCTTCAGCGTCGCCCCTTGCAGCGCCGGCACCTCGATGTCGCCCATCGTGTAAATCTTCGTGATGCCGGCGATGTCGATGACGGGGGTGAGCGCAGCACCCTCGCGGATGGCTGCATGTTTGCCATTCGTCGCAGGGCTGGTGAATGTATCGATCATGTGACCTACTGCCCCAGCAAACCCTGCGTGCGCGGCGCAACTACCACATCGCCGGCATGTGCGCCCGACAGGATTTCGCTGAAGGAATCGTTGCGCAGGCCGGTGGTCACCTCCACCTCGCGCGTGGCGCTGCCTTCCTGCAAGGTGAGGAAGCTTTTGCCGTTGGCGCGGTCGCGGCGCACGGCCCAGTTCGGCGCGAGCAGCACGCCCTCGCGCTTGTCCAGAATGATCGAGGCATTGGCCGTCATGCCGCTGCGTAGATCGGCGTTGGCAGAGTCCACCGCCACCCGCACCTCATATGACACCACGCCGTTGACTGTCTTCGATGTTGGTGAGATGCGCATCACTTTGCCCTTCACCTCCACGCCGGGCAGCGAGTCGAGCGTGACGACCACTTCCATGCCTTCCTTAACCTTGGCGATGTCGATCTCATCGACGGTGATGTCGATGTGGAACTGTGATGTGTCGACGATGATCGCCGCCGGCTGCGCAGCGCTCGCCGCAGTCAACTCGCCGGCCTTCAAGTTTAGTGCCGAAATGCGGCCGCTGATGGGCGAAACGAGCGATGCCTGGTCGAGCCGGCGCTGCGCCTGCTTCACCGTGATCTCGGCCAGCTTGATCTGGTTCTGTGCGCTCGTCACCTGCTGCTGGGCGTTCTTTGAGCCGAGTTGCGCCTGCTCGATCTGTGCCTGCGCCTGATCGAGATCGAACTGGCGCGCGGGGCGAACCACCTTGTCGTAGGCGGCGCGGGCATTTTCGACCTGCTGCTGCGCGGCTTTGATCTGCGCGCTGTCTGCGCCGAGCGCGGCCTTGTCGAAGGCTGCCTTTGCGGCGTTGTAGTTGTTGGTGGCCTGTTCCAGTTGCAGCGCCGCCGGCGACCCGCCAATACCGGCGGGGTTGACGGCGAAGGCGCGGTCGTAGGCTGATTGCGCCTGCTTCAATGCGGCCTCGGCGTTGCGCAGTTGCGCTTCGGCCTGCGCCAGATCGTTGGCGGTGGGGCCGGCCAGCAGCTTGTCGAGATTGGCCTGCGCTGCGTCTAGCGCGGCTTTTGCGGCGGTCACATCCGCCGGCCGCGCACCCGACACCGTGCGGCTGAAATTTGCGCCGGCAATGATCTCGGCGGCATGCGCGTTTTCAACTGCGTTCTGCGCGGTGGCCAGCGCGCCCTTAGCGTTGTCGAGTTGCGCCTGTGCTTGCGCCAACGCCAACTCAAGGTCAGTTGTGTCCAGCCTGGCGATCACGTCGCCCTTCTTCACTGCCGCGCCCTCCTCGAAAAACACTTCGGCCACCGTGCCGGCTTGCTGGAAGTTCAGGCGCACCTCCGACTCTGGCTCGATGTTGCCGGTGGCGTTGACGGTGGCCGTGAGCGCGCCCTCTGTGAGTGTGGCGCTGCGCTGGGTGTTTGTGTTGTTGGTTGTGCCGGGCTGGGCGCAGGCGGTGAGGAGCGCAGCGCCGATCAGCAATGCGCCGGCGGTGCTGGCAAGGCGAGCCTTGGAGTTGCAGGTGTGCTTCATGATCTTGAGTTTGCGGCCGGCTCGCTGCCGGCGTGCTTCAGCGCCATCCCGCTCGAATATGATGGATGGCGAGGTGCGATTCTATGCGCTTGTCATTAGCATCGCATTAAAGTGATTAGGCTACGAAATATTTGTGTTTCAACTGTTTTCTTCGCACCGGATGCATTGTCGTTTCCTCAGATGAAATCCAGATGACAAAAATAAGGCGCGCCTGTGTAATAATCGTCCAATCTGATGAGCAAGCGAACGGTTGTGAAAGGAATGAAACCACCCGTGAAGGTCAGCACGGTCGTTCAGGATTTTCTGGGGGAAACGTATCTGGAGTCGCTTGAGGCTGGGCGCGTGTCTTTGCGCGCGCTGGCCGAGCGGCTGAATGTCTCTCCGCCGGCGGTTTCGCGCATGGCGCAGCGGTTGGTGCGGCAGGGCATGTTGCGCCGCGAAGGTGCATGCGGCCTGGTGCTGAGCGACGCCGGCGATCGCATCGCGTTGAAATCGATCCGCAAGCGCCGCATCTTCGAGGTGTATCTGGTGCAAAAGCTCGGCTACACGTGGGATCAGGTGTATCCCATCGCCGCGCAGGCCAGCAATCATCTCGACGACGAATTGGTTGACCGCATGTATGCGCAACTGGATATGCCTGAGCGATGCCCGCACGGCGACCCCATCCCGGGGCGCGATGGCTCGGTAAAGCTCATTCCCTCGCTGTCACTGTCGGATCTCAGCGATGGAATGCAAGGCATGGTAGGCCGCGTGTCATCGCACGATGGCGACATGCTGCGCTATCTTGCCTCGCTCAACATCAAGCCCGGCGTGTCGATCCAGTTGGTGTCGCGCGCGCCATTCGCCGGCCCGCTGCGGGTGAAGGTCGCCAACGGCAGCTTTCACGACGAGCACGTCATCGGCGCAGAGCTGGCGAACAAGGTGTGGGTGGAGAACGAGGCCTTCAAGGCGATGAATTGAGCGGCAAGCGCTGGGCGTGTTTTCAATAGAATAGGGTATGTTAAATTGGCATCCCCACCTCGCATTCGCATCCTCTCGAATAGACTTAGCGCCACATCCTGGCACCCGCCCTGCAGTCATTCATCCCTTCGGCGCCGGCGAAGCAGCGTTGGAGGCAGCTCATGACTGAACTGCCCTTGTTGATCAACATCGCGGTTGCGCTGGTAGCCGCGTTTGTTGGCGGGTTGGTCGCTCGCCGCGTCGGCCTGCCGACGATCATTGGCTACATCCTGGCCGGCATTGTCATCGGGCCATTCACCCCCGGCTTCGTAGGCGATACCGAGACGATCAGTCAACTGGCCGAATTGGGCGTGATCTTCCTGATGTTCGGCGTCGGACTGCATTTCTCACTTCGCGATTTGTGGGCCGTGCGCGATACGGCCATCCCCGGCGCCATCGCACAGACGTTGATCGCCACCATTCTGGGTTTCGCCATGACTCAACTGTGGGGTTGGAGCACGTCGGCTGGATTGGTGCTGGGTCTGGCCATCTCTGTGGCCAGCACGGTGGTGTTGCTGCGCGGCTTGATGGACAACGGGTTGTTGAATACATCGCATGGCAAGGTCGCCGTCGGCTGGCTGGTGCTGGAAGACCTGGCAACAGTATTCATTCTGGTGCTGATGCCGGCGTTGTTTGGCAATCAAGGGGGAAACCCGCTTGTCACGGCTGGCAGCGCGCTGTTGAGCGCGGCTGTGTTCGTCGGGCTGATGCTGTTCGTGGGCGCGCGCTTCGTGCCGTGGCTGTTCATGCGCATCGTGCACACCCGCTCACGTGAGTTGTTTATTCTGGCCGTCGTCGCGCTGGCGCTGGGCACCGCAGTCGGTTCGGCTGAATTGTTTGGCGTGTCATTGGCGCTGGGCGCTTTCCTGGCCGGAATCGTCATCGGCGAGTCATCCGTCAGCCATCAGGTTGGGGCCGAGGTCGCACCCTTCCGCGAGACATTTTCGGTGCTTTTCTTCGTCTCGGTCGGCATGTTGGTCAACGTCAGCTACCTCATTGCGAATGCGGGACACGTGCTCGCGCTGACCGTGCTGATCGTGCTCGGCAAGTTCGTCATCACGGTATTGCTGGGCGCGTTCTTCCCTCGACCGGCCCGGACGATGCTGGTCGTGGCGGCCGGCCTCAGTCAGATCGGCGAGTTCTCATTCATCCTGGGGCAGGCCGGCGTGTCGCTGGGCGTGCTCACCCAGGACCAGTATTCGCTCATCCTCGCCGGCGCGTTGCTCTCCATCCTGGTGAACCCGCTGATGTTCCGCGCCATTTCGCCGGTTGAATCCCTGCTCCGGCGTGCGCCAGCATTGTGGCGGCTGCTAGACCGGCATGGCCCAACACCGCAATTGCCAACAGAGAAGCTCGCCAATCATGTGGTGATCGTCGGCTACGGGCGCGTCGGCCAGCACATCGTCAGCATCTTGAAGCAGCTGGAGATCCCTCTGCTCGTGGTCGAGATGGATGCGCCGCGCGCAACCGAGTTCGAACAGCAGGGTGTGCCGACGCTGTTCGGCGACGCAGCGAACTCCGAGGTGCTCTCGCACGCCGGCCTGGAACGCGCCCGCGCACTGGTGGTCACGATTCCCGACGAAGCGGCTGCCGAGATAATCGTGGCCGGCGCGCGCCAAAAAGCGCCGAACCTGCCGATCATCGCGCGCGCTTCCTCGCAATCCGGCGTGGCGTCGCTGGCCGAACTTGGCGCGCGCGACGTGATCTATCCTGAGCTGGAGGGCGGGCTGGAGGTGTTGCGCATGACGTTGCTGGCGCTGGGCTATCCCATGCTGGACGTGCAGCAATACACCGATGCCGTGCGCCACGACCAATACAACACCGCCATCTCATCGCCGGAGGAGCGCCGCGTGCTGGATCAACTGCTGCGCACCGTGCGTGGGATGGAGATCGCCTGGGTTACGCTGAGCGATGCCAGCGCCGTCGTCAATCACACACTGGTCGAGGCGCGTATCCGCGAGCGCACCGACGCTTCCATCATCGCCATCCTGCGCGATGGACAGGTGATTGCCAACCCCAAGTCGGCGACCGTTTTTCGCGCCGGCGACATGGTTGGGCTGATCGGAGACGCCAATCAGGTGGCGCAGGCTGGACAATTGCTTGCCCAGGAATCGGGTGTTTGACCCATGCGAACGATATGAACTGAACGGTGTGCTGGTAATGGAGAGAAGGTCAGGCCGATCGCGCGCAGATCGGCCCCGTGCAAATCCGACCCCGATGCGTTCAATTCATCAGCGATTTCAATTCGCGGTAGCCAATGACGTGGACGCCGGCGTTCTGAATGTAATCCCGCACGCGCTCGTCCATGAACGTCTCGTAGTCGCCGATGCGATTCGGCAGATCGGGCGAGATCGCGCGCGCTTCGGGCGTATCCAGCATGGGATGAATGATGAAGTGCGTGAGACCCGGCTTCAGCGCGTCGATGGCGGCGAAGACCTGCTCCAAGCGTTGCTCTGGCTTGTCGAGCGGCATGCCCACGATGTGATCGATCAGCGGCAGGTTGCTGTCTTCTTCGAGCGCGCGCAGCGTATCCAGCGCCCACTGCGCTGCAGCGCCGGCAAACCCCCAGCGCTGCAAGCCGGCTTCATCCAGCCTGGGAATCATCACTGGCAGCTTAAACTGCTGCGCTAGTTGCACATAGGCGGCAAAGAACTTTGGATCGAAGACCGATCCCATGTGTGTGTCGACGTGGGTTGGATCGATGCCGGCGGCGATGGCACGCTCGACCTGTGCGACCATCTCGCGTCGCACAGCGTCGGGGTCGCCGCTGGCTTTGATGGCTGCCGAGGAGCGCGGGAAATAGCCTTCGTCGTCCAGCATGCCGGCGCGCGGTTCACGCGATGAAATCGGCCCCCAGCGATAGTTGTCCCACTCGCTGGTGAGCGTGATATGCACGCCCATGTCGACGCCGGCGACGCTGCGGCAATATGCGGCCACCTTTGGAAACCACGGGCAGGGCACCATGACAGCGCCAGAGGAGATGATGCCGGCCTGCCAGAGGTCGGTGAAGGCGGCGTAGCTGGCATGAGCCATGCCAATGTCGTCGGTGTGAATGATGACGATGCGGTCGCGCTCGGCAAAGCCAAGCTTCTTGAGGGCTGGATTGGGATTCATCAAGCGCGGTTTATAGCGTGCCGGCGATGAACCGGCAAATTCTCAGTTTTCAGTCTTATAATGCGCATCCTAAAGCGACGAGCGGAACACGCCGGCTTCGATTGCCGCAGCAGAGAGCGATGCAACCTGGTGAAAGCATCGCAGCGCGCACGAAGCCATGCACCATCCGCGAGCGCCGGCTGAAAACGGAGGAGCGACTGCCAGTTGCCCAACACAAAGCCGGCCGGGGATGCCCGTTACAGCGAACGAGATGGAGTGTTGAGATTGGAGATGCGGGATTGGAGTGTGAGCGTAGCTCAACCCAATCACCAAACGCTGATCTCCAAACTCCAATGTGGGTGGAACCGCGAGAACCCCTCGCCCCAGTAGTGGGCGAGGGGTTTTTCTTTTGGAGGGAGTCATGTCAACGCAGGCAATCAGTGCTTATCAACAATTGATTTCGCTGCTGGACGCGCGCAATGCGTCGTATCGGCTGGTCGATCACGCGCCGGAGGGACGCACGGACGTGGTGTCGCAATTGCGCGGCAATGCGCTATCGCAGGCCGCCAAGTGCATCGTGGTGATGGTGAAGCTGGGCAAGAAGGAGCGCCGCTACTGCATCGCCGTCATCCCGGGGGATGCCAAGCTCGATCTGAAGGCAGTGCAGGCGCTGTTCAGCGGCGACTACGCCACGTTTGCGCCGCAGGAGATCGCCGAGGAGATGACGGGCAGCGTCGCCGGCACGATCCTGCCCTTCTCGTTCCGCGAGGATTTGCCGGTGGTGGTCGACCCATCCCTGCTTGCCAATGACGAGATCGTGTTCAATGCCGCGCGCCTCGACCAGAGCATGTGGATCAAGTCCAGCGATTACATCGCGGCCGCCAATCCGCGCATTGCGCCCATCGTTCAATCGGCGAATGCCGCGAGCGCAAGCCAAATTCACAACCCTCAATCCAAAGCTGAAGACGGCGAGATGATCAGCTATGGCAAGGGCAAGCAGATGCCGCTGGCGCTCTACAAGAAGCGCCACTCGCTCGCGCACATCATGGCCGAGGCGGTGCTGGAGTTCTTCCCGGATGCCAAGCCGACGATTGGGCCGCCGGTGGAAAACGGCTTCTACTATGACTTCGCCGTGTCGAAGCCCTTCACGCCGGAGGATCTGGACAGGATCGAAGGGCGAATGCGCGAGATCGTGGCGAAAAATGTGGACTTTGCGCGCCGTGAGGTGAGCGAGGCCGGCGCGCGCGATCTGTTCAAGGACAACCCGTTCAAACTCGAACTGATCGATGGTCTTTCGAAGGGCGCAGATGAATATGGCGAGCAGGCCGGCGATCAAGCTGCGCACGAAAATCGGCCATCCGCGATCATCAGCGTCTACACGCAGGACACGTTCACGGATCTGTGTCGCGGGCCGCATGTGAGCAACACGCGCGAGATCGCGCCGGACTCGTTCAAGCTCTCGCAGAGCAGCGGCGCATACTGGCGCGGCGATGAGCATAACCCGATGCTCCAGCGCATCTATGGCCTGGCCTTCAACACGAAGCAGGAGCTCGACGACTTCCTCGCCCTGCG